>OZ247491.1:0-17500 GCA_965233445.1 Hoeflea sp.
GGCTTCCGGTACGATGTGAGACGCGCCGATCTCCTTGAGCAGCGTCCGTGCACGCGACTGCATGGATCGCCAGTCGATCGTTTTGAAGACGGTTTTGGGCGAGTGACCGAGAAATATGTTTTCCGCCACGGACAGCTCGTCGAAGAGAACCGTTTCCTGATGGATGGCCGTGATGCCTCGCCTGAACGCGGCATGGGGCGATGCAAGCGACGCAACTTCGCCGTCGATGCGGATCTCGCCCTCATCCGGCTGGTAGATGCCGGTCATCGTCTTGACGAGCGTCGACTTGCCAGCGCCGTTCTCACCGATCAGCGCCGTAACCTGACCGGGATAGAGCTCGAGCGCCACCTTGTGGAGCGCTCTCACGCCGGGAAAGGTCTTGGTGATCCCTTCAAGCGTGATTTTCGGTTCTGTCGTGGTGTGCATGTTCATCGCGACGGTCCAAGGCGGCGTCACATCGAAATGCGGCCGCGGTGATAGATGCTGTCCCTGGCAGATGGCCGGCGGCGTTGGACGCCGCCGGCCAGTCCCGGGAGATCAGTAGATCTTCGAGAACTCTTCGATGTTGGACTTGTCGAAGGTGAAGGGGGCCGCCATCGCCGCAGCCGTCTGGTCGTCCAGCGTGACTTCGCCGACTTCACCGATGCCGAAGGTCGCGCCGGCGGTCGCTTCCTTACCCTCGATCAGCTGATGGGCGAGGTAGACGGCCGAGTATCCGAGGTCGATCGGGTTCCACAGAGCAACGGCCTGTGAGGCTCCATTGTCGATGAACTGCTTGAACTCGGAAGGCAGCGCCAGGCCGGTGACGTTGATTTCACCGATCTTGCCCATGTCGGTGACAACCTGTGCAGCGGCAACGACCCCGACGGTCGTCGGTGCGATGATCGCATCGAGATCCGGATACGACGAGATCAAGCCCTTTGCCTCATTGGTGCTCTTGACCGAGTCGTCGTCGCCGTAGACCACGGACACGAGGTTGATGTTCGGAAACTTCTCCGGCAGCGCTTCCTTTGCCGCTTCAATCCATGCGTTCTGGTTGGTCGCCGTGGAAGAGGCCGAAAGAATTGCAACGTCGCCGCCATCCGGAAGGTAGTCGGCGGCAAGCTTGATGATCGTCTCGCCGATCAAAGCCGTGTCTGACGGGTTGAGGTGCAGCATTCGGCCTTCGGGAGCGACGCCGGAGTCCCATGAAAGCACCTTGATGCCGCGCTGCATGGCCTTTTCCAGAACCGGAACGAGCGCGTCGGGATCGTTGGCGGAAATCGCGATCGCGTCCACGTTCTGCGCGATCAGCGAGTTGACGATGTCGATCTGGCCTTCCGCCGTGGCGGATGTCGGGCCGGTGTAGATGACTTCGATATCACCGATTTCCGCAGCTGCCTTCTCCGCACCTTTCGCCGCGGCGTCGAAGAAGCCGTTGCCCAGTGACTTGACGACGAGCGCGATACGCTCCTGCGCCTGTGCCGATACCGAACCTGTCATTGCGGCAGCGGCCAGTGCGGCCGTGAGTGCCAGTGTATTGATGAGTTTCATGAAAGTTCCTCCCTTTCAGTTTGCTCCTCCCGGCGTCATGCCGCTGAGGAGGATTGCTCCTTTGCAGCACTATCCGCAACCACCAGCCCGACACCGGCCTTTTCCAGCATCAGGCGATCTTCATCGCGAATTCCGTTGTCCGTAATGACGGTCGTGATCCGCTCCAGCGGGCACAGGATAAGGCTCGAACGCTTCCTGAATTTCGACGAGTCGACCAGAACGACCAGTTCGTCCGCCTGATCGATCAGCTTCTGTTCCGCCTGGATGAGGAGCGGGTCAGCTTCCATAAGGCCGAGATGGCCCAGGCTGTGCGCACCCATGAACATGCGTTTCGCACAGAAATTCCGAGTCACATCATTGTCGAAAGGCGAAAGAATGATGTTCTGCTCCCGGTAGATCGCACCACCGGACAACATGATCGTGTTCTTCGAATGCTTGAGCAGGTGTTCGGCAATCGGAAACGAATTGGTGAACACCTGCATGCGCTTGGTCGCCAGCCGGTGCACCATCTGGAAGGTTGTCGTCCCGCCATTGATGATGATCGCGTCGCCGTCGCTGCACATGTCGACCGCCTGGGCCGCGATGGCCCGTTTCTGAGAGATGTTGATCGTCTCATTCACCGAAAAAGGCCGGCCCGCGAGGCCGACAAATTGCGGCGGGTTGATCGATTCCGCACCACCGCGGACCCGGCGCAGCTTCTTCTGGACGTGAAGTGTCGCAATGTCCCGGCGGATCGTCGCCTCTGACGAACTGGTCAGTTCGACCATTTCCTGCACGGTCACCACCGGCCGTTCCTGAACGGCGGATAGAATTACCCTGTGGCGCTCTGTTTCGTGCATCTGGTCTCCTCCGGCCCGTAACGCTTTCACCGAAAACGACGCCTGTCAATCAGAAACGATCATAAATGATTATATTGCGCCGCACCATGATTGAATTTGAGCGTTTATGATTGACAACGCCGATCTTGGGGCGCATGCAATGGGCAGGATCACGCTTGCGCGACGGGAGGACAAGCATGCTCGACAAGCCTGCTGAAACACGGCTCAAGAACCTCTGGGATGCCCGGAAGGCAAAGGGAATGAGCGAGGCGGAGCTGCTTTTGTATCGCTCCAATCTTCTTGGGTCAGACAAGCGCATCACCAATTACGGCGGCGGCAACACGTCCGCAAAAGCCATGGAGAGAGATCCGCTCACCGGCGAAGATGTGGAAGTCCTCTGGGTGAAAGGTTCGGGCGGCGATGTCGGCACGATCAGGATGGACGGCTTCGCCACCCTCTACATGGACAAGCTTGAAGCGCTGAAGGGCCTCTATCGCGGTCTCGAGCACGAAGACGAGATGGTCGGCTATCTGCCGCACTGCACCTTCAACCTGAACCCGCGCGCCGCGTCCATCGACACCCCGCTGCATGCCTATGTTCCGCGCAAGCATGTCGATCACATGCACCCTGACGCCGTGATCGCGATCGCAGCCTCGTCGAACAGCCGGGATCTGACACGCGAAATCTACGGTGACGAGATCGGCTGGCTGCCCTGGAAGAGGCCGGGCTTCGAACTCGGGCTCTGGCTGGAAAAATTCTGCAGGGACAATCCGGATGCCAAGGGGGTCGTGCTCGAAAGCCATGGGTTGTTCACATGGGCGGATACGGCAGAGGCCTGCTACGAGCTGACCGTGAATGTGATCAACCGGGCCATGGCGTGGTTCGAGGAGAAGACGGCGGGAAAGACCATCTTCGGCGGCAAGAAGCACGGTTCGCTCGAAGCGGCGGCGCGCCGTAAGGTTGCTGCCGCGCTGATGCCGGCAATCCGCGGCATGATCTCGGGCAAGGCCCGCATGGTCGGCCATTTCGATGACAGCCATGCCGTGCTTGAGTTCGTCAATTCCGCCGACATGGAGAAACTTGCCGCGCTCGGCACCAGTTGCCCGGACCATTTCCTGCGCACCAAGATCCGGCCCCTGGTGGTGGATTTCGATCCGGCCAAGCCGGATGTCGATGCCACCCTTGCCGGATTGAAACAGAGTGTCGAAAGCTATCGCGACGATTACGCGGCCTATTACGCGCGCTGCAAGCGTGACGACAGCCCGGCGCTGCGCGACCCCAATGCGGTGGTCTATCTCGTACCGGGTGTCGGCATGATCACCTTTGCCAGGGACAAGGCCACCGCGCGGATCTCCGGCGAATTCTACACCAATGCGATCAACGTGATGCGCGGATCGTCCACGGTGTCCGAATATTGCGGGCTTGCCGAACAGGAGGCCTTCGATATCGAATACTGGCTACTCGAAGAGGCCAAGCTGCAGCGCATGCCGAAGCCGAAAAGTCTTGCCGGACGTATCGCGATCATCACCGGTGGAGCGGGCGGCATCGGCTCGGCTACGGCCGAGCGCCTTCTTGGCGAAGGGGCCTGCGTCGTCCTTGCCGACATAGACGCGGAAGCCCTTGAAAGGACGCGGGAAAACCTCGCGGGGCGGTTCTCCGCGGACGTGGTGCGCGCTGTCGAAATGAACGTCACCAGCGAGCAGGCCATCGATGATGCCTATCAACGCATGGCAATGGAATTCGGCGGCGTCGATATCGTGGTTTCGAATGCGGGGATCGCCTCTTCCGCACCGGTCGAGGAAACCTCGCTCGACCTGTGGAACAAGAACATGTCGATCCTTTCGACGGGATATTTTCTCGTCTCGCGCGCCGCGTTCAGGATGCTGAAGAAGCAGGATATCGGCGGGTCGATCATCTTCATCGGTTCCAAGAACGGCCTTGCCGCCTCTCCCGGCGCATCCGCCTATTGCACGGCAAAAGCATCCGAACTGCATCTGGCCCGCTGCCTGGCGCTTGAGGGCGCGCCGAGCGGCATCCGCGTGAATGTCGTCAACCCCGACGCCGTGCTGCGCGGTTCCAAGATCTGGTCCGGCGAGTGGCTCGACCAGCGCGCGTCCACCTACGGGACGGACAAGGAGGGCCTTGAAGAGATGTACCGGCAGCGCTCGTTGCTGAAGCGCTCGGTTCTCCCGGAGGATATTGCCGAGGCGACCTATTTCTTCGCCTCCGAAGCATCGTCGAAATCGACCGGCAACATCGTCAATGTCGATGCCGGAAACGTCCAGGCGTTCACGCGATAGGACGACCGGCCAAGCAGGGAGGAATGCATGATTGAGGAAACCGTGGTCGCCAGGGCGAACGAGGACGCGCGCCCCGGCCTGAAGGCCGACTATGACGCGCTTGGCGAACATCTCGATCGCCGCGGCATTTCGATCGACGCCATCAAGGCGAAGGTGGCGGCCTATGGCGTGGCGGTGCCGTCATGGGGTGTCGGCACCGGCGGGACACGGTTTGCGCGTTTTCCGGGCGCCGGCGAGCCACGCGACATCTTCGACAAGATGGAGGACTGCGCCGTCATCCACGGGCTTACGGGCGCGACGCCTTCGGTGTCGCTGCACATACCCTGGGACAAGACCGACCCGGCAGATCTCAAGGCAAAGGCCGAAGAAACCGGACTCGCTTTCGATGCCATGAATTCCAATACGTTCCAGGACCAGACCGATCAGTCCCGGTCCTACAAGTTCGGCTCGCTGTCGCACACGGATTCGGCGACACGAAACCAGGCGATCGAGCACAATCTCGAATGCATCGAGATCGGGCAGGCAATCGGTTCGAAGGCGCTGACCGTCTGGGTCGGCGACGGGTCGAACTTTCCCGGCCAGACGAACTTCACGAGACAGTTCGAGCGCTATCTCGACGCGATGAAGCAGGTTTATGCGAAGCTGCCGGACGATTGGCGGATCTTCTCCGAACACAAGATGTACGAACCCGCGTTCTATTCGACAGTGGTCCAGGACTGGGGCACCAACTACATGATCGCGCAGGAACTCGGCGAGAAGGCCTTTTGCCTCGTTGATCTCGGTCACCATGCGCCGAATGTGAACATCGAGATGATCGTCGCGCGGCTCATCCAGTTCAGAAAACTCGGGGGCTTTCACTTCAACGATTCGAAATATGGCGACGACGATCTCGACACAGGATCGATCGATCCGTACCGGCTCTTTCTCGTCTTCAACGAACTCGTCGATGCGGACGGCACCCCCGGCTTCGACCCGGCGCACATGCTCGACCAGTCGCACAATGTCACCGATCCGATCGAAAGCCTCATGGTTTCGGCAATGGAGGTGCAGCGCGCCTATGCACAGGCCCTTCTCGTCGATCGTGATGCGCTTCGCGGTTACCAGGACGGCAATGACGCCTTGATGGCAACATCCACACTCAAGCGCGCGTTTCGCACCGATGTCGAACCGATCCTCGCCATGGCGCGCCTCGAAAAAGGCGCGGCCATCGATCCGGTTGCAGCCTTTCGGGCGTCGGGGTACCGCCAGAAGGTCGCTGCCGATCGTCCCGAAGTCACCGGGGCCGGCGGCGGCATCGTCTGAGGCCGCGGCGATGGGGTCTTCAGCTGGTCTTTCGGTGTCCAGGCTGAGTAACGTTTGCTGACAACGCCTGTTGGCAATCCCCTGTCAAAGGGGGGGGCAGCACCGTCGCTGTCGGCAGTCCGAACCCAGAAGGCAGACTGGCTGCTTCCGGCCCCATTTCAGGTGCTCGGCAAGATCGGGGACACAGATCCGGTCTTATGCAATGGCATGACGAAGTTGCATGGACCGGCTGACTGAGAGTGCTTCGATAGGTTTTGGTATGGAACTTGTTTGAACCTCGCATCAACAGTTCCCGATGACCGGCGAACTTTTATTTTCCCTGCCAAGACGTCGCTGATCGAAAAAGCGGTTCCTTCGTAAGGCGTTTGCGCTCCATGCGCGGCTTCAAGTCGATGCAAGTGCCCGGGTCATACCCGACGGCATCGAAATGGTTCACCTGATGCGCAAGCGACAGGCGAGGTTTGCCTGCAATCCGCATCCCTCAATCGCTGGGCAGTTCGATAGTCTGCCCAAGAGCGTCCCATCGCAGCCATGATTACGGTTTGCGACAACACCCCGCAAACCGCTGTTGAAACCGGCAACCCAGTGCGGAGCAACATTCTGCCCTGTTCATATCAGCGACCAGATCCCGAGCGTCAGCATAGGGAAGGCGCAGATGGCAGCAAGCACCACGAGCACGGTCAATATGAACGGAACGACCTCACGAAACACGCCCTGGGGTGATATCTGGGTTATCTGGGCGGTGATGAAGACCAGGATGCCTACCGGGGGCGTCACCCCTCCCAGCTGCAACGTCACGATCATGATGATGCCGAGCTGGACAGGGTCCATACCGGTCGCGGTCATCATCGGCAGGAACATCGGAACCGCAATCAGCATGGCCGGAGTCAAGTCCAGGAACATGCCGGCAATGGCAAGCGATGCGATAAGGATGAGAAGCAGTACCGGCAGACCGTGATTGCCTGCCCCGGCCCAGGCGATGAGCGCCTGGGGCACGCCGTCGGCAATCAGCACCCAAGCAAACGGAACCGACGCGGCAATTAGAAAACCGATCAAAGCCGCATCAATGCTGGAGTCGGTCAGTGCTCGATGAAGATTCCTCCAGGAACACTCCCGAAACACGAATTTGCCGAGGACGAATGCCCAGAGAACCGCGATCACACCGGCCTCGGTGGCAGTGGTGATACCGAAACGTATGCACCCCAGGACCGCAAAGGCGATCGCCAAGGCAGGCAGAGCGCGCACAAATGTATGCCAGACCTTGCTAAACGGCGCTCGCGCGGTTCGTCCCTCATAGTCGCGACGACGGGCAATGATGGCCACTGTGACCATCATGGCGCCGGCAATCAGCACGCCCGGCAAAAGGCCTGCCACAAACAATTTTGCCACCGAAACGTTAGACACGGAAGCATAGACCAGCATGGCAATGGCCGGCGGGATGATGTTGGGCAGGATCGACGAAGCGGCGGTGACCGCGCAGGAGAATTCCGTGGAATAGCCGCGCTTGACCATCTCTGGCACCAGTACTTTTGACGTGCTGGCGGCGTCCGCGCCCGAAGATCCCGAGACACCACCGATCAGGGCACTGTTGAGTACGTTCACATGGGCCAGACCGCCGCGCATATGGCCGACAAGGGCCGCGGCGAAATCGATCAGCCGCGAGGACAGACCGCCGATGTTCAGGAGATAGCCGGCCGTGAGAAAGAACGGTATTGCTAGCAGAATGAATTTTGAGCCGCCTGCGACCATGTTCTGGATGATGGCAGGGGGCGGCAGCAGTCCGACATTCCAGCTGGTGAAGAAAACGCCGAGCAGCATGGAGAAAGCGACAGGCACGCCGACGGCCATGCAAGCAAAGAAGGCAACCATCATCAGCAGGCTGGCAGAATGCCCGCTGAACGGGGACAGGGCCGGGTCGCGAATGATGAAGTAGAGCGCGCCGCCTGCCGCCAGGGCGCATGCCTGGCGCACAAGCCCTGCCAGATCCGTGCGCTGAAGCAGCAGGAACAGCAGGCCAAATCCACCGGCCACCGGTATGACCCCGTAACGGAGCGCGTTCGGCCATTGCAGGCTGGCGCTGTAGCCACCCACCATCTGCGACAACTGCCAGCCGCTGAAGGCAAGGGTGACAATGGCGAGCGCGGTCAGACTGTCGCGCAGGAACAGAAGAACCCGACGTGTATTGCCGTTGCTGAGATCAAGCAGCAAGTCGACAGAAACATGCCTGCCCTTCCTGATGCCGATCGCAGTGCCGATGAAAATCAGCCAAGTGAATCCCCAAATGGCGAATTCCTCGCTCCAGGACAGAGCGTCATTGAGGACGTAGCGAGAGAACACCCCAGCCGTCACTACGGCAATCATGACAAGCAAGACAATGAAGTTGACCATTTCCAACATCCGCTCCAAGGCCGAGGCCAAGCGGTCGAGCAGGGCTGTTCCCACCGGTCGTGCCCCCTCTGACAATGTTGCGAAGTTGTTGTCGGACATTGAAATGACTTTCTAGGTGACCTGACCTCGGCGGTGGGATGGCTGATCGACACAGCCATCCCAATCAATGTCATTTCAGGGCGTTGATCGCTTCGATGGTCGCCTCGGCGTTTGGAATTGTCGGGGTAAACTTGGCCCAGACAGGCGCCATCAAGGCCCGCCATGCCTCCTTGTCCGAGACCTCGTGGATCGTTGCCCCCTTGGAAACGGTCTCGGCAAGCGCCTCCTTGTCCATCACCGCCTGCATCGGAGCTACGGATGCCTCGGCGTCCTGCGCCGCTTTGGTCACCACCGCTTGATATTCCGCAGGGAGACTGTCCCAGAAGGTCTTGGACATGACCCATGTGCCCATCGCATAGATGTGGCTGAGATTCGTGTAGTGGGGACCCACCTCGAAGAACTTGAAGGTCAGATAGTTGGTCGCCGTGTTGTCGAAATAATCCACCACGCCGGTCTGCATGGCATTGTAAACCTCCGGTGCCGGGATCGGAACAGGATTGGCGCCCATCTGCTCCCAGAGAGCCACATGGATGGGGTTCTGGATAACGCGCATTTTCTTGCCCTGCACATCTTCGGGCACCACGATCGGCTCTTTGCTCATCAACTGGCGTGCTCCGTTTATCGAGAAGCCGAGCAGATGAAAGCCATTCGCTTCAAACTGCGGTCCCATACGCTCAGTAAGCAATGAGTTGGCAGCAATAGCGTGTTCGTCGTTTCTGAAAAGAAACGGCAGATCAAGCACCTGGACATCCGGAACCCAGCTGGCAAATACCGAGCTGGTAATGATGCCGGCCTGGATCGACCCGAGCCGCATCCCTTCTGCGGACTCAGCCTCGCCGCCCAGAAGGCTGTTGCCGAAGATCTCGATTTCAACCGCGCCGTTGGTGCCTTCGCTGACGGCCTTGGCAAAGCTTTGCGCTGCAATATACTTTGGGTGTCCTTCTTGCGCGTCGAGCGAAAGCCGCCCTGTGAAATCCGCAGCGATGCCTTGCGATGCAAACAGCAGAGCTGCGATCGCCGCACCTCCAAAAGCCTTGATTGGACATTGCATTGTCATTGAATTCTCCTCCGAGGTTGAATAGGTGAACTGCTGCTCAAAGCACAGAAATCATGCCGCCATCGGCATAGATGATCTGGCCGTTGATGTAGTTGGATGCCTCTGACGCCAGAAAAATCGCAGTCCCCGCGAGCTCTTCTGGACGCCCCCAGCGGCGGGCAGGCGTGCGCGCCTTGACCCAGGCATCGAAGTCGGGATTGGCGATAAGCGCCTCGTTCATGTCGGTGATCATGTAACCAGGGCCGATGGCGTTGGCCTGGATGCCATGCTCTGCCCATTCCGCTGCCATGGCCTTGGTCAGCATCTTGATCCCGCCCTTGGCCACCGTGTAGGGGGCGACCGTTGCGCGGGCCAGCTCAGAGGTCAGCGAGCCGATGTTGATGATTTTGCCGCTGCCCTGGTCGACCATGCGTTTGGCAGCCTCTCGCCCAACCACGAAGGCTGACGTCAGATTGGTGTCGATCACCCGTTGCCAGTCCGATGCAGAAAGCTCCAGCATCGGCTTGCGGAACTGGATGCCGGCATTGTTGATCAGAATGTCGATCTCTGTGCCTTCTGCATCGAAGGCGTTGAACGCGGCCACAACTGCGGCCTCATCGGTAACGTCAAAGGCTGATGTCAGCACCTCGTGGCCCGCCGCCCGCAGTTCCGAAGCCGCCTCGGCGAGGCGGGCCGCGTTGACGCCGTTAAGCACCACACGCGCGCCCGCCCCGGCCAGGCCTTCAGCGAAGGCCCTGCCGAGGCCCCGGGAGGAACCTGTGATCAGGGCGGTCTTACCGGTAAGATCAAAGAGTGAAACTGACATCATGCGGCCTCCGAAACGCGCACGGTCAGATCGGACCGCTTGAAAAATTGCGGTGTCAACTCCGTGCCGAGACCGACGCCTTCCATCGGGTAGATGTAGCCGCCTTCAATGCGCGGAACCTCGGTGACCAATTCCCGGTACCAGCCGTTGTAAAACGCGCGAACGCTTTCCTGGATCAATGTATTCGGCTGGCTGAAAGACATGTGGATGGCTGCAATGAAACCCACCGGTCCGATGCAATCATGCGGTGCAAAGGGTCGGTGATAAGTGTCGGCCATGGCGGCGATCTTTCGGCCTTCGGTCAGTCCGCCGGTCCAGCACAGATCGGCCATCACCACATGCGCCGCGTCGCGGTCGAGATAGTCCTTGTAGGCAAAGCGGGAGCCGAGCGTTTCGGACGCACAGGTCCAGACATGGGTGGAACGGGCGAACTCGGCCAGGGCCTGCGGCGAATTCATGCGAATCGGGTCTTCGTACCAGCGTGGAGTGTAGGGCTCCAATGCCCGCGCGATGTCCTTGGCCGTCGGCAGATTCCACAGTGAATGCAGCTCGACCATGATCTCCATCTTGTCGCCAACCGCCTTGCGGATCAGCTCGAAGGGCCGGATTGCGGTCTTCATCTGTTCGGTGGTGATGAACTGGCCCTTGTTCTCGATCCCAGCCGGATCAAAAGGCCAGATCTTCATCGCGGTGATGCCATTGTCGAGCAGGTCTTCGGCCAACTCGCCAGCGCGATTCATGAAGCCGTCGAGATCCTCGTAGCGCGATGACGGCTTAGCATCCAGATTCCAGGTGTCCACCGGCTTGATCTTGTTGGTGCGCACATAGCGGGTTCCGGCGCAGGTGTTGTAGGTTCGGATGCGATCCCAGCTCTGCCCCCCCAACATGGTGTGCACCGGCTGGCCGCAGACCTTGCCGAACAGATCCCACAACGCGATGTCGACGGCGGAGGCCGCGCGATATTCCACCCCGGTCGATGCCTGCGCGTTGGGCAGGGAGACCATGTCTTTGTGCAGGGCTTCGATGTTGAGCGGGTTCTGGCCCACCAGCCGGACGGCGAGTGTGTTGTGGATATGGGCCTCGACCGCCTCGGCGCCATAAAAAGTTTCACCCAGGCCGGTAACGCCGGCATCGGTCTCGACATGAACCCAGAGCACGTTTGCGAATTCTTCAACGCGATAGGTGCGAAGCGCGGTAATTCTCATGACATTTCCTGTGCGGGGGCTTGCCTCGGACCGGAAAGACAGACATCCCCGACGCGCCGCCTGCTGGCGGCACGGACCGAACGCGATGGTTCGTCAGACGTTGATGAACTCCTCCCAAGCCGCGGGCGACCCAGATTTGACTGGGAATAGCTAAACAGAAATGGTAGTTAATGTACACCGAAAAATGATGAAATGTTGCAAAAATGGATAAACCTATCATACAGCTTGATAAATTAGACTCGCAGAACGGCGGGCTTGTCGAACGGACCATCGCCGATATCCGCCGGTTCATGCGCGAAAACCAGCTCAAGCCAGGCGACACGCTTCCCAGCGAAAACGCCATGGCGCAGCAGCTCGGCGTTTCGCGGACCGTCGCCCGCGAAGCCTTCAGGGCGCTCGCCGCATTGCGCATCGTCGAAATCGGAAACGGCCGCAAGGCGCGCGTGGCCGCTCCCAATGCCGATGCCTTCAGCATGATTCTCGATCACACGGTCTATACCAGGCAGCTTTCAATCCAGCAGGTGCTCGACGTGCGGCGCACACTGGAGATCAGGACAGCCAGCCTGGCTGCACTGCGCCGCAGCGACGCCGAAGCGAGGGAATTGCTGGACGTCGTGGCGCAAATGTTCGTGGCGCTCGAGCGGCCCGATGAACTGATGGAACTCGACATTCGATTTCATGAGATCATAGCCAAGGCTTCGGGCAACTCGCTTTATTCGATCATAGTCAATTCGTTCCGCGTCATCACCCGGCAGACCTGGCACATAGGCTGGCGCAGCCGCGGGACAATCGAGAACAGAACAGAGAATATTCGCTGTCACGAACGGATTGTGACCGCTATCGTGGCTCAGGACCCGGTTCGCGCCGAGGCGGCGATGTCCGAGCATTTCGATTCCGCCGTCACCGTGCTGCTTCACGCAGGCGTCACCTGAGTGCAGGCCTGACACGCGTTCGTGCCGCCACAATCGGGAAGAAGCCGATGTTTGAGACCGACCTGAACGGCTCATAGCAGCGAGTCACTGCCACCGTTGTCGCCGGCGCCAACAGATGTGTTGGTTATTCGGCCAAGGCGTCGTCATCGTCTGGCTCAACCGATTGCGGTTCCACGTTTGCTGCATCGTGGCTTAGCAGGCACAGCCGAGGCAGAGGTCGCACCGCCTCGACCCTCATCATCCATTCCCGCCAGCACGGTTCCGGCGGCGGTCGCAAGGCTCCCGGTGAAACAGGCGTTCGCTTGAGCAGTGGCGTAGGCGAACGCCACTTCTCCATGACCACCAAGCCGGTCAATCTGGCGGACGACGTCACCGCAAAAATGGTCGAACGCGAGCTCAATGCGGTGATGTGCCATATGCGTGAGCACGTCGAAACCGTGACCAGGCTGCCATTCGTCAACATCATCGGCGGGCTGATCCCGCAAGTCGTGGTCGGCCCGGCCGAACACGGCAGCGGCGTCGAGCTTTATGTCCATGGTGCGATCGTGAGCATCTTGGCCAAAATGGCCCCGATCACGGCTCAGGCGTGCGGGTTCGCCAACCTGATCGCCTTGGGCGTTCTCGGCACGGGGGCCACACGCAAAAAGTTCCTCGCGCTGTGTGCGGAGGAACTTGAGGGTAGGCGCCGTGAATGGGAGGACTTACAAGTTTCGGTGGTCGCGGGGGCGTGATTTGCCCCTTCGAGCCGCTGCTCCGGCAGGCGATTGCGCGGCAGCGGCCGGAAGGAATTCAGGTCATTGTTTTTGCTGACGTCAGAACGCACGAAAGCCCCGGCTTGGAGGCGCGGGGCTTGCATGGGATCGCATGTATGTTTGGTTGCGGGGGCAGGATTTGAACCTGCGACCTTCAGGTTATGAGCCTGACGAGCTACCGGGCTGCTCCACCCCGCGTTAAGTCCTGAGCTCCGGGATTTGCCCGGCTTTTTTGCTTGCCGGTGCTGGGAGCTTTGCTCCCTGCGGTCCGGCTTGGGCTGCTCGGGCCCATTGCCTTGGGGTTATCAAGGCGTAGAAAGCAAAAACGGGCCGCGAATGCGACCCGCGGCGGTTCCAATTTTCGTGTCTGAGAAGATTTGTGTTGCGCTTTGCAGACCTGGCAGCGACCTACTCTCCCGCGTCTTAAGACGAAGTACCATCGGCGCTGGGGCGTTTCACGGCCGGGTTCGGAATGGGACCGGGTGCAGCCGCCCCGCCATAACCACCAGGTCGGCAAAGCGCAACATTTCGCACTGTGTGCGATCTGTATGAGAAGCTGGCGGGAGGCTAATCCCTTTTGTCTTTGAACACGTCTGTTTTGTCTTCACGCTGCCGCAATCTGACGATTGCTGCGCTGCAGACGGCGCGCCAAACGATTGGCGACGGGCACTTGCCCTTGCGAAGCAGATGCTTCGATCCCTTTCCCTTGAGCCAACAAGGGCAAGGCAACCAGAGCAAAGCTCTGCAAGCGCGACTGCGCGCCGGCCATTTTTGGCCGCCCCGTCCGGAGGATAGGCGCCTTGGCGCCGCTCATCCGCGAGGACATGTCATTGTTGAAGCGCCTTTGCGCTTCAAGATGAGCACGAGCAATGAGAACGATCAAGCCGATCGAGCTATTAGTACTGGTAAGCTTCACACGTTACCGCGCTTCCACACCCAGCCTATCAACGTGGTAGTCTTCCACGACTCTCAGGGAATACTCGTTTTTGGGTTGGTTTCCCGCTTAGATGCCTTCAGCGGTTATCCATTCCGTATATAGCTACCCTGCTATGCCGTTGGCACGACAACAGGTCCACCAGAGATACGTCCACCCCGGTCCTCTCGTACTAGGGGCAGATCCCATCAATATTCCTACACCCACGGCAGATAGGGACCGAACTGTCTCACGACGTTCTGAACCCAGCTCACGTACCGCTTTAATTGGCGAACAGCCAAACCCTTGGGACCTGCTCCAGCCCCAGGATGCGATGAGCCGACATCGAGGTGCCAAACAACCCCGTCGATATGGACTCTTGGGGGTCATCAGCCTGTTATCCCCGGCGTACCTTTTATCCGTTGAGCGATGGCCCTTCCACGCGGGACCACCGGATCACTATGACCGACTTTCGTCTCTGCTCGACTTGTCAGTCTCGCAGTCAGGCAGGCTTATGCCATTGCACTCGACGACCGATTTCCGACCGGTCTGAGCCTACCATCGCGCGCCTCCGTTACTCTTTCGGAGGCGACCGCCCCAGTCAAACTACCCACCATACACTGTCCCGGACCCGGATGACGGGCCGCGGTTAGACATCCACGAAGATAAGGGTGGTATTTCAAGGATGGCTCCACGCGAGCTGGCGCCCACGCTTCAAAGCCTACCACCTATCCTACACATGCCTTGGCGAATGCCAGTGTAAAGCTATAGTAAAGGTGCACGGGGTCTTTCCGTCTGACCGCAGGAACCCCGCATCTTCACGGGGAATTCAATTTCACTGAGTCTGCGTTGGAGACAGCGGGGAAGTCGTTACGCCATTCGTGCAGGTCGGAACTTACCCGACAAGGAATTTCGCTACCTTAGGACCGTTATAGTTACGGCCGCCGTTTACTGGGGCTTCGATTCAAAGCTTGCACCTCTCCTCTTAACCTTCCAGCACCGGGCAGGCGTCAGGCCCTATACGTCGTCTTGCGACTTCGCAGAGCCCTGTGTTTTTGATAAACAGTCGCTACCCCCTGGTCTGTGCCACCCCTTTCCACTTGCGTAAAAAGAGGTCACGCTTCTTCCGAAGTTACGCGTGCAATTTGCCGAGTTCCTTCAACGCAGTTCTCTCAAGCGCCTTGGTATTCTCTACCTGACCACCTGTGTCGGTTTCGGGTACGGTCTATACGGTGGAGCTATTTCCTGGAACCTCTTCGCCGCACCTCCAATCCAGTAAGGAGATACGACACACGAGATCCGTCACTACCACCAGGCCCACGAATATTAACGTGGTTCCCATCGACTACGCCTTTCGGCCTCGCCTTAGGGGCCGGCTCACCCTGCTCAGATTAACTTTAAGCAGGAACCCTTGGTCTTTCGGCGAGGGAGTCTCTCACTCCCTTTATCGTTACTCATGTCAACATTCGCACTTCCGATACCTCCAGGAGCCCTCACGGGTCTCCCTTCGCAGGCTTACGGAACGCTCCGCTACCACGTGCACAAAGTGCACATCCTCAGCTTCGGTGCATGGCTTTAGCCCCGGTACATTTTCGGCGCAAGACCCCTTATTTAGACCAGTGAGCTGTTACGCTTTCTTTAAATGATGGCTGCTTCTAAGCCAACATCCTGGTTGTTTTGGGAGTCTCACATCCTTTCCCACTTAGCCATGACTTGGGGACCTTAGATGGAGGTCAGGGTTGTTTCCCTCTTCACGACGGACGTTAGCACCCGCCGTGTGTCTGCCGACTAGTACTCCTCGGTATTCGGAGTTTGGTTAGGATCAGTAAGACGGTGAGTCCCCATAGCCCATCCAGTGCTCTACCCCCGAGGGTATTCGGTCGACGCTCTACCTAAATAGATTTCGCGGAGAACCAGCTATCTCCGAGTTTGATTGGCCTTTCACCCCTAACCACAAGTCATCCCAATCTATTGCAACAGATGCGGGTTCGGTCCTCCAGTTGGTGTTACCCAACCTTCAACCTGCTCATGGCTAGATCACTCGGTTTCGGGTCTAATGCAACAAACTAATCGCCCTATTAAGACTCGCTTTCGCTGCGCCTACACCTATCGGCTTAAGCTTGCTTGCTGCACTAAGTCGTTGACCCATTATACAAAAGGTACGCCGTCAGGCTTTCGCCCTCCGACTGCTTGTAGGCATCCGGTTTCAGGTACTATTTCACTCCCCTTGTCGGGGTGCTTTTCACCTTTCCCTCACGGTACTTGTTCACTATCGGTCATGCACGAGTACTTAGGCTTGGAGGGTGGTCCCCCCACGTTCAGACAGGATTTCACGTGTCCCGCCTTACTCAAGGACAAAATCAAGGGTTACGTGTACGGGGCTATCACCCGCTACGGCCGAACTTTCCAGATCGTTCCACTTTACTTGACCTTGCCACTGGCCTGGTCCGCGTTCGCTCGCCGCTACTGACGGAGTCTCGGTTGATGTCCTTTCCTACGGGTACTTAGATGTTTCAGTTCCCCGCGTTCGCTTCTTACCCCTATGTATTCAGGGTAAGATACCTTGTAACGATACCTAGAAACCACAACCGCACCCTTGATCGCTCAAGGCCGCAGTTCTGATTTTCTAGGCATCTAAGGTGGGTTTCCCCATTCGGAAATCGTCGGATCAAAGCTTATTCGCAGCTCCCCGACGCTTATCGCAGCGTATCACGTCCTTCATCGCCTGTGCATGCCAAGGCATCCACCGAATGCCCTTTTGACGCTTGATCGTTCTCATTGCCAATGCCCATCCCTATTTGATTGTTTTGGCAAACCTTTCTCGTCCGCAAAGCGGGCAAGGGTGCCAAAACGATCCTGCTCACCACTGAAGCGGAAAGCACCGAAAGGCCCAAACCCTTGCAAGGATCGGAACCAATCAAAAAACCCGGCCGCCTTTTACAACCAGGTCATGTCGGATGTCATCGACGTGTTCGGACCCTGCCTTCTCGACAAACGCGCCGGCGTTCGTCAGGCATGGGTCCTTAAGACCAGCTTCTCGAGATCTGTCCGGTGGCGCGCGGTCAGGCAACGCCAATCAGACCACCTTCGAACCAGGGCGAACCCGGATCCAAAGACAGCCCATCCGACAGGACTTCCTATCTCCTCCGGACCCTCGTTCCATCCCGGGCCGGCTAGGCAGGGAATGGATCTCAAACGGGTCCGGGCTCGAACATGACCGCTCGCTGCGGTCACACCTGGAAGCCTCCAGACAAAATCTTCTCTTCACGATGTATCAGAACAGGCGCAGGGCCGAAGCCATGCGCAATTTGCATTTTTCCTCAAAGGATAACGTATTTCCGGCCGCCTCGCGCTCCCGGCGCTTGCTGCGCAAACGCCTGACGCGCCAACGTCGTG
>OZ247491.1:20000-1060000 GCA_965233445.1 Hoeflea sp.
CGCCCTCGTTGGTGACCGCCTTATAGGACCCCAAACCAAACCGAGTCAACAAGGAAATTTCATCAAACCGTCATTTTTCTCGATTTTCTCATCGCGGAGCCTCCGGGCTTCATCACAGGCGGGCCTTTCGGACGTCCGCAGTGGCCATTTCCGGCCCTTTTGGCCATCTGATCGCAAGGCTGCCTTATCCGCGCCCGATTCCCCGTTAGGAGTTTCACAACCGCTGGGGATTTCCGGCACGGCGCGCAGCGGCGAACCGAACCGGCGAACCGACTGGCGATTTGACTTCGGGACGACCGC
Organism: Hoeflea sp.; assembly: GCA_965233445.1. Taxonomy (GTDB): domain Bacteria; phylum Pseudomonadota; class Alphaproteobacteria; order Rhizobiales; family Rhizobiaceae; genus Hoeflea. Next base: position 20,301 of record OZ247491.1, read on the forward strand.
AGGGCACATCAGAAGCGGCCGGAAACGGGGCGACCTGCGGCCCGGCAAGCGATCAAGGGGAGACAATGCCGAACGACGATTTTCTTGCAAGGCAGATGGGCGATCAACCGCCGCTGCTGGCGTCCGGCCGCAAGCCGCCGGACAAGCGCGAGATTTCGTTGCGCTGGCTGTCCGGCACCTTCATGACAGGCATTACCTCAAGCCTGCTGATGGGCGTGGCCCTGTTCGGCGCCCTTGAGGGGCGAGAGCAGCTGGCAATCCCCGCCGAGGCTCTGGCCGCCACGGATCTGGACGCCGGCAGCGTGACCGTTGAACGGGGCGCCCGGCTGATACAGTCGGTCGTCACCGCCAAGCCTGTGGACCGCGAGATCATGGAAGTGTCCACAATGGTTCGTGACGGCGACCGCGATGTCGTCCGCCGCCAGCCGTTTGCCCACGTCAAGATTGCGCTTGCGGCCAACCATCCGGCCTCAGCCAACAAGTCCTACCCCCGGTTCGATCCGCTGAAGATCTTTTCCTCCGGTGATTCGGAAGCCGCCTCGAGCGTGCGCACCGGGGTCATCTATGGCGCCGATGTGGATTCGGAGATCAGCCTGCGGACCTTCGACTTCCCCCTCGAGACGCCCGGACGGGCCTACGCCGCATCGATGTCGCTCGACGAGGCCGAGGAGACCGTTCGAACCAATGGATCGGTTCTCACCGACGGATCGGTCCAGCTGGCCTCGCTCAACTATGTGGACCCCAGGCGATTCGGCTCGAACCGGATAAATGTCGACTTAAGTGCCAGCCTCAACGCCCGGGTGATCACCGAGAATGTATCGATTGCCTCCTACTCCCCTCTTTCCGACCAGCGCCCGGAATATCTCGACGATATTCTTCCGGTCCGGAAGCCGGCACCGCTGTCGGAAATCCTGGAGGCCGCAGGCTATTCGCAGGAGCAGTACGAGGAGGCCGTGGCCGCACTGGCCGGGCAGGTGGAAATCGGCGAGATCCGGGAGCTTTCCGTCGTCCGGGTCGGTGTCGAGCAGATCGGCGAACGCGCCAAGATCATCCGGATAAGTCTCTATCGCAACGCCGGTCACCAGATCACCGTTGCGCTGTCCGACCGCGGCGGGTTCGTCATCGGCAACGAGCCGCCTCCGACACCGGCTGTCAGGTCGGCCTTTGACGATTCTGCACCGCTGGTGACGAACAGTCGTGATCTGCCGACCATATATGACGGCATCTACCGTGCCGGGCTGGCCTACGGCATGTCATCGGACATGATCGCCCAGATCATTCGCATGCTGGCGAGCAATGTGGATTTCCAGACCAAGCTGAAGCCTTCGGACCGTCTGGAGGCCTTCTTTTCCGTGGCTGACGAAAGCGGTACGGCAACGGTGGATTCCGAGCTTCTGTTTGTGAACGCAAAGTTCGGCGGCAACGAAGTCCGCCTCTACCGGTTCCAGCATCCCGAAGACAACACCATCGACTACTATGATCAGGAAGGCCGCAGCGCGCGCCAGTTTCTGCTGCGCAATCCGGTGCCGAACGGAAAGTTCAGATCCGGCTTCGGCATGCGCCGGCACCCGATTCTCAAATATTCGCGCATGCACTCCGGCGTCGACTGGTCAGCACCCCGCGGCACACCGATCATCGCGTCAGGCAACGGCGTGGTTGAACAGGCCGGCTGGGACAAGGGTGGCTATGGACGCCAGACCATCATTCGTCATGCCAATGGCTACGTCTCGAGCTATTCCCACCAGCACCGCATTGCCCAGGGCGTGGAACCGGGGGCGCGGGTGCGGCAGGGTCAGGTGATCGGCACCGTCGGTTCGACGGGCCTGTCGACCGGACCGCACCTCCACTACGAATTGATCGTCAACGGAACCAAGGTCGATCCGCTGCGCATTCGCCTGCCGGACGGCAAGACGCTGAAGGACGAGGCGCTGGCCATGTTCATCCGCGAGCGGGACCGGATCAACGCCCTTCTCGACGTCGAGCCCACCGACACCGAGGTGGCGAGCCGGTAAGCGGCAGCCCTCGCCCGCTCGACTGCGCGAACACAACGACCCCACGAAAGACAGCTTCCGCTCAGGCAGCAAAAAGGCGGCTTCGAAAAGCCGCCTTCCTTTCATCTGCACGTCTTGAGGGCGTTCGCCTGGTTCAAGCAGCCTGCCCGGCCTCGTCATCCTGTTTGGCAGGCTTGGCCTCGGCATCCTGCCCACCGGATGAAACCGAGAGCACAAGACGGTCCGATCCGGCGCTGACCTTCACGTGGGCCCCCTCGCCGACTTCGCCGAGCAGGATCTTCTCGGCGAGCGGGTCCTGAAGGTACTTCTGAACCACCCGCTTGAGCGGCCGCGCGCCATAGGCGGGGTCGAAGCCCTTGTCGGCGAGCCAGTTCCGGGCCTCCGCATCCAGAGAGACCTCGATCTTGCGATCGACGAGCAGTCTTCCGAGATGCCCAAGCTGGATATCGACGATCGCGCCCATTTCCGAACGGCGCAGCCGATGGAACAGGATGATCTCGTCGATCCGGTTCAAGAACTCCGGCCGGAACGCCGAGCGAACGACATTCATGACATCGTCGCGCGCCGCATCCGCATCCTGATACTCGCCGAGTGCTGCCAGATACTCGGCACCGAGGTTCGAGGTCATGACGATCAGTGTGTTGCGGAAGTCCACTGTGCGCCCCTGACCGTCGGTCAGACGTCCGTCGTCAAGCACCTGCAGAAGCACGTTGAAGACATCCGGATGCGCCTTTTCGATCTCGTCGAACAGGATCACCTGATAGGGACGCCGCCTGACCGCCTCGGTCAGGGAACCGCCCTCGTCATAGCCGACATAGCCCGGAGGCGCTCCGATCAGCCGTGCGACCGAGTGCTTCTCCATGTACTCGGACATGTCCATCCGGATCAGCGCGGTTTCATCATCGAACAGGAACTGCGCAAGAGCCTTGGTCAGTTCGGTCTTGCCGACGCCGGTCGGCCCCAGGAAGATGAAGGAGCCCATCGGCCGGTTCGGGTCCTGCAGGCCGGCACGGGCACGCCGAACCGCCTTGGAAACCGCCTGAACGGCCTCCCCCTGGCCGACAACGCGCTTGCCGATCTCGTCTTCCATCCTGAGCAGTTTTTCACGCTCGCCTTCAAGCATCCTGTCGACAGGAATGCCTGTCCAGCGCGAGACGATGTGGGCGATGTGATCGGGCGTCACGGTTTCCTCGACCATGCCCGAATCGGCTTCGCCCTGTGCCTCGGCCTCTTCAAGCTGTCTCTCCAGCGCCGGGATTTCGCCATAGGCGAGTTCGCCGGCACGCTGGAACTCACCCTTGCGCTGGGCAATGGCCAGCTCGTTGCGTGCCGCTTCCAGCTGCTGCTTGAGGTCCGCCGCGAGACCGAGCTTCTGTTTCTCCGATTGCCAACGCGCGGTCAGCGACTGGGATTTTTCCTCGGTGTCGGAGAGTTCCCGCTCGAGCTTTTCGAGGCGGTCCTTCGAGGCCTGGTCGGTTTCCTTCTTCAGGGCCTCCCGCTCGATCTTGAGCTGCATGATCCGGCGGTCGAGTTCGTCGAGCTCTTCCGGCTTGGAATCGACCTGCATTCTCAGCCGTGCCGCCGATTCATCCACGAGGTCGATCGCCTTGTCCGGCAGGAAACGGTCGGTGATGTAGCGGTTCGAAAGCACGGCAGCGGACACAAGCGCCGAATCGCTGACCCGGACCTTGTGGTGCTGCTCGTATTTTTCCTTGAGCCCGCGAAGGATCGAAATCGTATCCTCGACCGTCGGCTCCTCGACCATGACCGGCTGGAAGCGCCGGGCCAGGGCCGCGTCCTTCTCGACGTGCTTCCGGTACTCTTCGAGGGTCGTGGCGCCCACGCAATGCAGTTCGCCGCGCGCCAGTGCCGGTTTGAGCAGGTTGGACGCATCCATCGCACCATCCGCCTTGCCGGCGCCGACAAGCGTATGCATCTCGTCGATGAAAAGGACAACCTCTCCGTTGTAGGCCTGGATTTCCGACAGGACGGCCTTGAGTCGCTCCTCGAACTCGCCCCGATACTTCGCACCGGCAATCAGCGAACCCATGTCGAGCGCCATCAGCCGCTTGTCCTTGAGCGATTCGGGCACGTCGCCATTGACGATCCGAAGCGCGAGTCCTTCGGCGATCGCGGTCTTGCCCACGCCGGGCTCACCGATGAGAACGGGGTTGTTCTTGGTCCGGCGCGAAAGCACCTGGATGGTGCGCCGGATCTCGTCATCGCGGCCGATCACCGGATCGAGTTTTCCGTCCCGGGCGGCCTGGGTGAGATCGCGGGCATACTTCTTCAGCGCATCGAAGCCCTCCTCGGCGCCGGCGCTGTCAGCGGTCCGGCCCTTGCGGATGTCGTTGATGGTCTGGTTCAGCGCCTGGGCGGTCAGTCCGGCCGAGGACAGGATCTTCGACGTGGCCGCCGAAGTCTCAACGGCCATCGCCAGCAACAGCCGCTCGACGGTGACGAAACTGTCGCCTGCCTTCTTGGCGGCCTCCTCGGCGGTCTGGAACACCTTGGCAAGAGGCTGCGAAAGATAGAGCTGGCCGTTGCCGCCACTGACTTTCGGCAGCTTGGCGAGCGCCGCCTCGTTGGCGAGGCGAACATCGGCGGGTCGTCCGCCGGCGCGCTCTATCAGGGAAGATGCCATGCCCTGATCATCATCCATCAAAACCTTCAGAAGGTGCTCGGGGACGAATTGCTGATGTCCGTTTGCAAGTGCTTGGGATTGCGCCGCCTGAATGAAGCCGCGGACGCGTTCCGAGTATTTTTCCACATTCATGGTCTGCTCCTTAACATGCTACGCCCACCCAAGGCGCGCAGCAGTGGATCCGGATAGGGCTCCCGATAGCGGCAAGCCCGTGTTGATGAACAGGATATGGGGACTCGGGCCGCGCTGCAAAAGACCCATGAGCTCACAAAAAAACCGGCCTGATCAGGCCGGTTCTTGACAATCGTCAATGCAAAGACTGCCGTTTTCGGGCAGCGGGCGCATTCTCTGCCACGCAGACGCGCCGGCATCGGGCTGTGGGCGCGATGCCCGCCGGTGTCACTCGGCCGTTGCCGTCTCGGCAGCCGGCTTGTCCTTGTCCGCAGCCTTCGTATCGGCAGCCTTGGTGTCCTGACCTTCCTCACTGCGAACCCTGCGCGGACGTCCCCTGCGACGGGGTGCTGGTGCTGCCGGTTCTTCGTTGCCGTCACCCTGCCCGATGGCGACTTCGGCAGGAACACCGTCGATCACGGGCTGAGGCGCGTCGGGATCGAAGGCAGGTTGCTGGTCCTGCTTGTCCTGGTTGGACTGGCGAGGCTGCCGGTCGCGCCGGTTCCCGCGGTCCTGACGCGGCTGCCGGTCGGAGCGTTCAGCGCGTTCGGCGCGTGGTTCCTGCCCGCCGCCATCCTTTTCATCGCTGTTGTCGCGATCATCGTCGTCCTGATCCTGATCCTGATCTTGCGAATCGCGGTTCTGCGGCTGGTTGTCGTCGCGCTGAAACCGCTCCTGCATCTGCGCCTGCGCAGTCATGATGATGCGATTGTAGTGCTCGGCATGTTGCAGATAGTTTTCAGCCATGACGCGGTCGCCGGAGCTCTGCGCATCGCGCGCCAGATTCATGTATTTTTCAGCGATATGCTGCGCTGTGCCACGAATCTTAACATCGGGACCGGAGCTGTCATAGGTGCGCGAAAGCGGGTTTTGACCTTTACGGTTGCCGCTGTTGTTGTTCCCGCTGCGTCCGCGACCGCGCTTGTTTTGCTGTCCTGGCCTCATTCGATAGTCACCTGATTGTGTTCCTGAAAATCTGTATGGCGCGTTTGTCCGGTATCCGGCTCGCAAGTTGCGCAGCGACAGAGGATCGGCAACCGATCTCGTCGCGATTATGGGTTCAAATTCAGATACCCGCGCCAGAGGCTGTCCTGCGAAATCAACGCCAAATCGGCGTGTTCCCGGAACCGAGCCACGTCGGATCGAATCTGTCTCAAGACCTGCTATCCGGCGCTGGTCCGGAAACTAGACATGTTTGTACGCAATTCCAAGCCTTTTCTTGCCCAAATCGAGAAAAGACCAATTCTCAACCTCGTGAGGTCAAACAGGCTGGAATATCAACACTCTGTCGATACTGCCAAGATCGGCAACGGTCCCGGCGAGCGCAAAACCTCGCGCTTCGAAAAGATCCCTGACGCCTTCCGATTGGCCGATTCCGATTTCCAGGGCCACTCGACCACCCTGGTTCAAACGCGCTCCAGCCTGGTTCGCAATCATTCGGTAGGCATCGAGCCCGTCGGCTCCGCCGTCGAGTGCGAGCATCGGATCGTAGTCCGTCACCTCCCGGGAAAGCGACGCAAGATCCGTTGTCGGTATGTAGGGTGGATTGGAAACGATGAGATCGAATGTTTGGTCCACCTCAGCGAACCAGTTGCCCTCGACCGCATGATATCGCCCCGACAATCCAAGTGCTTCGGCATTGGCGTTTGCCGTCGCGACCGCAGCCGGGGAAAGATCGATCCCGGTACATCTTGCTTCAGCCAAACCTGCAACGAGCGCCAATCCTATTCCACCGGCTCCGACACCCAGATCGGCAATATCGCAGCATCCCTTCCGCGCCACGCAGTCCCGGACAAACGGCAGCACCGCATCAACCAGGGTCTCGGTATCGGGACGCGGCTCGAGGGTTGCTTCCGAGAGCGCCAGCGAAAGACCGTAAAATTCACGCCATCCGAGAATCCGGTACACCGGCTTGCCGGCCAGTCTCTCATCGGCGGCCCGTTCCAGCCGCTGCTTCAGCGCGCCTGTGAGGGCCACATCAGCAGCCGTCACCAACTGGTGCGGCTCCAGCCCAGCCAGGTTCGAGACAAGAATTCGCGCGTCCAGATCGGCGGAAGGAAGACCGGCGTTGCGAAATGCCGCCCGGATTTCCAGCCATGCATCCCTGACGGTGGCGGCCCGGACCGGCGCGACTTCAGCCATTGTCGCCCAGCGCTGCCAATTGCCCCGCCTGGTGGTCGGAGATCAGCGCATCGACGACTTCGTCGATCTCGCCCATCATCATCCGGTCCAGCTTGTAAAGCGTCAGGTTGATCCGGTGATCGGTGACCCGCCCTTGCGGAAAATTGTAGGTCCGGATCCGCTCGGAGCGGTCGCCGGAACCGACCTGGCTCTTTCTGGACTGGGACCGCTCGTCGTCGGCCCGCTGGCGTTCGAGATCATAAAGCCGCGCGCGCAGGACCTGCATGGCGCGGGCGCGGTTCTGGTGCTGTGATTTTTCCGAGGACGTGACCACCAGACCGGTCGGAAGATGGGTTATCCGGACCGCGGAATCGGTCGTGTTGACATGCTGTCCGCCCGCCCCGGAGGCCCGCATGGTGTCAATCCGGATGTCCTCGGCACGCACCTCGATATCGATGTCTTCCGCTTCGGGAAGGACCGCGACAGTGGCTGCAGAGGTGTGAATCCGTCCGCCGGATTCGGTTTCGGGCACCCGCTGAACGCGGTGGACGCCGGATTCGAACTTGAGGCGTGCGAAAACGCCTTTTCCGGAGATCGTGGCGATGATCTCCTTGTAGCCGCCTGCTTCGCCCTCGCTCGCCGAAAGAACCTCGATCTTCCAGCCCTGCGAGGACGCATAGCGCTCATACATCCGGAAGAGGTCTCCGGCGAAAAGAGCCGCCTCCGAGCCACCCGTCCCGGCGCGGATTTCAAGGATCGCGCTTCGCTGATCGGCGGCATCCTTGGGCAGAAGCATGATTTCGATCTGCTGCTCCAGATCGCCGATCCGCTGCCTGATCTCGCGCAGTTCACTGTCGGCCAGCTCACGCATTTCCCGATCGGTCGATCCGTCCTGGAGCATGGCTTCAAGATCGCGGCGCTCGGCGCCTGCGGCCTCGAGTTCGCGGATCTTCCCGACAAGCGGCTGGAGCTCCGAATATTCCGAAGCCAGTTTCACATAGGTGTCCGCATCCGGCCCCGCCGCCATGCGCGCCTCGATCTCGCCAAACCTGCGGTCAAGCTCACGAATCTTCTCGATCGGCAATCTCGCCATCTGTGATGTTCCTAAAGGCTCACGCCATTGGCGTCTGCAAAATCGGCGAGAAACTCGCGCACGGTCTTGCCGCTTTCGGTGTCCGAGAGGGCAGCCAGCAAACCCTCCTCGAGCTTTCCCGCATCCAGCGACAGCAGCATCGACTTGACCGGTCCGATCGCTGCGGGAGCCATCGAAATCGAACGGAACCCGATGCCCAGCAGCGCCATCGCCGACAGCGGCTTGCCGGCAATTTCACCGCACAGCGTCAACGGGGTTTGCGCCCGCTCCGCGGCTTCGACAATCTGCCGCAACGCCCTGAGAAACGGCCGGCCCAAGGGGTCGAAACGATCCGCCACGCGCGAATTGCCGCGGTCCACCGCCATCATGAACTGAAACAGGTCGTTCGAACCCACGGAGACGAAATCGACAGCCTCCATCAATTCCTCGAGCTGCCACATGAGGCTCGGCACCTCCAGCATCGCACCGAACTTCATCTTGCGGGGCAACTGATAGCCGAAGCGCGAAAGATGGCGAACCTCACGGTCAACCAGTTCCCTGGCCAGCCGCAGCTCGTTGACCTCGGTGACCATCGGCAGCATGAGCTTGAGTTCGACACCTGCGGCCGCCTTCAGCAGGGCGCGGACCTGGGTCCTGAGCAATGCCGGTCGGTCGAGCGACAGTCTGATCGCCCGCCATCCGAGCGCCGGGTTTTCCTCTTCCGCAGAACGGAAGTAGGGAACAACCTTGTCGCCGCCGATATCGAGGGTCCGGAAGGTGACGGGCCGGTCGCCCGCCTGCCGCAGGACATTGCGGTAGAGGATTTCCTGTTCGTCGACCTTCGGCATCGTCGAGGCGATCATGAATTGCAGCTCGGTGCGAAAAAGCCCGATGCCGCTCGCGCCCGATTCGCCAAGTTGCGGCAGGTCGACCAGAAGTCCGGCATTCATCTGCAAGGTCACATGCTGACCATCGCGCGTGCGCGGTTCGACATCCCGCAAGGCACGGAACTGTTCCTGGCGTTTCGCCCGGAACCTTACCTTGTCCGCATAGGCATCCTGCAGGTTCGCCATCGGACGCAGATGAACCACCCCATCCTCGCCATCGACGATGATCGGATCCCGGTTTTCGGCAAGCGAGGGCGCGCCCTTGACCTGCCCGACCACGGGAATTCCCATGGCGCGCGCGACGATGACCACGTGGCTCGTCACCGCTCCGTCCTCGAGCACCAGTCCGCGCAGTGATTCCCTGGGATAATCGAGAAGCTCCGCAGCACCCATCGCACGTGCAACGATGATCGCGTCCTGGGGCAGGCCTGTGCCACCCGGCACAAAGCCGGTCAATTGTCTCAGCAACCGGTTGGCCAGGTCGTCAAAGTCGTGCAGCCGTTCACGCAGGTAGGGATCGGTCATGTGGATCATGCGCGCACGCGTGTCGCTCTGCACCTTCTCCACCGCCGCCTCGCAGGTCAGCCCGTTGCGAATGGCCTCCTCGAGCTTGCGCACCCAGCCGCGGTCGTGGGCGAACATCCGGTAGGCCTCGAGCACGGCGCGATGTTCACCCTCCATCGATACGTCGCGGCGCGACAGCATGTCGTCGATGGAGATCCTGAGCGACCCCAGCGCCTCCTCGAGCCGCTTCAACTCGGCATCGATGTCTTCGTTGAGAAGCTCGGTGACCACAATCCTCGGCTCGTGAAGGATGACATGCCCGAGCCCGATGCCCTCGCCATAGGCCTCGCCTTCCATCGTGACCGGTCGGCTCAGATCGAGTTCCATTCCGGGCTTGGTGATCTGCTTGAGATCACCTGTGGCGATCATCTCGGCCAGCACCATCGAGGTGGTCTCAAGCGCCTCGACCTCGTCCTCGCGATACTTGCGGTGCGCCTTGTTCTGAACGACGAGCACGCCCAGCGACCGGCCTGCCCTCAGAATCGGCACCCCGAGGAATGAATTGTAGATCTCCTCGCCTGTTTCCGGCAGGTAGGTAAACGCCGGATGCGACCTCGCATCTGATATGTTGAGCGACCGGGCACTGGCCGCAATCGTGCCGACGAGGCCCTGGCCCATCTTCAACTGCGCATGGTGGACCGAATCCTTGTTGAGGCCTTCGGTGGCGAACAGTTCGAGCACGCCGTCGGCGCGGAGCACGTAAAAAGAGCACACCTCGGCGACCATGTTGGCCGCGATCTGCCGCACAATCTGGTCGAGACGCTCCTGCGGCTCAAGCGCCTCCGCCATCAATTCGCGCAGCCGCTTGAGAAGCACGCGGGGACCTGCTGAAAGGTCTCTCATCGCGTTTCACACTCCAATTAACATTGCCGGCGCGGAATATCTCCCGTCCGGTTCCCCGGGCACGCTCCCGGCACGTCCGATATGCGGCTATTGCCGGCTTGTTCTGATCCCGTTGCCCTAAGTCTTATCCAGACCGTAGACGGAATGCAAAGTCCGGACGGCAAGTTCTGCGTACGCCCCGTCGATCAGGATCGAGATCTTGATCTCGGAGGTGGTTATGGCCTTGATGTTGATTGACTTCTCCGCAAGCGCCTTGAATGCGCTGGCGGCCACGCCGGTATGGCTGCGCATGCCGATACCGATCACCGAGACCTTCGCCAGGCCCGATTCGCTTTGCACCACATCGTAGCCGATGGTTTCCTTCTGCCCGTTCAGAACAGCCAGCGCCTTTTCGGCGTCGCCCGACGGGACGGTAAAGGTCATGTCGGTGCGCGAACCGTCCTCGGAGATGTTCTGGACGATCATGTCGACATTGATATGCGCGTCGGCAAGCGGCCCGAAAATCGCCGCGGAAACACCCGGACGGTCCGACAGGCGCCTGAGCGATATCTGCGCCTCGTCTTTGGCGTAGGCAATGCCGGTGACAACTTCCTGTTCCACGATTTCTTCCTCGTCGCAAATGAGAGTCCCGGGCGGATTCTCGAAATTGTTCATCTCCGGGCCATCCGGATCATCGAAACTGGAACGGACAAAGGTACGCACCTTGTGCACCATCGCCAGTTCCACCGATCGGACCTGCAGCACCTTGGCACCGAGCGACGCCATTTCGAGCATTTCCTCAAAGGCGATCTTCTTCATGCGCCTGGCTTTCGGCTCCACGCGCGGATCGGTGGTGTAGACGCCGTCCACATCGGTGTAGATATCGCAGCGGTCCGCCTTGACCGCGGCCGCGATCGCGACCGCGCTGGTATCGGAACCGCCCCGGCCGAGCGTCGCCAGCCGGTTGTCGGGGCCGACGCCCTGAAATCCCGCGACAACGGCCACCTGGCCCGTTTCGAAACGCTTGATCAGTTCGGATCCGTCAATGTCCAGGATGCGCGCGGCGCCATGGGCATTGTCGGTCTTCACGGGGATCTGCCACCCCTGCCACGACCTGGCATCCACCCCCATCGACTGCAGTGCAATCGCCAGCAGGCCGCTGGTCACCTGCTCGCCCGAAGCCACGATCGCATCGTACTCCCGGGCATCGAAGAACGATGCGCCGGCGCCTGCGACCTTCGGCATCGATTGAACCCAGTTCACCAGTTCGTTGGTCTTGCCGGCCATCGCCGACACCACCACGGCGACCTGATGCCCGGCATCGACCTCGCGTTTGACGTGACGTGCGACGTTATGGATCCGGTCGAGATCGGCAACCGAAGTGCCACCAAACTTCATCACTATGCGGGGCATGGTCCACTATCCGCTGGCTGGCCCGGTTTCGGGCAAGAAAAACGCCCCGGACACCGGAGCGGAAGGTGGCGGTCTCATAGCCAATAATCTGCGCGCCTGCAACCTGATCGACGAGCACGCCGCAACTCACACGGCCGGTGCGGCGACGCCCACCCTTGACAACCGCACCCTCAGGCACGAGTTGATCAGCAAGACACAAAACCCTCGGGAGACTTCCATGAGCGATACGGCGCGCACGACCATTGATCAGGGTGAAGTCGAACGCTTTTCGGCATTGGCCGCGGAATGGTGGAACCCTCAGGGCAAGTTCCGCCCACTCCACAAGTTCAACCCCGTCCGGCTGACCTACATCCGCGATCATGTCGCCGCGCATTTCGGTCGCGATCCGAAATCGGACAAGCCTCTCGAAGGCCTCCGCCTTCTCGACATAGGTTGTGGCGGTGGCCTGCTGAGCGAACCGATGGCACGGATGGGCGCCGAGGTTCTGGGCGCGGACGCGTCGAGGACGAATGTCGAGGTGGCGGCGATCCATGCGAACCAGACCGGCGTGCCTGTCAGCTACGAAGCGATCACCTCGGAGGAGCTTGCGGCGCGTGGCGAGCGCTTTGACGTCGTGCTCAACATGGAAGTCGTCGAGCATGTGTCGGATGTCGACCTGTTCCTCAAGTCCTGCGCCGAGATGGTCAAGCCGGGTGGCCTGATGTTCGTTGCCACCATCAATCGCACGATGAAGGCCATGGCCCTTGCCATTGTCGGGGCCGAATACGTGCTGCGCTGGCTGCCGCGGGGAACACACCAGTACGAGAAGCTGGTCCGGCCCGGGGAGATCGAGGCTCCGCTATCGGAATCCGGGATGTCCATCATCGAACGGACCGGCGTTTTCTACAATCCGCTTCAGGACCAATGGAACCTGTCGCGCGACATGGACGTCAACTACATGATGCTCGCGGAGCGGCCGAAAGCCGGGTGACGCCACCCCGCAGGCCCATGGTGCAAGGGCTCTTGTCAGACCGGCATGGCCCGGACTGCCTCGAGAAGTTCAGCCTGCCCCGGCCTGTTCTCGACAATCAAAGCCTTCACACGGTCACGGTCGATCTCATAGGGACGGCCATCCGGATCGAAGGCCTGCTTGAACGTGAAGGCGCCGGGTCCGGGACCATCATCGTGAAGCTGCTCGAGCCTGGCCGCGCCCTCCCGCCAATCGGGGCTGCGATCCTGCTCGACCCACCACAGGACAAGTGGTGGCCAGTAGCCCTTTACATTCCAGTTGCGTGCATTCTGGAGGGCGTCGGCGTGAACTCCGGCATAGGTGAAGGCCATCAGGCTCTCGATATCCCTCCACAAGGACAGTGAGGATGGAGCGCTGTCGAACCCGCTCCCCAGGATAAAACGCGGAAACACCTGCGGCCCCCAGCTGCCCGGGCCCGGTTCGCCCGGATATCCCGAGCGTCCGACGAAGCCCGCAGCCCTCTCCGCAGCGGCAAAATTCGCAGGTTCGCGTTGCAGAAACCCCTGCACTTCCGGCGCATGGCAAGGCCCCACGTGCAGACCGAAATTGTACATCGCCAGGCGATGACCGGCGGCCTTCATCTCAGCTCAGGTCTTCCGGAAACTCCGGCAGAGGGGCGATCTCGATCCCCTCCTCGATGAGCGCGCGGGCTTCCTCGCCCGATGCCTTTCCGATGATGCCGCGCGCTTCGGTCTCGCCGTGATGGATCTTGCGCGCCTCTTCCGGGAAGCGCTCGCCGACATCCTCGGCCTTCTCCCGCACCGCCTTCACCATTTCCCGAAGCTTGCGCATCATCTCGCGCTTCTCCGGATCCAGCGCCAGCGGCTGTTGCGAAGCGGTCTCGCGCGAGACCTTGACGGCGGGGGCCATCAAGGCCTTTTCGATTTCCCGAGACCCGCACATCGGGCATTCGACCAGTCCGTTTTCACATTGCTTGTCAAAATCCGAGCCCGAGGAAAACCATCCCTCGAACTCGTGATCCTTGTCACAACGCAGGTTGAACGTGATCATCCGGTTCTTTCCGCCTCTTCCTTGCTGCCGTCATTCAATCGGTAACTGCGGGCATTCTTCAAATTCGGAATCTTGCCCCGCGCAGCCTTCACTTCATCGATATCCAGTTTGGCGAAGACCACACACGGCTCGCGTCCTTCCGCCTCGGCGACGATACGCCCCCAGGGATCGACAATGATCGAATGGCCGTATGTCTCGCGTCCGTCCTCATGCGTGCCGCCTTGCGCCGCCGAGATCACGAACGCGCCGTTCTCGATCGCACGCGCGCGCTGCAGCACGTGCCAGTGCGCTTCACCGGTTTGCCGGGTGAAGGCAGCGGGAGCGGTCACGATGTCTGCACCCAGCAATGCGAGGTCGCGAAACAGGTGCGGAAAGCGGATGTCATAGCAGATCGCCAAGCCGACCCTCGCGCCTCCGATGTCAACGGTTCGCGCAACCTCGCCCGGCTGGTAGACGGCACTCTCCCGCCAGCTTTCACCACTGTCGAGATCGACGTCAAACATGTGTATCTTGTCGTAGTGCGCAAGCGCCGCGCCGTCCGGCCCGAACACCACGGCCCGGTTGGCCGCCATGTCATTGTCCGCCTGCACGGCGGTCGATCCGATGTGAAGATGGATCCCCAGTTCCCTGGCAAGCGAGGAGGCCGCAGCAAGGACCGGATCTTCGGCTTCGGGACGCAGTATCTTCTGCAGGCCGGCACGGTCGCGCTGCACGGCGCCGGTCATTTCGGGCGTCTGGACATAGCGCGCGCCGCGTCCTGCGGCTTCGCGCACCAGATCGGTCATCGCGCGGATGTTCGCCTCCGGATCGATGCCCGAGCGCATCTGGATCGCAGCGACCGCAAGATCAGCCATGGCTTCAGGCTCCCTCGAGCATCGGATCGAGCTTGCCGGAGCGCTCAAGCGCCTGCAAATCGTCACATCCGCCGACGTGGACATCTCCGATGAAGATCTGCGGGAACGTCGCTCGACCGTTTGCCTTCCCGATCATTTCCTGTTTGAGCTCAGGCGAGAACGTGGCGTCATGCTCGGTGTAGGCCACACCCTTGCTGTCCAGCAGGCGCTTTGCAGCCGTGCAAAATCCGCAGAACTGTCGGGTGTAAAGCGTCACGTCAACCATTTCGATCTCCATTGGTTCAAGGCGCACATCGGCACCCTCAGGCATATAGGGTCTCACCTCCCGGGCTTGCAACCCTGGCAAAAGTGAGAACGCTGACCCGTTGCGCCCCTGCGCGCAACAGGGCGCGCGTGGCCGCTTCCACGGTGGAGCCGGTCGTAAGCACATCATCGACCAGAAGCACCCTGCGGCCGGCAATCCCGGACTGTCTGGCGGCAGGAACGGCAAAGGCACCGCGCACATTGTCCTGCCTCGCCCTCAGGCCCAGTCCGACCTGCTGACGTGTGGCTCGCACCCTGCGCAAGCCTCCCGCCTCGAACGGCTTGCCGGTCAAACGCGCAATGGCGCGGGCAAGTTCCGCGGCCTGGTTGTAGCGGCGCGAGAACAAGCGCCTTCGATGCAAGGGGACGCACACGATGACATCACTGTCATCAAGCACCTCCCGCCCTGCACGTATCATCCAGCCCGCCATCATTCGCGCGAGATCGGCCCTGTCGGAATACTTCAGACCGTGCACAAGCTTTCGCGCAGCCCCGTCATAAAACACCGCTGCGCGCGCCTTCTCATAGGGGGGAGGATTTGCGATCACGTCCGGAGATACCATTCCGGCGCCCAGGTCATGATCGAACGGAGCCCCGGACACCTCGCAGAAAGGCCGCTCGATGAAACGAACGGAGCCCCAGCAATGCGAACAGAGTGCTCCGGAACCGGCGACAAACAAGCCGCAGCCGGCGCAAACCGGGGGATACAGCAGCCGCACAAGCCAGCTCGCGCCGTCGCGCACCAGCATGCCTGGCAGATTGCGAAACCCGAAGCCTGAGCGAAACTCCATCGGTTGACATTACCTCGGTTCCGTCCAACAAGCGAGCACAACGCCAAGCTCAGGACCGGCAATGGAACAGCTGTTTGATCATGATCTGTTGCGCCGGAGACGCCAGCGTGCGCTCTCACGGCTCGAGCCCGGGGCGGAGTTCCTTCTCCGCCGCGTTGCGGAAGACATGGCCGAAAGGCTGATGCTCGTCGAACGCCGTTTCGAGGCGCCGGTGCAGGTTCAGGGAGCCCTGCCGCTGGCAGCCGATATGATGCAGGCGACAGGAAAGACCGGCAGGTTCCGGTTTGTCGATCTCTGCCCGGTTCCGGACCCGGACGATCGGAAGGTCATGCGGGCCGCACCCGATCTGGTGCCCCTCGAGCCGCAGAGTGCCGACTTGGTGATTTCACCGCTGGCGCTGCACCTGACCAACGATACGCCCGGCGTTCTGGTGCAGATGCGCCGGGCCCTCAGACCCGATGGACTGCTTCTTGCTGCGACACCGGGGGCGGGCACACTCGGAGAACTCCGGGAGGCGCTTCTGGCGGCTGAAAGTGAGCTTACGGGAGGAGCGAGCGCCCGCGTGCATCCCTTTGCCGATGTGCGCGACTACGGCGCCCTGCTCCAGCGCGCCGGTTTTGCATTGCCGGTCGCAGACATCGAGGACACAGTGGTTCGCTACAGCGACATGTTTGCATTGCTCCGGGATTTGCGCGCCATGGGCATGACCTCCGTCCTTGCAGACAGAAGCCGCAAGCCGCTTCCGAAGTCGGTCTTCCTGCGGGCTGCGGAGATCTATGCCGAGCGATTCTCTGACCCTGACGGTCGTATTCGCGCGAGCTTCCCCGTGGTCCACCTTTCGGGTTGGGCGCCGCACGAAAGCCAGCAGCAACCGCTCAGACCCGGATCCGCCAAGACGCGTCTTGCCGACGCCCTGAAGGCTCCGGAGCACAAGTTGCCACGCTGAAAAACGGCAAGAGCCGCCTACTGGCTGTTTTGAAGATGCTCGGCGGTGCTTGACAGGGTGCCGTTGAGCGCATTTCCCAACGTCAGCCCGCCACCGATGATGACGGCCGAGATCAATGCCGTGATCAGGCCGTACTCGATCGCTGTCGCGCCGTCCTCGCTTCGAACAAACCGGGTGAATAGCGATTTCATGTCTTAACTCCGGTTACGGGGGCTGTAAGGGACCGCATCTGAGGCTAGCAATCGCCGGACGTTCTGCCGTCGGAGCCAATGATGCACAACGAACCGGGCATGTCCTGCAGGATCGACTTTCGCACGGTGTAGGTCCGCGTATTGCCCCTCGCCGGAATAGAGCCGGTGGTGATGTTGTCAAACTGGTCGGGGGACCATGCCACGCGCGACGTTGTCCGCTCCGCGACGATGGGAGTCAGAATGACCGCCATCGCGATCGCTGCAGTGCCGAAAAGCAGCGCGGCGCGGATCGCGCCAATACGCTTGGGCTGAGTTTCAACGCCATACCTGTCCATTACGGTCACCCAAAAATCGCCACTGGCCATAAGGTCTCCATCGGGATTCTTTGAACATCCCTAACCAAAGGTGAGTGTGACGGATGGTGATTGAGGATTGATTAACGCTGTTTGACCCCGTCCCGCCTGCCGTGGCTGACGACATCGCTGAAGGCAGTCATCGCGACGACCCGTGCCTCAGAGCAGATCGATCAGATGCGGGATCAGCGGTTCGTCCGCGGGCGGCATCGGATACTGCCGCATGTCGCGGGGGCGGACCCACTTGAGCGCCTGTCCTTCCAGCCCTCGCGCCTGCCCCTCATAGCGGCGGCAGACGAACAATGGCATCAAGAGGTGGAAGTCATCATAGCCGTGGCTGGCAAAGGTCAGCGGAGCCAGGCAATCCTCCTTGGTCGTCAGGCCGAGTTCTTCAGCCAATTCACGCACGAGCGCCGATTCCGGCGTTTCTCCGGCTTCCACCTTTCCGCCGGGAAACTCCCACAGGCCGGCCAGCTTCTTTCCCTCGGGCCGTTGCGACAGCAACACCCGCCCGTCCGTGTCGACCAGCGCACAGGCCGCAACCAAAACGATCTTCTTGTCTGTCATGGGGTCAGGATCCAGGTTTCTGCCGGTAGGCGTAGCGATAGACTTCGCTGAAGCCGAGCCTCTCGTAAAGCGCGACAGCGGCCTCGTTGCTGCTTTCAACCTGAAGCCAGGCGGTGTCGGCGCCGCGATGCCGCGCCCAGCGCAAGGCCGCACGAACCACCTCTCGGCCGTGCCCGCTTCGGCGCACGTCTGACCTGGTCGCCAGTTCGAAGAGCCCGGCGAGATCATTGTCGTGAACACACAGCGCCGTTGCGAGCGGGCCTGTCGTCTCGTCCTCGATGATGAACAGCCCGTTTGGCGGCCGGATCGAACTGAGCACCTCGGTCAGACCCGGCTTGATGGACTGGTTGCGCCCATGAACTGTTATTGCGGCGTCGACGTAGCGACCGATGTCTCTGACCGGCAGGTGATCCATGCCGCCGTCGATATCCAGGGCGTCGATAACGCCTGTCATGACGATTGTCTCTTCGAACCTGCGCCATCCATGGGCGTCGAGGTAGGATTCGAGCTGCGGCGGCGCCAGTGGCGACTGCCGGAAGACCAGTGGCCTGTCATAGGCATCGAAACGACGCGCGGCACGCTCGATCCGCGCTTCGATGTCACCATGATCGGAAGGATCGAGCGGATTGACGGAATTGAGCCTTTTGGACGGATGTCCGGCCGTGAGCCGGATCTGCCAACTGCCGTCATACTGGATCGAGGCTGCCGGCCAGGCTCTGAACCCGACCGCCTCAAGCCGTCTGACTATAGCAAGATTGGGCACATCACGCTCCGCGCTCTTGGCTTCAGGATTTGTGTCAGCTGCGGTAATCGCCATTGATTTCAACATAGGCTTTCGTCAGGTCACAGGTAAAGACGCGCGCCGACCCCGAGCCGATCCCGAGATCGACCCTGATCAGGATCTCGTCGCGTTTCATCACCTCCGAGGCGGCCGCTTCGCTGTAGTCGGGATCGCGCTCGCCATCGACAGCCACCCGGACATCTCCGAACCAGATCGAGAGCCGGTCGCGATCTGCCTCTTCTCCGGCCTTGCCGACGGCCATGACAACCCGGCCCCAGTTCGCGTCCTCCCCCGCGACAGCGGTCTTGACCAGAGGCGAGTTGGCGATAGAACGCGCGATCCGGCCCGCTGCCGCATCCGAAGCCGCACCGTCAACCCGGATCTCGACCTGCTTGCGCGCGCCCTCGCCGTCACGAACGATCTGGATCGCGAGATCCTCCATCAGCCCGGCAAGTGCCTCAACGAAATCGGCCGCCCTGGCATCATCCGCATCGGCGATCCGGCCCGCGCCTCGGTTTGCCGCAGCAGCCGTGGCAAAGATCATCAGCGTATCCGACGTGGATGTATCGCTGTCCACGGTCACCGCGTTGAAGGTCGAGCCGACATGACGGCTCAAAAACGCCTGCAGCACCGACGGCTCGATATCGGCGTCGGTCGCGATGAAGGAGAGCATTGTCGCCATGTCCGGGGCAATCATGCCGGCGCCCTTCGCGATACCGTTGATCGTCACGCTGACCCCGTCGACAAGCGCGGTGCGCGTGGCAACCTTGGGATAGGTGTCGGTCGTCATGATCGCGCTTGCCGCATCGAACCAGCGCGGTCCGCTCGCGGTCTCCGCCATCCTGTCGAGGACCCCGGCAAATCTGGTCGCATCGAGCGGTTCGCCGATCACGCCGGTGGATGCCAGGAACACCTCTGTTTGCGCACAGCCTACCGCACTGGCCGCGGCTTCAGCCGTCATCGCGGTGGCCGTGCGCCCTTTCTTCCCGGTGAACGCGTTGGCGTTCCCCGAGTTGACCACGAGCGCACGGGCCCTGCCGCCACCAAGATTGGCGCGGCAGAAATCCACGGGTGCAGACGGACATCTGGACGTCGTGAAGACCCCCGCCACTGCCGCCGGCTGGTCAAAAACCATCAGCATCACATCGGTCCGGCCCTTGTACTTGATGCCGGCCGCGGCCGTTTCGATGCGCACGCCATCGATCGCGGGAAGCTCCGCAAAGGTTTTCGGTGCGAGCGGTGAGATGTCGCCGGTCATGGCGGTTACCTTCGTTTCATGGGAACGGTGTCAGGACGACAAGCGCCTACTGCTGTGCGCTGATCGCCTCGTAGGCTGTCTTGAGGTTTTCATCGAGAACCTCGATTTCGACGGCGCCCCGGGCTTCGCGGATAAGGTCGCCGTAACGTTCCCGAAGGACAAGCTGGCGGAACTGGTCGGCGACCTGCTCGAAGGGCGGAGGGGCTGCTTCGCGGCGATCCTCGACCTTGATCACATGCCAGCCGAACTGTGTCTGGACCGGCTCCTTGGCATATGCGCCTTGCTCAAGCGCGAAAGCCGCAGCTTCGAATTCCGGGACCATGCGTCCCTTGGTGAAATAGCCGAGGTCACCGCCGTTCGCGGCACTTGGACCCGTCGAGTTTGCCTTGGCGAGTTCGGCGAAATCCGCGCCGCCATCAAGCTCGGCAATCAGGGCCTTAGCCGCTTCTTCGGTCTCGACCAGGATGTGCCGGGCACTGATTTCTTCTTCCGCCGGTGTCGCCGCCACTTCCTTGTCGTAACGGGCGCGCACATCTTCTTCGGTGATCGACTCGACAACGCCGGACCGGAACAGCGCATTGTGGAGCGCACGGTCGCGCTGGAATGCCATCAGCCGCTTGAAGGATTCGGTCTCGTCAAGGTCTTCGGCCTCGGCCTTGCGGGCCAGCGCCTTGATGTCGATGACCGCGGCAAGGGCTGCAACCCGGCGCTGTTCGGCAGGCAGGCTTTCGAACTGCGGATCCAGATCGGCTTCAGCCATCTGGAGCTCGGAAGTCCGGATCTCCACACCGCCAACGGTCGCCACCACCGGATCGTCGGCTTCCTGGGCGGCGACATGCATCGGCAGGAAAGAGATGCTTGAAAGAAGGAGGGTGGCTATGATCTGCGATAGGCGCATGAAGGTACCTTTCTTGGGGAAGGGTTATGTGAGTGGCTGCCGCTTGGGGCACAAATTTGACCACCATAAGACGGCTCTTGGCCGCCGTTGACATCGTTCAACCCCCCTCTTATCTGTCAGCCATCTGTCCGTCCAGACGGCTTTCACCCTGTGAGACCCGTCCGGGCGGCGTTTTCCAACCGCTCCACCGGCCGCATGCCAGCGCCGGTTGCCCGCCCTGCCACACGCGCAGCCAGAAGAAAGGACCATAGCAATGGTCAAGTTTGGCGCCATCGCCCGAAAACTGTTCGGTTCGTCCAATGATCGCCGCATCCGCGCCTACAAGCCACAGGTTGACGCGATCAACGCCCTGGAACCCGAACTGACCGCACTGAGTGACGCGGATCTGGCGGCCCGGACGGTTCAGTTCCGTGAACAGATCGCCAATGGCGCGAAAGTCGACGACCTCATCGTCCCGGCCTTTGCAACGGTGCGCGAGGCGGCACGGCGGGCGATCGGCCTCAGGCCCTTCGATGTGCAGCTGATCGGCGGCATGATCCTGAATGAAAATTCCATCGCCGAGATGAAGACCGGCGAAGGCAAGACGCTGGTCGCGACCCTCCCCGTCTATCTCAATGCCCTGTCCGGCGACGGCGTGCACGTGGTGACCGTCAACGACTACCTGGCCCGCCGCGACGCGGAGTGGATGAGCCAGATCTACGGGTTCCTCGGCATGACCACCGGCATCATCGTTCACGGCATGGACGACAAGGAGCGGCGGGAGGCCTACGCCTGCGACATCACCTATGCGACCAACAACGAACTCGGCTTCGACTATCTGCGCGACAACATGAAATACGATCGCGCGCAGATGGTTCAGCGCGGTCACAACTACGCGATCGTCGACGAGGTGGACTCCATCCTGATCGACGAGGCGCGCACGCCGCTAATCATCTCCGGTCCTCTCGACGACCGTTCGGACCTCTACAACAGCATCGACACACTGATCCAGAAGCTGGAACCCGACGACTACGAGATCGACGAGAAGCAGCGTTCGGCAACCTTCACCGAGGCAGGCACCGAGAAGCTCGAGGCGATGCTGTCCGAGGCCGACATGTTGAAGGGCGAGTCGCTCTATGACGTCGAGAACGTCGCCGTGGTCCATCACATCAACAATGCCCTGAAGGCCCACCGGCTGTTCACGCGCGACAAGGACTACATCGTCCGCAACGACGAGATCGTCATCATCGACGAGTTCACCGGCCGCATGATGCCGGGCCGCCGGTTCTCGGAAGGTCAGCACCAGGCCCTTGAGGCCAAGGAAGGCGTGTCCATCCAGCCCGAGAACCAGACCCTGGCCTCGATCACCTTCCAGAACTATTTCAGGATGTATTCCAAGCTCGCCGGCATGACCGGCACCGCCGCCACGGAAGCCGAGGAATTCGGCAACATCTACGGCCTCGACGTCGCCGAGGTTCCGACCAATGTTCCCATCGCCCGCATCGATGAGGATGACGAGGTCTACCGCACCGTCGAGGAGAAGTACGAGGCGATCGCCGCCGACATCAAGCAGGCGCGCGCCCGGAACCAGCCGGTCCTCGTCGGAACGACCTCCATCGAAAAATCCGAGCTTCTTGCCGAAATGCTCCGCAAGCACGGCCT
Organism: Hoeflea sp.; assembly: GCA_965233445.1. Classification (GTDB taxonomy): domain Bacteria; phylum Pseudomonadota; class Alphaproteobacteria; order Rhizobiales; family Rhizobiaceae; genus Hoeflea. The sequence continues at coordinate 42,610 of OZ247491.1, forward strand.
GAACGACTTCAACGTTCTCAACGCCCGTTATCACGAGCAGGAAGCCTACATCGTCTCGCAGGCCGGCGTTCCCGGCGCCATCACCATCGCGACGAACATGGCCGGCCGCGGAACCGACATCCAGCTTGGCGGCAATGCCGACATGCGCGTCGCCCAGGAACTCGAGGGCGTGCCCGAGGGGGCCGAGCGCGACAAGCGTGAGAAGGAAATCCGGGCCCAGGTCCAGGCCCTCAAGGAAGAGGCCCTGGCCGCAGGCGGCCTCTACGTCCTGGCGACCGAACGCCACGAGAGCCGCCGGATCGACAACCAGCTGCGCGGCCGTTCAGGCCGCCAGGGAGACCCGGGCCGCTCGAAGTTCTTCCTTTCTCTCCAGGATGACCTGATGCGCATCTTCGGTTCCGACCGCATGGACGGAATGTTGAAGTCGCTCGGCCTCAAGGAAGGCGAGGCGATCGTCCACCCCTGGATCAACAAGGCCCTCGAGCGCGCGCAGAAGAAGGTCGAGGCGCGCAACTTCGACATCCGCAAGAACCTGCTCAAGTTCGACGACGTGATGAACGATCAGCGCAAGGTCGTCTTCGAGCAACGCAAGGAACTGATGGACGCGGAATCGATTTCCGAAACCATTGCGGACATGCGCCAGGAAGTGATCGACGGTCTGGTCGATCTGCATATCCCCGAGCGGGCCTATGCCGAGCAGTGGAACGTGACCGAGCTCAAGAAAGGCGTCGAGGCCTATCTCAACCTCAACCTTCCGATCGAGGAATGGGCCGCCGAGGAAGGCATCGCCGAGGATGACATCCGCGCCAGGATCACTGAAGCAGCCGACAAGCTCGCTGCGGAGCGGGCGGAACGCTTCGGCCCCGAAGTCATGACCTATGTCGAAAAATCGGTGGTGCTTCAGACGCTTGATCATCTCTGGCGGGAACACCTGGTCAACCTCGACCATCTTCGTTCGGTTGTCGGCTTCCGCGGTTACGCCCAGCGCGATCCGCTGCAGGAATACAAGTCCGAAGCGTTCGAGCTGTTCCAGGCCCTGCTCGCAAACCTCCGCCAGGCGGTGATGGCGCAGTTGATGCGTGTCGAGATCGTCCGCGAGGCTGCTGCCGCGCCGGAGCCCGAAATGCCCGAGGAAATGGAAGGCCATCATATCGATGCGCGCACCGGACGGGACGAGTTCGACACCACGGCGACCGAGGACGTCGTTGGCGTCGTGGCGCCGGAAGACCGCAATCCGGACGACCCGACGTCGTGGGGCAAGGTTGGCCGCAACGAGGTCTGCCCCTGCGGATCGGGCAAGAAGTACAAGCATTGCCACGGCGCCTTCTGAGGGCGCCCGCTGCGGTCCGGACAATCTTCCAAGATCCGAATTTCATTGCCGGATTTCAGCCAGGGCCGCGTTTGCGGCCCTTTGCGCGTGCCGAAGCGGCGCCGATCGGGCGCGCCTTGTGATGGCACCGGCCAATTCCAACGCTCATGACGCGGATCAAACCGTTTCTTAACGTCGCCATGCCAGATTGCGGGCAGGATAAGCATCTGGAATGAAAGCATGACGTTGATCGACACTGCCGGCAAGGTTCTGCCGCCGCGCTTCGCCGCACGGCTGCAGCCGGCTGTTCGGCGCCTGTCGGCAACCCTTTCGGCGACGGATGAAACGAGCCAGGCCCAGCGCATGGCGATGATCGCCTTCGCGATCCGCATCGTCAGTGCAGCCATTGCCTTCGTCTCGCAGATCATTCTGGCCCGAATGATGGGCGATTTCGAATACGGCGTCTTCGTGTTCGTCTGGGTCATCGCGATCATTCTGGGAAACCTGTCCTGTCTCGGTTTCCACACCGCGGTCATCCGCTTCCTTCCGCAGTACCGGACGGCCGGGGCGGAAGAGGCGATCCTCGGCCTCGCCGCAACGGCGCGGATCTTTGCGATGCTCTCAGCCACGCTGATCGCCTTCACGGGCATCGCGATGCTCTACATGCTTGGAGATCGCATCGAGGAGCACTACGTGCAGCCGCTCTTCGTGGCGGCCTTTGCCCTGCCGATGATCGCCCTCGGCGACGTTCTTGACGGCACTGCGCGCGCCAACGGATGGCCGGTTCACGCGCTGAGCCCGACCTACATCGTCCGTCCGCTTCTGATCCTGGGATTCGTGGCGCTGGCAATCGGCTTGGGCCAGGTTGCGGATGCGAACACGGCCATTATCGCCACGCTCGCCGCCGCCTACACCACGACGGTGGCGCAGTTTCTGGTCGTCACCGGCAAGCTCCGCAACCGCTTCTCAAGCCGCGGGATCGAGATCCATTTCCGGACCTGGATTTTCGTCGCCTTCCCGATCTTCCTGATCGAGGGCTTCTACTTCATGCTGACCAATGCCGACGTGATCGTGGTCGGGATCTATCTGCCGCCCGAAAAGGTCGCCGTCTATTTTGCAGCAGCCAAAACGATGGCGCTGGTCCATTTCGTCTACTTTGCGGTCAAGGCCGCGGCCGCACAGCGGTTCTCGGCGCTGGTGTCGGCCGGTGACAGAACGGCGCTCGCCGGTTTCACCCGACAGACGACGCAATGGACGTTCTGGCCTTCCCTGATCGTCGGCGGGTTGGTCGTCGCCGCCGGGCCGTTCCTTCTTTCCTTGTTCGGGCCGAGTTTCGCCGACGGTCACATCGTCATGGCGGTGCTGTTTGCGGGCATCATGGCCAAGGCGATGATCGGCCCCGGCGAAGTCCTTCTGACCATGGCCGGCGAACAGAAGATATGCGCTGCGATCTATGCCTTCGCGCTGGCCGCAAATCTGGGTCTCAACGTGCTCCTGATACCGTCATGGGGTTTGCTTGGCGCAGCCACGGCAACCGCGGCCGCCATGTGGGTGGAAGCCATCCTGCTTCATGTCGTCATCCGCCGGAAACTCGGGATCGTCATGTTCATTGCCGCCGGCAAGACAGCACCGCATCCGATGCATGCCGAAGGGGAGCGCTGAGAAATGGCGTCCAGCCCCATCGTCCAGGAAGGTGTCTCGAGCCAGGCCAACACAATGATCGGCGAACTTGCCGACATCGAGGCCTCCCGTCCGGTCCCCGAGACCGACATCGAAGTCGGCCGCCCGGGACGGCGCCTGGCGATCTATCACGCCCGCGCCGGCTATGAACTTCAGGACGAACTCGACTTCCTGACCAACAGGGCGCTCGAGCCGAACGTCTTCTTTTCAGGCAGGTTTCTGGCCCCCGCCATGCCGCGCCTCGAAGACCGGGTCATCCGGTTGATGGTGATGCGCGACGAGGACGAGAACCGTTCGCGGATGCGGCTTCTGCTTCCCTTCTCGATCGAGAAGCCGGGATTTTCCGTGGGAGCCTCGATCATCCGCGCCTGGGCCAACCCCTTCGGCCCGCTGGGCACGCCGCTTCTTGACCGGGAAGATGCGGCGGAAACGCTCGACAACATGCTTGAAGCCCTCAAACGCCCCGAAACCGGCCTTCCCGGCATTCTGGTCCTGCCGGACATGCAGCTCGACGGGCCGGTCGCAGGCCTGCTTCGCGCCGTGGCCGTGGGCCGCAACCTGTCCGTCGAGGAGACCGGAAGGGTCGAACGGCCATTCCTCGAGAGCGACCTTGATGCCGATTCCTATCTGACCAAATCGATCTCGCGCCACCACCGCCACGAGATGCGGCGGCAATGGCGCCGCCTGTCGGAGCATGGAGAGCTGAGCTACATCGTCGCCCGCCAGCCCGAGGAGATCCGCCATCACCTGGAGGAGTTTCTGACGCTGGAGGATTCGGGCTGGAAGGGACGCCGGAGAACGGCAATGGTCGCGGACCGATACCGCGCCGCCTTTGCCCGCGAAGCCATCAACAGTCTTGCCGAAACCGACAGCGTCCGCATTCACACGCTTGCCCTCGACGGCGAGGCGATCGCCTCCATGATCGTTTTCATCTCCTCCGGCGAGGCCTGGACCTGGAAGACGGCCTTCAACGAGGAATGGGCTCGCTACTCCCCCGGAAAGCTGCTCGTCGACCGGCTCACCGAGTGGCATCTCGACGACCTCAACATCCGCCGCACCGATTCCTGCGCCGTTCCCGACCATCCGATCATGAGCCGCCTGTGGAGCGAGCGCGTCTCCATGGGAACGATGGTCATCGGCCTCGATCCCGGCCGAGACCGCGATGCCCGACAGGTCGCAACCCAGCTTCACATCTACCGCAACACCCGCAACATGGCGCGTCTGTTGCGCGAAAAGATCCGCGGAATGGCGCGGCGCTAGGAACGGCCTGGACATGCCTTGACCGCCTGCGACTGCGCGCATCCGCCTCAGTCTGCCCGGGCATCCTCGCGCCCCGCCGCTTCGGCGATGGCCCGGTCCCTGAGAAGACGCCGCACCACCTTGCCGGTCGTCGTCAGCGGCAGCTCCTCCACGAAATCGATCTCGCGCGGATATTCATGGGCCGAAAGGCGCGTCTTGACCCAGTCCCGGATCGAGTCCGACAGCGCCGCGTCCACGACGGTTCCGGGCACCGGCACCACATAGGCCTTGACGATCTCGGTGCGCACCTTGTCGGGTTTTCCGACAGCGGCAGCCAGCGCCACGGCCGGATGGCCGGCAAGGCAGTTCTCGATCTCTCCCGGCCCGATCCTGTAGCCCGAGGAGGTGATCACGTCGTCATCGCGCCCGAAGAACGAGACATAGCCTTCCGCATCCCGAACCCCCTGGTCTCCGGTGACCATCCAGTCGCCGATGAACTTGGCGTCCGTCGCTTCTGGATTGTTCCAGTAGCCCAGAAACATGACCGGATCCGGCCGCTTCACGGCGATCTGACCGGACGTTCCGTCCGGCACGACCGTGCCGCTTTCATCGATGATCGCAACCTCGTGGCCCGGAACCGCCTTGCCTATGGCGCCGCCGCGGCTGATCCCCACGCCGACCATCGAGGCCAGAACGAGATTGCATTCCGTCTGGCCGTAGAATTCGTTGATGGTCAGACCAAGCACCCGTTGCGACCACTCATAGGTCTCCTGGCCAAGCGATTCTCCGCCCGAGCCGACGCTGCGCAAATCCAGCTTGTGCCGCGCCAGCGGATCGGAGACGGTCCGCATGATCCTGAGCGCGGTGGGCGGAATGAACGCATTGCGCACCTTCATGTCCGCCATGATGCGGTAGGCCAGTTCCGGATCGAACTTCTGAGCCGGTGACGAGACAACCGGTACGCCGAGAAGCAGCCCGGGCAGGAGAACGTTGAGAAGACCGCCCGCCCAGGCCCAGTCTGCCGGAGTCCAGAGTTTGTCGCCGGGCTGCGGGATGAACTCATGGTGCATCTGCACGCCCGGAATATGACCGATCAGCACGCGATGACCATGCAGAGCCCCCTTCGGAGCGCCTGTGGTGCCCGAAGTGAAGATCATCATGGCCGGGTCGTCGGCGCGGGTGCGCTCGGCATCGAACGTGTCGGAATGCTCAGCTTCGAGCGCCTCGAACCGGTATCCGCTTTGCGGCCCACCGTCAGGATCGTGACCGGTGGAGATCACCGCCTCCAGATCACCAAGTCCTTCCGGGATGGATGCGATCTTGTTGCAGCCGCCCGGCGTCGTGATCAGCACCTTGGCGCCGGAAGCGGACAAGCGGTGCTGGATGGCCTCGACTCCGAACAGAAGCGCAAGAGGCACCGCGATCGCGCCCAGCTTGTAGATGGCGACATGCGCAATTGCTGTGTGAAATCCCTGCGGCAGCATCAACGCCACCCGGTCGCCGCGCGCGACGCCAAGCGACCGCAGCGCATTGGCAAAGGCATTGGACCGCCGGGACAATTCGCCATAGCTCAACCGGCCCGGCGCCCCATCCGGGTTGAAATGCTCGAGACAGATCCGCTGCGGATCCCGGCCGGCCCAGTCGTCCGAAACGGCGACGCCGATATTGAACAACTCCGGCACGTCCCATTTGAAACGTGATTCGATGGCCTCGAGTGTCCGGCCTTCTGGCAGCAGCATGCGCGCAAATCCCCGATTGTGATCAGCCCCGACTGTCATCGGGCCGTGTCGTCCCATGCCCCGTCAAGCCGCAAGGCTCGGCGACACAGAGTGATATCAGGCCCGGAGCCCGGACAGAAGGAATTTGAAGGCGCCGCAGAAAAGGCGCAAGAATTTCGGCCTGAACGGAAGACGCGCTCAACCGACACCGGCCAGGACTGCCGGAACCTCGAACTTCGCGACATAGGGAAAAGAGTGGTGCCCCCTTCCGGACTCGAACCGGAACTCCTTTCGGAACCGCATTTTGAGTGCGGCGCGTCTACCAATTCCGCCAAAGGGGCTTTCACTCTGCCCGTCCAATATTCTGCCGCGGCCCGACGGTCAAGTCGCATCATGGGCAACGGCACCGGCAGTCGTGCCCGTTCGAAACCCGGGACATCCATCCATGCAGACCACAAGCCGGCCGGACCGTCAAAGGCGATGGATCGGAGTCTCCGGCTCTGCTAAGAGCCTGCTCATGAATCGCAGCACATCAGGATTTTGTCACCCATGAGCGCAGATCAGGCATCCCAGTCACCGGCCGGTGCGCTGTCGAAGATCGAGACGATCCTTCGTCCCCACCTCACGCCTTCCGGATCCGGAGCCAAGGCCACCATCACGCTGGGAACGCTATCGGACCTGATGGAGGAGCGGGCCTTCGGATTGCTGCTTCTGGTGCTGGCGTTGCCCTGCTGCCTGCCTTTCGTTTATCTTCTGCCGCAACTGGTTGCCCTGCCCATGGTGGTGCTTGCCGCGCAAATGGCCGCCGGCCGGCGTTCGCCCTGGCTGCCCGAAACACTTCGCAAGCGGCAACTGCCCGTCGCCGGTCTGCTGGATGTCGTGGCGCGGGCAAAGCGCTATGGCGGCTGGCTCGAACAGTTGGCACATCCGCGGTTCTCCGGCCTGACAGGCGATCGCTCGGCCCGCATCGTCGGCGCCCTGCTGGTGATCCCGTGCCTGTCCATTCTGGTTCCGCTGCCGCTGACCAACACCGTCCCCGGCATCGGCGTCGCACTCGCCGCAGTCGGCTTGATCGAACGCGACGGGCTGTTCGTCATCCTCGGGCTGATCACCGGCCTGGTCTGGGTGGCGATCCTGGTCATCGGCGGTCCCGCACTGATCTATTTCCTCGTCAATTTCATCCTGGATCGCGGAGCCACAGCCTGAGCCGGGAAGTCAAAGACCCGGCACCACTTTTTCGACACCATTCCAGCCGAAATCTGCACACGGCAGATCATCTTACGGAGCCCCTCCATGCTCACAGCAAATGCCCCAAACGAGCGCACACTGTATGCAGTCATCCTGGCCGTCGCGATGGCCGCAGTCGTCGGTTCCGCGCTCGCCTTTGAGCATATCGGCGGTTACATTCCCTGCGCCCTGTGCCTCACCCAGCGCACGCCCTACTACATCGGCGCACCGCTGATGCTCGTGGCGGCAGTCCTGTCATACGCCGGAGGTCCGGCCTGGCTTGTACGCGGGCTCCTGGCAGTTGGCGGCCTGCTGATGCTCTATGGCATGGTGCTCGGCATCTATCATTCAGGGGTCGAATGGAAATGGTGGGAAGGCCCCGCCGGCTGCGCCACCTCGGCCGATGCGGTCACCACCGATGCGGGATCGCTCCTTGGCGACTTGAGTTCGAAAAAGCCGCCATCCTGCGATGCGGCGGCGCTCAGGGTTCTGGGGCTTTCCTTTGCCGGATGGAACGTGCTTGCAAGCGCGGCCCTTGCAGTCCTCGCCGCCCGCGCGGCCGCAATCCGGGGCTAACAGAGGCAGCCACCAAGGCTCAGGGCTCAGGGCTCAGGGCTCAGGGCTCAGGGCTGCAGTTCCACATCCCAGTAGAGATAGTCCATCCAGCTTTCGTGCAGGAAGTTGGGCGGGAACATCCGGCCGTTGTTGTGCAGATCCTGCACATTCGGACGATAGGGCTTCTGTTGGGGAATCATGCCCGCGTCCTTCGGCATCGCGCCGCCCTTTTTCAGGTTGCAGGGCGAGCAGGCCGCAACGACATTCTCCCAGGTGGTTTCTCCGCCGCACCGGCGCGGGATCACATGATCGAACGTCAGTTCATTGGGTGAGCCGCAGTACTGGCATTCGAACCGGTCGCGCAGGAACACGTTGAACCTCGTGAACGCCGGATACCGCGATGGCTTGATGTATGTCTTGAGGCAGACGACGCTCGGCACCCGCATCGAAAAGCTCGGCGAGGAGACCTCCTGGTCATACTCCGCAACGATCTGGACCCGGTCCAGGAATACGGCCTTGATCGCATCCTGCCATGACCAGAGCGACAGGGGATAATAGCTTAGCGGACGGTAGTCGGCGTTAAGGACCAACGCCGGCAGCGACTGAGGGGATACAAAAATCGTCAAAGGGCTCTCCAGAGCGATTCGGCATCTAACGGCTTTATATTAGGCTGGACGTGACAAGATTGTGAAGCGCCTCGATGGTATTGCCTCAAACAGCGGGTCATCCTGCGACCGGGACCGCGTCGCGGCGCATCACCGTCGCGTAATACGCCCACAGCAGACGGGCGGCGACGCCACGCCAGGGGCTCCATTGTTCGGCCAGCCGATAGAGATCTCGCGGCGTTGGCCTCTCGCCCAGCTCCAGCGCATGAGCCACTGCAGCCTGCAAAGCCACATCGCCGGCGGGAAAGACATCCGGGTGGCCGGCGCAGAACAGGAGATAGACTTCCGCCGTCCACGGCCCCACACCCTTGATGCCGGTCATCGCGGCAATCGCCTCGCGTCCATCGGTCGCACACAACCGATCGAGATCAATCTCACCTGCAACCACGGCTTCGCCAATGCGATGAAGCGTTCCCGCCTTGGCCCGAGACAAGCCAGCCCCGGCGAGTGCTTCGGGCGAAAGCCGCAGAACCGCTTCCGGAGTGACCTCCCCCGCCGCCGCCTGCAGTCTTCGCCACAATGCGTTGGCGCTCGCCTTGGAAACCATCTGCGACAGGATGATTTCGGCAAGCGCCGCGAATCCCGGCGGCTGGCGTCTCAGGGGCACAGGTCCGGCGAGCGCGATCACCCGTGTCAGCCTCGGATCGATCCGGGCCAAGGCTCGCAGACCGTCTTCAATATCCGCCCCGGTATCTATCCGTCGCATTCACCATCCTTCCGCTCGGGATCTCCATTGTCACCTGCATCTGGTGACGCACCCGATGAAAAATGACATGAAACACCATGCAGGTCGCCACAACCACCACAAACCGCGATCCCGACGTCGAGACGGTTCGCTTCGCGCCGAGCCCGAACGGCTTGTTGCACCTTGGCCATGCCAGATCGGCGCTGCTCAACTGGGGTTTCGCCAAAGACCGCGGCGGACGGTTCCTGCTTCGGATCGAGGACATCGATACCACGCGGGCTCGCCCCGAATTCGAACAGGCAATCCTTGAGGATCTCGACTGGCTGGGGATCGCGTGGCCGGAACCGCCGCGGCGGCAATCCGACCATTTCGGCACCTATCGCGAAGCGCTCGCGGAACTGGGGAAACTTGGTCTCATCTACCCGGCTTTCATGAGCCGGGCGGAAGCCGCCGGTCACATTCGCGACGCGGAGGCCGGAGGCAGAATCTGGCCGCGAGATCCCGACGGTGCCCCGCATTATCCGGAGACGGACCGCAATCTCGGGGAACCGGAACGCCAGCGGCGGATCGAACGCGGCGACCCACACACCTGGCGCATCGACATGGGGGCGGCCCTGAACGGACTGCCGGCAAATCTGACCTGGCGGGAAACCGGTTCCGGGCCGGCGGGCGAAACCGGTCGGATCACCGCCGATCCCGCCGCCTGGGGCGACGTGGTCCTGGCCCGGCGCGACGTACCCTCAAGCTACCACCTGGCCGTGACCGTGGACGACGCATTGCAGGACATCACAACGGTGATCCGCGGACATGATCTCTTTGCCGCGACATCCGTTCACCGGCTGCTGCAGACGCTGCTGGGTCTGCCCGAGCCAACCTATCTTCATCATGACCTGGTTCGCGACGAAACGGGACGCAAGCTTTCGAAAAGCGACGGCGATGTGTCGCTGGCTTCGCTGAGACAGAAAGGACTGGGGCCGGAAGACATCGCCCGCCTGGCAGGTCTGAACTGAACCGCCGGGCAGGTCAGGTGGGCCTGACCAGCCGTTTGAACACCGCGAGAACGAACAGGATGGCAAACGCAACCGCCGCCGCCGCGGGGATCACCATGATGCTCGGCACCCTCCCGATCGGCATGTAGTCAACGATGTTCAATCCGACCGCGAAGCCGGTCAACAGAACCAGCATGTTGCCGACGACACCAAATCCCTGCTCGCCGAGCAAGGTGTTCATCGCGTTTCCGACGAAGAAGGATGCAGCAACCGAGACGGCGATGAACATCCAGATTTCGTCGGAGGTAAGCCCTGCAAACATGTCCTTTCTCCTCTTCATGCTTTGATCAGACCCGGGCCCTTCATGGGCCGAGGCTTGCCGGTGAACCCGGGAACCGGCCGCGCATCGCAGCCGCGTCGCGACGGCTCGAAGCCTTTCCGGACGCTGGACGGTTCATAACATGGTAAATTCGTCGACGGCGCGAAGCCTCGGATCGCGGCTAACGCTTAACCATCACTCTGCCGAAACCTGCTTCGTTTCGGCACGTTTGCGCGCCTTGAGAATGGCGGCGTTGATCTCCGCCCCGAGAATGAAGATGGCGGCAATGATGTAGAGGAACACGAGCGCGATCATGATTGAGGCAAGGCCGGCATAGGTCGAGACGTAGGTTGCAAACTCCTTCAGGTAGCTTGCAAACATCAAGGCGCCCGCCATCCAGGCCACCAGCGTCAGCCCGATGCCCGGGATCACGTCATAGAGACTGCGGCGCCCCGCCGGCAGCCACAAATGGGACACGACCAGCCCGATCACCAGAACGGTTGCGGCGATCAGGATGCGCCAGTTGTCCACCGTTGAAATCATGGTGTCCATCCAGGGCGCAAACTGCCGGGCCAGCTTGAGCGCCAGCGGGGCCAGCACGAGAAGAAAGCTGATCGCCATGATCACCATCACGGCAAGCAACACGAACAGCAGGCTCTGGGTCCTGGTCACGTACCAGGCCCGGGTTTCGGTGACCCGGTAGGCGCGGTTGAGCGACACCCGCAGCGCTTCTACCCCGTTGGTCGAGAAGAAGGCGGCCGCGAGCACCGACAACGTCAGCAGTCCGCCGCGCTCGACGGTCAGAACGGTGATCACTTCACGCGAGATCGGCGCGGCGATCGATTCCGGCCAGGTATCGAAGATCAGGTGCGCGGCGGTTTCCGCATAGGCGTTGGCTCCGAGAAAGCTGGCAAGTGCCGTGCCGAAGATCATGAAGGGAAAAAGGGCCATCAGAATCGAAAGTGCGACATGGCTGGCCATGGCCCAGCCGTCGTCATTGTTGAAGTGGGTCACCGCGTCCCAGATGACGGATCGTGTGCGCTTCACTCTGTGCTCCTGCCTTGCCGGTATTCTCGGTCGCCCGAGATTGTCAGCCAACCCTAATTATGGGATTTGAAACGCCGCTGAAACAGGGGCTCGCCAAACAATGGCCGATCAACCGCACAAAAAGACAATCCTGGTCACCGGCTGCTCAAGCGGCATCGGCGCCCACTGCGCCCGGGCGCTGCATGCCGAAGGCTGGCTGGTGATTGCCTCGGCACGCACCGAAGCCGATCTCCGCAAACTGCGTGATGACGGACTTGAAGCCTTTTATCTCGACTATTCCGATGACCGGAGCATCCGGGATTTCTTTGACAGCGCAATGGCTGTCACCGACGGCAGGTGCGATGCGCTGTTCAACAATGGCGGATACGGTCAGGTCGGCGCCGTCGAGGACCTGCCGGTTGAAGCCCTGCGGGCCCAGTTCGAGGCCAATGTCTTCGGCTGGCACCGGTTGACAAGGCTTGTTCTGCCGGTGATGCGCAGCGCCGGCCGAGGTCGCATCGTGCAGTGCTCATCGATCCTCGGCCTGGTGCCGATGCGGTTCCGCGGCGCCTACAATGCTTCGAAACATGCGCTTGAAGGCCTCTCGGTCACGCTCGCCCTGGAGCTCGAAAACACCGGCATCCATGTCAGCCTCATCGAACCCGGCGCCATAGAAACCGAGTTCAGGTCCAATGCGCTCACCCATCTTCACCGCAACATCGATATCGAGAACTCGGTGCATCGCGACGACTACAAGGCGCAGTTGCGCCGGCTCGACCAGTCCCTGGCGTCCGGCAAGCGGCGGCTCGGACCGGAGGCGGTGCACGCCGTGCTGCGTCATGCCTTGACCTCGCCGCGTCCGCGCTACCATTACCCGGTAACGCGCGAAGCAAAAATCGGCGTCATCGCCCGCCGCCTGCTTCCTTCACGCTGGTTCTATCCGTTTCTGGCGAAGCAGGACTAGACTCACCGTCAAGCCCGCCTCGAATGGACTTGGCGCCAATCCACGCTAGGTTCCCTCACACACCACCCGTTTCAAGGATATTCTCAAATGTCGTCCGTTACATACGTTCTCTCCATCATCGCCATGCTCGCCGTCGCTGCTGTTCTGGTGCGCGGACTGGTCAACATGGCGCGCGGTGGATCGGGCAATCTCTCCAACAAGCTCATGCAGGCGCGGGTCATGCTGCAATTCGTCGCGGTCGTGCTGATCGTCGCCACGCTCTGGCTCACCGGCGGCGGACGCTAGAAGCATCCGCGGCATTCCCTCAAAGGCTCTTCACCATGGTAAAACTCAACAAGATCTACACCCGAACCGGTGATGACGGCACGACCGGCCTCGTCGCCGGCGACCGCCGGCCGAAATACGATTTGCGCGTGGAGGCCTATGGCACGATCGATGAAACCAATGCCGTCATCGGCGTGGCGAGGCTTCATACATCCGCGATGCCGGACCTGGATGCCATGTTGATGCGCATCCAGAACGACTGCTTCGATCTCGGGGCGGACCTGGCAACGCCCGACACGGGCGAGAAGCCGGAATACGAGCCGCTGCGCATCGTCGACGCTCAGGTTGACCGGATCGAATCCGACATCGACACCCTCAATGCCGATCTCGAACCGCTCAAGTCCTTCGTCCTCCCCGGCGGCAGCGAGGCCGCCGCACATCTTCATGTCGCCCGGACAGTGGCGCGACGCGCAGAGCGGCTGATCGTCGAACTCTCGGACAAGGAAGATGAGGTCGTGAGTTCGGCCGCGATCCGTTTCGTCAACCGGCTATCGGATTTCCTCTTCGTCGCTGCCCGCTGGGTCAACGACAAGGGAAGAGCGGATGTGCTTTGGGTTCCGGGAAAAAACCGCTAACCTCACCGGGCTCGACAGCCGCCCAAGCCAGCCAGGAGCCCGGCAATGTTCATACCGCTTCACGACTCCAACAATCTCAAGCACATTCGCCTGCAATGGGTGACGCTGTCCCTGATCGGACTCAACGTCCTGGTTTGGGCCTTTACCGAGATTGCGGGAGCCGAAAGCGACGTCGTTACAGCCGCGGTTCTCGGTTTCGGGTTTATCCCCTCCGTGGTCAATGACTATGCCGAGCTTCCGCCCTCGCTCGTGCTGATCAACGAAAACGCCACCTATGTGACCTACAGCTTTCTCCATGGCGGTCTTCTGCACCTCGGTTCCAACATGCTGTTCCTGTGGGTGTTCGGCGACAATGTCGAAGACGCCATGGGCCATTTCAGGTTCCTGATCTTCTATCTTGCCTGCGCGGCCGCGGGCGCCTTTGCCCATGCGCTCTTGCTGCCGGACTCCGAAAATCCGTTGATTGGCGCCTCCGGCGCGGTCGCTGGCGTCGTCGCCGCCTATCTGATGCTTCACCCCAGGGTTCGGGTCTGGATCCTTGCGCTTGGCCGTATCCCGCTCCCCTTGCCGGCCTACATTCCGCTGGTGTTGTGGATCCTCTACCAGTTCTTCATGGTCGTGGCGGATTTCGGCGGCGAGATATCCTGGGCCGCCCATGTCGGCGGCATCATCGCCGGGGCGATCCTGGTTCTGGTGTTTCGCCGTTCCGGGGTGCCGCTGTTCGACCGGCGGATCGAGACACCCAAGGCCGTGGTTCACAAGGACGAAACGCCGCCGCCGCCCAAACCCGTCGGCGCTCCGCCGAAATGGGGACGATAGCGGCGAAAGGGATTTGGGCGCCGGAATTGACGCGAACGTAAACGTCAGCTATCTCGCGTCGCAAAATCTCCCCGGCGGTCGCGATTGAATTTGGGGGAAATTCGCGTATCCATGTCGCCAATCGGCTATCCGGGTGGCGTCGGGAAAGGCAAGATCGGAACAATCGTCTTATCCCCGGTCATTCGGCTGGTCAGGATGCGGTCGAAACAGTGAGGCCCAGCAAAGTGAGGAAGACAGACCTATGAAAATTCTTGTGCCGGTCAAACGTGTTGTTGACTACAACGTGAAGATCCGCGTCAAACCCGATGGCAGCGGCGTCGATCTCGCCAACGTCAAGATGTCGATGAACCCGTTTGACGAGATCGCGGTCGAGGAAGCGCTGCGGCTCAAGGAGGCCGGCAAGGCGACGGAAGTCGTGGCCGTGTCCATCGGACCCGCGAAATCCGAAGAGACGCTGCGCACCGCGCTTGCCATGGGCGCCGACCGGGCGATCCTGGTCGAGGCCGAGGGCGTCGTGGAACCGCTTGCCGTGGCCAAGATCCTGAAGGGTGTCGCCTCCGAGGAAAGCCCGGACCTGATGATCCTGGGCAAGCAGGCAATCGACGACGATGCCAACCAGACCGGACAGATGCTTGCGGCCCTGCTCGGCTGGAGCCAGGCGACCTTCGCCTCCAAGCTCGAAATCGGGGAAGGCTCGGCTGACGTCACCCGTGAAGTTGACGGTGGCCTGCAGACGATCTCGGTCAAGTTGCCCGCCATCGTGACCACCGACCTTCGGCTCAACGAGCCGCGCTACGCTTCGCTGCCCAACATCATGAAGGCCAAGAAGAAGCCGCTCGACAGGAAGACCCCCGGCGACTACGGCGTGGATATCGCCGCCCGGCTGGAAGTCATCAAGACCGAGGAGCCCGGCGGCCGCAAGGCGGGCGTCAAGGTCGGCTCCGTGGCCGAACTGGTCGACAAGCTCAAGAACGAAGCAGGCGTGCTGTAAGCGCGGGAAAGGAACACAGAACCATGACCATTCTCATTGTCGCCGAACACGACCACGCCTCGCTCTCCGAGCAGACGGCAAAGGCGCTCACGGCCGCAAGCCAGATCGGTGGCGACGTCCACATTCTGGTTGCAGGCAAGGATGCGAAAGCCGCTGCCGATGCTGCGGCAAAACTCGAAGGCGTCGCCAAGGTGCTGCATGCCGAGGGCGACGAATACGCCAACCGGCTGGCCGAGCCGCTCGCCGATCTGGTTGTCTCGCTCGCCGGTGACTACGACACGCTGATGGCGCCCGCCACGACCGGCGGCAAGAACGTCATGCCGCGGGTCGCGGCCCTGCTCGACGTGATGCAGGTCTCCGACATCATCGAGGTGATTTCCGCCGACACGTTCAAGCGCCCGATCTACGCCGGCAATGCCCTCCAGACCGTGCGGTCGACCGATGCCAAGCGGGTGATCACCGTGCGCACGGCATCCTTTGCAGCCGCCGGCGAAGGCGGTTCGGCGAGCGTCGAAACCGTCAAGTCGGCCGGAGATCCGGGCCTGTCGTCCTTCGTCAAGGATGCAATCGCCGAAAGCGACCGTCCGGAACTGACATCGGCGAAGGTGATCATCTCCGGCGGCCGCGCACTGGGGTCGTCCGAGAAGTTCCAGGAAGTCATCCTACCGGTCGCCGACAAGCTCGGCGCCGCCGTTGGTGCATCCCGTGCCGCCGTCGACGCCGGCTATGCGCCGAACGACTGGCAGGTGGGCCAGACCGGCAAGGTCGTCGCCCCGGAACTCTACATCGCCTGCGGCATTTCCGGTGCCATCCAGCACCTGGCAGGCATGAAGGACTCCAAGATCATCGTGGCCATCAACAAGGACGAGGAAGCGCCGATCTTCCAGGTCGCCGACTACGGTTTGGTCGCGGATCTGTTCGAGGCTCTTCCGGAGCTTGAAAAGGCCCTGTAATCGGGCATTATGCTTCGCTGAGACACGTGGCCGGGCTGGACGTCTCCATCCCGGCCATTTAGTGTGCGCCCATCGTATGTGTCCGGCCCGAAGCACCGGTGGGCGGCGAGAAATTCAGTCAGGCGGAAACCATGGGCAACCAGATCAAGAGTGTCGGCATCATTGGCGCGGGTCAGATGGGGGGCGGGATCGCCCATGTCTGCGCCATGGCCGGTTACGATGTGCACGTTCACGATGTTTCCGACGACGGGCTGCAGTCGATGCTTGCCACGATCAGCGGCAATCTCGCGCGTCAGGTCTCCTCCGGAAAGACCACGGATGCGGACCGCGATGCGGCGCTTGGCCGCATCAGTCTGGAAAACAAGGTCGAAGGCCTTGCCGGCATGGATCTGGTGATCGAAGCCGCGACGGAAGACGAAACGGTCAAGCGCAAGATCTATCAGCAGCTCTGCCCGATCCTCAATCCCGAGGCGATTCTTGCAACCAATACATCCTCGCTGTCGATAACCCGGCTGGCGTCGACGACCGACCGTCCGGAGCGCTTCATCGGCATCCATTTCATGAACCCGGTTCCGGTCATGAAGCTGGTCGAACTGGTCCGCGGCATCGCCACCGAGGATGAGACCTTCCAGACCGCGCGCGGGTTTATCGATTCGCTCGACAAGACCATCACCGTGGCCGAGGATTTTCCCGCCTTCATCGTCAACCGCATCCTGTTGCCGATGATCAACGAGGCCATCTACACGCTGTATGAGGGCGTCGGCTCGGTGGAAGCCATCGACACGGCGATGAAGCTTGGCGCCAACCATCCGATGGGGCCGTTGCAACTGGCCGACTTCATCGGTCTCGACACCTGCCTTTCGATCATGCAGGTGCTGCATGACGGGCTTTCGGATTCCAAGTACCGGCCCTGCCCGCTGCTGGTCAAATATGTCGAGGCCGGATGGCTGGGCCGAAAATCGGGGCGCGGCTTCTATGATTATCGCGGCGACACGCCGATCCCCACACGCTGACAGCGCATGAAGGTCGGAACCCTGCGCCGGGGGATGAACCTCTGGCCGCCCTTTCTTTTCGCCGGGATCAGGATCGCCCGCATCGCCGATGATTTCCGCGCGGTCGATGTCGAGCTGCGCGAGCGCTTCTACAATCGCAACTATGTCGGATGTCATTTCGGCGGCTCGCTGTTTGCGATGACCGATCCGTTCTGGATGATGATGGTCATGCGCAATCTCGACCGGAGCTACACCGTCTGGGACAAGTCCGCCGACATCGAGTTCATGAAGCCCGGACAAGGCACCGTGACGGCACGCTTCCGGCTGACCGACGACATGCTGGAAGACATCAAGGCAAACACCGCCGACGAGGGATCAAAATACCTGCCGCGCTACAGTGTGGACATCACGGATGCCGACGGACACGCCGTCGCCCGGGTTTCGAAAACGCTGCACATTCGCCGCAAGCCCGACACCAGAACGCGGATCGGCGGGTAATCGAGGGCAAGCCGGCTCGTGTCCCGCGGTTCGGAGACAGGCTCAGATCTCCTTGAACCCGCGAATCAGGGCCTTGGCGTCCTCGCTGGCCCATTCCGCCGGACCGTTCATCGCCCCCAGAAGACAGCCATCCCGTCCGACCATCAGCGTCACCGGCAGACCGAATGCGAGGCCCTGGCGCTTCAACGTGTTGAACACGCCGATCGTCGCATCGCGGTACAATCCGAGATTGGAAACCCCGATTTCCTCGAGAAACGCCTTCGGTTTGGCGACGTCGCCCGCATCGATATTGATCGCCAGAACACGAAAGCCCTCATCACCGAGTTCGCTTTGCAGTTCGGCAAGTGCCGGCATTTCCTCGCGGCACGGCACGCACCAGGTCGCCCACAGATTGACCAGCAGCGCCTCGCCGGAAAAATCCTCGAGGCCTGCCTCTTGCCCATCCGCGTCGACAAAGCTGAGCGCAGGCATCTGCGCGGCACTCGGCCTGATCACCATCGCTGCGACTTCGCCCCTGGCCAGCGGCTTGAGCGCGGCCAGCTCCGCCGCCTCCGCCTGGCAGCCCTCTCCGGAAAGCGCCGCCTGACTTTCGGGCGCCTGCGCATTGCCAGGCAATGAAGAATTCCCGTATATGCCCACAGCCCCGACGACGGCGCCCAAGGCAACTGCAATTGCGACCAGGGCGCCGGTGGAAAGGCTGTTGCGCGATTGGCTCATGACAAACTCCAGGACAGGCTCATGTCGACAGATAAGGACAAACAGGCTTCAAACCAGATGTGGGGCGGAAGATTTGCGTCCGGACCTGACGCCATCATGGAGGAAATCAACGCAAGCATCGATTTCGACCGCAAGCTTTACGCCCAGGACATCGCCGGCTCTCTGGCACACGCAGCCATGCTTGCCAAGACTGGCATAATTTCGGTCGAGGACTGCGACAAGATTTCTCACGGCCTCAACACGATCCTGTCAGAGATCGAGAACGGCAGCTTCAGCTTTTCCCGCCGTCTCGAAGACATCCACATGAACATCGAATCGCGGCTTGCCGAACTGATCGGCCCGACGGCGGGCCGGCTGCATACCGCCCGCTCCCGCAATGACCAGGTGGCGCTCGATTTCAGGCTCTGGGTCAAGCAGGAGCTCGTCCGGACCGATGCCGCCCTGACGGCGCTGATTGCCGCCTTCCTCGACAAGGCCGAGCGTCACGCCGAAACCGTCATGCCGGGCTTCACCCATTTGCAGACGGCACAGCCGGTGACCTTCGGACACCACTGCATGGCCTATGTCGAAATGTTCGGTCGCGACCGGTCGCGGGTGCGTGACTGCATCGAGCGGCTTGATGAATGCCCGCTGGGCGCGGCCGCGCTCGCCGGCACCGGCTACGTGATCGACCGCGACCAGACCGCCAAGGCGCTCGGTTTCCGGGAACCCACCCGCAACTCGATCGATACCGTCTCCGATCGGGACTATGCCCTGGAATTTCTTTCGCTGGCCGCGATCTGCGCCACGCACATGTCGCGCCTCGCCGAGGAGATCGTCATCTGGTCGACGCCGCAATTCGGCTTCGTGCGCCTTTCGGACGCATTCTCCACCGGGTCTTCGATCATGCCGCAGAAGAAGAACCCGGATGCGGCCGAACTGGTGCGCGCCAAGACCGGCCGCATCAACGGCTCGCTCGTTGCCTTGCTCACCGTCATGAAGGGCCTGCCGCTGGCCTATTCCAAGGACATGCAGGAAGACAAGGAACAGGTCTTCGATGCTGCAGCCAGCCTCGAACTGTCGATTGCCGCGATGACCGGGATGGTTCGCGACATGGAGGTCCGCGAGGACAACATGCGCGCCGCCGCCGGTGCGGGCTACTCCACCGCCACCGATCTCGCCGACTGGCTCGTGCGCGAAGCCGGGCTTCCCTTCCGCGAGGCACACCATGTGACCGGTCGCGCCGTGGCGCTGGCGGAAAGCCGTGATGCGGGTCTGGAAGATCTCTCGCTCGCCGATCTTCAGGAGATCAATCCGGCAATCACCGAGGCGGTCTTTTCGGTCCTGACCGTCGATGCCTCGGTCCGCAGCCGGAAGAGTTTCGGCGGAACCGCGCCTGATGGCGTGCGCAATCAGGTCGCCTACTGGCGCAAAAAGCTTTAGGTGCTTCCATGTTCCGGGGTGCACATCCCCGGGAAAACGGGTAAGACAGCCTCCGCGCGTTACCATCCGCAACGGATCTGGCGAGGAAGACACGATGACGACCGGTGCCCTGATTAAATCAACCTGCGTCGCGGCCGCACTGGTCGTTGGCCTTTCGGGCTGCGGCCGCAAGGGCGAACTCGATCGCCCCGGCGTGTCCGCAACGCCCGTGACAGACCCGGCGGAAACGCGGGAAACTCCCGTCGAGGACCGGCGTTTCATCCTCGACGGATTGCTGGACTAGGATTTCTCCAGGTGAACCATTTCGAATATCGCGAGGGCGTGCTCCACGCTGAAGGTGTGAGCATTCCCGATATCGCAGCCAGTGTCGGCACCCCGTTCTACTGCTACTCCACGGCAACGCTCACCCGGCACTACAAGGTCTTTTCCGGCGCCTTTTCGGACATCGATTCGATGGTCTGCTACGCCATGAAGGCCAACTCGAACCAGGCGGTTCTCAAGACGCTGGCGAAGCTCGGCTCGGGGGTGGACGTCGTCTCGGAAGGCGAACTGCGTCGCGCGCTTGCCGCAGGCATCCCCGCGAACCGGATCATGTTTTCCGGCGTCGGCAAGACCGCGCGCGAAATGGACGCGGCCCTTGAAGCCGGAATCTACTGTTTCAACATCGAGTCCGAGCCCGAACTCGAGGCACTCAATGCCCGGGCGCTGGCCATGGGCAAGGTTGCGCCGATCTCGTTCCGGATCAATCCCGATGTCGACGCCAGGACCCACGCAAAGATCTCGACCGGCAAGAAGGAAGACAAGTTCGGCATCTCCTGGCAGCGCGCCCGTGATGTCTACAGCCGCGCGGCGGCCCTCGAAGGCGTCAGGGTCACCGGCATCGACATGCACATCGGCAGCCAGATCACGGAACTCCAGCCCTTCGACGACGCGCTCAAGCTGATGGTCGAGCTCGTCGGCAATCTGCGGTCCGACGGGCACGAGATCGACCATTTCGACATCGGCGGCGGACTTGGCGTGCCCTACCGCGACGACAATGCGCCGCCACCCGATCCCGACGCATATGGCCGGATGGTCAAGGCCCGGCTCGGCGAGCTCGGCTGCAAGGTGATTCTCGAGCCCGGCAGGCTCATTGTCGCCAACGCCGGCGTGCTTGTGACCGAAGTCATCTACGTCAAGGACGGCGGCGACAAGACCTTCGTCATCGTCGATGCCGCGATGAACGACCTGATCCGCCCGACGCTCTACGAGGCGTGGCACGAGATCCGGCCTGTCCGTCTGTCGGCGGCAAGCGCCCCGCGGATCCGCGCCGACATCGTGGGTCCGGTGTGCGAAAGCGGAGACTATCTTGCCAAGGACCGCGAAATGGCGGCCGTCAAACCCGGCGACCTGATCGTCGTGGGGTCGGCAGGTGCCTATGGCGCCGTCCAGGCCGGCACCTACAACACACGCCTTCTTGTTCCCGAAGTGCTGGTCCGGGACGAGGCGTTCCACGTGGTCCGCAAGCGTCCGAGCTATGAGGACCTGATCGGCCTCGACGATATCCCCGGCTGGCTGGAGTGAGGCAGCTCCGGCGAATGCAATTTCGCCGGGGATCCTGCGCGGCTCTGCTCCCTTCAGCTTGTGGTTCCGACCGGCTGATACGCCAAGGTCGATTGTTGCCCTTGCGGAAGCAATCCGTTTTCACTTTTTTGTAACAGGCCTCGCCATGGCCGCAAAGACTGTTATCTTCGCTTGTAGCAGCTGAAGAAAGGTGACCATGGCAGGCGATCCCGACAGCAGACATCCGAACCACGATAAACTCGACGACGCCACGCGGCGATCGGTAGCCTTCGGGCGGATGCGAATGCGGCTCAATCTGGCCTGCGGCCGTCTGCTCACGCTGGCCGCGCCTGCCCTCGGCGTGATCGCCCTGTTCCTGAGCCTTTCCTGGTTCGGCGTTTTCCGCATGGTCCCCGACTGGATCCGCATCTGCCTTCTTGCGGTCTTCGCACTCGGCCTTGCTGCGTCGCTTTGGCCGCTTGGACGCTTTCGCAGCCCCTCGCGCGAAGAGGTCGATGCCCGGCTCGAAGCCGAAAACCGGATTGCCAACCAGGCGATCGCCAGCCAGGACGATGAAATCGCCGCCAGTGATCCGGTGTCCCGGGCACTCTGGATCGAACACCGCCGGCGCATGGCGGCCCGTATCGGGACACTGGAGACCGGCATTCCGCGATCAAGCCTGCCGCAGCGTGATCCCTGGGGACTGCGCGTGGCGGTCGGCCTTCTGCTCTTCGTGGCGTTTTTCTATTCCTACTCGGGGCATTCCGGACGGCCGGGCGATGCCTTCGTCAGCCATGTCCGCACCGAGTTGCCGGATGTCAGGATCGATGCGTGGGTGACCCCTCCGGCCTATGTGAGCCAGGCGCCGGTGTTTCTGACCGGAGTGAACCGCGCGCCGGGTGAAGCCGTTTCCGCAATTGCCGGAAGCGAGGTGACCGTCCGTCTCGGCGGCGCAACCGGGGACGCCGAGGTCTCCTGGGCGCCTGCCAGCGGAACGCCCGAAGGCCTTAAGCAGTCCGCCTCGCCCTCGGCATCGTCCACCCCGCCCGATTCTGCGCTGTGGACCTTCAAGCCGCAAACCGACGGTGTCCTCTCCATCCGTGCCGGACGGTCGGACCTCGATTTCGCATTGCAGATTATTCCCGACGCGCCGCCTGTCGCGGCCTTCGTGGAGACGCCCCGGCGTGCCGTCAACGGTGCGCTTGAACTCGACTACACGCTGTCGGATGATCATGGACTCGCGAGCGCCGAAGCCGAGATCGTTCCTGCCGAGGAACCCTCGCCAACCGCGCGCCCCCTTTTCGACCCGCCGAAGTACCGGCTTTCGCTGCCCCGGCGCTCTTCGGAAAACAACCGCGCGGTCTCCAGTCATGACCTGACCGAACATCCGCTCGCTGGCCAGAAGGTCCGGATTACGCTCGTCGCCACCGACGGCGCTGGGCAGGAAGGCCGCAGCGAAACCATTGAAACGATCATGCCCGGCCGGCGGTTCTCCAATCCGCTCGCAGCCGCGGTGGTCGAGCAGCGTGGGGTTCTCGCGCTCGACGCCCAGAACCTTCCCCGCGTGTTCGACCTGCATGACGCGCTGACGATCGCGCCAGAGGAAACCATTCCCGATCTCTCGCACTATCTGCTGCTCGAATCGGTGCGCGGCCGCCTTGAGAACGCCCGTTCCGACGAGGAGCTTCGCGCGGCGATCGACTACATGTGGGGCGTGGCGCTGCAGATCGAGGATGGCAATCTCTCGCTGGCCGAGCGCCGTTTGCGCGACGCGCAGAATGCCCTCGCCGAAGCGCTCGAGAACGGTGCGAGCGACGAGGAAATTGCGCAGCTGATGGATGAGTTGCGTGAGGCCATGCAGGAATTCCTCCAGGAGATGGCCCGGCAGATGGAGAACAGCCCGCCCGGCGAAATGCAGCAGGCCATGCCCGAAAACATGCTGCGCCAGCGGGATCTCGACAACATGCTCGACCAGATCGAGAACCTCGCCCGTTCAGGTGCCCGCGACCAGGCGCAGCAGATGCTCCAGGAGCTGCAAAGGATGATGAACAATCTCCAGGCAGGCCGTCAGCAGCGCCAGCAGCAGCAGGGCGGACCGATGCGGCAGCAGATGGACAAGCTCGGCGAACTGATGCGCCAGCAGCAGCAGCTGATGGACGAGACCATGCGCGCCGACCGGGAACGGCAGAACCAGTCCGGCGAAGGCCGCGATCGGCAGCAGCAGGGCCAGCGCCAGCCCGGCCAGGGGCAGGATCAAGGCCAGCAGGGCGAGGGCGGCCAGTCCCTTGAGGAAATGCTCGGTGCCTTGGGCCGCAGCCAGCAGGAGCTTCAGGACGCACTGGGACAGTTGCAGCGCGATCTGGAGGGAATGGGAATCAATCCGTCCGAGGGCTTCGGCGAGGCCGGGGAAGCCATGGGTGACGCCACCGGCAACCTGCAACAGGGCCAGACCGGCCAAGCACTCGGCGACCAGGGCCGTGCCCTGCAGGCCCTGCGCCAGGGCGCCGAGGACATGATGAACCAGATGATGCAGGCCATGGGCAACGAGCAGGGCGACGCCGAGGGCGAAGGCCCCGACCGCAACGGCAACCGGTCGGCCGACGACCGCGATCCGCTTGGCCGCCCACGCGCCACCACCGGTCCGGACTTCGGAAGCCGGGTCGAGGTTCCAGACGAGATCGACATCCAGCGCGCCCGCAGAATCCTGGATGCCATCCGCGAGCGGCTGGGTAACCAGCTCTCGCCGGAGCTTGAAAAGCGCTATCTGGAGCGGCTGCTGGACCTTCAGTAGGAGCGAACCCGGCCTGAGGCCGCGCGTTTCTTCGGCTCAGGCTGCCTGTGCGGTCAGCGCTTCCGCCACGGCCTGGCGGATTTGCGGCAGCGAGAACGGTTTGTCGACCACGTCCACCACGATGCGCATCAGCGGCTCGGCGCGCTCGCGCTGTTCGGCGTAACCGGTCATCAGCAGGATCGGCATGCCCGGCGCAATTTCGGAGGACTGCGTGGCGAGTTCGATTCCATCCATGACCGGCATGCGAATATCCGACAGGAGCAGGTCGAACCTGTCCGCTTGAAGATGATCGACGGCATCGGCGCCATCACCGGCCTGCACGATTTCGTGCCCGTCCATTTCCAGCGCCCGGGCGACAAAGCGTCTCAGGCTGTCTTCGTCTTCGGCAATCAGGATCTTGGCCATGATCGGCTCCTTCTCTGTCTCAGGCGAACCTAGAAGCCAAAACTTGCCGCAAGGTGAACACGCAGGCGCATCACCAGGAATCCCGCGCCGCGTCCGATTTCAGCATTCTCAGGCATCGCCCTTGACCACGCCCACAAACGGCAATTCGCGGAATGCATAGGCCACGTCCATGCCGTAGCCGACCACGAAATAGTCGGGGCACTCGAATCCGACATATTCCGCATCGAGACTTCCCTCACGCCGCGAGCGCTTGTCGAGAAGCACCGCAATGTCGACGTGGCGGGCGCCGCGCTCATACATCAGGTCGCGGGCAAAACGCAGCGTGCGCCCGGATTCGAGAATATCGTCGATCAACAGCACGTCGCGATCGCGAACGTCGCTGTCGATATCCTTGATGATCTTCACGCCCTGGCTGGTGGTGCCCTTGCCATAGCTCGACAGCGTGATGAACTCCACCTCGGGCTCGAGACCCACGGCGTGAAGCGCGCGGATGAGATCGGCAGCAAAGATGAAGGATCCCTTCAGGATCGAAATCACCAGAAGGTTGTTCTTCGGGTTTGAAGCAATCTCTGCCGCCATCGTGTGATTGCGCTCGGCAATGGCCTCCGCGGAGAACAGTGGATCAATGATTTTACCGCGTACGACCGGCATACGGTTCTCCTGGGCTTTGCTCGCAGATGCCGCCCACTCCTAGCGGATCGCGAAAGCCCTGAAAACCGAATTCCTCGGAAACTGCCGTCTTCAGTCGGTCTTGGGACGTATCATCAGGATCGATCCTGCCCGTTCGATCCGTGCCGGACGCGGTTTGGCGTGAATGATCGAGCCGTCGCCGGACTCAAGCGGCTTTTCAGGCACCGACGAGGTGATCACCGGATCAGGTTCGGCGACAGCCGGCGGCACGGCGGTGCTCTCAGGCAAGGGCGGCACTGTGGCCGAGGTCCGGACGGGTGTGTCCGGTGTCAACAGCAGCGCATGTCCGCCCGCCATCCAGAAGACGGCAAGCGCTGCGGTCCCGACCATGACCGCAAAGCCCAGGCGTGCGGTCCCCTGGCGTCGGGCGACCGGAGACGGGCCGCCGGTCCCGGCAAAGACCCCGAGACGCTCGCCCGCGGCCGGCCGCGAAACCGAAAGAGAGTCATCAACTGCAAAGTCCCGTGGAAAGGGGCCGGCATCCGGGTGATTGTCGAGCCGCGACTTAAACACCCCGCGCGGCTTCGAACCGGTCCGGGCATCGGGATGGACAGCCCCCCTCCCGCCGACAATCTCGAAACTTGCATCCTCGATATCGCGCATCCGCGGCTGCCGCCGCTGCAGCCGGCGCTCGGGCATCAGCAGATCGCCGGCCCGCGGTTCAAACGCCCTGGCTGTACGCTCCGAAACGCCCATCTGCGCCCCCTTTTCAGCCTCCGCATGCGGAAAGCATTGAAACATCCGTTACCGATGCGTAAACCGGAATGGTTAACGCTTCGCGAACAAGCCGTTTCCAACCACGGTATTCAACGCTGGTTTAACCTCGCATTAACCATGCGGGTCGACTTTGCGGATTGGCCTCCAGAACAGGAAACAACCCTTGATCCATTTCGAAAATGTCGGGCTGCGCTATGGCATGGGACCGGAAGTCCTGCGCGACCTCAGCTTCGACATCCCGAAAAAATCGTTCCAGTTTCTGACCGGCCCCTCGGGTGCGGGCAAGACCACGTTGATGCGGCTCCTTTTCATGTCGCTCAAGCCGACACGCGGCCTGATACGCATGTTTGACCGCGACATCTCGGTCATTCCGGGAGACGAACTGCCCTTGTTGCGACGCCGCATCGGTATCGTCTTTCAGGATTTCCGGCTGCTCGATCACATGACGACCTATGAGAACGTCGCGCTTCCGCTCAGGGTACGGGGCAAGGACGAGAGCAGCTACCGCTCGGACGTGATCGAATTGCTCAAATGGGTCGGACTCGGCGAACGCATCAATGTGCTGCCGCCGGTCCTGTCCGGCGGCGAGAAACAGCGGGTGGCGATTGCCCGTGCGCTGATCGACCAGCCGGAAGTGCTCCTGGCCGACGAACCAACAGGCAATGTGGATCCGCCGATGGCTCAACGTCTGCTCAACCTGTTCATCGAGTTGAACAGGCTCGGCACCGCTGTGGTCATCGCGACCCACGATCTCAGCCTGATGGATCGTGTCGATGCCCGGCGGATGATCCTCTCCCAGGGGCGGCTGGACATTTATGACTAAGCCCGCCCCCACAAAGGCAGCCAGGAACGCCCAGGCGCGCGCCAGCATGCTGCGTCCCCTGGCGCCGATCGTTCCGCCGCTCAATGTTTCGGGGCGCGCCCTGATGGTGGTGATCGCGATCATGTCGTTCCTGTGCGCGCTCACCCTCGGGGCGGTCACGATGGTGCAGGAGAAGGCCGAAGCCTGGCAGGGAGATGTCTCCAGCGAGATCACGATCCAGATCAGGCCGGCGGAGGGTCTGGATATCGAGGAGGCCTTGAGGGAGGTTCGCGGCATAGCATTGTCCTACCGGGGCGCGCTGACCGCCGAGATTGTCGACCGCACCTCCACTGCCCGGCTGCTTGAACCCTGGCTCGGCGAGGGCTTCGACATGGACGAGCTTCCGGTGCCACGGCTGGTCATCGTCACCATCGACGAGGCGGCTCCGCCCGACTTCACGGCCATGCGCGAGGCGCTGGCGGAAACCGTGCCGTCTGCCAGCCTCGACGATCACCGTGCCTGGGCGAGCCGGCTGATTTCGATGGCACGCATTACCGTGTTTGTCGGTGTCGCAATCCTTGCCCTGATGGTGTCCACCACGATGCTGACGGTGATCTTTGCGACCCGCGGCGCGATGGCCGGCAACCGCCACATTGTCGAGGTGCTGCATTTCGTGGGCGCGGAAACCAACTTCATCGCTGCCGAATTCCAGAAGCGGTTCCTCATGATCGGCCTGAAGGGCGCCACTGCAGGCGGCGGCCTGGCGATCCTCTCCTTTCTCCTCCTGGGCGCCTGGCAGGCCAACAGCATGGCCACGGCTGCAAATGACCAGGTCACGGCGTTGTTCGGACGCTTCGCCCTGAGCGGCGCAGGGTATGTCGGCATTGTCGGTGTTGTCGTGCTCATCGCGGTGATGACCGCTTTCACCACGAGGCTGACGGTGGTGCGCACGATTCGGGAGATTGACCGCCAGCGCGCCGATCCGTCTCTGGCGGAAATGGGTTGAAAGATCCAAAATGACTGAATAGCCCGGATTCCGCCGCAAATCCGGCTGGTCCTTGCCGAATTCTGGGAGTATTCCTGTCCTATGAACATGGACTCCGACCAGCCCGCCCAGGCGCAAGCCGGGAGCAAGAGCGCCCTTCGCCGTATCCGGCGGGTGGGGCATCACGGACTGCGTCTGTTCACAATCGGCGTCATTCTCGGCGTTACTTTCTTCGTCATCGGTTTTTTTCGTTTCACCGATACCATCGCCGAGCTCAAGGCTCCCGCAGAGCGTTCCGAGGTGGAGGCCATCGTGGTCCTGACCGGCGGCTATCAGCGGATCGAACAGGCGCTGGGGCTGCTTGAAAGCGGCATCGGGGAGCGTCTGTTGATATCCGGCGTCAATCCGTCCACTTCAAGCGCGACCATTCGCCGGACGACGGGAACCAAGTCAGCGACATTCGATTGCTGCGTCGATATCGGATACGAAGCGCTCGACACCATCGGCAACGCCAACGAGACCGCAAGCTGGATCCGGCAATTCGGATACAAGCGAATTCTCGTCGTCACCAACAACTACCACATGCCGCGCAGCCTGATGGAGCTTTCACAGGCGAGCCCCGATGTGGTCTTCGTCGCATACCCGATTGCCCATTCGGACCTCAAGACAGAAGCCTGGCTCGCCGATCCAGGTGCGCTGCGCACGCTTTTCACCGAGTATGCCAAATACTCGCTGGCCCGGCTCCGGAACTGGAGCGGCGCGAAAACCGCAAGTGGCTTGCGGGCCGATGCGGGCGAGAAGCAACCCCATTCAGCCACTTTCAACTGATTATCGGGCCCCGTCAGGTTTTCCCACGGACGCCGATGGTGTAACCCGGTTGCAATGGTTTGGCCCACGCTCCGGGCCCGGCCGGTTATCCGAACGGACCCGCCATGATTGCTTTTCGCTCAATCCTCTTCAACACGGCCTTCTACCTCAATCTGATCATTCAGATGATCTTGTTCACACCCTATTACTTCCTTGCCAACCGCAAGGCTGCGTGGCGGATTCCGAAGAACTGGGTGAAATCGAACCATTGGCTGCAAAAGGTCATCGTCGGCACCACCTTCGAAATCGAGGGCTTGGAGAACATCCCCGACGGCGGCTACATCTTCGCACCAAAGCACCAGTCTTTCTGGGATGCCTACGCACTTCTGCCCTGGCTCGACGATCCGGTCTACATTCTCAAGCGCGAACTCGGCTGGATCCCGCTTTTCGGCCAATACATCTTCAAGATGAGGATGATCCCGGTGAACCGCGGCGCCAAGGGAAAAGTCATGGCGGCAGTGATGGAGCGGACCAAGCGCGAGATGGAGAACGGCCGCCAGCTCATCATATACCCCGAGGGCACCCGCAGGCCGGCAGGCGCCCCCCCATCCTACAAATACGGCATAGCACGGCTCTACCGTGACCTTGATGTCCCCGTGGTGCCGGTGGTGATGCACCCCGGCCTGTTCTGGCCGCGACGAAAGTTTCTCCGCTTTCCGGGCCATTTCAAGGTGCGCGTTCTCGAGCCGATCCCGCCGGGAATGGATCCCGACGACTTCATGGAGAAGCTGATCGAGGTGATGGAAACGGCAAGCGACGCCTTGCTGGTGGAGACTGTGGAGGCCAATCCGCAGGTGCCGCTGCGCGAGGATGCCCGCCGCAGGCTCGCCGAACTCGGCGCGCGGCCTCAGTCCGGCTGACGACCCGGACCGGGCACACCAGCCCGGGTATCCAGGTTCCCGGCGATTGCCTCGAGATGATGATCCCGGATCCCGAGCGTTCTCAGGTGCTCGACCGTGTTGAGCACATATTCGTCGTTCGGTCCGGATTGTCCCTTTGCACCACGAACAGAGGAATAGGCGTCATCCGCCGACAGCGCTCCCGCATACTGATGGTGTGTGCGGTCGACCACATAGGTCAAGGCCCGGACATGCTCGCCCGTGGCAAGGCGGACCCGGCGGACGGTCTCGAGGTACACGTTGGTGACAAGTTCGCGGGCGCGCAGATAATCGACGACCTTGGGCTTGTCCTGCGCCGACACCCTGAAGACGACGCCCTGGCAGGACCCGCCACGATCGAGGCCGAGCACAAGCCCCGGGCGCTCCGGTGTTCCGCGATGGACGAAGGAGCGGACGCAAAGAGCGCGGTGATAGCCGAAAAGACGCGCCGGCATGGCATCCAGATGATCGAATCCCGGCCGCCACATCAGTGATCCGTAGCCAAACACCCAAAAATCGTCCATATCCGAACCCATGTTGCGCCGCGTGATTTGCCGGTCATGGGGCTCGCAGCGCCAGTTGCAACATCGCCGTCAGGGCAGCAATCCGCCACGACGCATCCATCTGCACGAACTGCCGATGGATGCTGCCCTTATGACAGGGTGATCAGGGAGAACGCAATGCCGCATGACACCCAGCCCGCCGGATCCAGGGCCAGACGCTTTGTCTGGCTTGCCGTTGGCATCGCGGTTTTCGGTCTTGCCTGGACTGCCGGCTGGCATTTTCTCGCCGACAGGATCGAAAGCAGGTTGCCGCTCACCCTGCAGCAACTGGCGGGACAGCAGGCGAAGGCCGAATGTGCCAACGCTGAAATCCGCGGATATCCCTTCCGTTTCGGACTGTTCTGCGACCGCATCTCCTATGACAGCGCGCGCTCGGGTCTGCGGGCGGAAGGCGGCGCGCTCAGATCCGCCGCCCAGTTCTATCGCCCCAATCATATCGTTTCGGAACTCGACGGCCCGTTTTCGTTCTCGGGACAGGCCGGAGAAGGCCGCATCGACTGGCGCAGCCTGCAGTCCAGCGTGCGGCTTACCCGACGCGGCCTCGACCGCGGATCGCTCGAAAGTCAGAACATCAGCATCGATGTCGACAGCACCGCGTTGTCATCCCGGTTGGGCCTGAGGGCTGAAAGACTGTCCGCTCACGCACGCAAGAACGAACTGGATGCCGATTTTGCGGTCTATGCCGAGGGCGTTCAAAGCACCCTGTTGGATCAGCTCGCGTTTGACCGGCTGACACTCGAAGCCACCCTTCCGGGCCAGGCGACGCTGCTGGACGCGCCGCTCCGCGGGCCTCAAGGCGCGTTCGATGTCCGGTTGCACCGGATCCTGGTCGAGGTCGATGACACCACATCGCTTGAGATCAGCGGCCCTGTCCGGATCGATGAAACCCGCAGGATCTCGGGTGATATCAGCGTGACGGCACGAAATCTGCAAGATCTCGCCGAACTGATTGCGCGCCTGGATCCGCAATACGCCGAGATCGCCGGCAACATTGCCCCCATGCTCGGAGCCTTCGACACCGTTGACGGAGATGACGCGATCACCGTGCCGCTGACGATCCGCCAGAACGCGGTATCGATAGGATTCATCCCGCTCGGCCGCTTGCCGGCCTTCTAGTTTCCGGACGTGTCGGCAGCGCCGGCGCTGCTGGTCTTTGGCGGATCGCGTCCGAAGTTCGGCGCATCCGTTTCCTGCCCCGCCTCGATGATCGACCGGCGAATACCGCGGGTGCGCGTGAACAGTTCGAAAAGCTTGTCGCCGTCACCCCACCTGATCGCACGCTGAAGCGAAGACAGGTCCTCGGAGAACCGTGCCAGCATTTCCAGCACCGCATCCTTGTTGTGCAGGCACACGTCGCGCCACATCACCGGGTCCGATGCGGCCAGACGGGTGAAATCGCGAAAACCCGAGGCGGAATACTTGATCACCTCGGATTTGGTCACGGTTTCCAGATCATCGGCGGTCCCGACGATGTTGTAGGCGATGATGTGCGGAAGGTGCGACACGATCGCCAGCACCCGGTCGTGATGGTCCGGATCCATCTGCTCGACGGTCGATCCGCAAGCCTCCCAGAAACCGGCCAGACGCCTGATGGCATCCGCATCGGTTTCGGGCAACGGCGTCAGGATGCACCAGCGGTTTTCGAACAACTCGGCAAAGCCCGACTCGGGTCCGCTGTGCTCGGTACCGGCGATCGGGTGGCCGGGAATGAAATGCACATTCGGCGGCATGTACTGCGCCATCTGGCTGATCACGGACGCCTTCGTCGATCCCACATCGCTGACGATCGCGCCTGGCTTAAGGTGCGCGCCGATATCGCTGGCGACTGCTCCGGACGCGCCGACGGGGACGGAAACGATCACCAGGTCGGCGTCGCGAACGGCTTCGGCATTGGACTGCGTGTAGCTGTCGCCCAGATCGAGAGCCCGGGCCGCATCGAGAGTGGCTCCGCTGCGTGAGGCGATCGCGACATGGCCAGCGAGCCCCTTGGCCGCAATCGCGCGCGCCAGCGACGATCCGATCAGCCCGATGCCGATCAGCGCAATCTTTTCGAACATGGGCTTGGTCATGAGGATGGCGCCATGAATTGGGTGAGCGCCTCGATGACGCCGAGATTTGCCTCTTCGCTGCCGATGGTCATCCTGAGCGCATTCGGGAGCCCGTAGCCCGCAACGCGGCGCAGCACAAAACCCCGGGAGCCCAGGAATTCGTCCGCATCGGCTGCCGTCTTCCCGGGCGTCTCGGGGAAATGCACCAGCACGAAATTGCCGACCGACGGCGTTGTCTTCAGACCGATTCCCTCGAGGGCCTCGGTCACGCGCGCCAGCCAGAGGTCGTTGTGCGCGACGGCGCGATCGACATGCGCCCGGTCACCAATGGCGGCCGCTCCGGCAATGATGGCGAGAGAGTTGACGTTAAACGGACCGCGCACCCGGTTGCACGCGTCGATGATCGCCTCGTGCGCATACATCCAGCCAATGCGAAGACCGGCAAGCCCGTGGATCTTCGAGAACGTCCGCGTCATCACCACGTTCGGGTGATTGGAGACGAGCTCGACACCCGCTTCGTAGTCATTGCGGCGCACATATTCGGCATAGGCCGCGTCGAGCACCAGGACCACATGCGGTGGAAGTCCCGCGTGCAGCCGCCGGACCTCGCTCACCGGAATGTAGGTGCCGGTCGGATTGTTCGGGTTGGCAAGAAAGACGATCTTGGTCCGCTCGGTCACCGCACCCAGCAGGCGGTCCACATCGGCGGTCAGGCCCTCGTCGTCGGGAACCGCAACCGGTGTCGCCCCGGCGGCCTTGACCTGAATCTTGTAGACCAGGAAGCCGTGTTCGGAGAACAGCCCTTCGTCACCCGGGGCCAGGTAGGTCTGGCAAAGAAGGCCGAGCAGCTCGTCCGAGCCGTTGCCGCACATGATGTTGTTGGGATTGAGCCCGTGGGCGCGGCCGATCGCCTCGCGCAGCACATGCGCCGATCCGTCCGGATAGAGGGCGAGATCGGCATTCCGTGCGGCAATCGCCTCGGCGACCTTCGGACTCGGACCCAGCGGGGTCTCGTTGGACGACAACTTGTAGACCTTTGCCGCGCCCTGCACTGTCTCGCGTCCGGGCACATAGGCCGCGATATCCAGAACGCCGGGTTTCGGACGTGGCATATCGGTGCTGGTCATCGGTGAGGATCCTTGTCTGAAGAACGCCCGGAAACGGGACATGGAGGCGGAAATAGCCTCTTGCGGCGATCTTGTCGAGAGAGTGTCGCGCCCCCCGGACCGGCGGATCAATCGGCCCGGCGCGGAGAGGCCCGTGAGGTTGCCCGCGATGTCTGGGGCGACAGGACCGGCACGAAAACGCGCCGCGATGCGCGCTGTGCCACCGGCAGTCCCTGATAGAGCCGCTTCTGCGCTTCCACCACGATGACGCCGGAAAAGACCGGCCACATGCGTCTTCCGAAGCGTTCGAAAATATTGCGCAGCCGCTGCACGACAGCGCGTTGCGACGGCGGAAAGAAAAGCGCTTCGGCAAAGGCGCCGGGGGTGAAATTGCTCTCGCGCAGCAGCCGGACCAGCTGACCGCGCGAATAGGGCCGTCCGGCCCCGAATGGCGTGTGTTCGAACCGCGCCCAGACACCGCGCCTGTTTGGCGCAACGATCACCAGGCGTCCTCCGGGGGCAAGCACCCGCCACAACTCCTTCAGCGTTTCGCGCGGGTTTTCGGCAAATTCCAGCGAATGAACCATCAAGACCCGGTCAAGCGACGCGTCCGGCAACGGCAGTTCCTCGTCGAAAACAAGCGCGGTGGCCGACGGTCCGCCGGCTGGCCAGTTCACGGCGCCCTGTCCGGCGGGCATGAAGGCGAAGGTCCGTTCCGCATCCGGCCGGAACCGGTCGAGATAGGGTGCGGCATAGCCGAGCCCCATGAGCCGTTCGCCGGGAAGATTGGCCCAGATCGAGGACAGTGCCATCGCCACCGACTGCTCGGCAAGCAGGCCAAGCCGCGAATGATAGAACTGTCTCAGCTCCACAATGTCTGCATGCATCCGACAAACTCCGAACCATGGGCACCCCTGCAAGATCAGCATACACCCCCGGGAGATCAAGAGAACCTGACAAATCGATCTGTGAAGCCTACGGCACCGGCATCGCAAGTGTGCGGCCCCTACCATAGGCTTGGGTGACGCTGGCCGATCTCGGCGCTATGTTTGCGGGGAATGAATCAGCAGACGGGATGGAGGCAGTCTTGACGAGCTTGATAATCGAACAGTTCATCTGTCGATCGGACAATTTTGGTGTGATCCTGCACGACCCGATGACAGGCGAGACCGCCAGCATCGACGCCCCGGACGGCGAAAGGATTGCCGCCCGTCTGGATTCCGGCAACTGGTCGCTCACCCACCTGCTGATCACGCATCATCACCCCGACCATGTCGAGGGAATTCCCGCGCTCGCAAAGAGCGGCTCGGTCCAGGTGATCGGGCCGGCGGCCGAGGCGGACAAGATCAACGGCCTGACCCGCACCGTCGGTGACGGCGACAGTTTTGATTTTGCGGGCCGCACGGTGAAGGTGATTTCGACGCCGGGACACACAGCGGGGCACATCTGCTTCTACATTCCCGACGAGCAGTTGCTGTTTGCCGCCGATACGCTCTTCGCGCTTGGCTGCGGACGCCTGTTCGAGGGATCTCCGGAGGACATGCTCACCTCGCTTCGGAAACTCGGCAGCCTTCCCGACGAAACGCGGGTCTATTGCGGACATGAGTACACAAAGTCCAATGCGGCCTTTGCCGTCACCGTCGACCCGGACAATTCGACGCTCGCCGACCGCGCGAAGGAAATCGACGAACTGCGCGCGAAGGGCCTGGCGACGCTGCCGACCACCATCGGCTTCGAGAAACGCACGAACCCCTTCATGCGTGCGGACGATCCCGGCATCCGCAAGGCGATGGGCCTTGAAGGCGCGACCGATCTCGAAGTCTTCACCGCCTTGCGGGCTGCCAAGGACACATTCTGACCGTGACGCAAGCTCAGACCGCCCGCCAGATCATCGACCTTCTCGGAATGCGCGAGCATCCGGAGGGCGGCTGGTATTGCGAGACTTTCCGCGACGCGGAAGGTGGGGCGCGCGGCCATTCGACCGCAATCTACTACCTGCTCGAGGGCGGCGACTGTTCGCACTGGCACCGGGTGACCGACGCCACCGAGATCTGGCACTGGTACGGGGGCGGGCCGCTGTCGCTCACCCTTTCGGAAGATGGCGTCAACGCGACGTCCCTCCGTCTCGGCATGAACCTGGCGTCGGGAGAGCGCCCGCAAATCGTGGTGCCGGCCAATTGCTGGCAGACCGCGGCATCGCTGGGCGCCTACACGCTTGTCGGCTGTACCGTCGCGCCGGGGTTCGAATTCTCGAGTTTCGAAATGGCCCCGCCCGATTGGCGACCTGCGCCCTACGACGGCGCGCCTGTCAGCCCAAAAGGCCGAGGGTGATCAGCACCTGGCCGAAATAGTAGAGGATCCAGACAGCCGGTGCGGTCAGCCGGCGCAGCGGGCTTTCTTCCTCTATCAGGAACTTCTCCGAGCCGAGGATCGCATCCGAGACCATGAACAGGGCTGCGCCAAGCAGAACCCACCCCCCAAGCAGAACACCACCCGCTCCCATGCCCGCGATCGCAAGCACGTAGAGGCCGACCGGCAGCGCAAGCGTCCCGGCTCTTCGCACCATCGCGGCCCCTATCCCGAGGGCAAAAACGGAAACCGCGACCAGACCGGGAACATCTGCAATGGTCATCTCCGGGGCCAGCGACACAAACAGGGCGACGTAGACGACATGGGCAAGCAGGAAGCTTCCAAGCCCGCCCAGGAAAGCCACGTCGCCCTCGTGGGCCAGGAACGCATCGCCCATGGCTGAAAGGAGCAGTGCGGCGATCAGGAGCGCCGGGCCGCCCGCAAGGCCGGCAACGGCTGCCAGGGCCCCAACGGACAAGGTTTTGGCGAATGTACGGGCGAGCGATGGCGGACGGCGCAGCATCAGCAGATAAAGGCTGAAACCAAGCAGCGATGCGACCGAAGCCAGCGTCATCGCCGGACTGCCGGTCAGATCGAGCCCGTTCAAAGCGCCTGCCTCCCGCGCAGCATGTCATAGGCGGCAAGGAGCGCGCCGCCGGTGATCAGGAAACAGGCAAGGGCGATGGTGATGCTCGCCTTGCCGTAACCGAACGCGATCAGGATCAGCGTCGACAGAAGCGGCGCGGCGTAGCTTGCCACGCCCAGCACCTGGATATCACCCTTCTTCACGCCATGGTCCCAGGCGAAGAACGAAATGCCCACGGGTCCCAATCCCAGACCGAGCACCGCCAGCCACTGGGCGGTGGTTTCAGGCCAGACGGTCGTCTCCAGCATCATGTGGCAGACGACCGACAACAGCGCTGCCAGAAGGCAGAAGCCGGTGATGATGTCGGTCGGCGTTTCGCCGAACCGCCGCGACATCAGCGAGTAACCCGACCATGTCAGTGCGCAGAGAATGGCCGCGCCGTAACCGACCAGACTGCCGCCGCCAAATCCCCCTTCGGCTCCCCGCATCAGGATCAGCGCCGTTCCCGAAAGCCCCATCAATGCGCCGACGATGTGGCGCCAGGACAGCCGTTCGCCCGGCAACATCGCCGAGCCGACGACGATCAGCAGAGGCCAGAGATAGGCGATCAACCCGGCCTCGACGGCGGGCGCGTTCCTGAGTGCGGTGAAATAGAGGAAGTGATACCCGAACAGCCCGAATATCCCGAGCGCCCACACCTTTGGCGGCTGCAGGAGCGCGACGAACCGGATCGGCTGACGCACCATCATCGCAAAACCGATCAGCGATGCGATGGCGAAGCAGATCGCAGAAAGCTGAAACGGCGGCATGGCACCGGACGCCGCAGTCAGCAGCGCCAGCGCGGACCACATCAGCACAGCGGAAAAACCGATCAGGGTGGGAAGATTGCGCAATGGGATACACCGGATTGGTCAGTCGAAGGACCGTTCAGCCCTTAGCGCACTCCGGCACCTCATTGGAAGCAGCAATGTCGCTTTCCCAACCCGCTCAATTGCCGAAGCGGGTGGCATAGACCCGCACCTGGCCCACCTCGGTCTGAACGTGCACGTAAACCGGTGCTAAAAAACCACCGGCGTCGTTTTCCGCGTACCAGACCTCCATGTCCTCGAGTTTGCGCAGATAGGCGATCGCTGACGATGACTTGCGATACCCTGCGACGGGCTCAAAGCGGATCTTGCACACGATCACGTCACCGCTGAACCCGTTCGTTCGGAAAGGACGGCGTCCGGCGGGTTTGAGATGAAGCGTGGCACGCGTATCGCCGTCGAAGATCGGCAGGCTGCGCGGGCAAACCCTCGCCCCGGACGGGATCATCAGGCCCGACATCGGGTCAAGCACCGCCTTGAGATCGGCGGGCTTGACCGGAACCCAGTCGCCTTTCCTTTGGCGTTTGGCCGGTTCATGACGTGTCGCCGTGACATCGCCGTCATCAAACTCGATTTCGATCCGCTGGTCCTTTTCCCCGGTCGAATAGGTTACCGAGAGCATGGCCGCCAGGAAGGTGGCATCGCCCATCCTGCCCGACACATCTGCAGCGCCTTTGATCGATGCGAACATTCCCGCAAAGATCGACGGCCGCAGGCTGCCTTCCAGTCGGTAGTCACGAC
Source organism: Hoeflea sp. (assembly GCA_965233445.1). Classification (GTDB taxonomy): domain Bacteria; phylum Pseudomonadota; class Alphaproteobacteria; order Rhizobiales; family Rhizobiaceae; genus Hoeflea. The sequence continues at coordinate 80,213 of OZ247491.1, forward strand.
CGTCCATTACAGTGGCGAAATTCAGATAGCCGACCGGCAGGCCGGCGAGCGAGACCGTATAATCGGCGTAGACACGAACCGGTTCCGAACGCGCCGGAGCCGACACTGCCAGGAGCCCCGCGAGAGCGATCGCGCCCCGCCGAACCCTGCCCCGTCGCCTCTCCTCAAAGCCAGCACCCTGCACCTTCTTGCCCTCCGGGCTTGACGACACCGGGCCGCCAACTCGCTGATCACTCAAATCGCCCAATACGGCAATTCCGTGCCAGACATATAAAATAGCGTTCAGATCAACCGACAAGCCTGCTATTGTGCGTGTTTGTGATCTATCCGGCTTGACGCGGCTCGCGAGGCTGACTATAGACACGCGACTTTCCGATAAAGGCCCGCGGTCCTTTGGGTGAGCCTTTCAAGTGGCTCGGCCCGTCCGTTGGCGAAAAGAAAATAGGTGCAACATGTCCCGCAGCTGCGAATTGACCGGCAAGGCCGTCCAGTCTGGAAACAACGTCAGCCACGCCAACAACAAGACCCGTCGTCGGTTCCTGCCCAACCTGTGCAACGTGACGCTGATCTCCGATGCACTGGGCCAGCGCTACCGTCTGCGCATCTCCGCCAACGCACTTCGCACGGTCGAGCATCGTGGCGGCCTCGACGCCTTCCTCGCAAAGGCCAAGGATGGCGAGCTGTCCATGCGTGCGCGCCTTCTCAAGCGTCAGATTGCCAAGAAGCTCGACGAGAACAAGGCCGCCTGACAAGGGCGCCCTGTTTCTTCGACATCGTGACGGCGGGCTTTGAGCCCGCCTTCTTTCTTTGCTGGTGGCATCAACCCAGGATAAAAAAATGCGAATGATCTCTCCTGTATTGCCTTTCATGGTGGCCATGGCCGCCATTGTCGTCGCCTCGAACTATCTCGTCCAGTTTCCGGTCGATGCCACGTTCGGTGCGCTCAATCTTGCCGACCTGCTGACCTGGGGCGCGTTCACCTACCCGGTGGCATTCCTGATCACCGATCTGGCCAACCGCCGCTTCGGTCCCAACTCGGCGCGCCTGGTGGTGTTCTGCGGCTTCTTGATAGCTGTCGCACTGTCCGTCTGGCTGGCCTCGCCACGGATTGCAATTGCCTCGGGCACGGCGTTCCTGGTGGCGCAGCTGCTCGACGTTTCGATCTTTGATCGTCTGCGCGAAAAAGTCTGGTGGCTGCCGCCGCTGGTCTCGACCGTGATCGGCTCGCTTCTCGACACCTTCCTGTTTTTCGGCCTCGCATTCTCGCAGGCCGCCAACATCATCGGCCCGGGGGATGCTTTCGCCAGCGAAGCCGCACCGCTTCTCGGGCTGTTCGCAGCCGAAGCGCCGCGCTGGGTGTCCTGGGCGCTGGGGGACCTGATGGTCAAGCTCGCCGTCGGGATCGCCATGCTCGCCCCCTACGGCGCCCTGCTGCCCGTGCTGGGAGCACGGGCACGGACCTGAGGCGCCGGAAGGCTCCGCTACTGATCGCCGAGATACCGGAATTCCAGCAGTAGATTGCGCTGCAGGATGGAATGGTTGTCGTCGGAAACCAGCGTGACGTAGATCTGGCCGTCCTCGTCGGTGGACACGTCCAGCCCCTCCATGTTGTCGATCTGGTGACCGAAACCGGCCTCGAGAACGGTCTCGCCGTCAATGAGGTTTCCTGGCGCAATGCGGCTGCCGTCGAAGCGGCGGATGCGCATCCCCACACCCTGCGCAATGGAAAACCGCCTTTCCAGAAGCAACAGGTCGCCATCGGGCAAGAAGGCGCCGTCGGTTATGTCAAAGGGCGGATCGCGCTTGATGAAGAAGACGCCCCTGGACGGGCCCGTGAGGATCGCGGCGAACACATCGCCCTGGGCGTTGAGGCTTTTCTCGGTGACCGCGACCACCGCGCCCGCCAACTGCGATGATCGGGGCGCGACAGCAACCGTCTCCAGCCCGCGATTGCCCCTGAATTCGTGCATCGGGATCTGAACCGGAAGGGATCCGGTCGGCCGGGCGGTGCCGGGGCTTTCGGCGGGATAGATATCGACCCGGTGGTTGCGTTCGAAGCTGACCAGGATCTCATCTCCGCGAACCGCAAGGCCCTCGGCATCGAACTTCCATTTCTCGTCGGATCCGTTTCCCGACCGGTCAAGGATCGGGGACACCGTGAAATCTTCGACGCCGATCAGCCGCCCGGCGTCATCCCGTGCAAGCCGGCCCGCATACCAGAAACCGGTGTCCATCACCCCGAGAAAGCTGTCGCGGCCGGCACCCAGCCGGATCCCGGACATGGCCCCGAGATAGGAACTTGGCGAACTCAGTTCGAGACCGCCCATAAACTCGAATTCGCCGAAGCGCGTTTGTGAGGATCCGATCCTGAAATTCTCGATCAGCCTTGAATTGACAGTGATTGCCCCGTCTTCGTCGGCCATCAGCGGCGAAACGGAAAAGACGGTCACTGCCAGGACAGCGATCGCCTTGCGCAGCACGCCCCCGCCCCGCGCAAGCACGCAAACGTCGCCGCTCACGCGCGCTTGCGCCCGCGGCGCCGGTCGGAGCCTTCCTCCGCAAAGAGTGCGGCAAGTTGCTCGGTCATGGCGCCCGCCAGCTCTTCCGCATCCACGATCGTGACCGCGCGGCGATAGTAGCGGGTCACATCATGGCCGATCCCGATGGCGAGCAGTTCCACGGGGGAGCGGGTTTCGATCTCCTCGATGACGGCGCGCAAGTGCCTCTCCAGGTAATTGCCGGGATTGACCGACAGGGTGGAATCATCGACCGGCGCACCATCCGAGATCATCATCAGGATGCGGCGCTGTTCGGGGCGCTTCAAAAGCCGCGTGTGGGCCCAGATCAGCGCCTCGCCGTCGATGTTTTCCTTGAGAAGTCCCTCGCGCATCATCAGGCCGAGATTGCGACGGGCGCGGCGCCATGGCGCATCGGCGGACTTGTAGATGATGTGCCGAAGGTCGTTGAGGCGACCCGGCGCCGGAGGCTTGCCGCCGGTCAGCCACTTCTCGCGCGCCTGCCCGCCCTTCCAGGCCTTGGTGGTGAACCCCAGCAGCTCGACCTTCACGCCGCAGCGCTCAAGCGTCCGCGCCAGGATGTCCGCGCAAGTGGCTGCGACGGTGATCGGCCTACCGCGCATCGAGCCCGAATTGTCGATCAGCAGCGTGACGACGGTATCCCGGAAACTCGTGTCGCGCTCCATCTTGAACGACAACGGCTGCATCGGATCGATGATCATGCGGGGCAACCGCGCCGGATCGATGTAACCTTCCTCGAGATCGAAATCCCAGGCGCGGTTCTGCTGCGCCATCAACCGCCGCTGCAGACGGTTGGCAAGCCTGCCGACCACCCCTTGGAGATGGGCGAGCTGCTTGTCGAGAAACGCGCGCAGCCGCTCGAGCTCGGCTTCCTCGCAAAGTTCCTCCGCAGAGATTTCCTCGTCGAATTCCGTGGTGAAGACCTTGTAATCGACCTTCTCGTTGATGTCGGCGAAGGGTTCGTCGGACTTGCGTGTCTCGCCGGGCGTTTCGGCGTCCTCGTCGCTGTCGTCGATGGTGTCGTCGTCGCCGGTCTCGGCGCCGTCCATCTCGCCCGAATCCATCTGCTCGTCGGAGGTTTCGCTCTCCTCGGCCGGCGCCGCGTCGGACCCGGCCTCCTCCTGCGATGACTGCTCGTTCTGTTCCTCGCTGCGCGGCTGGTCCTCGTCGGAGACGTCGTCCTGCTCGTCCTGCTCGGTGTCGTCCTCGCCGTAATCCTCGGCCATTTCCATTGCCGAGAGAATGTCACGGACGACGCGCGCGAAGGCCTGCTGGTCGTCGACGGAGCGCTCGAGCGAACCGAGAATGTCGCCGGCCTTCTCTTCGACGAAATCGCGCCAGAGCTCGACAACCTGGCCGGATGTCTTGGGCGGACGGCGGCCGGTCAGTTTTTCCCGAACCATCAGCGCCAGGGCTTCCTCCAGCGGCGCATCCTCGCGGCTGGTGATCCCCTCGTAGTTCGCACGGTGATACTTGTCCTCGAGCATCGAGGTGATGTTGTCGCCCACGCCGGTCATCCGGCGCGCGCCGATCGCCTCGACCCGGGCCTGCTCGACGGCATCGTAGACGGCGCGCGCGTCCTGCCCCTGCGGGGCCATGCGCGAATGGGTTGCACCATCATGGCAGGCCTTGCGCAGCGCCATGGAATCGCCAAGGCCTCGGGTCACGGAAAAATCCTGGCGCGTCGGGCGCTTCGGAATGTCCGGCAGCCGGGCACGTTCACCCGTCAGCCCGGGACGATCATTTCCGAAGACAACCTCCAGCTCGTGGTCGCCGGCAATGGCGCGCACGCAGCCGGTCAGCGCCCGCCGGAACGGCTCGACATCCACTATGCCTGAAGGCTTCGGTCTGGAATTGTCGCCGCGTCCGGCCATTCTGGTTTCCCGTCAGGCCGTTGCGCTGAGAACGATGTTGGCGGCGCTTTCCTTCAACTCGACGCCGAAGGCGCGCTGGTAATGCTCGGCCACCAGCGCCCGCTCCAGCTCATCGCACTTGTTGAGGAAGGTGAGCCGGAAGGCCAGCGCCACGTCGCCGAAGATTTCCGCGTTCTCGGCCCAGGTGATCACGGTTCTGGGGCTCATCACCGTCGAAAGATCGCCGTTGACGAAAGAGGAGCGGGTCATGTCCGCCACCCGAACCATCCGCGAGATCGTGTCGCGGCCATCGCCCTTGGCGAATTCCTTCACCTTTGAGGCGACGATATCGACTTCCTGATCATGCGGCAGGTAGTTGAGCGTGGTCACGATCGACCAGCGGTCCATCTGTGCCTGGTTGATCTGCTGGGTGCCGTGATAGAGCCCGGTGGTGTCGCCGAGACCGACCGTGTTGGCGGTGGCGAACAGGCGGAATGCCGGATGCGGCCGGATCACCCGGCTCTGGTCAAGAAGCGTCAGCCGGCCCGCCGATTCCAGCACACGCTGGATCACGAACATCACGTCGGGGCGGCCGGCGTCATACTCGTCGAACACCAGCGCGACATTGTGCTGATAGGCCCAGGGCAGAATGCCGTCCTTGAACTCGGTGACCTGCAGGCCTTCGCGGACCACGATGGCGTCCTTGCCGACCAGATCGATGCGGCTGACATGGCTGTCGAGATTGACGCGCACGCAGGGCCAGTTGAGCCTGGCTGCAACCTGTTCGATATGGGTCGACTTGCCGGTGCCGTGATAGCCCGAAACCATCACGCGACGATTGTGCGCAAAGCCTGCCAGTATCGCCAGTGTCGTGTCGCGGTCGAACAGGTAATCCGGATCCAGGTCCGGCACATAGGCATCCCGCTCCTTGTAGGCCGGGACAACGAGGTCCGAATCGAGGCCGAAAACGTCCCGCACCTTCACGGTGGTGTCAGGCAGATTGGTAATGTCGAGGTCGATCTTGCTCATCATGTCTCCAAGGCCTGGCGCAGTCGCCCGTGGGCCATATTCGCGTCCGGTTTTGTCCTGCTTTAGACTGTTCGCTTAGCAGAAACCAGACTGCTTTAACAATTGGTAGGCCTGGATTACGGCCCGGAAACGCTCCTCGGAACCGCGATCGCCGCCATTGGCATCCGGGTGGTGTTTCTTCACCAGATCCTTGTAACGCGTCTTGATCTCCGACGATGTCGCGTTCTCCGCCAGTCCCAGGGTGCCGAACGCCTTGGATTCCAGCGATTTGACCTTGCGGGCCCGCACCGGCTTGTTGGCCCCTGGTTCGTTGAAGAAACCGAACGGGTCGCGCATGCGCGCATGCGAGCCCGCCGAGCCGGAACGCGCCTTGGACTGCGTCGGCCCGCTTTTCGCGGCCCTGTTGACGCCCATTCCCCATGTCGGGCGATGCCCGGTCAGCGCTTCCTTCTGGTAGCGCGCGATCTCGCCGTCCGAGAGGCCGGAAAAATAGTTGTAGCCCTTGTTGTAGTCACGCGCATGCTCGAAGCAGAACAGGAAATACTGGCCCTCTGCGTCGCGTCCCACCGGGGCGCGGTGAATGCCGGGCTTCTCGCAACCGTCCCACTGGCACTCGGGCGTGCTCGGCTCGGCGGCACGCTCGCCTTTCCGGCGGACCCTGATGCGGTCAAAATATTTCGAATCCAATTTCATGACGTCGATTATGGTGCTCTGCACTTAGGGGAACAAGGATTGACAAGGATGATTCAAGCTGCGTACCCCGTCTTGCCCGTGAATGCCACCGCACATTTTCGGGAGGTGGACTAAAAAAATCGAAGACCGGCAACCGGGAGCCCCGTCATGTCACGTCAGAACCGCATCGAACAAGCCCTGAATGAACGCTTCGCGCCCGAGCGGCTGGCGGTGATCAACGAAAGTCATCTGCACGCCGGTCATCATCACGCCGGCAGCGACCATCATGAGGCGTTCGACGGGACCGGCGAGACCCACTTCCGCATCCGCATCGTCGCGGAAGCCTTTGCCGGCATGTCCAGGATCGATCGCCATCGTGCGGTCAACGAACTGCTGGCGGGCGAACTCGAAAGCGGGCTTCACGCCATGGCGGTCGAAGCGGCGGCTCCGGGCGAGGCCACCCGCTGGTAGCCACGCACCGGCTTGCCCTTACCCCGATCCTGCAAGCGGCCGGGCTACGGGACCCTCAAAAAGCCAATTGCGGTCAAACCTTGTCGGCGGGGCGGATCCTGAGCCGTGTAATCCGGTTTCGGTCGCGTTTCATCACGATGAAACGCTTGCCGTGGAAGGTGAAGGCCTGCTTCTCCTCGGGGATCGTCTGGGATTCATGGATAACCAGACCCGCCACCGTGGTTGCCTCGTCATCCGGCAGTGACCAGTCGAGCGCCCGGTTGAGATCCCTTATCGGCACCCAGCCATCGACCACCACGGAGCCATCGGCTTCCTGCCGCACGCCCTGGACTTCGGTATCATGCTCATCGGCAATGTCGCCGACGATCTCCTCGAGGATGTCCTCAAGCGTGACCAGTCCCTCGACTTCCCCATACTCGTCCACGACGATGGCGATATGGGCCTTGCGGCGAAGAAACGCATTGAGCTGGTCCGGTACGCTGGTGGTGTCCGGAACGAACCATGGCTTCTGGGCGATTTTCGTCACGTCGATCCGCTGAGGCTCGTTGGCCGCATCGGCCAGAGCCCTGAGCACGTCCTTGGCATGAAGGATGCCGATGATGTTGTCGGTCGAGCCGCGCCAGATCGGCATTCTCGTGTAGGGGCTCTCAAGCACGGCGCGAACATTGGTTTCCGAAGTTTCATCGGCGTTGAGCATCCGCATCGAGGTGCGGTGGATCATCACGTCGGAGACCTCAAGTTCACCGAGGTCGAGGACACCGCCGAGCCGGTCGCGATCGGCCTTGACCACAGAGCCTTCCCGGTGGAGCAGGTCCACCGCGCCGCGGATTTCCTCATGCGCGGACAGCATGGATGCCTCCGACGCGAAAGTGATGCCGAACACGAGCATGATCTTGCGGACGATCCAGTTGATGAAGCTCGAAAGCGGCCCGACAACGAGCACAAATACCCGGACTACGGGCGCGACGACCATCGCGAACCGGTCGGGCGTCGAAATCGCCCAGCTCTTCGGCAGAACCTCGGCAAACACCACCAGCAGCAGCGTCATGATCAGGGTCGCCAGTGCCACGCCGGAATCGCCGAAGACCGAAAGCAGCACGCTGGTCGCCAGCGCCGAGGCCAGGATGTTGACGAGGTTGTTGCCGATCAGCAGCGCGCCAATCAGCCTGTCCTTGCGTTCGATCAGGACATTGACCGTCCCCGCCCGGCTCTCGCCGCTGGTTTCGAGCGAATGCATGCGTGCACGTGACGCAGCCGTCAGTGCGGTCTCCGAACCGGAAAAGAAACCCGACACCCCGATCAGAACCAGGATCGCCAGGATGATCAGCCCGTGTTCGGCCAGGATCTGGCCAATCTGTTCCAAAATCATGATGCTCGCTTGTCCTCAAGGAATCGGAAGACTTCGTCCTGCGGCACATCGTCGGCGATGAAGGCCTGGCCGATGCCGCGCGTCAGGATGAAGGTCAGCGCACCGCGGCGGACCTTCTTGTCCTGCGCGATGTGCTTCATCAGTATATCGGTAGGCGGCAGCCCGCCTTCAATATCCGTCATCCGGGTCGGCAGGCCGACCTGTCTCAAGTGCGCCTGCACCCGGTGGGCATCATCGGGGCTGGCAAGGTTCATCCGCGAGGAGAACTGATAGGCCAGTACCATGCCGATCGCGACACCTTCCCCGTGGACCAGCCGCCTGCTGTCGTAATCGGTCGCGGCCTCGAGCGCATGGCCGAATGTGTGGCCCAGATTGAGCAGTGCGCGCGAACCGCTCTCGCGTTCATCCGCCGCCACCACATCCGCCTTAGCCTGGCAACTGGTGCCGATGGCCTCGATCCTCGCATCGCCACCCGAGAACACCTCGCGCCAGTTTTCTTCAAGCCAGGCAAAGAAATCCGGGCGGTCGATCAGGCCGTATTTCGCCATCTCCGCATAGCCCGCGCGGAACTCGCGCAGCGGCAAACTGTCGAGCACATCGGTATCGGCAAGAACGAGATCCGGCTGATGGAAGACCCCGATCAGGTTCTTGCCCTGTGGTGCGTTGATGCCGGTCTTGCCACCGACGGAGGAATCCACCTGCGCCAGGAGGCTCGTCGGCGCCTGCACGAACCGCATGCCCCTGCGGACTATGCCTGCCGCAAAGCCCGCGAGATCGCCGATCACGCCGCCACCGAGCGCAAGCACCGCGTCGCCGCGTTCGAGGCGGGCGCCCAGGACATGATCGCAGACCCTGATCAGCTCCTCGAAACGTTTGGTCTTCTCGCCGGGCTCGAGCGCCAGCGGCACCGCCTCGATCCCGGCGGAACCCAGGCTCGACAGAAGCGGGTCAAGATGGCTTTCGGCGACATTGGTGTCGGTGATGACGGCACAGCGCATTCCCGGCTTGCGCGCCGCGATCTCCGCCCCGGCGCCTGCAATCAGTCCGGGACCGATCAGGATGTCGTAGCTCCGCTCGCCGAGATCGACGCGGACAGTGCGGCGTTTCGGGGAATCACTCATCGGGACGCTGCCTCGCTCTTGCCGCCGTTAAATTGCGCAATTGCAGCAATCGTCTCGGAGGCGATGGTTTCCTTGAGCTCGTCGCGCGACTGAACGGTGACGTCGGCAAGCGCATAGACCGGATATCGCTTGTCGAGCAGGTCGGAAAGAGTCTGCCTTGGATTTTCCGTTTTCAGAAGCGGCCGGGTATCGCGTTTCGACACCCGCGTCCACAAGACGTCGAGATCGGCCTTCAGCCACACCGACAGCCCCGATTTGAGCAGCCTGGCCCGGGTGGCCTCGTTCATGAAGGCGCCGCCACCCGTCGACAGAACCCGGGGGCCCGTCTTGAGCAGGCGCGTGATCACCCGTTCCTCGAGGGCACGGAACTCCGTTTCGCCATAGGCTGAAAACAGTTCAGCGATGCTCATCCGCGAAACCCGCTCGATCTCGTGGTCCGAATCGACGAAGGGAATGTCCATCATCTGCGCCACCAGCCGGCCTATGGCCGATTTGCCTGCGCCCATCAGACCCACAAACACGAGATTGCGGGACCCGAGCACCCTGCGGGCCTCGGCAATATCCTGCTCCAGTGTACTCGTCTGAACGTCCGGCAAAGTGGCCCTCTGATCCTGCTGTTCATGCTCCGGGCCTTCTATTGGCCATGCGCGGCGACGCGTCAAGCATCGGCGCGAGCCCCTTGTGTCTTGAAACAAGACACCCGCTGCCGCATAACTCGGTCGATATCAGGTCCCGGAGAACCCATGCCAACCCTGTTCCGCTTTCTCGTCTTCTGCGCCATCATCGCCGGGATCGTCTACGGTGCGATGTTTGCGCTGGTCCTGTATGTCGAACCGGTGGAACGGGAGGTCACCATTCGCGTCCCGACCGAGAAGCTCAACCCCTGAGGATACCAAGCACGCTCATGCGCGATCTCAGCGCTGCCCATGTCGAAGCCTTCCTCGAAATGATGAGCGCCGAACGCGGCGCCGCACTGAACACGCTCGAGGCCTACCGGCGGGATCTCGACGACGCATGCTCCGCACTCAAGGCCGACGGCGTGACGTTGGCGCGGGCGAATTCGGAGAATATCCGCTCCGTGATCGGCGACCTCGCCGCGCGCGGCTTCTCCCCCGCGTCCCAGGCCAGGCGCCTGTCCGCCTTGCGGCAATTCTACAAGTTTCTCCACGCCGAGGGCCTGCGCGACGACGATCCGACCGGGGTCGTTGAAAGCCCGCGCAAGCGCCGCTCGCTGCCCAAGATCCTCAGCGTGGATGATGTGACCCGCCTCCTCACCCAGGCCGAGACCGACATTGCAGAGGCGCGCGATGAGGCCGAGGCGCTTCAGCGGATACGGTTTCGGGCGCTGCTCGAACTGCTCTATGCCACCGGCATGCGAGTGAGCGAACTGGTCGGGTTGCCGTTCCGCGTTCTTGCCGAAGGTGGCCGGTTCCTCGTCATTCGCGGCAAGGGCTCGAAGGAACGCATGGTGCCGATGTCCCGGCCAGCCCGTGCCGCGCTCGATGCATGGGTGTTGAGAATCGGGGAGGTGGCGGAGGAATCCGGCTTTCTGTTTCCGGCCAGTTCGAATGACGGCCATCTGTCGCGGCAGGTCTTCGCCCGCGAGCTCAAGGAAGTTGCCGCTCGCGCCGGACTGCCTTCGGCAAAGGTGTCGCCGCATGTCCTCAGGCATGCCTTCGCAAGCCACCTTCTGGCCGGCGGGGCGGATTTGCGGGCGGTGCAGGAATTGCTCGGTCACACCGACATTTCCACCACTCAAATCTACACGCATGTGCTCGATGAACGCTTGAAGCAACTGGTCGCCGAGCATCACCCCCTTGCAAAACACCCGAAAAATCGCGATTAAGCGGGCTTGCAACAAGCCGTTCAGCGGCCGTACGTGGCGCGACAGACGCAAAAACCGGCGCTTGAATGCGTGCAGCAAACCAAAATGCGGGTCTCCGCGCGGAACCAATATATGCACAACTATCTAGATTTCGAAAAACCGATCTCCGATCTGGAGGGCAAGATCCTCGAACTGAGGAAGTTGGCCGGCGAGGATGAGAGCATCGACACCGGCGAGGAAATCGCACGGCTCGAAACCCGCGCGCGTGACGCCATGGCCGAGATCTATGCCAAGCTCAATCCCTGGCAGAAGACCCAGGTCGCGCGCCACCCGGCCCGGCCCCACTTCAGGGATTACGCCAAGGCTTTGTTCGAAGAGTTCACCCCGCTCGCCGGCGACCGCAAGTTTGCCGAGGATGCAGCGATTCAGGCAGGGTTCGCGCGGTTTCGCGGCGAGCCCGTCGCGGTGATCGGACAGGAAAAGGGCCACGACACCAAGACCCGAATTCACCACAATTTCGGCTCCGCGCGCCCGGAAGGGTACCGCAAGGCCATCCGCGTGATGGAACTGGCTGACCGGTTCGGGATCCCCGTGATTACCCTGATCGACACCGCCGGCGCCTATCCCGGCATTGGTGCCGAGGAGCGCGGACAGGCCGAAGCCATCGCCCGCTCGACCGAAACCTGCCTCAACATCCAGGTTCCGCTGATTTCGGTTGTCATCGGCGAGGGCGGGTCCGGCGGCGCGATCGCGATTGCCACCGGCAACCGGGTCTACATGCTCGAACATGCGATCTACTCGGTCATCTCGCCCGAAGGCGCGGCGTCGATCCTCTGGCGCGACGCCACCCGCGCCAAGGACGCCGCCACCTCGATGAAGATCACGGCACAGGATCTTCAGGAACTCGGCATCGTCGACGGGATCATCTCCGAACCCGTTGGCGGGGCCCATCGCGACCCGGAAAGCGTCATGTCGCGGACCGGCGACACGATTGCAGGCGCGCTTTCGGATCTGTCGGGACAATCCGGAGACGATCTGCGCTCCAACCGCCGCGGCAAGTTCCTCAAGATCGGCCGCCGGATCGGTTGACAGACGCCGCATTCGGGCCACATTTGCAGGCACATGTACCGGCGACCGCCGGTGTATCCGCCCGGGTCCGGGCTATGGTTAATCTTTCATGAACCGGACCGGTTTAGGATTGCAGCGGAAATCGGGGCGCCTTCTCTGGCCGCCAGTCGTCCGGCTGCCCCTGCCGAACCGCCGAGAACCGTGATCGCAACAAGCAAGAGACCCGTGTCACCGATGAGATCATTGCGCTTCCTACCCGTGTTGCTTCTGGGACTTGCCGGTTGCCAGGACGCGCTCGATTCGGTGTCCAACAAGGTCGAACATCCCCTTCCCGCAAAGCTCGTCAACAAGATGAAAGCGAACGACATGAGCACGCGTTCGCCGATCATGATGCGGATTTTCAAGGAAGAGGGGGTTCTCGAAGTCTGGAAGCAGAAGGGCAACGGCCGCTACGACATCATCGCCTCCTACGAAATCTGCAAATGGTCCGGAAAGCTGGGTCCGAAATTCAAGGAGGGCGACCGGCAGGCGCCCGAAGGCTATTACCGGATCTATCCGTCCCAGATGAACCCGAACTCGAGCTACTATCTCTCGTTCAACATGGGTTTTCCCAACAGCTATGACCGGTCGCACAATCGGACCGGCACCAACCTGATGGTCCATGGCGCGTGTTCGTCGGCAGGCTGCTACTCCATGACCGACGAACAGGTGCTGGAAATCTACGGATTTGCCCGCGATGCGTTCAAGGGCGGACAGGAGTATTTCCTCGTCGAGGCGCTTCCCTTCAGGATGACGCCGGAAAACATGGCGCGACACCGCGACAGCGAGCATTTCGAATTCTGGAAGATGCTCAAAACCGGCTACGATCATTTCGAGCTGACAAAGCGCCCGCCGAAGGTTGAGGTCTGCGAAAGGCGCTACGTGTTCAACCAGGTGCCCGAGCAGGAAAACATGGCGTTTCGCGCGGCACAGGCCTGTCCTCCCGCGCAGGTGCCGCAGGCGCTTGCGTCGGCGCATTACTCCTACGAGAAAAGCTGGAACGAGGCCTTCAATGCCGCGGTCGCGAAGCTGGACCGCGAGGAAGCCAGGGAACTCGCCGCCGCACAGCAGGAAGCCGAACGGGAGGCCAACCGTGCCGAACGCGAGGCCAGACGCGCAGCCGAGATCGCCGCAAACGGCGGCGAACCGCCTGCCAATCCCGTCGTAAGCCTGTTTTCGGCGGCCAATCCGCTGACGGCCCTGACACCGGGCACCGGTGCGCCAGCGACCGCCCCATCCGCCGGCGCCGCACAGGAAGCGGCTCAGCCGCAAGCTCCTGAGCAGACGGCACAGGCGGACACCGGCGTCCCCGTACCCACGCCCAGCCCGCTGGCGGCCGGACCGCAGGCAGGACCCGCCGCGCAGGGAAATGAGGACAAGCCGTTCTGGAAGATCTGGAGCCGCAATTGAGCGACGGTGCCGAGACGCTGGACCTGCGCGGGTTGAAATGCCCCATGCCGGTTCTGCGGACACGCAAGCATCTGCGTGATGCGGCCAGCGGAACCATGTTGCGCGTGGAAACCACGGACCCTCTGGCAGTGATCGATATTCCGCATTTCTGCCGGGAGGACGGCCATCGCCTGTTGGCGGCCGACCCGATGGACGGCGGCCACGTCTTCACCATCGAAAAGGGCTGAACCCGGCGCGCCTCAGCGCCTGGCGGGTGCCAATGCCGAGGCAGGCATCCCCGGAATGGCGAGCGGATTCTCGGCAAGCGCGGCCCTGTCGGGACGGCCCACGCCCGGTTCTCCGGAAAAGCCTGCGAACAGTTCCCCTATGAAGCCTTGAGGCAGGTCCCGGGTGATCATCACCAGCCGCGTCTTGCCGTCCCAGCCGCGCGGCGGCTGTTCCAGCCGCACCGGCGGGGACATCAGGCTCTGCACCGCATGAAGCACGAGCGGGCGCGACGGATCATCGGCAAGACGCACGATGCCTTTCATGCGCAGGAGCTTCGGCCCGTGCGCCGAGCGCAGCAGATCGAGAAACATGACCAGGCTGTCGGGCGCGATCGGCTTGTCGCTCACCAGCGTATCAGCGCGGATACCGCCATCGTGCCGATTGACATCGTGGTGATGGTGCCCGTGATCGTGGGTGTGCCCATGATCACGGTGGTGATCGCCGTCTCCACCGCCACCCGTTTCAAGCCACCTCGCCACATCCATGCTGCGCGCCGAGGGGTCATAGGCGCCACAGTCGAACAGATCCTGCGCAGACAGGCTTTCATCGTCCGCATCTCGGACCGCGGCCAGCGGGTTGATGCTTGCCAGACGTTCGCTCAGCCCGTCGTCAACGGATGCGAGTGTCTTCTTGGATATGACGATCCGGTCAGCCACGGCGACCTGGCGCCGGGCTTCTTCATTCGCATCGAGGGTCGCAAGTCCGTTGACCGCATCGACGACCGTCACGAGACCTTCAAGACGATAGGACTGTCCGAGCGCCGGATGACCGATCACCGACTGCATCACCGGGATCGGATCTGCAAGACCCGTGGTCTCGATGACGACGCGCGAGAAGGGCCGGATCTTTCCGGTTTGCATGCGATCCATCAGGTCCGCAAGGGTATCGACGAGCTCTCCGCGAACCGTGCAGCACAGACATCCGTCGGACAGTTCGATCACGCCGTCGCTCGAGCTCTCCACCAGAAGATGATCGATCCCGACATCCCCGAACTCGTTGATGATGAGAGCCGCGTCCGCAAGCCAGACATCGCCGATCAGGCGGTTGAGCAAGGTGGTTTTTCCGGCGCCGAGAAAGCCGGTCAGGATCGAGACCGGGATGCCTTGCGGCGCACTCCAGCCGGCGTGATCGCTGCTCATGGAAAGGTCTTCCTGTCGCTCAGAGTGACGGCCGCGGCACGGGCACCGGTATCGTGACCCCGGGCCCGAGCGGCGAAGCCGTTTCAGGCTTCGCGGGAGCGCTGAAGGCCGAGGCGCGGACGGGTGCGGAATCGCCCGAAAGCACGCCGGTCGGGCGCGGCAGCGGGATCGGGATCCGCGACAAGGCGACTTCGAAGCTCGCCGGTGCAAGGCCGGCCGGCGCCTGGACGAGGCGGGGCTCGCGGGTCATTTCCTTTATGTAGGGGGAGTTGAGAACCATCTTGCCCTCGACGTCCCGTCCCTCATAGCGCGCTTTCCGCGCTTCCGGCGTGCAGATGCTGTCGGATATGTCCGCCACAGCGTCCCTGCCCTCTCCGTACGGCGCAAGCGCATTGAGCGCCGGACGCCCGGACGAGGATGTGGTCAGTGCCTGCTGGAGCAGTTCCGCCGAACGCTCGGCCCGCGACTCCTGCGACGGCGCGCCGAGAACGACGCTGATCACGGTCTTTCCATTGCGTGTGGCGGAGGAAACCTGATTGAAGCCCGATGCGCAGATGAACCCCGTCTTCATCCCGTCGGCGCCGGCGAACCGGCCGATCAGCAGATTGTAATTGGTGTGCTTCTGGGAACCGGCGACAAAACCCTCATATCCGAAGTACTGGGCGAATTCGGGGAAGTTGCGGCGCGCCGCCACCGCCAGCACGGCCATGTCCCGCGCGGTGGTGTACTGGCCGCCGCCCGGAAGCCCGTTCGGATTGACGAACCGGGTCGCCGTCATGCCGAGCCGGCGGGCGGTTTCGTTCATGTCGCGAACGAAAGCCTCTTCGCTGCCCGACACCGCCTCGCCGATTGCGACGGCGACGTCATTGGCGGACTTGACCATCAGGTACTTGAGCGCCGAATCGAGGGTAAACCGCTCGCCCGGCTTGAAATACATCTTGCTTGCCGGCTCCTTCGCCGCATGCACGGACATGGTGACCGGAGTCTGCAAGGTCATCTGGCCGGACCTGACGGCCTGGAAAGCCAGATAGGCGGTCATGATCTTGGTCAGCGAGGCCGGATACCAGCGCTGGAACGCATCCTCATGGGCGATGACCCGTCCCGATCCGACATCCACGGCAATGCTTGGGGTTGCACTTGCAGCCGGCGCATAAAGCCCCGCAAGCATCGCCATCCCCATCAGGGCGCCGGTCGGGCGCATTCGCACAAAGAAATTCATACCCAGCCTTCCAGTTCCCGCAGCCATTGACGGAAACGCCTCGTTCACCGCTTGCAACGGCCTGGGGCCACGGCACGGCGATTGCTTTTTGCTCGTCAACGGTCCTTACTTAGCCTATATGGCAGTCCGATGGCAAAGGACGATGCGGAACCTCGTTAACAGCCGTATCTTCCTCTTGCCGGCAAGATAACCAAACCCCCGCCGAGGTAAATCATGCAGCTTGTTGATGAAGTCGTCGTCATGAAGGATGAGATCGCCGAGTGGCGTCGGACGCTTCACGCCGACCCCGAACTCCTGTTCGATGTTCACAACACCGCGGCCTTCGTCGCCGACAAGCTCAAGTCCTTCGGGTGCGACGAGGTCGTCACCGGCATCGGCCGTACCGGCGTGGTCGGAATCATCCACGGCCGCCCTGGCAGCAACGGTCCGGCGATCGGTCTGCGCGCCGACATGGACGCACTGCCCATCAACGAGATCACCGGAGCCCCCTGGGCCTCCCGGACACCGGGCAAGATGCACGCATGCGGCCATGACGGACATACCGCCATGCTGCTGGGCGCCGCCCGCCACCTGGCCGACACCCGCAATTTCTCGGGCACCGTGGCTGTGATCTTCCAGCCGGCCGAAGAGGGCGGCGGCGGCGGCCGCGAAATGGTCAACGATGGAATGATGGACCGGTTCGGCATCACCAAGGTCTTCGGAATGCACAACTTGCCGGGCCTTCCGGTGGGGCAGTTCGCGATCCGCAAGGGACCGATCATGGCCGCCACGGATATCTTCGACATCACCGTCACGGGCCGCGGCGGCCATGCCGCCATGCCGCACCAGACCATCGATCCGATCGTCGCAACGTCGCAGATCGTCACCTCGCTCCAGTCGATCTCCTCGCGCAACGCCAACCCGCTCGAATCCGTGGTGGTGTCGGTGACGAAGTTCCTCGGCGGCTCGGCCTACAACGTCATCCCCGAAACCGTGGAGCTTGCCGGCACCGTCCGCACGCTGTCGCCCGAGATGCGCGACATGACCGAGACCCGCATCAACGAGATTGCCTCCGGCATCGCCGCGGCACACGGATGCAAGGCCCAAGTGAAATATCTGCGCAACTACCCCGTCACCTTCAACCATGCCGACGAGACCGATTTCGCCGCCGATGTGGCCGCAAGTGTCGCCGGTGAACAGGGCATCGAGCGCGAGCAGCCGCCGACCATGGGCGGAGAGGACTTCTCCTTCATGCTCGAGGCCCGCCCGGGCGCCTTCATCTTCATGGGCAATGGCGACACCGCGAGCCTTCACCACCCGGCCTATGACTTCAACGATGACGCCATACCGGTCGGTGTGTCCTATTGGGTGAAACTCGCGGAAAAGGCGCTCGCCGCCTGAGCCGTAGCCGCTACGGCATCCCCTGGATGGGCAACCGAAGCAGTGCCTCCCCGAAACCGCCGTCTCCGGCGGTTTCGTTGCATCTGGCGTGTTGAACAAACAGCACGCATTCTGTAAGCAGTTTTTCGCGTGGTCCCGTAGCTCAGGGGATAGAGCACAGGATTCCTAATCCTGGTGTCGCAGGTTCGAATCCTGCCGGGATCACCACTGCCGGACTGCAGCAACCGCGTCCCGCCTCGGCCGCGACCGGAACAGAAGCAGCGACATGATCCCGATGTTGAGGACGTTCCAGGCAATTCCATTGAGAAACGCCATCCGGTAGGATCCGGTCAAGTCGTAGATGAAGCCCGACATCCAGCCGCCGAGCGCCATCCCGACGATCGTCGCCATGATGACGAAACCGACGCGCGCGCCCGCTTCTTTTGGCGGAAGGTATTCCCGCACGATCACCGCATAGCTCGGCACGATGCCGCCCTGCGACAGACCGAAAATCAGGCTGACGATGTAAAGCGGCACCATGCCGTCAAACGGAAGATACAGAAACAGGGCGATGCATTGAAGCATCGAACCGATGAGCAGCGTGATCACGCCGCCCAGGCGGTCGGCAAGGAAGCCTGAGAGCAATCGCGAAACGACGCCGCCCATCAGCATCAGCGACAGCATCTCCGCGCCCACCGCCGGCCCGTAACCGAGATCGACGCAATAGGCGACGATATGGACTTGCGGCATCGACATCGCGATGCAGCAACCGATGCCCGCAATCCCGAGCATGATCTGCAATGCTCTGGGCGAAAAGCTCACCGAGCGCGCATTCGCCGCCGACATGCGCTGCGCGTGCGCCGCTGCTTCATCCGGCAACCGCCGCCTGAGAAGCATCGCCAGCGGGATCATGAGCGCCAGCGCAAGGGCTGCGAGCACCAGATAGGCGGTTCGCCAGCCGAAATCATTGAGAATGCCGCTGAGCACAAGCGGCCAGATCGCGCCGGACAGATAGTTGCCGCTGGCGGTGATCGCCACCGCAACGCCGCGCCGGCGATAGAACCAGTGGGAGATGTCTGCAATCAGTGGCCCGAAACTCGCGGCGGTTCCGAACCCGACCACGAACTGCATCATGCAAAGCACGATGATAGATCCGCTGGCCGCAGCGAGGGCGAAACCGGACCCCAGCGTGACAGCTGCTCCGATAAGCGCGGTGGTGATGCCGAACCGGTCGACTGCACGCCCGATCAGCAGATTGCCGAGCGCAAAGCCCACCATCGTCATCGTGTAGGGCATCGAGGCATCGGCCCGGTCGACACCGAATTCCCGCTGGACCGCCGGCATGATGACGATGATCGCCCACATGCCGACATTGCCGACCAGTGCAATGCCGAGCGTAATGCCGAGCCGCGTCCAGGAGTACCGGCTGTCGAGAATCGAATCGTCCGTCATAGGCGAGTGATAAAGCAACCGCCGAACAGTTGGAAACGGGATTCGGCAAGCGCGAACAGGCGTGTGGAGCCGGCTCGGCGCACAGCCGCACGGGCCATGACGCAGCGCACCCCGGGAACATCCGCAGAGTTTCAATCCACGGCACGGTCTTGCAATGTCGCCGAAGACACGCGAAGACAACTGCACGTCGCAAGCCGGACAGGGGGATGAAAATTGAGTGAGACCAGCGATGCAGCAGCCAGATCATTGCCGCTGTTTTATCATGAACCGGAAGCCGTGAACCCCGAACGCCATGCCGGCAAGGCGCTCGTCCAGAGCGGGGACATGAGCTTCGCCGCGAACGCGATCGTCATTCCTTTGATGGCTGCGGAAATGCCGGCTGCCATGCGGTCCTATCCGATCGTCTTCTCGGGCCCCGACTACATGCCGGTGGCCATTCTGGGGATCAAGCAGGGCGAAAACCTCTTTGTCGACGGGGACGGCAAGTGGGCCGAGCCGCATTACGTGCCGGCCTATGTGCGGCGCTATCCGTTCATCCTTGCCGGAGACGACAGCGCGGAACGGCTGGCGCTGTGCGTCGACAAGCCCCGTCTCGTCGAGACGAGTGCGGCGAAGGACGAGAACTCCAAGCCCCTGTTCGACAATGGCGAGAAGACCGAGGTCATCGACAGCGCACTGTCGTTTTGCGAGCAGTATCAGGGCATGTATCGCAAGACACGGGAGATCATGAAAGTGATTGCCGGCACAGATCTGCTCGTCGAGCGCAACAGCAAGATCACGCTCGGGGACGGCAAGAGCTTCAACATCAGCGGCTTTCACCTGGTTGACGAAGCCCGGCTCCGGTCGATGGACGATGAAGCGTTTCTGGGGCTGCGCCAGGCCGATGCGCTTGCCACGATCTACTGCCACCTTGCATCGATGAACAGCTGGACTTCACTCCTGCACCAGGCCAGCCTGCGCGCCTGATGAATTGCCGGAGCCACGAAAAGTGCGCGACCTCGGTGTCGCAATCGGAGGAGCACACATGAGCAGATCGATCGCATTGCTGGGCACGGGCCTGATGGGGCTTCCGATGGCCCGATGCCTGATCGCCGCCGGCTGGCAACTGACTGTCTGGAACCGGAATGCCGAAAAGGCGGCGCCGCTCGCTGCCGAGGGTGCGAAGGTTGCCGCCAGCCCTGCCGAGGCCGTGCGCGGCGCGAGCCATGTCATCACCATGCTGACGGATGGAAATGTTGTTGAATCGGTCCTGTTCGAGCAAGGCGTGGCGGAAGCGCTCGCACCCGGAGCCTGCGTGATCGACATGAGCTCGATCAAGCCGTCCCAGGCGCGCGACCATGCTTTGAGGCTCGCGGGACGCAACATCCGCCATCTCGATGCACCGGTCAGCGGCGGGACCAAAGGTGCGGAAGCAGGAACGCTCGCCATCATGGCAGGGGGCGAAGAGGCGGTTTTCGAAGAGGCCAAACCCATCCTCGACGCCATGGGCCGCGCAATCCGGGTCGGTCCTTCAGGGTCGGGGCAGCTGGCCAAGCTCGCCAACCAGGCCATTGTCGGCATCACCATCGGTGCCGTCGCCGAGGCCACATTGCTGGTTTCCGAAGGCGGTGGCGATCTGGAGGCTTTCCGCGCTGCGCTCAAGGGCGGGTTTGCCGATTCGACCATCCTTCAGCAACACGGCGCACGGATGGAAGCCGGCGACTTCACACCGGGCGGCCGGGTGAATGTGCAGATCAAGGATCTCGACAACATCCTCGCCGAAGCCGATGACCTCGACATCGAACTGCCTCTGGTCCGGACCATCCGCGACCGGTTCGTTCGGCTGGCAGGCAGCCTGGGCGGCGGCGATCTGGATCACTCCGCCCTGTTTCTCGAGTTGCTGGACCTCAATGACCGCTCCGCTTCCTGATTTTCTTGACCGGCCGTCGCTGGCGATGGAATGTTGAGCAATGAGCGACATTCATGATCAGGCCCCGCGCCGCATCACCATTCTTGGCGCAACCGGGTCCATTGGATGCAACACGCTTGACGTCATGGAGCATCTGGGTGGCCGGGACGCCTTCGAGGTGCCTGCCATCACCGGCATGGGCAACATCGATCTGCTCGCCCGTCAGGCAAGAGCCGCCGGGGCGGGCTTTGCGGTAACGGCCGATCCAGACCGTTATGACGATCTCAGGCAAGCCCTGTCCGGCAGCGGTATCGAGGTCGGCGCAGGGGCTTCGGCATTGATCGAGGCGGGAGAGCGCGACACAGATCTCGTGATGGCGGGCATTGTCGGCATTGCCGGACTTGCGCCGACATTGGCCGCGGTGTCGCGCGGCGCCGACATCGCGCTTGCCAACAAGGAATGCCTTGTCTCGGCGGGTGACCTCTTTGCCGCGGCGATGACGAAGGGCGGCGGCAGGCTGCTCCCGGTCGACAGCGAGCACAACGCCATCTTCCAGGTGCTGGAACAGCACCAGCGCCACGCAGTCGAGCGGATCATCCTGACCGCGTCGGGCGGGCCGTTCCGGGACTTCAGCCGCGAACAGATGGCAGCGGTCACACCCGACGTCGCGGCTGCGCATCCGAACTGGTCGATGGGCCTCAAGATCTCAATCGACAGCGCCTCGATGTTCAACAAGGCTCTCGAGATGATCGAGGCCCGGCATCTGTTCGGGATGGAGCCGGACCAGATCGAGGTCATCATCCATCCCCAGTCGATCGTTCATTCCATGGTCGGCTATTGCGACGGATCGGTCCTGGCGCAGCTTGGCGCGCCGGACATGCGCCATGCCATCGGCTACGCCATCAGTCATCCCCGTCGCGCGCCGCTGCCGGTCGAGCGGCTGGATTTCGCAAAACTCGCAAAACTCGAGTTTCACGCACCGGACGAAACCCGGTTTCCGGCCTTGGCGCTCGCCCGCACAGCCATGCAGCGCGGCGGATTGCAGGGTGCGGTGCTCAATGGCGCCAAGGAAGCCGCACTGGAAGCCTTCATCGCCGGAAAGATCGGATTTCTGCAGATGGCCGACATCGTGGCAGCGACGATGGACCGGCTCGACAATCTGAGCGAGGCATCAGCCATCGAGGATGTCTACGCAGCAGACCGCGACGCACGCGCAGTTGCGAAATCATTGATGCAACAGCCGGCCTGAGGGGCAGAACCGCTGGAACAGCAACCGGGGCGGGATCATGATCCCGCCCCGTTTTTTTCATGTGAAGGGCAATCAGCCGCAGGCGGCGACCGCGCGCTTTGCCATCACCTTGATCA
This sequence comes from Hoeflea sp., assembly GCA_965233445.1. Lineage (GTDB taxonomy): Bacteria > Pseudomonadota > Alphaproteobacteria > Rhizobiales > Rhizobiaceae > Hoeflea. The sequence goes on from OZ247491.1 coordinate 102,296, forward strand.
GATTGGCCCGATACGCCGCGGACGCATGGATGTCCGACATCAGGTCCGAATCGTCCACCGTCACGCCGTCGAGCGCAGCTGCGGAGAAGTTCGAGCCCAGGGCCTGCTCCATGCCCTCGTGGCGGAAGACGCCATCCGAGCCCGCGCCGGTCACCGCGACCCGCACGGATCCGTCACCGTGTTTGGCGACGAACACCCCGGTCATGGCGTAACGCGAGGCGGGATTCGGAAACTTCGAGTAGCCGCATGTCTCCGGCGCCTCAAACTCGACGGCCACGACCAGTTCACCGTCTTCCAGTGCTGTCTCGAACATGCCGGTGAAGAATTCACCGGCGCTGAGCGAACGCTTGTTGGTCACGACCGTGGCGCCGAGCGCCATCAGGCCGGCCGGATAGTCGGCCGCCGGATCGTTGTTGGCGATCGATCCCCCGATGGTCCCCATGTGCCGCACATGCGGGTCCCCGATGTGCGAGGCCAGATGCGAGAGCCCCGGGCAGGCAGAGGCGAGCGCGGCCGAACCGGCCACCTCCGCATGCGTGGTTGCGGCCCCGATCCGCACCTTCCTGCCATCCACGGAAATGCCCTTGAGGGCGTCGACGTGGCGAAGATCCACCAGGTCGGAGGGAGCGGCGAGGCGCTGTTTCATGGTGGGCAGAAGGGTCTGCCCACCGGAGAGGTACTTGGCTTCGTCGTTTGACGAGGCCAGCTTGACGGCATCCTCGACCGAGGAGGCGCGGTGATAATTGGTTGCATACATCTGTGTCTGCCTCCCTGTCTTAGCGTGCCGAGTTGAGCGCTGCCCAAACCCGTTCCGGGGTTGCGGGCATCGCCAGGTCGTTGTTGCCGATGGCGTCGGTAATGGCGTTGATCAGCGCTGGCGGTGATCCGATGGCGCCCGCCTCGCCGCAACCCTTGATGCCGAGCGGGTTGGACGGACAGACCGTTTCCGTGGTCGACACCTTGAACGACGGCAGGTCATCGGCGCGCGGCATGGTGTAGTCCATGTAGCTCGCGGTCAGAAGCTGTCCCGTTTCCGGATCGTAGTGGGTGCCTTCCAGCAGCGCCTGGCCGATGCCCTGCGCCACGCCGCCATGCACCTGCCCCTCGACAATCATCGGATTGATGATCTTGCCGAAATCGTCGGCGGCGACAAAATCGATCACCGTCGTCTTGCCGGTATCGGGATCGACCTCCACCTCGCAGATATAGGTGCCGGCCGGGAAGGTGAAGTTGGAGGGATCGTAGAAAGCCCCCTCCTTGAGACCAGGCTCCATGCCCTCGGGAAGATTGTGCGCGGTGTAGGCGGCGAGCGCCATCTGGAACCACGGCACGCTCTTGTCGGTTCCTGCGACCTTCAGTTCGCCATTCTCGATGACGATGTCGCTTTCGTCGGCCTCCATGAGGTGGGCGGCGATCTTCTTGGCCTTGGTTTCGACCTTGTCAAGCGCCTTGACGATTGCCGACATGCCGACCGCACCGGAACGCGAGCCGTAGGTGCCCATGCCCATCTGCACCTTGTCGGTATCTCCGTGAACGATGGATACCGTGTCCATGCCGACGCCGAACCGCTCCGCGACCAGCTGCGAGAAGGTGGTCTCATGGCCCTGGCCGTGACTGTGCGAGCCGGTCAGCACTTCGATCGTGCCCACCGCGTTGACCCGCACTTCCGCCGATTCCCAAAGACCGACGCCGGCGCCCAGCGATCCCACCGCCGCCGACGGCGCGATGCCGCAGGCCTCGATGTAGCAGCTGATGCCGATGCCACGCTTCATGCCGCGGGCTTCGGAGTCGGCCCTGCGGGCAGCAAACCCGTCATAGTCGATGGCCTTCATTGCGGCATCGAGCGAAGCGTCGAAGTCGCCCGCATCGTAGCACATGATCACCGGCGTCTGGTACGGGAACTCGCGGATGAAGTTCTTGCGCCGCAATTCCGCAGGAGTGACCCCGAGTTCGCGGGCCGCAGTCTCGAGCACGCGCTCGAGCAGGTAGCAGGCCTCCGGTCGCCCGGCGCCGCGATAGGCATCCACCGGAACGGTGTTGGTGTAAACCGTCCGCACATTGGCGTGGATTGCCGGGATCGCATACTGGCCGGAGAGCAGGGTCGCGTAGAGGTAGGTCGGCACCGAGCTCGAAAACAGCGACATGTAGGCGCCGAGATTGGCGATCGTGTCGACCTTGAAGCCGGTGATCTTGTTGTCGGCATCGAAGGCCATCTTGATGGTCGAGACGTGGTCGCGGCCATGGGCGTCGGTCAGGAACGCCTCGGTCCGGTCCGAATTCCACTTCACCGGAACCCCCGTGCGCTTGGACGCCCACAGGCAGACGATCTCTTCCGGATAGATGTAGATCTTGGATCCGAAACCGCCGCCCACATCGGGCGCGATCACGCGAAGCTTGTTTTCGGGCGCCACATTGTAGAAGGCGCTGAGCACGAGCCGGGCCACGTGCGGGTTCTGCGACGTGGTCCAGAGCGTGTAGTGATCATCGGCATCGTCATAGACCCCGAGCGCAGCGCGCGGCTCCATCGGATTGGGAACGAGACGGTTGTTGACGATCTTCATTTCGGTGACATGGGATGCCGAGGAGATCGCGGCATCGGTTGCGGCACTGTCGCCGATCTCCCAGTCGAAGATCAGGTTGTTCTTTGCTTCGGGATGGAGCTGCGGCGCACCGTCTTTCAGCGCCTCGACCGCATCGGTCACGACCGGAAGGGTCTCGTAGTCGACCATAACGGCTTCCGCCGCGTCGCGCGCCTGGGCCTTGCTGTCGGCCACGACGATGGCCACCGCGTCCCCGACATAGCGCACCGTGTCCTGCGCCAGCGGACGCCAGGCGCCCATGTTCATCGGAGAGCCGTCCTTGGAGTGGATCATCCAGCCGCAGATGATGTTGCCGATCGCGTCCTCAGTCAGCTGCGCGCCGTTGAGGATGCCGATGACACCGGGCATCTTCTCGGCTTCCGACGTGTCTATGCTCTTGATCTTCGCGTGCGCGTGCGGCGATCGCACGAAATGCGCATGTTTCATTCCGGGCACGACCATGTCATCGGTGTAGCGGCCCTTGCCGGTGATAAAGCGCTTGTCTTCCTTGCGCGCCACGCGGGCGCCAATGCCTTCCATTCCCATCTCTCAAACTCCTCCGGTTGAGTGTTGGCGAACGAGCCGGTGCGTGTTGTCGGGCGGGTTGGCCGGGCCTCCTGGTCCGAAATGCTGCCAAACGCGAAACTCTCACATCTGAGGCATTCGCTTGCGGGCCGGGCTTCTGCGCTCCGAAGGACGGCACCTCCGAACGTCGCCGGTTGTGGCGAAACCTATTCGGCGGCGACCTTCGCTCCGTCGCCCATCTTTGCAGCGGCATCGAGAACCGACTTGACGATGTTGTGGTAACCGGTGCAACGGCAGATGTTGCCTTCCAGCTCCGCTCGCACGGTCTTCTCGTCGAGTTGGCCGCCATGGCGCTTGATCATGTCGACTGCGGACATGATCATGCCCGGCGTGCAAAAGCCGCATTGCAGCCCGTGGTTTTCGCGAAAAGCCGCCTGCACCGGATGCAATTCTCCTCCCGATGCCAATCCCTCGATTGTCGTGACCTCGGACCCGGCCGCCTGGGCTGCAAGCATGGTGCAGGACTTGACGGCCTTGCCGTCCACATGAACCACGCAGGCTCCGCATTGAGACGTATCGCAGCCGACATGGGTTCCTGTCAGTCCGAGATTCTCGCGGATGAACTGAACCAGCAGCGTCCGGTCATCGCATTGGCCGGAAACGGAACGTCCGTTCACGGTCATTGTTACATTGGCCATCAAATTCCTCCCTTGACGGTTTTGCGGTCTCGCATCCCGAAAGCATCATTTTCCTTTTTTTCAAAAGGATCAACCGTCAATCCGGGATATCTGAGACGACAGCTGTTCCGTTTCCCTCCGCGCGGCACCTGGGATCAAGAAAGCGCTTGTCGCCGGGCAAATTCCTCAATATAAATTGACCGGTCGGTCAGTCAATTTGATGGCCATCAACCTTGGGAGGGGTTCCACTGCCGGCATACGACGAATGTCATAGGGCCGAGTGCCGCCAAAGCCGTTTGGGGCAATTGCTTTCTCGCCACGCCTGCCGTCTAAATGGGCGAACGACAGGTCGGGAGCCCTGGTTGCACGGGCAAGGCCGGGACAGTCTAGGCAGTTACAAAATTTGCCTCTAGTTTTCGACGGGATCAGCGACGCCGAAGTCGCTCAATTATCTGGGAGGATACAATGAAGAAACGCAATTTCCTGAAATCCGCTGCTGCTGCGGCGATTGCCGTGTCGGCACTTGGATTGACCTCTGCGGGATCGTTCGCGCAGGAAGTCACCCTTCGCATGCACCAGTTCCTGCCTCCGCAGGCCAATGTGCCCGCGGAAATCCTGATCCCCTGGGCCGAGCAGATCGGTGAGGCGTCGGGCGGCCGCATGAAGGTCGAGGTGTTTTCCGCGATGTCGCTGGGCGGAACGCCGCCGCAGCTGATGGATCAGGCACGTGATGGCGTCGTCGACATCGTCTGGACCCTGCCGGGCTACACGCCGGGCCGCTTCCCGAGCGTCGAGGTCTTCGAACTGCCCTTCATGATGACCAATGCCGAAGCCACTTCGCGCGCCTATTGGGACCTGTTCAAGTCCGACATGGAAGAGAGCGAGTTCAAGGGCATCAAGATACTCGGAACCTGGGTCCATGGCCCCGGCGTCATCCACGCCAAGGGTGAGGGCGTTCGCACGCTTGAGGACATGCAGGGAAAGAAGGTTCGCGGTCCGACACGCGTGATCAACGGCATGCTCGCCGAACTCGGCGCCGAGCCCGTCGGCATGCCGGTCCCGGCAATTCCGGAAGCGCTCTCCAAGGGCGTCATCGACGGTACCGTCATCCCGTGGGAAGTGACTCCGGCTCTGAAGATCGCCGAGCTTGTCGATACGCACACAGAGTTCGGCGGCGACACCGCGCTCTACACGGCAGCCTTCGTTCTGGCGATGAACCAGGCCAGGTACGACAGCCTTCCCGACGATCTCAGGAAGATCCTCGATGACGCCACCGGCGCCGAGTTCTCAGCCTTCGCCGGCAAGACCCAGGCGGCCTTCGACGCTCCGAGCAGGAAGATCGCAGAGGCGACCGACAACACCATTCTCCAGATCGAGGGCGAGGAACTGCAGCGCTGGCGCGACGCCTCGCAGAGCGTCATCGACAACTGGTACACGGAAATGGAAGCGAAGGGCATTGACGGCAAGGCGCTCCATGCCAAGGCACAGGAACTGATCGCCAAGTACACCAACTAGACCGCAAGGTTCGAACCATCCCGCCGGGACCCGCCGCAAGACGGCAGGCCCCGGCGGCAGCGACGAGCGGATTCTCGCAATGACAATTCTAGTTGCCGGCGCCGGGATTGCCGGCCTGACCTTTGCGCTTACCTGCCACCAGATCGGGGCACGGGTTCGGATCTTCGAACAGGTCGACGAGATTCGTCCCCTTGGCGTGGGCATCAATCTCCAGCCTCATGCCATTCGCGAACTTGTCGAACTGGGGCTCGAATCCGAACTGGAAGCCCTCGGCATCCGCACCCGCGAAGTCGCCTATTATTCGAAGCACGGTCGACTGATCTGGTCGGAGGCCCGTGGAATCGAGGCCGGCTACAATTGGCCGCAGCTTTCCGTTCACCGCGGACAGCTGCAACTGATGCTGTTGAAGGCCGTGCGAGAGCGGCTCGGCGCGGATGCGGTGCAAACCGGCTGGAAAGCGCGTGGCTTTTCGCAGGGCCAGGACGAAGTCTGCCTGCAGCTTGAAAGCCGGGCGGGCGACATCCGGTCCGAGCACGGCAGCCTGCTGATCGCCGCCGACGGCATTCACTCTGCCATCCGCGCCCAGATGAACCCTGTCGAAGGCCCCCCGGTGTGGGGCGGCGCCGTGCTGTGGCGCGCCACCAGCCACGCAAAACCGTTTCTCACCAGCGCGTCCATGGCAATGATCGGCCATGAGTGGCAGAAATTCGTGACCTACCCGATTTCGCCAGCCGACCCTGAAACGGGACTGGCCGAGATCAACTGGGTTGCCGAACTCAAGAAGAAGCCCGATGCCGCCTGGAACCGCGAGGACTGGAACCGCCCCGGCAGGCTCGAGGACTTCCTGCCCTCCTTCGAGAGCTGGCGCTTCGACTGGCTCGACGTACCCGAACTCATCCGTGGCGCCGAGCGGATCTACGAGTACCCGATGGTCGACCGCGATCCGTTGCCGGGCTGGGGCCAGGGCCGGGTCACGCTGATGGGCGACGCTGCACACCCGATGTATCCCATCGGCTCGAACGGAGCGTCCCAGGCCATCCTCGATGCGCGCGTGCTTGGAAAGGCCATTGTCGCACACGGGCTGTCGGAAGCGGCCCTGATCGCCTATGAAGATGAAAGGCGGCCGTCCACCGAGAGAATCGTGGTGGCCAACCGGGGCAATGGACCCGACCAGATCATGCAGGTCGTCGAGGAGAAATGTCAGGGCATGTTCGATGTTGTCACCGACGTGATGAGCCGCGAGGAACTCGAGGATCACGCAGCACGCTACAAGGCGCTCGCCGGATTTGATCGGGAAACGCTGAACCTCCGCCCGCCGCTGATCGCGGACACCGATCGCATCCGGCAGGCTTCAGCCGATGCTTGACCGTATCGACTCAGTCATGCGTCGATGTGCGGCCGTGCTCGCAATTCTCGGCGGCCTCGCGCTGATAGCCGTCATGCTGTCGACCGTCGCCTCGGTGACCGGGAGAGCGCTGATTCCGCTCGGTCTGAGCCCGATCCGGGGTGATTTCGAACTGGTCGAACTTGGGACCGGATTTGCGGTCTTCGCGTTTCTGCCCTGGGTCCAGATCAACCGCCAGCATGCGTCGGTCGAAATCCTGACGATGCATCTGAGCGCCCGCAACAACCGCCTGATCGATCTCGTCGCAGACATCCTGATGGCGATGATCGCCGTACTGCTGGCATGGAAGCACTGGCAGGGGACGCTCGACAAGCTGGCCTATGGCGAAACCACCTTCATCATCCAGTACCCCGTCTGGTGGGCCTATGCATCGGGCCTTGTCGGCGCCATCGGTTTCGTCATCATCAGTCTCTGGTGCGTGTTTCTGAGCCTCCGGGCGCTTCTTTCAGGGCGTGACCAGGCCCATGGGGAGGTGGTGCATTGAGCAACATCGACATCGCGCTCCTGTCCTTCCCGGTTCTCCTGTTGCTCATCTTCCTCAGGATCCCGATCGGGCTCGCCATGCTGCTCACCGGCATCGGCGGAAGCTACTTCATCAACGGCTCGTTCCTGATGATCTTCGCCCAGCTCAAGAACCTGACCTGGGGGACGTTTTCGAGCTATTCTCTTTCGATCATTCCGCTGTTCCTGCTGATGGGCCAGTTCGCAACGCTTGGCGGAATGTCACAATCGCTTTTCAAGGCTGCCGAGACCTGGCTCGGCCACCGCAAGGGCGGCGTCGCAATGGCCGCCGTCGGGGCCTGCGCAGGCTTTGGCGCCATTTGCGGATCCTCGCTCGCAACCGCCGCCACCATGGGCCAGGTCGCGCTGCCGGAACTGCGCCGTTACGGCTATTCTGGCGAGCTGGCGACGGGGGCGCTGGCTGCCGGCGGCACGCTCGGCATTCTCATCCCGCCCTCGGTCATCCTGGTGATCTATGCCATCCTGACCGAGCAGAACATCGCCAAGCTGTTTGTCGCGGCTTTCATTCCGGGCGTCCTGGCCGCGATCGGCTACATGATCGCCATCGCCATCTATGTCAGACTCAGGCCCGGCTCTGCCGGAAACCGTGAGCGCGCGCCCTATTCCGAGCGCTTTCGCAGCCTGCTTGCCGTCTGGCCGGTGCTGCTGGTCTTCATTGCCGTGGTCGGCGGCATCTATGGCGGCATCTTCACCCCGACCGAGGCCGCGGCCATCGGCGCGTTCGGTACCGGCTTGATTGCCCTGATCAATGGCGGGCTCAACCGCACGACACTGATGTCCTCAATCCTGACCACCGCCAGCGCCACCGGAATGATCTTTCTCATCGTCTTCGGCGCGGGCGTGTTCAACGCCTTTCTCGCCCTCAGCCAGTTGCCGCAGACAGCCGCGGCCTTTGTCGGCAGCCAGGACTTCAATCCCTGGCTGGTCATGGTTGGCGTGCTGCTGCTCTATCTGGCCTTCGGCTGCGTGATGGATTCGCTGTCGATGATCCTGCTCACCGTGCCGATCTTCTTCCCGATCATGTCGGCACTGGATTTCGGCCTGGCGCCGGAGGAATTCGCGCTCTGGTTCGGCATCATCGTGCTGATCGTCGTCGAGGTCGGGTTGATAACCCCGCCGGTGGGGATGAACCTGTTCGTGATCAACTCCATGGCCAAGGACACCCCCTTGTCCGCAACCTACCGCGGCGTCTTCCCGTTTGTGCTGACGGACATCATCCGGGTGGCGATCCTGACCATGTTCCCGGCAATCACGCTTGTGGCGGTGAGGCTTCTGTACTGAGGCAGGCGTTACCGGCCTGCCTCAAGGAGCGAGCAGGGTCAGGCGCCGATTGCCCGGATCGATTGAGCCAGATCGCTGTCCACCGGGATGCCGTTGGCAAGATAGTCGGCGCGGATCTGCTGCCGCCGCCTGCCCGGAAGCCGCGCACCGTCGGTGCCTTCAACCATCCGCGCCATCAGCGCCATCCGCTCCATGCCGCCGGGTCCGAAAGCATCCGGATCGATCGCGATGATCGCCTGCCCCGTGCCCGGAGGATCGCCCTTGTCGTCGAAGAAGGACGTAGCCTGCCAGGCATAGTTCGCTCCGGTCAGGCCGGCGCACAGCAATTCCACCATCAGCGCCAGCGCGGTTCCCTTGGCGTCGCCGAGCGGCACCATGGTTCCCTCCATCGCGGTCTTCGCATCGGTTGTCGGATTGCCATCCGGATCGAGCGCCCAGCCTTCCGGGATCGCTTCACCCTTCTGCGCCGCAGCCATGATCTTGCCGCGGGCAACCTTGGAAAGCGAAATGTCCACCACAACGGGATCATCCTTGCCGAGCGGCGCGGCGAAGGCGATCGGATCGGTGCCGAACAGGGGACGGCGTGCCCCCCACGGCGCCATTGCGGCGGGTGCGTTGGCAACCATCAACGCCGCAATTCCCTGCCTCGCCAGCGCCTCGACCACCACGCCCGCCACACCGCAGTGATGCGACCGCCGAATCCCGGCGATGGCGATCCCTTGCGTTCGTGCCGCCTCGGGCAGCCATTCGAGAGCCAGGTCCATCGCCGGATAGGCGAACCCGCTTCCGGCATCGATCGCGATTGCACCGGGACGAAGAACTTCAGAGCGCGGCTCCGCAAATCCGTCGACCTTGCCCGCCTTTGCCTGCGCCGAATAGGCGGCGACGCGCCTGAGACCATGACCGTTCTGGCCGGCAAGCTCGGCCGCAAGCAGGGCGTTTGCAACGGAGTCCGCATTGGCTTGTGACGTTCGGCTGCGCGTGAGCGCACCGCTGATCAGGGCGGTGACCTCGTCAGCCGTCATTTTCACGGAACCGCTCATGCCCCCGCTCCCAGAACCTCGAGCACCTTGTCGGCAATCAGATGGCTGACACGGACATTGGATTCCTCTGTCACGCCCGCGACATGCGGGGTCAGGATCAGATTGGGGAGGCCTGAAAACTTCGCTCCCGCCTCAGCCGTCAGCGGCTCGGTCTCGAACACATCGAGGGCCGCGCCGCCGATCCGCTTGTCCGCAAGCGCAGCCGCGAGCGCCGCCTCGTCGACGATACCGCCCCGTGCGGCGTTCACCAGAACAGCGTCGGATTTCATTTTTGCCAGCGCTTCAGCATCGATCATGTTGCGCGTGGCGTCCGTCAGCGGGGTATGCAGCGAGACCACGTCGCCAAGTTCCAGCACGGCATCGAGCGAGACATTGCGGGCGATCTGCCATCCCGGATGATCCGCGGTGAGATAGGGATCATAGGCAACGATGGACATGCCCATCATGTGCGCCCGCCACGCGACCTCGCGCGCAATCGAGCCGTAGCCGACGAGACCCATGGTCTTGCCGGCCAGTTCCCGGCCCATCATCGACTGGCGCGGCCAGGCGCCGCCCGCGACCTCATCGGATCGCAGCCACGCGCCACGAAGCAGCATCAGCGCTGCCGTGATCACGTACTCCGCAACCGAGAGATCATTGGCGCCGGTGGCCGGAATCACCTTGATCGAGCGCGCCCGGCACGCCTCGACATCGATGTTGTCGAGCCCCACGCCCAGCCGGCCAACCACCTTGAGCTTCGGCCCCATGCCCAGAAGCGCTTCCCGGACCTGGGTCCGGTTGCGCACGACCAGCGCCTTGGCCGATGCCAGAAGCCCGTGCAGCGCCTCCGGATTATCGACCAGCTTCGGATCGTAGAGGGTGTCATGCGCATCGGCGAGGCGGGCAACGGCCGCCTCGTCCATGAACTCGGTAATGACTATGTCTGCCATGATGGGATTCTTTTCGTTTGGGATCCGCGCCTTACGCGGATCTGTAGAGTTTTGTCATGGAGAACTCGCGGTGGCCGAGGGCCTCGGCCGCGGTGTTGCGGCCGTTTGCGGTGCGCACGATCATCTCGATCAGGGCGTCGCCGGCCTGGTCGATGGTCATCTCGCGGGTCAGCACGCCGGTCACGTCCACGTCGATGTGCTCGCTCATGGTGCGAAGCGTGCGCGGGTTGCCCGAGATCTTGATCACCGGCACGATCGGGTTGCCGATCACGTTGCCCTGCCCGGTCGGGAAGGTGTGGATCACCGCTCCGCCGGCCGCCATCAGGGTGACGCATTCCGCAGCCGCCGAAGAGCTGTCCATGAAGTAGAGCCCCTTGCCCGAGTTGGGCTGCTCGGCCGGATCGAGAATGTCGATGAACTGCGAGGTCCGGCCGATCTTCTCGAGATTGCCCAGCGCCTTCTCCTCGATCGTCGTCAGACCGCCCTCGATGTTGCCCTTGGTCGGCTGGCTGTCACTGAGGTCGTCGGTCTGGTGGGCGAAGATCACCTCGTCCTGGTAGGCCTTCCACATCTTGTACCAGCGCTCGCCGACCTCCTCGTTGATCGCCCGGGTCTTGCAGATGTGCTCGGCGCCGGTGATCTCCGAGGTCTCGCCGAAGAAGCCGTAGATGCCCTCGGGCAAGAGCTTGTCATACATGTTGCCCACCGTCGGGCAGGAGCTCAGACCCGTCGTCGTGTCGCTCTCGCCGCACTTGGTCGACACCCACAATTCCGAGATCGAGCACTCCTCGCGCTGCAGCTCGGAGGCGAAGTGGACATACTCCTTGGCCACCTTCGAGGCTTCCATGATGGTCTTCAGGTCGCCGTTCTGCTCGATCGACAGGCCGGTCACCGGCTTGCCGGTGGCGGCAATCCCGTCGACGATCTTCCTGGTCCAGCCCGGCTCGATGCCGATCACCACCACCGCCGCCACGTTCGGGTTCGCCCCGGTGCCGATGATGGTGCGGAAATGCAGATCAAGGTCCTCGCCGAACTGCAGCCTTCCATAGGCATGCGGGATCGCCAGCGTGCCCTTGATGTTGTTGGCCACCGCCTCGCAGGCCGCGTTCGAGATGTCGTCCACCGGCAGGATCAGGACGTGGTTGCGCACGCCGACCCGGCCGTTCTCGCGGCGGTAGCCGTGAAACGTCATGTTGGAATATTTCGATGCCATGATCAGGGTCTCCTACCAGCGCTTGGTCTTGAGATTGTGGGTGTGGACGTGGCCGCCCTTCCCGACATCGGCGATGAACTTGCCGATGTCCTCGCCATACTTGATCGCCGTGTCGCCGGAATTGATGTCAGACAGCGCGATCTTGTGGCCGATCGGAACGTCGGCCTTCGTCTCAAGCTCGAAGCTCGAATTGTCATGCGTGACAACGCAAAGCATCTTCGTCCCGGCCTTCAGGCCCTCAACGACGACAACGCCGACATTGTCCTTGTGATCATGTACCAAAAGATGGGGGGTGGTCACGTCCGTCCTCCAATATCAAATCTGATGAGCAATCGTTCTCTGCCCGATGGACAGGTCTTATATAAGTTATAAGATACTGTGAACCCGGAATGTCAACCGGCGCAGGACAGCGAAAGGAAATCGGGATGGCGGATCAGGCCGGCAAGGAGCCAACCGACAGCATCGGCTTCAAGCCGCTCTATGCCCAGGTGCGTGAACGGCTCATGCGCCGGCTTGTCGACGGCGAATGGTTGCCCGGCATGCTGCTGCCCAGCGAAATCGAACTGGCGCGCCAGCTCAATGTGAGCCAGGGCACGGTTCGCAAGGCGCTCGATTCCATGACCGCCGACAACCTGCTCATTCGCAGGCAGGGGCGAGGCACCTATGTCGCCGAACCCGAGGAAAGCCGCATCCTGTTCCAGTTCTTCCGGCTCACTCCGGACAAGGGCAAGGCCAGCTTCCCCGATTCCCAGGTCGTCAGCACGGGCTATGCCAGACCCACGACGATCGAAACCGGATCGCTTCAGCTCAAGGACGGTGAGAAGGTATTCCGGATCGAACGCATCCGCTCGCTTTCCGGCCAACCGATCCTGATCGAAACCATCACACTGCCCTCGGGCCGCTTTCCGGACATCGATCACCTGACCATCATCCCGAACAACCTCTATCGCCTCTATTCGGAGCGATGGGGCATCACCATCGGTTCCGCCGAGGAGCGCCTCAAGGCAATCGCTGCAGGCAGCCGGGACGCAGGCCGGCTGGGCTGCCACGAAGGCGAGCCTCTGCTCCTGATCAGCCGGGTCGCCAAGGATCTGGAAGACAACCCTGTCGAACTGCGCTGGTCGCGGTGCATTTCCCGCGAGATCCACTACGCGGTCAATCTGCGCTGACTCCGCTCGGCTATTCCCGCCGATGCCGCGACGTCGTTCAGACGGCCGCTTTCAGGTCGAAGACGTCTTCGAGAACAACCGCTTCCCCCGTCCGGGCGGAGTGCTCGGCCGCCAAACCGATCCGTACCGACTTCAACCCGTCCTCCAGCGTCACATCCGGCTGACCGCCATCGCGGACCATGGCGAAGAATTTCTGGTGCTGGAAGAAGGTGGAACCGTGATGGTCGCCCGCCGCCAGGATCGAGTGATCGACATGGATGATTTCGCGATGTTCGATCTTGGTCGAGCGCGGTGAGAGCACGAACTCGGAATCGCGCTCCTTCCGGTCGGGCGAGAATCGGGCGGGGCCGGGAACCCGGGCCTCGGCCTTTGCAGCTTCGCCGATGACGGTGATCGTCTCCTGCCACTGCGAGCCCTCGGCGAACATGCACAGTTCCAGCATGCCGCGCACGCCATTGGCAAAGTCGATGACCACGAATGCGTTGTCGAGGATGTCCGGACGGCGCCCGTCATGGAGTTCATCGCGAAAATTCACATCGGCGGCGCCGGACGCATAGACACGGCGCGCCTCCGCACCCGTGATCAGGCGCATCAGGTCGAAGAAATGACAGCATTTCTCCACCAGCGTCCCGCCGGTCATCGCGTTGAACCGGTTCCAGTTTCCCACCTTGTCAAGGAATGGAAACCTGTGCTCGCGGATCGAAACCATGCGCACCGCACCAGTCTCTCCGTCCCGCAAGGCGGCAAGCAGCCGCTCCACCGGAGGCATGTAGCGGTATTCCATCGCCACCCAGACCGGGGCCGGGCGCCGCGCCGAAGCGGCCAGCACTTCGTCGCAATCGGCCAGCGTGGTGCAGAGCGGCTTTTCCGCAAGCACGGGAAGATCGGCGGGCAGGACATCCATCAGGATGGGGTGATGAAGATGGTTGGGGGCCGCTATCACCAGCGCGTCACAGAGACCTTCTGACAGGAGATCCTGGTGCCGGACGAATGCCTTGCAACCGTGCCCGGCAAGCGCCTGCGCCCGGTCCCGCATGTCCCGGTCGGGATCGCACACGGCAGTCACCCTGGCGCCGTCAATCAGGGCGATGTTGCGGATATGCTCCTGCCCCATCATGCCCGAGCCGATGATACCGTAGCGTATTTCACTCATGATCGTGTCCGTTGCCTGACAAGCGAATTCACAGATGGATGACCGGCAGGCCCGCGGCCGCAGCGAAACTTTCAAGTGCCTCGACATGATCGCCATAGGCCAGCGCCATGTGATGCTCGAGACCGCTGTTCATCACCCGGTCGAGCACATCGCCGGCGTCGCGCTCGAACCGCACCACGCCTGAGGTTCCCGTGAACGCCTTTGCACGCTTGAGCATGTCGCCACGGCCGATCACCAGGGCGTGTCGGCCATGGGCCTGGCTCAGCCGCAGGAATGTGACCGGGCCCGGTTTCAGCGGAAATTCGAACAGAAGCGGCATCTTCCGGTTGGTGTGGATCGTCGCCTCGGCGACGGCATCAGGGTCTGCCATCGACAGGGGCGCCTGCCCGCAGTGCCAGACCACGGCGGAATTGTCCTCGACATCGATGTCGACGAGATCGGTCAGGAACACCGGTGCATCGGATGCTGCCTGCAGGATCAATTGTGTCGCCGCCCCGTAGACGTCCGCTTCGCAGGCACACGGCGTGCGCGCTTCCCCCATCATCGCCGCCGGTCCGCAAACCGCGCCGCCATACTCGGTGAACGTTTCCGGCCAGCAGCGGATTGCAAACGCGTCGAAAGCCCCCTCGGCCCTGATCGACTCCAGCGCGAGCTTCAGCCTGAGCGACCGGTCCAGCTGTTGCTGATCGACCTCATCGAGCCCCGCGACCATTCCATCGGCTTCACTGCGGAGGTTGGAAGCAGCCTCGTCCGGCGCAGCACGGGCGCGCTCGAACAGATCAGCGAGACCGAACCCTGTCACTTTGAGACCCGTCAGCGCCGAGAGCCGCTCGGGCTGATAGGCGCATGTGTCGAAACCGTCCGGATGGGCGCCGATACGGGCGATGCTTTTCCGCCGCAACCCATCAAGGATTTCTCTTCCCCTGCGCGGATTCGCATCGACCGGCTCCGGTTTGAGCGGCCGAACCAGGGCCTCAGAACCGAACAGGCTTTCGAGCCCTTCGCTGCCGGGCGCCGCATAGCGCCACGCGAACCGCCGGTTGCGCAGCGACAGGGCGTGCGACGCCAGATTCAGCCCGCAGAACGCGTTGAGCCGCAGCCGCCCGCCAAGCCGTGGCTCGGGCACGGCCCAGATCGCAAGCGGCTTATCGAACACATCCGCGATCCGGCAGGTCGCTACCGCATCGGTGAACGTCACCTGCAGGATGAGAACAAGATCGGGCTTTTGAGCCTTGATGTCCGCAATGGCGGCTTCGGTCGCGCCGGCATCCATCAGGAGGTCCGGCGGCCCCACCATCCGGTGGCCGGTCCGCTTGAGGTCATGGCGCATGGCTTTGAGCATTTCCTCGGCGAACGGCACGTCGAAAGTGGGCCTTCCCAGCGCAAGAACACCTATTGTCTGCGTTTCAGACGACATCGCACGGCCCCCTTACATCACCCGCCAAAAGCACTAAATTGTTGTCATGATAACAATCCTGAGACGCGGGGCTTTTGCCCTCTCCGTCGCGATGGCCATCTGTGTCATTGCACCCGTAGCCAAGAGCTCCGCGACCGAGGCCGCGTGGGCGCGTCTGGCGCAGGGTGGCTACACCATCCTGCTGGGATACGCCCGCACGCCCGGCGGCGGGGAACCTCTCCGGCCTGACTTCGGAGACTGCGAAAGGCGCAAGGGCCTGAGCGACCGCGGCATCCAGGAAGCGCGCCGGATCGGCATGCGCTTTGCGGCCCGTGCGGTGTCGATCGACGCCGTCTATTCCGGCGAATTCTGCCGCGCGCTGCGAACAGCGGAACTCGGCTTCGGCGCATCCCGGGTCGAAACCCGGGCCTATCTGAATTCCGTCGTCGACGGCGGCAATCCCGACGAGATCCCGCTCGAGCTCATCGAGGCCGTCGATGACTTTTTCGGCTCCGGAAACCAGCTGATGGTCACCCATCCCGAACTCATCCGCGCGATTTCGGGTACCACGCCCCGGGAAGGCGAAGCGATCATCATCGCACCCGCGATCGAGCCCGGAGATCCACCCCGGGTGGTCAACCGTCTGCTGCTCGACTGATCGCGCTCGGTCCATCATCCGAAATCGCCATACTGGTGCCGGAAGCTGCTGTCGGAAGGCGAGAACCGCGCGCCATCCGGCCCGAACACCGCATGCGAATGCCACGGGGTTGCCGCGCTGTCGGTCAGCGCATTGAGCTCGCGCATGTAATCGGCCGAGCCGGTCTCAAGCCCGTGCCGCATGGCGTCCCAGTCCGGGTACAGGCCAAACGGCTCGAGCCAGATCGCGCGGCCCGCGAGATAGCCCGACGCACCGGCCCTGTAGGCATGCGCCAGGATGTTGCGAAACTCTGATTTTCCCGCGCCCGCCGACAGCATGACCCAGGGTCGGCCGGCCAGCCTGCCCATTTCGTCGAAAGCGGCCTGCACTATCCTGTCTTCTTCAGCCGGAACATCCTTCGCCGAAACCGGGCTTTCAAGCTTGAAGACATCAATGCCGAAATCGGGCGCTGCAAAATCCGCGACCGATTGCAGCACGTGGTCCGTGCGCTTTCCGGTCATCTCGACATAGTCCGTTGTCTGGTGGGCGTCGCCGGTCAGGGGATAGACCAGAAGCTCGAACAGGAAAGGAATATCGTAACGCTGACAGGCCTCGCCGATGCGTTTGGTGAAATCCTTCTGCGCCTGCCGGTTGCTCTCCGGCGCGTCCGGCCTGTACCAGGTCAGAACCTTGACCGCGTCTCCGCCCATCCGCTTGATCTTGGCGACCGACCAGTCATCGATCTCGCTCGACAGCCGCCCGTCTTCTGTTTCCTCGAACAGCGAATCCTCCAGCGTGACGATCAGGCCCTTGGACGGCGAAAACCGGTCCAGGCCCATGGGAATCGCATAATGCGGATCGAGCAGCATGGCCGAGGATTGCCCCTGCAGGGTCTCGATCAGCAGGGTCTTGAACCGAGCCACATCCTCCCACGGAGCTTCGTCCACACCGTGATGCCGGGCGATCGGCCCCTTGATCGGAGGACGCTGGTCGACCGCCGTCATCTTGAAGCGTCCCCGGGCATCGGCCATCCGCCGCATGCCCCACAATTTGCCCGCGCTCAATTGCATGCCATTGCCTCTTTCACGAATTGCTCGACTTCCTTTCGGGTCGGATACCCTTCCCGCCCGTTTTGCCGCGTGCACTTGAGTGCGGCCGTTGCGCTGGCGAAGCGGATCGCCGTTTCCGGCTCCATGCCTTCGCCCAGCGCGAGCGTGAAGGCGCCGTGCCAGACATCGCCTGCACCCAGGGTGTCCACCGCCTCGATCCTGTATGCGGGCGCTGCGCCCGCAGCGATGCCCTGCTGCCACAGGACGCCGCGTGCGCCGTCGGTGACGCAAACGAATTTTCCGGTTTGCTGCGCCACCTCCGCGAGCCCGCGGCGAAGGTCGCCATGGCCTGCCCAGTCCCGCAAGCCTTGCGCCGAAAAGGCGAGATGACTCGCCAGTTCGAAAGCATTTCGGGCTTCGCGGATCGGAGCCTCCGCATCGAGCACGCCGGGCAAGCCCCTCTCCCGCGCAGCCCGCATCAGCGCCGCCGCTCCGTCAGGCCAGCGCGTGTCGGCCAGCGCCGCGTCGAATGCCGCGGGCAAGGCGGGGGCCAGCCAGTCCGCATCCATCGACAGGTCTGTATCCCGGTAGTTGACGATCTGGCGCTCGCCGTCCCGGTCGACGAAGACCGACGAAAAGGACGACCGGCGGCCGGGAAACTTGCGCACAAGCCGGCAATCGACGCCATCGGCCTCAAGGCCCGAGACAATCATCGTGCCCACTTCATCATCCCCCAGCCGCGCCGCAAGCAGCGCTTCGCCGCCCAGGCGGGAGATGGCCGCGGCAGCGTTGGCGGCGCAGCCGCCGCCGGTAATCCCGGCGTCGCGGGCGCGGTACTTCTCCGGCAGGCGCGGCATCTCATCAAGGTAGAAGACGAAGTCGACCACCGCGACGCCGGCCGTTACGATTCTCGTCATGCTCTCCCAGCCCCGGACTTTTAATGAACGGTGATTTCAGCGGATGAAACCGGTTTTATCAGAGCAAGCTTACCAAGTCTTATATAAGACACAAGACCGAATTCGGGAAGAGGCGTTGTACCCCCGTGCGGCCTGCCGCACGGCGATCAGTCGACCGGCAAGCCGCTCGGCACCGTCTCCGGCCTGCCAAGGCGGCCATTGGCATTTCCGCTCAGGGATTTGAGAAAAGCCACCAGTTGCGCAAGTTCCGCCTCGTCGAGCTTCACGGGGGTGATGTCAATGCGCCCGGCAAGCCGGGCCCGCTCCCGCGCATCCTCGAAGGAGATGAAATCGACTGCGGCGAACCTCTCGTCGGCAGGCAGCCGCACCATCTCCGGGCGCCAGGTCTCGAAGCCGGCGGCAGGGTCGAGGTGGTGGCGCACAATACCTTCCAGCGTGTCATAGGCCCCGTTGTGCCCCCAGGGCCCGGTCAGCGCCACATTGCGCAGCATCGGCGTGCGAAACCTGTAGGCATCCTCCAGCCGGTCGGTTTCCCCCATCCGGCCGACGTCACGCACGTAAGGATCGAACCTCCGGGTCCGGCCGGGGCCGAAATGCGGCAAGGCAAGCGCATGAAACCCCTGATCCGTCATCAGGCGTCCCGAATGGCACCCGCCGCAACCTGCCGTGCCGTAAAACAGCGCCATGCCAGCCCGCGCGCTTTCATCCAGCGCCGCGACTTCTCCCGCAAGATACCGATCAAACGGCGTATCGGTCACCCGCCATTCGGCATTGATGAAGTCGCCCAGGGCGTTGGCAATATGCGTGATCGTCAGGTCGCCTGCCGTTGCGATCTGCGGATCGGCCTTTTGAAACCGCTCCAGATACTCCGGGATCGCCCGGACCCGTTCCGTGATCAGGGGCCAGACATGGTCGATCCGGTCATAGGCGGCGCCGGCAATCTTGTTCTCCTCGGGGTTTCCGGCCATCTCCGTCTCCGAGGTCAGGGGGAACAGGGCCTGCGCGGCCAGTATCCCCTTCAGTCCGGACGGCAGATATTCTTCTGCCGGCGAATTGAAGCCGTTGCCGAAGATCGGATCGACGCTCAGCCGCCCATCGTGAAACAGGACATGGATCTCGCGGGCGCCGAGATTGAACAGCGCCGAAGCATTGCGCGGCACGCGCTTCTCGATGCGCGCATCTCCACGCCCGGTCGTCCGCTTCGGGCCGATCCCCTCGCCGCCCTCGCCCACGCCGAGCGCCAGTGCGTCTCCGCTGGCGAGCTCGTGGTGATGGCAGGTGCCGCAGGAGATGTTGCGGTTGCCTGAAAGGATCGGATCATAAAACAGCAGCCGCCCGATATCCGCCAGTTCGGGATCGAAGGGATGAAAATCGGCTTGGGTGAGAGGGGCCGAAGGCCGCAGGCTTTCCGGATCGCCGGCCATGACATCGGATCCCCGCGCAAGCAGCATCGCAATTGCAACAATGGCAAGGACCACCCCTCGGAGCCGGGCAGTCCGGTGCAACGGCTTGGTCATGTCCTCTCCCGCGCGCTTCGGGCTCCTCTTCCCTTGCGCGCCAATGCAGGTCGCCGCAGCCAAAGCGATGGGGCGGCGGCCATCGTGTTGCCCGCATCGCGGCTGAGCCGTTATGGTGGGCGCTCCTGATGATGGGGAAGAATGGCAAATGACATCTCCGCTTGCAATTGCGAAGTCGACCGTTTGCAGCTGCGCCCTGGCTGGCGCCTTGGCCCTGCTCGTTCTGGCGGCGCCCGCCCATGCGGAGATCGAGAAGGGCCGCATCCTCATGGAGCAGAACCGTTTCGACGAAGCGATGGCCGAGTTCCTGCCGGCAGCGCGATCCGGCAATGCCGATGCCGAGGAGCTGATCGGGGTCATGTATGCCATGGGGCTGGGCGTCGAGCGCGACGACGAACGCGCCTTCGAATGGTACCTTCGGGCCTCGATGAAGGGCCACCCCGGCGCGCAATCCGGTGTCGGCTGGTATTTCGAAGTGGGCCGCGGCACGGCGGTCGATCTGGTGCGCGCCTACATGTGGTACGGCCTGTCGGCCATTGGCGGCGATCCCGATGCCGCGATCTCGATTGAGGAAGTGGCAAAGAAGATGACGCCCGACGAGATCCGCCGCGCCGAGGTTCTGATCAATGACTACCGGCCCTGGATGTATCCCTTTCGCTGATACCCATGAAGAAACCGCCCGGATCGCTCCGGGCGGTTGGACTGAATTCGCGGTCCGTCAGACGGGCAGGCCTACTTCATGTCCATCTCTGCACCGCCGTCGATGGTCTCGACAGCCTTCGCGGCTTCGGCGACCAGCAGGTCGTAGAAGGCCTCGCCACCATCGACATTCGTCTTGAACCAGTCGAACACCGGAGCGGCAGCTTCCTTGAACTGGGCCTTTTCTTCCATGGTCGGAACGTAGACCTGACCGCCGGCTTCGGCGAATGCCTTGTAGGCGTCGATCGACTTGCGCTTCGGAGAAGCGAAAGTGGCCTGCTGCAGCGCTGCAAATCCATCGACCACGACACGGCGCAGGTTCTCGTCAAGGCCCACGAAACGGTCGTTGTTCATGTACCACAGCGCACCCATGTAGGAATGTCCGTCAAGCGTGAGATATTTCAGCCCCGCATCCGGAAACTTCATGCCCATGATGTCCGTGATGCCGTTTTGCGTGCCCTCGACCACACCCGTCTGGAACGAGGTGAACAGCTCGGGCCACGGAATCGGCGTCGGCGACGCGCCCATTGCGCGCACCAGTTCCTGCGGCAAGTCGGCCACCACGGTGCGGATCTTCAGCCCGTCCATGTCGGCGGGCGACTTGATCTCGCGCTCTGTGTTGGCAAAGTTGCGCCAGCCACCGGTGTTGCCGATCGTCATCAGCCGGATCATGCCGCCCGAATCCGCCAGCATCTGTTCGCGCATCGCCCGTGTGAACGTGCCTTCGGTCAGCACCTCCTCGGCAATGCGGTCGTCCCGCAGGAGATAGGGGAGGTCCAGCACCTGCACGTAAGGGAAGATGCCCGAGGCTCCGCCGGAGGTCGAGATGTAGATGTCGATCGAGCCGTCGGCGATGCCCTGGAGGCATTCGGCGCCGGTCGAGCAAAGCTGGGTGCCGATGAACATCTCGACGGCAATGGCGCCGTTGGACGCCTTCTCGACATAGTCCTTGAACACGACGAGCCCGTCATAGTCCTCGTCGTTCTCGTTCGAGTTCGCGGTTGCGCGCAACGTGATGTCGGCGGCCTGCGCCGCCGTGACCATGCCGCCTGCGAGCACCGACAGGCCGATTGCGGCCGCAGTCAGCGTTTTCAATGGGTGTTTCAAGATCATGAATTTTCCTCCCGTTTTCGTCAGTTTCCCACACAGTCTTATATAAGACATAAGATTTACGAGCCTCGTCAGCTTGTCAACCATCCCCACAGGCTGGCACGTCTTGATGACGCTCGCACGTGCTCCATTCCCGTCTCACTTCGCAAATCCGAAGAGCTGCGGCAGGTAAAGCGAGATTTGCGGGACGAACGTGATCAGGAAAATCGCCACGATCTGGACGGCCAGGAATGGAAGGATGGCCCGGGCGATCGTTTCCACCCGCTCTCCGGACACACTCGATGTGACGAAAAGCACCAGCCCCATCGGCGGCGTCGCGAGCCCCACCGTCAGGTTGACGCTCATGATGATGGCGAAATGCACCGGATGGACGCCAAGGTCGGTGAAGATCGGCCCCAGGATCGGTCCCAGAATGATGATGGCCGGCCCGGCATCGAGGAACATGCCCACCACGAAGAGCAGGATGTTGATCAGGAACAGCAAGATATAGGGGTTCTCCGACAGGCCGAGAATGAAATTGGCCATGATCTCCGGAGCGTGCGACAGGCTGACCACCGTCTTGAACGCCATCGCCGCGCCGACCAGAAGCAGCACCACCGAGGTCGTCATCGCCGCCTTGGTCAGCACCTGCGGCAGGTCCGCCCAGCCCATGGTCTTCAGGATGAACAATGCCACGATGAAGGCATAGACCGCGGCGACCGCAGAAGCTTCGGTCGGCGTGAAGACGCCGCCGAGGATGCCGCCGAGGATGATTACCGGCGTGAGCA
The DNA here is from genome assembly GCA_965233445.1 of Hoeflea sp. Classification (GTDB taxonomy): domain Bacteria; phylum Pseudomonadota; class Alphaproteobacteria; order Rhizobiales; family Rhizobiaceae; genus Hoeflea. The sequence goes on from OZ247491.1 coordinate 124,399, forward strand.
GCGGAAAGAACGCCTTGAGGCTGGCCTGACCCTTCTCGGGCCATGTCGCGCGGCGCGAGGCGGCGGGAAAATCGTTCCGCTTCGCCAGAAACCCCACCACAAGCATCAGCGATAATCCGATCAGGATTCCCGGCACGATGCCGGCGAGGAACAGCGCCGCCACCGATTCCCCCATCACATAGGCATAGATGATCATGATGCCCGAGGGCGGGATGATCGGCCCGATCACCGAGGAGGCGGCGGTCACGGCGGCGGCGAATTTGCGCGTATAGCCGTTCTTCTCCATCGCCGGGATGAGCATGGAACCGAGCGCGGAAACATCGGCCACCGCGGAGCCTGACAGGCCCGCAAACAGCATCGAGGACAGGATGTTGACATGGGCAAGGCCACCCTTGAGATGGCCGATCATCGCCTGGCTGAACTCCACGATTCGCATCGTGATGCCGCCGCGGTTCATCAACTCGCCCGCCAGCATGAAGAACGGGATTGCCATCAGCGGGAACGAGTCCATGCCGGTATAGACGTTGCGGTACAGAAGCGCGATGTCGCGCTCCTGCCCGTTGAGCCAGAGAAGGAAACCGGGAGCGGCCAGCATGCCGAAAAACACCGGCAGGCCGATCATCAGGAAGACCAGAAAGAGCGGCAGGAAGAAAAACAGCATGACCTACTCCACCGCCACGATGACACGGTCGTGATCATCCGGCAGGTCCACATCCGGATCGATCAGATGGGCGATCGATTTGAGGCACAGTTCGATATTGACCAGGATCATCAGGAACAGGCCGACGGGCAGCGACATGTACATCCATGCAAGCTTGATCCGCACCAGACCCAGGCCCAGGAACTCGAGCGGCAGCTTCAGCGAGCTGGAGGCGAACAACCAGCCTGAATTGACGTGGTTGAGCCCCAGCCTGAACCCGTAGACGAGCACGACCAGCGACACCAGAAGCAGCGCGAGCCCCAGCACCGACCCGATGCGCGGCGGCAGCAGATCCCTCACCATGTCGATCGAGACGAAACCGCCCCAGCGATAGGCGGTGGGCGCAATCAGGGCCGTCATCCACAGCATCAGGAACCGCGCTCCCTCGTCGGGCCAGGCCAGCGCATTGCCGAGCACGTAACGGAAAAACACCTGCAGCATGATGATCAGAACCATCAGCCCCATGGCGATCCAGGCAAAGTTCCGCCCGGCCCGCAAGAGCAGGGTGACGAGCCGTGCCAATGGCTTCAGAACCCCCAAGATCACTGCCATTGTCTAGGTCCTCCCCGAGCCGGCAACCACAGTGGATAGGCAAGTCTTATATAAGACTTGCCTATGGGCTTCTATTTCACGCTGCCTGTCAAGGGTGTTGCAGCTGCTGGGAGGCTCAATCCCGCATGAAGACATAGTCGGTATGCTGAACCCGGGTTTCACCCGGTCTGAGCACCGCCCCGGCAAAATCCGGATGGTTCGGGCTGTCCGGCCAGCTTTGCGTCTCGAGGCAGAAGCCCGCGCAGGGGCCGTAGGGCTTTCCGGCCAGGCCCGGCACCGAAGGCGAGATCTTGAACCCGGTGTAGAACTGGACCCCGGCCTCGCCGGTACGAACCTCCAGGGCGACACCCGAACGCCGCGACTGCGCCAGGGCAACGGTTCTGACCGGCCCCCGGTCGGACGCCAGGCAGAAATTGTGATCATAGCCCACCGGTCCGTCCGGACCTTCGCACCTGATCGGTCGCATCTCCCGGAAATCGAAATCGGTTCCGTCGACGGGCGCGATTTCCCCGGTCGGGATCAGCGTGCCATCCACCGGCAGATAGTGATCCGCCGCCATCATCAGCTCATGGTCGAGGATGGAGTCGCTGCCATCGAGATTGAAGTAGCTGTGATGCGCAAGATTGACGAGCGTCGGCCGGTCGGTCGTGGCGGTGTAGGTGATCGCGAGGCACCCGCCGGGCTTGAGCTCGTGCCGAGCCTCGACGTCCAGTGTTCCCGGATAGCCGGAATGGCCGTCGGGATCGACAATCGAGAACACGACGAAGTCCGGTCCGTGGTCCTTGAGCTTCCAGATCCGCTTGGCAAGCCCCTCTCGCCCGCCATGCAGGTGCGTGATTCCGTTCTCGTTGAGATCGAGCTGGTATTCGACGCCGTCGAGCGTGAAGCGCCCGTTTGCGATCCGATTTGCGTGACGTCCGGGCGTCTGGCCGAAATAGGGCGCATGTTTCGGGTAGCTTTCAAAATCGGGAAACCCGAGCGTCAGCGGCGGCTCGTGGCCGTCGAGCCGGATGTCCTGCAGTGTCGCGCCCCAGGTCATGAACCAGGCGGTCAGCCCGCCGCCTTCGATCCTGATGCGGTGCACCGTATCGCCGTCTGCCGTCTCTCCGAATGCCTCGATCGTCATCCTGTGTTCCCGTCATGCTGTGTTTCACTGTTTTGGCCGCGGCTCGCTACCACCCGCCGGCGGGCCCTATCTGGTCAGTTGCCGGGTCGCGGCTTCCAGCCCCGAAAGGGTCATCGGAAACATGCGATCGGAGAAAAGCTGGCGGATCAGACCGGTCGAATGGGTATGGGGCCAATGGTTTTCAGGCGTCGGATTGAGCCATGCCACCTTGTGGAAGTGTCCAAGCAGGCGCATCAGCCAGACCTGTCCCGGCTCCTCGTTCCAGTGCTCCACCGAGCCGCCGGGCGCCACGATTTCATAGGGGCTCATGGCCGCATCCCCGACGAAGATGACCCGGTAATCCGACCCATAGGTCCTCAGCACCTCCCAGGTCGGGACCAGTGCCTCGCGCCGCCGCCGGTTGTCGCGCCAGACCCCTTCATAGAGGCAGTTGTGGAAATAGAAATATTCCATGTGCCGGAACTCCGCACGGGCGGCGGAGAACAGCTCCTCGACAACCCTTATATGATCATCCATCGATCCGCCGATGTCGAAAAACATCAAGAGCTTGATCGCGTTGCGCCGTTCCGGCCGCGTCTTGACGTCGAGCCAGCCATGCTCGGCCGTGGCTTGGATCGTGCCCGGAAGATCGAACTCGTCGGCCGCCCCTTCCCGCACCCAGCGCCTGAGCCGCCTCAGGGCCACCTTGATGTTGCGCGTTCCGAGCTCGACCGTGTCATCGAGATTCCTGAACTCGCGCTTGTCCCAGACCTTGACCGCCCGCCGGTGCCGGCTTTCATCCTGGCCGATCCGAACGCCCTCCGGATTGTAGCCATACGCACCGAAAGGCGAGGTGCCTGCGGTGCCGATCCACTTCGAGCCGCCCTGGTGCCGCGCCTTCTGTTCCTCCAGACGCTGCTTCAGTGTCTCCATCAGCTTGTCGAATCCGCCAAGGCTTTCGATCAGCTTCTTCTCGTCCTCGGAAAGATGCTTCTCCGCCATCCGCCGGAGCCATTCCTCCGGCAGATTGTGCGGATCGATCCCCGCCTCGCCGCCGACAGCCTCGACACCGCGGAAATAGTGGCTGAACACCCGGTCGAAGCGGTCGACATGCCGCTCGTCCTTCACCAGCACCGCGCGTGCCAGATAATAGAACTCCTCGACGTCAAAACGCGCGAGACCAGCCTCGAGCCCCTCGATCAGGGCCAAGTATTCACGCAAGGACACCGGAACTTTTGCAGCCTTGAGCTCAAGGAAAAACGGCAGAAACATGAGCCGGACCCTAGCCGTATTGGCGTCTGCTTTCCAGCCATTCCCGACCTGCAGATCCTCGTTTCTCGCACGGCCCGCCTTCGGGAACGCTGAGCCCTAGCCTGGCCGTTCGCCGACAGGGCGCAAATCCGGGTTCGGGAAATATCCCGGCCCGATGGTCAGGGGCTTTTCGGGCACCACGGTATCGTCGATCTGACTGGAATAGGTCTTCTCTGCCGACCAGAGCAGCCGCGATCGGGTCCGGTCGTAAAGCCGCATGGCGACATGGTAGGGCCTTCCCGCCCTGACGCCGCGCAGGCTGGGCGACCGGACCTTGTACCGGGTGCTTCGCGCATGCAATTCGGTTTCCACCGTCAGCGGCGGGCCGCCTGCCGGATCCTCGAATGCGGAAACGAGCACCGCTCCCGCCGGCAAAGGCCTCAGCACACGGGCCGTGAAGCCGTAGAACACATCCGCTTCGCGATAATTGAAGATGAAGCCGCCACCGGCGATCCCGATCGCCGGCCTTTCGGCGGGATCTTTTCGCGTCAACAGCCCGATGGCCAGAAGCACGAGCACAAGCATGATCGCTGCTGCGACCACCTTCTCGAAGGACCTGTCTTCACGACCTGTCATCCCTGCCGTCCTTGACCGCAACACGGCCCGCATTCATGCATGGCCGGGAGACATTTTCCCACACGGTGTCAGGCGGCGCCAGCTGTCTAGCGGCTGTATTTGATGAAGGGCGTGAGCGTGGCGATCCGGTCGTAGAGCTGACGCGCGGTGGCGTTGAATTCCTGCGTCATCCAGTAGACGCCGGGGCAACCGTCGCGGTCGGCCTCGCCATAGACGGCCTCGATCAGCTTCCGCCCGATCCCGGTGCCCCGCGACTCCGGTGCCGCATAGAGATCCTGCAGGTAACACACATGCTCCACCTTCCAGCAGTGCCGGTGGTAGAAATAGTGCACCAGACCGACCGGAACCCCGTCTGCCAGGGCTAGGAATCCGCGCGGTTCGTAAAACGAGAGCTCGCCACCCGCATGGGGCCCGGTCAGCCGCGAGAACGTGGTCCGGTAAACCTCCGCGGACACGCTGGACTCGTAGAACTCCAGATAGCCTGTCCAAAGCGCGCGCCACTCGGCCTCGTCGGAAGCGGCAATCGGTCTGATTTCGATCTGGGTTGCCATCGGTCTATTCTCCGGCCTCGGCGGGCTCACGATCGAGCCCGATGTCTTCCATGTTGAACGGCGTCGTCTGATAGACCTGGTTGATCCAGTTGCCGAACAGCAGGAATGCGTGGCTGCGCCAGCGATTGAGCGGCTTCCGCTCCGGGTCGTCGTCGGGGAAGTAGTTCCGCGGCGGCGCGATCGGCTTTCCGGCGCCGATGTCGCGGAAATACTCCTCGGCAAGCGTGCCAGAATCATACTCGATGTGGTTGAAGATGTAGAGCCGGTTGCCAAACGCCTCGTGCAACAGGCAAAGCCCGGTCTGATCGCTCTCCATCAGCACATCGAAGTCAGGTGTCAGGTCTTCCCGCCGGACTTCAGTCCAGCGCGAAACCGAAACCTGGAAGTCATCCGAAAACCCCATCAGGTAAGGCGAAGCCGGGTTGAGGTTGCGGTGCCGGTAAACCCCGAAGGCCTTCTCGTCGAGCAGACGCTTGGGCACGCGGTGGAAATGCCACGCCGCAGCCATGGCGCCCCAGCACACGAAGAAGCTCGAATGCACGTTGGTGGCGGTCCAGTCGAGAATCTGCTCGAGTTCGGACCAGTAGGTCACGTCCTCGAATTCAAGCGTCTCGATCGGCGCACCGGTGATGATGAAGCCATCGAACTTGCGGTGCTTCACCTCGTCCCAGGTGTGGTAGAAATTGATCAGGTGATCCTGCGACGTGTTCTTGGCCGCATGCGACCCGATGCGCACCAGCGTCAGCTCCACCTGCAGCGGCGACGCCCCGACCAGCCTCGCGATCTGGGTCTCGGTGGCGATCTTGTTGGGCATGAGGTTCAGAAGCCCGATGTGCAGCGGACGGATATCCTGCCTGATGGCAACGGATTCGTCCATGATCTGGACACCTTCCTTGACCAGCACATCGCGGGCGGGAAGACCATCGGGAATACGGATCGGCATGTCGCAGGAACTCCAACAAGAAACCGGCTCGCGAGAACGCGCCGCCGGTCCGGTGGGGGTATCCCCGTCGGCCCTTTAGCGAGTTGTTTAACGTGGCTGCAAGCCGGCCGGCCAAATCACCACGAGAAATACTTTAGGTCGGCCAGGCCCATTGGTCAATCTGACAGGGGGATCGTGCGCAGCATCGCGGACAGCCGACCAAGCCCGAAAGGATGCGCTCCAGGATCACGCGCTCAGAAGGCGCGGCACGCTTGCGCCCGGGTCGGCCGCCGACCGCACCAGATTGCGACCGTCGTTCTTGGCCTGGTACACCGCCGCATCCGCCCGCGCCATTGCCGTCGACAACTCGCCCTCGGGGGTGAGCCGGCAGCACCCGAAACTCGCCGTCAGTCGCAGCTCGGCCTCCGGCGTGGTGATGCGCAGCCGCTCGACCGCCGCGCGGAGATGCGTTGCCTGCAGCCGGATTGCCCCGTCGTCCACGGCTGCGAGGAGGATGCAGAACTCCTCACCCCCGAGCCGCGTGCAAATCGCGCTCTCCGGCGTTTCGCGTTCGAGCAGGTGCGCAAACGCGACCAGCGCCCGGTCTCCGGCGTCGTGACCGTGGCGATCGTTGATCAACTTGAAATGATCGATGTCGCAAATGATCAACCCGGTGGACCGCGTCGCCGAGATCGCCCGCAACTCCTTGACCCGTGCTTCGAAGGCGCGGCGGTTGAGAAGCCCGGTCAGCGGATCGGTTTCGGCAAGGCGCTTGAGTTGGGTCATCAGCGTCACCGAATAGCGCGCGTACAGCGCAAGCCCGATGGCGATGGCGAACATCGCGTTCTCGGTCTGCATCGAGGAGGCGAATTCCGAACGCCTGAATGCGCTCAGCGTCGAGAAGTCGGTGCTGGAGACATGCATGAACAGGATGCGGTTGACGAGCATGAAAGTCTGAAAGAACAGGAGGGCGGCCACAACGATATCGACCCGCTGGGTCCGTGCGCGCCAGACCAGAACACCGCACATCAGATTGACCGTCGCTGCGTAGCCGTTGACGACAAGAAAACGGTTCATGAACGGCGCATCGGACAGGTTCACGTAGACCACAAGGCCGGCAAGGCTGGCCGTCAGCAGCCCGAAGACGCGCTTCGGGAACGGCACGCCGACGAGCGAGGTTACCCCCCAGACCAGAAAGAGCTTCCCGCCAACGACGGAAAACAGGATCGCCGCCTGGTTCGACGGGCGAAGGTCGCCCTGTGCCAGCATGATCGCCAGAAACCCGATCAGGCTGCACAGATATGCCATGCCCAGCCTGAGCGCGGCCACCTGCGTCCTGTCATGCAGGTAAAGGAGCAGAAAGCCGCCCGCGGCCGACACGAAGATCGCCGGACCAAGCCACTCATGGGTCAAATTGGCATAGAACAACACAGGCAGCCTTTTCGCGCAGCATCGAAATCCTGCGGGAGGCTAGCAGTCAAAGTTCGAGAAAATATTACCAGCAAGAAATAACAGATGCCGCGCGCAAGGAAATCCGTTCGAGCGAGAACCGGCTTGCACGAGGCCTAACGTCCGACGCGGGCTTTGCGGATCAGGCAGGATCCCGCCCGACGGCTCACCCTGCGGGTCAAGTGCCGCGCTGCCGCGCCAGAAAGGCCAGCCGTTCGAAAAGATGCACGTCCTGCTCATTCTTGAGCAGCGCTCCGTGGAGTTTCGGCAAGGCGTTCCTTGCATCGCCGCGCAAGGCCTCGGGCTCGACATCATCGGACACAAGAAGCCTGATCCAATCGAGCGCCTCGGAGGTGGACGGCTTTTTCTTGAGGCCAGCGGTTTCCCGGATCGCATAGAACTGGGTCAGCGCCTCGCGCACCAGGGTCTGCTTGATGCCCGGATAGTGAACATCGACGATGCGCTGCAGCGTCGCCATCTCGGGAAACCGGATGTAGTGGAAGAAGCAGCGCCTCAGAAAGGCATCCGGCAGTTCCTTTTCATTGTTCGAGGTGATGATCACGATCGGCCTTTGCTTGGCCCGCACGGTCTCGCCGGTCTCGTAGACATAGAATTCCATCCGGTCGAGTTCCTGCAGCAGGTCGTTCGGAAACTCGATATCGGCCTTGTCGATCTCGTCGATCAGCAGAACCGTCTTCTCCTCCGCGGCGAAGGCCTCCCAGAGCTTGCCGCGCCGGATGTAGTTGGACACGTCGTTGACCCTATCGTCGCCCAGCTGGCTGTCACGCAAGCGGCTGACGGCGTCATACTCGTACAGGCCCTGCTGCGCCTTGGTGGTGGATTTCACCGACCACTCGATCAACGAAAGCCCCAGGCTTTCGGCAATCTGGCGGGCCAGTTCTGTCTTGCCTGTCCCGGGTTCGCCCTTGACCAGCAACGGCCGTTCGAGCCGGATGGCGGCGTTGACCGCAACGGTCAGATCCTTGTCGGCCACATAGGCTTCGGTACCTTCAAACTGCATGCATCCTCCGTGATACCGCCAGCAGGACGGTGTTTTGGCTACTGCGAACCGACGTCCCGTTGAACCGCCCGCGGCGCGGACAAACATCTTGCAATTGCATTATGACCTTCAACACCACATACGCCTGTCGGACGCAAGCCTTGATAGGCGGGAAACCCTGAACGCCGCTTGCGCCAGATCAAGGTGCGGTCGGGATTTGCCCGCCATGATCACCTCCGAACCGACAGCACCTGTTTTACGGAGGATCGCATGACGCTCTCTCACATCCACCTGGTCATGGCCCGCAACAAGGAGTTTCCCGAAGGCAATATGCATCGCGGTTACGATATCCAGGCCCCGCTTGATGCCGATGGCCATCTCGACAAGGCCGAATGGGAGAAGGCGCCCTCTGCCTGCACCGTCGTCCGCTTCTGGGACGGCGAGCGCTCCGAACTGGGCTACCTTGTGCATCACCCCAGGAGCGGGTGGGCATTTGACTACGATCCGTCCGATGATGACGACGATGAACCCGGCTTCAGGCTGTCGAGCCACGTCTTCAGGCCTGGCGAGTACATCTCGATTCGCGATCATGGCGAGGACGAACTTCACACTTTCGTGATCGCCTCGGTGACTGAGGCCGCCTGAGGTCAGCCGCCCTCGATTTCCTCGCGCAGCATCTCCAGTTCGAGCCACTCGCTCTCCATCGCCTCAATGTCGGCCTTGAGGGCGTCGTGGGTCTTGGCGCGCGCGGCAAACCCGTCAGGGTTCTTGGCGAACAAGGCCGGGTCTGCCATCTCGGCCTCGATCGCGGCAAGTTTCTCCTGCGCCGCCTCGATCTTGCCGGGCAGGGATTCAAGGGCAAACTTCTGCTTGTAGGACAGCTTCTGCGACGGCGTCCGGCCGCCGGACTGCTGCTTGTTGCCGCCGCCATCGCTGTTTCGCGCGGGTTCCGTCGCCTGTCTTGCCTTCTTCTCCCGTGCCGCTGCGCCGGCCTGGGCCAGCATGTCGGTATGGCCCCCGGCATAGGCGATCCACCGTCCGTCGGGGCTGACCGGGTTCGCCGGCGCAAGTACGGATCCCACGGTCCGGTCGAGAAAATCGCGGTCATGGCTGATCAGGATCACCGTACCCGCATAGGAGGCCACGATCTCCTGCAGCAGATCGAGTGTCTCCATGTCCAGATCGTTGGTGGGCTCGTCGAGGATCAGGAGGTTTGACGGGCGCGAAAGGATTCGCGCCAGAACCAGCCGTGCCTTCTCGCCGCCCGACAGATTGCGGATCGGCGTGCGCGCCTGCTCCGGCTGGAACAGAAAGTCCTTCATGTATCCCGTGACATGCTTTGCCTCGCCGTTGACGATCAGGCTGTCGCCGCGGCCATCGGTGAGGTAGTGCGCCAGCGTATCGTCCGGATCGAGCACGTCGCGGCGCTGGTCGAGAACAGCGATGTCGAGCTTCGAACCATGCCGGACAAACCCGGTGTCGGGCTCGAGTTCGCCGATCAGCATTTTCAGGAGCGTGGTCTTTCCCGCACCGTTGGGCCCGACAATACCGATGCAGTCTCCGCGGTTGATCCGGATCGAGAAGTCCCGGACCACTGGCTCGGAGTCAAAGCGCCTGGATATGCCTTCCGCTTCGATCACCAGCTTTCCGGAGTCGCGGGCGTCCGACACCTGCGCGTTGATGCGCCCCTGCGGCCCCTTGTGACCGCGATGATCGGCCCGCATGGTCTTGAGCTGCGAGAGCCTGCGCATGTTGCGCTTGCGTCTTGCCGTCACTCCGTAGCGAAGCCAGTGCTCTTCCCGCTCGATGGCGCGGCCAAGCTTGTGCTGCTCCAGTTCCTCGGCTTCCAGCACCTCGTCGCGCCACGCCTCGAAATGCTCGAACCCCTTGTCGAGACGGAGCGACCGGCCCCGGTCAAGCCACACCGTGGCCCGGCCGACACGCTCGAGAAACCGCCGGTCGTGGGAAATCACCAGAAGCGCGCCGCGCGCGCGGATGAGCTCGTCTTCCAGCCATTCTATGGTCGGAAGATCGAGATGGTTCGTGGGCTCGTCGAGCAGCAGGATATCGGGTTCCGGTGCAAGCGCCCGGGCAAGCGCCGCACGCCGCGCCTCGCCGCCCGACAGGATGTTCGGATCCGCAGCACCGTCGAGACCGAGATTGTCGAGCAGGTAGCTCACCCTGTGCGGATCGTCACTGGGCCCCAGTCCGGCCTCGGCATAGGCTTCCACGGTCGCGAACCCCTCGAAATCGGGGGCCTGCGGCAGATAGCGGATTGTCGCCGAGGGATGCCGGAAGATCTCTCCCGACTGCGGTTCGACCAGCCCGGCAGCGATTTTCAGAAGCGTGGATTTGCCCGACCCGTTGCGGCCGACCAGACAGATCCGGTCTCCCGGCTCGACCTGGAGTTCGGCGCCGTCAAGCAGGGGCGTGCCGCCAAAGGACAGCCTTATGTCGTCAAGTTTGAGGATCGGCGGCGCCATGGTCAGTGTCCGGAAAAATCGTGAGGCCGGGCGAGCAGCATTGCGCGACCGGAATTCAGGCTGACCCTTAACGGACCAGTCGCCACATTGGAAATGGTGCGCGAAGCGCCAAAGGCGATATCGGTCCCGTCGAGCGGATATTTCGCACCTTCAAGGCTCAGTCCTTCGAGGTCCGTCAATGCGAGCACGGAGAACAGCGATCCGGCCGGCAGGCTGAGTTCGAACGATCCAGGCAGCACCGGAAACGCCTCCTCCTGCCCCGAGGTCAGGACCACCTGGAGCCCCTTCTCGGCCAGTGTGACGGCCTGCAGGAGATGATAGAGGGCGTGGTCGGTCCGCGGCCCCTGAAAGGCGCCGACCAGGATGAGTCGCGTTGCGCCCCGGTCGATCGCCTCCTCGACGGCGAGTTCTCCATCGGTGAAGTTCTTCTCCGCCGGGAAGGCCTGCCGCGGCACGTCGCCGTGGCGGGACAGCATGTCCGGGGGCGCCGAATCGAAGTCGCCGACCCAGAGTTCCGGCCACAGGCCGAGTGCTGCGGCATGGGCCATTCCGCCGTCAGCCGCAATTGCGCGCGCGCCCTCGACAAGGCTTCTGACGCGCTCGTCCGGCACCAGTTCGCCGCCCAGCAGGATTGCAAATGTAAGATCGGGTTTCATTGCGCACAGCCAATAGCAGTTTTCACTGCACTTGCCAGCGCCGGGCAGAAATTCTATGTCTCGTCTCGCTCTAACGGGGTGCCCGGCGACGAAAGCCGGGCTGAGAGGCCAGCCAGACGGCCAACCCGAAGAACCTGATCCGGTTTGTACCGGCGGAGGGATTAGACGCCGATCACGCGCCTATTCCTGTTTGTCAACAAAAGGAGGCGCAAATCATGCCCAGAACCATCGCCATCTCTGCAGCCCTTGCTGTGGCACTGCCACTCGTTTCCGGACCGGCGCTGAGCGCCGATCGGGAGCTCACCGTCTACACCTACGACAGCTTCGTGGCAGAGTGGGGCCCCGGCCCCAGGATCGAAGCCGCCTTTGAGGCGGGGTGCGGCTGCGACCTCAAATGGGTCGGCGTCGCCGATGGCGTGGCGCTTCTCAACAGGCTCAAGCTCGAAGGCGAAAGCGCCGAGGCTGGAGTGGTGCTCGGGCTCGACACCAATCTGGTCGCAGAAGCCAAGGCCACGGGCCTCTTCGAGACCCACGATCTGGATACGACGGCAATCGATGTGCCGGGCGATTTCACCGACGATACATTCATACCCTACGACTACGGCCATTTCGCCGTCATCTATGACAGCGAGACCCTCGACACACCGCCTCAAAGCCTCAGGGATCTTGTCGAGGGCGATCCCGACGAGAAGATCGTGATCCAGGACCCACGGACCTCCACCCCAGGCCTGGGGCTCCTGCTGTGGGTCAAGAAGGTCTATGGCGACGAGGCAGGCGAAGCCTGGGCGAAGCTCTCGGACAGGGTTCTGACCGTGACCCCGGGCTGGTCGGAATCCTACGGGCTGTTCACGTCGGGCGAAGCGCCGATGGTGCTGTCCTACACGACATCGCCGGCCTACCACATGGTTGTCGAAGACACCGATCGCTACCGCGCCGCCGAGTTTCCGGAAGGCCACTACATGCAGATCGAGGTGGCCGGCCTGCTCGCCAATGCGCCGGACAAGGATCTCGCACGCCAGTTCCTCGAATTCACGATGACCCCTGGATTCCAGAACGAAATCCCGACCAACAACTGGATGTGGCCGGCTGCTCAAACCACCACCGACCTGCCGGAGGCCTTCGACACTCTGGTCATGCCTTGGACGACGCTGCTGTTCTCGCCTGAAGAGGTTTCGCAAAACCGTTCGGCCTGGATCGAGGAATGGCTCGGCGCCATGAGCCGCTGATCGCGCTGCTGCCAGGATGCTCACCGGCCCGCTTCCCGAGCCCCTGAACGCCCCCGCCTCCGGACCCGCGAACTCCACCCTGACAGCGGGGGAGCACCGGGCCGCGCGGGCGGGCGGAGCCGTGGCGCTGGCAGCAGTCGGCCTTGCCCTGGCAGTGCCCGTTGCGGTGCTGATATCGGTCGGGGTGGAAGCCTCGGCCGGCATCGGAGCCGACCAGGCCGAGTACCTGATCCGCATCACACGCTTCACCCTGCTGCAGGCGGGGCTTTCGACCTTGCTCAGCGTCGGGCTGGCCATCCCGCTGGCGCGCGCGCTTGCCCGCCGCCCCGTCTTTCCGGGACGGCGATTGCTGATCAACCTTTTCGCCATCCCGCTTGGGCTGCCGCCACTGGTCGCGGCCCTCGGGCTGATCGAGATATGGGGCCGGAGCGGGCTTGCCAATCAGGGGCTGGCGCTGTTCGGCGTCCAGACGCCATTCTCGATCTACGGACTGAGCGGCATCCTCATCGCCCATGTGTTCTTCAACCTTCCGCTGGCCACCCGGCTGGTTCTTCCCGCGCTCGAGCGCCTGCCCTCGGAATACTGGAAGACCGCTGCAAATCTCGGCATGTCCGGAGCGACCCTCTTCCGGTTGGTCGAATGGCCGGCGATGCGCAAATCGGTGGCCGGCGCAGCGGGACTGGTCTTCATGCTCTGCGCCACCTCGTTCACGCTGGTTCTGGTTCTCGGAGGCGGGCCGGCGGCAACCACGCTCGAAGTCGCGATCTACCAGGCGCTGCGCTTCGACTTCGCCCCCGGGCGCGCCGTCCTGCTCGCTGCGATCCAGATCGCCATGACGCTCGCCATCATGGCCGTGCTGAAGCTGATCTCGACGCCCGTGGACCCGGGCCACACCAGCGGCGGGGCGGCCCGCCCGGATGCACGCAGCGGCTTGCCGATGCTCGCCGATGCGGTCGTGATCTGCCTTTCGGCCTTCTTCGTGCTCGGGCCCATGATCGCAATCATCACTGCCGGGCTCGCCGCCGACCTCCTGAGGTTGGTGGACAATGCCCTGTTCTGGCGCGCGGTCGTGACGAGCCTCGGGATCGGGGCGGCCGCCGCCACGCTTGCGACCTTAATTGCAAGCCTGATGATACGGGCGCGCCATTCCGCCGGCGATCCGCCCCGGGGCGTGAGCCTCGGTCTTCTTTCCGGCCTTTCCAACGCCGCCGGTTCGCTCACGCTTCTTGTCCCGCCGGTGGTGCTTGGCGCAGGGTGGTTTCTCCTCTTGGGCGGTGGCGCGGGACAGCTTTTCGCGCCGCTGGCAGCGATCGTCGTCGTCAATGCGCTGATGGCGCTGCCGTTTGTCATGCGCGTTCTCGAGCCTGCCTATCAGACGGCCATGGCCCGCAACGGCAGGCTGGCCCTGTCGCTCGGGATCACCGGGTTCAACCGGCTTGTGCAGATCGATCTGCCTGCCATGCTGGTGCCGCTTGCGACCGGATTTGCCTTCGCGCTGGCGCTTTCGCTCGGCGATCTGGGTGCGATTGCGCTTTTCGGAAGCGACAGGATCATCACCCTGCCGTGGTTGCTCTACCAGAAGCTCGGCAGCTATCGCACCGCCGACGCGGCCGGGCTTGCACTTCTCTTGGGACTGGTCACCATGAGCCTGATCTTCTTCGCAGACCGCTTCGCCAACCGCACCGGGATGGACAATCGATGACCCCCACTCCGGCCATCCAGTTTGACAATGTCGGCTTCGGTGTCGGCGATCTGAGCGCTGAATTCACCTTCGAGCGGCAACAGGGAAGCGTCACGGCGATCCTCGGACCGTCGGGCGCCGGCAAGTCGACGCTGCTCAATCTGGCTGCGGGCTTTCTTGCACCGCGCAGCGGCGAGATCCGGCTGCACGGACGGCGCGTCAATGACCTGCCTCCCTCCGCGCGGGATGTTTCCATCGTGTTTCAGGACAACAACCTCTTCGCCCATCTCGACATCCGCACCAATATCGGGCTGGGCATCGACCCCGCCCTGCGGCTCGACGCCGCCGGCTGGGCGAAGGTCGACGCCGCACTGGACCGTGTCGGCATGCCGGGCTTCGGAAGACGGATGCCGGCCACTCTTTCAGGCGGCGAGCGGCAGCGCGTGGCGCTGGCGCGGGCCTTTGCCCGACGGCGTTCGCTGCTCTTGCTGGACGAGCCTTTCGACGGCCTCGGCCCGGGGCTGGCCGCCGACATGCTCGGCCTGATGCGCGACATCCGCGTCGATGTCGGCGCCACCGTTCTCATGGTCACCCACGACCCCGACGAGGCGCGCGCGGCGGCCGACGAGATCCTGTTCATTTCCGCAGGCCGCATCAGTGCAGACGCCCCTGCCGAAGGTTTTTTCGAGCGCCGCGACTTGCCCGAGCTTCAGAAATATTTGGGCCGAACAGTGACTTCTTGAGATCACGCCATATTTTTGTCGTGAGTGCTTGCCACTGGAGAACCGGCGCAAACTGTTATATCACCCGTCATCTCCACCCCGGCCGCCGATGCTTCCAAGCCTCCGTTCCGGCATCTTCTCAACCGAACGCAGACACGGACAATGGCCAAGACGATAGCGTCCAGACCGATCCCGACCTCCGACGCCCGCCGGGTTTCCCGCACGGTTCTGGCGCTCGTCGGTTCCCTGGCCATCCTTGGCGGATGCCAGACGCTGGGTGTCGATGTCTACGAGCCGAGCCTGAAGCCGTCCGATGCGCCGCAGACCGCCGAGAATGCCGGCGCCGGAGATCCGCGCACGCGCATTGGCGCAAATGAACATCCTCGCATCATTGCCAGCTACGGCGGCGAATATCGCGACGCCAAGACCGAGCGGCTGGTTGCAAGGATCGTCGGCGCGCTGACCCTTGTGTCGGAGAATCCGAAACAGGCCTACCGCATCACGGTGCTGAACTCCCCGGCCGTCAACGCCTTTGCCCTGCCCGGCGGCTACCTCTATGTCACCCGCGGCCTTCTGGCGCTTGCCAACGACGCCTCGGAAGTGGCGGCGGTGCTCTCGCATGAGATGGCGCACGTCACCGCCAATCACGGCCTCGAACGGCAGCGGCGCGAGCAGGAGGTCGAACTTGCAGGTCAGGTCGCCGAGGAACTCTTTGCCAACTCGATCGCCGGGCGTCAGGTGCTGGCGCGCGGCAAGCTGTCACTGGCTGCCTTTTCGCGCAATCAGGAACTTCAGGCCGATGTGATTGGTGTCCGGATGCTCGGCGAAGCCGGCTACGATCCCTTTGCCGCCGCCCGCTTCCTCGAATCGATGAACGCCAACCAGCGCTTCAGCGCTGTCGATCCGGACACCGACGCGAACCTCGACTTTCTGGCCAGCCATCCCAATGCGCCGCAGCGCATGGAACTCGCCAAGAAACATGCCCGCGCCTTCGGTCCGGAAGGCGTCGGGGACAGGGGACGCGACTACTATCTCGAAGGCATCGACGGGCTCCTGTTCGGAGACACGCCTTCCGAGGGCTACGTCCGTGGTTCGGAATTCCTGCACCCGGTGCTCGGAATCCGTTTCACGGTGCCGGATGGCTTCCGCATTGACAACAATGCCGATGCCGTACTCGCAACCGGACCCGGAGACCTTGCCATCCGCTTTGACGGCCTGACCGATGACAGCAGGCAGTCGCTTTCCGATTACATCGCCAGCGGCTGGGTCGCGGGCCTCGACAAGAGCTCGATCCGCGAGACCCGGATTGCCGGCCTGCCCGCCGCGACAGCACGCGCGAGCGCCGACACATGGGACTTCGACATCACCGTGATCCGCCTCAACGACCGGATCTACCGGTTCCTGACCGCAGCGCCTCGCGGCAGCGCGATCCTCGAGCCGACGGCGTCGGCCATCAGGTCGGGATTCCGCAAGCTCTCGGCACGGGAGATCCGATCGCTGGAGCCGCTGCGTGTGCGCATCGTCGAAGTCTCGCAGGGAGATACGGTCGCCTCTCTGGCCGCCCGCATGCGCGGCGTCGAGCGCAAGGTCGACCTGTTCCGTCTGCTCAACGCGATTGCTCCGGGAGCGTCGCTGTCGGCGGGACAGAAGGTCAAGATCATCACGGACAGGTGAACCGTCGTAGGTTTGGTTGATCTGCCAGACCAGTGGCGTCTCCGCAGAAAAATTGCCTCGCCGACACGAAACCGCCGCGCATCCGATGGGACGCGCGGCGATCTTGAATCGTCATGCCTGGACAGCGAAGGCGCCACTCAAGCGATTTCACTTGGGTAGGCATGTCCCGTCAGCGGGACAGGCATCAAAGGCTGGCGATTTCCGGTGTCTCGCTTGTCAGCACGGCGCGAAGCTTCTCAAGTGCGCGGTTTTCGATCTGCCGAACCCGCTCCTTGGAGATTCCAAGTGTTGCGCCGAGGGCTTCCAGTGTCGCGCCTTCTTCGGCCAGCCGCCGGTTGCGGATGATGAGAAGTTCACGCGGGTTGAGCGTATCCAGGGCATCTCCGAGCCACGTGTTGCGACGTTCCTCGTCGATCATCGTCGAAACCTGTTCGTCAGGGAGCGGATCGTCGCTCTTGAGAAAATCCATGCGATCCGACGAAGCGCCGGACTCGCCATCCGACATCGGCGCATTCAGCGAGGAGTCGGATCCTGAAAGCCGTGCGTCCATCACCGCGACATCCTTGACCTGAACGCCGAGAGAATTCGCGATATGGCTATGGATCGCACTTTCGCTGAGTGCGGGGTCATCCTGTGCGAGGCGTGCACGCAGGCGGCGCAGGTTGAAGAACAGCGCCTTCTGGGCGGAACTGGTGCCGCCGCGCACGATCGACCAGTTGCGAAGGATATAGTCCTGGATCGAGGCCCGGATCCACCAGGTGGCGTAGGTCGAGAAGCGGACTTCGCGCTCGGGCTCGAAACGCGCGGCCGCCTCGAGGAGCCCGACATAGCCTTCCTGGATGAGATCGCTCATCGGGAGACCGAAATTGCGGAACTTTGCCGCCATCGAAATCACCAGGCGCATGTGCGCCATGGTGATCTTGTGCAGGGCGTTCTGATCCTTGTGGGTCTTCCACGCGACAGCGAGTTCGTGCTCCTCGCCACGTTCAAGATACGGCGCTGCCATGGCAGCTCGGACCATTTGCCTGTTTGCGCTAATCGCTGTCATGGCACGCTCCTGTTCCTTCTTGATTTGTTCAGTCTACGCCTCGCGAATGAAATCGGATCATCACGCGCGATGACATATCTGTGATCAGCAAGACAAACGCCGGAGACTCAAGACGAAACCTTACACTCAACTGGGATGACGCATGCAGACCCGGCAAAGTTCCACCAGGCGGGCAAAAAGAAACATTTTCTTTCTCGCCGCTCATGCGCGGCGCACGAAAAAACCCGGGCGCGACATGCACCCGGGCTTCAATGTCTCAAGAACGATAGCGCGTTCGACTTAGGCGGCTTCTTCCTGTGCGCCGTCCTCGTCGTTGGCCTTGCCGCGCTTCGGACCCTTGTTCAGGTTGGTCTCGATCAGGCGAACGGCCTCGGTGTCCGACATCTTGTTGACGGCGGCGAGCTCGCGGGCCATCCGGTCGAGGGCAGCCTCGTAGAGCTGTCTTTCCGAATAGGACTGCTCCGGCTGGTTTTCCGCGCGGTACAGATCGCGGACGACCTCCGCGATCGAAATCAGATCACCGGAATTGATCTTCGCATCATACTCCTGCGCGCGGCGCGACCACATGGTGCGCTTGACGCGGGCGCGGCCCTGAACGACCTTCAATGCGCGCTCAACGAAATCGGTTTCGGAAAGTTTGCGCATGCCGATGGTCGATGCCTTTCCGACAGGAACCTTCAGGCGCATTTTGTCTTTTTCGAAGTCGATCACGAAAAGCTCAAGCTTGTGACCCGCCACTTCCTGCTCTTCGATGGCAACGATCTGGCCGACGCCGTGCGCCGGGTAGACGATCGATTCACCGGTCTTGAAACCCTGTCTCGTCGATGATTTTTTCTGCTGGGTTGTCATGCGTGTACAATACTCCCTGTTACGGAAACGGACACTGGGAGACGGACATGGGTTGTCCGGACAGGTCCTGCGGGCGCTCGGCAGCGCACCGCACCAACAAGACCGAGCCGATAGCGAGACCAGGCAATTGAACGAATTAACCAGACGTTGAGCGGCTGATGCCGTTCCAGCAGCGGCAGGCTGCACGGATGTAGGTCACCGCATGTTAGGACGTTTGGTTCCGTTTTTTGCTTCTTGTTTCGCCCTGACGGCGCCTCGAAAATGTCAGTAACAAGAACCGTATCACAAAATATCGAATAAATCAATGATTTGCGGGAAAGCGCAGGTTCTCAACAGGCCGGCGCAGGGCAAACCGACCCGTCACGCTGCAGTGCAGCGCTTTAAGCAACTGCACGGCAAAAGAAATCCGGCAAGACAGCCGGCTGTCAGTCGCCTTCCCCGGGCTCGGCCGAGAAGTACTTTTCGAACTTGCCTTCGACGCCGTCATATTCCTTGGCGTCGCCCGGAGCATCGCGCTTGATCGTGATGTTGGGCCACTTGTCGGCATATTCGGTGTTGACCTCCAGCCATTTCTCCAGGCCCGGCTCCGTGTCGGGCTTGATCGCCTCGGCCGGACATTCGGGTTCGCACACGCCGCAGTCGATGCACTCATCGGGATGAATGACCAGCATGTTGTCACCTTCGTAGAAACAGTCCACGGGGCAAACTTCAACGCAATCCATGTACTTGCAGCGGATGCAATTGTCGGTCACCACATAGGTCATTTCAGTCTCCTGACGTATGGACGCGATTCGCGCCGCAATGCTCGAGCGAGTGCTTTGCACACTGTCTAATAGCGCTTGCCCGGACTGCTCAAGGAATAATATTCCAAAGCCGGGCTCAGGCATCGACACCGGCGGTCAGGTAACGGCTTTGAGCGGGAATGGCAAGCTCCCGGCACACCTGCGCCCAAAGGTCGCGAGACGATGGTGCGGAGGCCCCGCGGACGGCACCATCTGCGCCGCCGACGCTTTCGGCCGTCTCGGCGCCCGCTGCCCAACGACGGGTTCAGTCGCCGGGCTCGGAAAACCTGAACCGGTCGATCTTGCGGCGGTCGCGCTTGGTGGGACGGCCGGACCCCGGCTCCCGCTCCGCCGGCTTTCCGGGAACTGTCTTGTCGGCGGCAACCGGTGGCGGTGTCAGGTCCTCGTAGAGCATCTGCGCTTCCGGCGCCGGGCCACGGCGCTGACCGCACCCCAGAATGCGCAGCACCAGAATGCGCCGCTCCAGTGAAATCGTAAGCACGTCACCGGTCTTGACCGCGAAACTCGGCTGATCGACCTTGTCGCGATTGACCCGGACATTGCCGCCGGCAACAAATTTGGATGCCAGCGTGCGGGACTTCAGGACACGGGCGAAAAACAGCCACTTGTCGATCCGCTGGCGCCCGGCCTGGTCCATTTGCCCTCGGTTTACTTCTTCATCTTGTCGCGAAGCGCGGCAAGGGCCGCGAAGGGCGAATCCGGATCGACCGGCTTTTCCTTGCGCGGCGCCCGGTCATTGCGCGGACCGCGATTGCCATCGCCGCCCTTGCCCGCAGCGCCCTTTCCGTGTCCGGCCTTGCCGGCACCCGGCTTGCCGCCATGACGCGCCTGCTTGCCGCGGCCGCCCTTGCCCGCAGCACCCCTGCCCGAGCCGGCGGCGTCGTCGGCAGTCCGGCCACCGTCGCCGCCCTGACGTCTGCCGCCATCGCGCCGACCCTGTCCGTCGCCAGCCCCGTGGCGCTGGCCACGCTGGCCGTCGGACCGGCCGCCGGGACGCCACAGCAACACCGGCCTCGGCTCTTCCTGCTCTTCGCCGGCAGCGTCCGAAGCCGTGCCGCCGGATGCGGTTGCTTCATCCGCCTGCACGGAAACGGTTTCCGTAGGCGTCTCCGTCGCAGCGGACTCGTTCTGGTCCGTTGCGGCATCACTGTCCGTCTCGGCTTCGGCTTCGGCAGACTGGCCTTCGCCCGCCGACGTCGCGACCGCCGCCGCGTTGTCCGTTGCGGGATGGTCGGTCTCGGGCGAGGCGGGCTGCGACGCTTCGTCTGCAACCGGGGCCGCTGCAGCCTTCTTGAGCGGACGGTCGGCAGCCGTGCGCGACGTCACCACTTCGACCACCGGCCCTCCGGCCTTCTCGCCACCAGTCTCGGGCCGGGCGGCATCGAGTGCCGCAAGATGGGCTTGCGCTTCTTCGGCCGGAACCGCGTCCGAACGGTAGCCGAGCCCCTTGAGGATCTCTTCGATATCGTCCTGCGTCGCACCGAGGATCGACAACATCCCCGTCGTGGTGATGAAGCGGCGGCCGTCATAGGCCGCTTCCGGCCGTGCCCCCTGCGATCCGGGATTCCACTGCAATGCAGGGCGGATGAGATCGGCAAGCCTTTCCAGGATGTCGATCCGGACCGCGCGCTTCCCCAGATACCGGAAACCCGCCAGACGGTAGAATTCGCGATCTATTTCCGGATCGGTCGCAACCGAGGTGCGTCCGGCTGCCAGCAGCGGCGTCACATCGCCATAGCCGGGCCGGTTGAAGCCGTCATTGGACAGCGCCCAAAGCATCGTGACCAGTTCGGCGGGCGCGGGTTTCAGCAGAGCCGGCATGAAGATGTGGTAGGCGCCGAAGCGGATGCCGTACTTGCGCAGGCTGGCGCGCGCCGTCTGGTCGAGTTCCTTGATCATGTCGGCGACATCGCGCCGGAACAGCACGCCGAGGCTTTCCGCCAGCCGGAACGCCACTCCGCGCGCAAGACCGTCCAGATCCTCTGCACGGGCGAGATCGTCGAGCGGCTTGAGCACCGTGGCAATGTGGTGATTGACGAACCTGTCGATCCGCGCGGCAACGAGATCCCGCGCCACACCGCTCAGCTGTTCGTCCGCCAGCAGGATCGAGCGCGGCCTGAGAATGTGATCGCCCGCAGCAAGCCGTGCCACCGGATCGCCGAGCCAGCGAACCGTGCCGTCCGCGCCGATGGCGAAGTCGGAATTCCCCGAAGCATGCAGCCTGGCCGCACGCGCCTCGAATTCCAGCGCAAGCGCCTTTTGCGAGGCCGCGAGCACGGCCTTTGCATCGGGCCCCTGGGCGGAACTGTCGGCCAGGAACCGGAACCCCGCCAGTTGGCCGACATGGTGACCTTCAACAAAGACATCACCGTTTACACTGATTTCAGCTTCGAGCATCGCGTTCTCTCTCAGGCGCCTCATGAGCACAGATGTCCTGCGATCAACAAAGCGTTTCGTCAACCTTTCATGCAGCGCATCCGACAATCGATCTTCGATTTCGCGCGTCTTTTCCTGCCAGTGTGTCGGATCGGCAAGCCATTTCGGCCGGTTCGAGACATAGGTCCAGGTCCGGATCTGCGAGATCCGCGCTGACAATGTATCAATCTCACCTACGGTTGAGTCGGTCCGGCGCACCTGTTCGGCGAGAAAATCCTCGTTCACCGCACCGCGACGGATCAGGTCGCGATAGATGGTGGCGATCAGGTCCGCATGCTGTGCCGGCGCGATGCGGCGATAGTCCGGCAGGGCGCAGACATCCCACAACGTCGCCACGTTGTCCGGCGTGGCCGCCAGGTCCCGCACTTCGAAATCATTGACAAGATGCTCCAGCGCGCGCTGGTCGACCGCAGGCAATGCCCGGGTCAGGCCCTGCACTGCGGGCACCTGCTCAAGGCTCGCCTGCAACGCCTTGAGCGAGGAGAAGTCGAGCTGCTTGGAACGCCACTGCAGGATCTTCACCGGTTCGAACACATGGCTTTCGAGCCGCTGCACCAGATCGTCCGGCAGCGGCTGCACCTGACCGGTCACCCCGAAGGTTCCGTCGCGAAGATGCCGGCCCGCGCGACCGGCGATCTGGCCGAACTCGGAAGCCGTCAGTTGCCGGTAGGTATGGCCGTCAAACTTCCGGTCCTGCGCGAAGGCGACATGATCGACGTCGAGATTGAGCCCCATGCCGATGGCATCGGTCGCCACCAGGTAGTCGACATCCCCGTTCTGGTAGAGCTCGACCTGCGCATTGCGGGTCCGCGGGCTGAGCGCGCCGAGCACCACGGCAGCCCCGCCGCGCTGACGCCGCACCAGTTCGGCGATGGCATAGACCTCGTCGGCGGAGAACGCGACGATGGCCGAGCGCCGCGGCAGCCGGGTGATCTTCTTGGAGCCGGCATAATGGAGCTCCGACAGCCGCGGCCTTTCGATGACCGTGATCCCCGGAAGCAGCTTTTCAAGAATGCCCCGGGCCGTCAGCGACCCCAGAAGCAGGGTTTCCTCCCTGCCGCGCAGCGACAGAAGCCGGTCGGTGAACACATGCCCGCGTTCAAGATCCCCTGCGATCTGCACCTCGTCGATGGCCACGAAGGCGGCATCGGTTTCCTGCGGCATCGCCTCGACCGTACAGACGGAAAACCGCGCCCCCGGCGGCGATATCTTCTCTTCGCCGGTGACAAGAGAGACATGCGCCTGGCCGACCTTTTCGACCATGCGCCCGTAAACCTCGCGCGCAAGCAGCCGCAGCGGCAACCCGATCACGCCCGAGGAATGAGATGCCATCCTCTCGATCGCGTAATGGGTCTTGCCGGTGTTGGTCGGCCCCAGCACGGCGGTGACGCCGCGTCCGGAAAGGATCAGGGGTTTCGGGCTGTGGGAAGCGGGCATCAGTGTCCGTTTCAGGATTCGGGCGCCCGCGTTGGACAGCGGGCTGTCAGACCGGACGCACACGGTTCCCTGGACGGAAACCATACCTGCCCGGTTTGCCCGGCTTGCGCGCGGGCGTGCATGACTTAACACATCATCCACGTTCGAACAGCGCTAAAATCAACCCCTTGCGACAGGCTGTCGTTAACTTCCGGAACAGTGGCGGAACGAATCGGCGACGAATCATTGACTCGGCCTGATTCCGCTTTTGTTCACCGCAACATCTAGTTTCGGCCCCGTAGCCTTGCACAAAATGCTGAATCGCCCCGGACCGGTTTTGTTCCAAAACGGCCTGCGCCGTTAACCTTTGGCATTTCGCAGTCAGACGTCCGTTTTATGCGGATCTCGGCATTTTGCAGCGTTAGGAATTCATTAACAATTCCAAACAGTTCCTTAACGGGATCGGTTGCATCTGAACGGTTCGGTTAACCTTTGGAACTTTGATGGAACGAATCGGCGACGAATCACCGACCTGATCATGTTTCTGCTTTGTTCACACAATATGTGGTTTGGAAATCTGTTCGGACCACTAATGTTCTCATCGCCGGACACCCCTGATCAGCCGGCAATCGGGCCTGCTGTTAACCTTTGAGACGTCTGAGTTGCAGCCGGCCGCTTGTCCGGCGAACAAAAAAACGGCCGCCGAGGCAGCCGTTTTCCAAGTGTTTCGATGTCTTTGGATGGGCAGGTTCAGGAAAAATACTGACCGCCATTGGCAGAGATCGTCGAGCCGGTGATGAAACCGGCATCATCGGCGGCGAGAAACACCACGGCGCGGGCAATTTCCTCCGGTTCGCCGAGGCGGCCGACCGGAATCTGCGGAATGATGCGTTCGTTGAGCACCTTCTCGTCGATGGCGCGTACCATGTCGGTGCCGATATAGCCCGGGCATATGGCGTTGACGGTGATCCCGGCGCGCGCGCCTTCCTGCGCAAGTGCCCGCGTGAAGCCGATATCGCCGGCCTTGGCTGCGGAATAGTTGACCTGGCCCGCCTGGCCCTTCTGGCCGTTGATCGACGAGATGTTGATCACCCGTCCGAACTTGCGCTCGCGCATGCCGCTCCACACCGGGTTGGTCATGTTGAACAGGCCGGAGAGATTGGTGTTGATGACGTCGTTCCACATCTGCGGCGTCATCTTGTGAAACATCCCGTCGCGGGTAATGCCCGCATTGTTGACGAGCACGGCCACCGGACCCAGTTCCTCCTCCACCTGCTTGATCCCGGCGACACAGGCATCGTAATGGGCGACCGACCATTTGTAGGTCTTGATCCCGGTGTCCGCGGTGAACTTCGCCGCTGCCTCGTCATTGCCGGCATAATTGGCTGCGACCGTGTAGCCGGCCTCCTTCAGGGCAATCGAAATCGCTGCCCCTATGCCCCGTGACCCTCCGGTCACGATTGCCACCTTGCTCATGCTGTTCCTCCTCCCAGAACGCTGTTTCCACCCTGCCATCCGTCTGTCGCGGATTGAATCTTATTGGTAAGTTGCGCCGAACCCTTACGGGCCCGGCGTAAGTATCACATGTCGCTTCAGCCGCGCTCGACGCAGAGCGCAACGCCCATGCCGCCGCCGATGCACAGCGTGGCAAGACCCTTCTTCGCGTCGCGGCGGGCCATCTCGAACAGCAGCGTGTTCAGGATGCGCGCGCCCGACGCGCCCACCGGGTGACCGATGGCAATGGCCCCGCCATTGACGTTGACGATCGCCGGATCCCAGCCCATGTCCTTGTTGACCGCGCAGGCCTGTGCCGCAAACGCCTCGTTGGCTTCCACCAGGTCGAGGTCGCCGACACTCCAGCCGGCTTTCTCCAGCGCCTTGCGCGAGGCCGGGATCGGGCCGGTGCCCATGATCTGCGGGTCAACGCCGGCGGTCGCCCAGGACACGATCCGCGCCATCGGCGTGATGCCGCGCTTCGACGCCTCGGCTTCGCTCATCAGGACCGCGGCTGCCGCCCCGTCATTGATGCCCGAGGCGTTGGCCGCCGTGACCGTCCCCTCCTTGTCGAAGGCCGGACGCAGCTTCGAGATGCCTTCGATCGTCACACCGTGCTTGATGTACTCGTCTTCCTCGACCACCGTATCGCCCTTGCGGCCCTTGATGGTGACGGCGGTGATCTCGTCCTTGAACTTGCCTGCCTTCTGCGCGGCTTCGGCCTTGTTCTGCGAATTGACCGCGAACGTGTCCTGCTCGTCACGCGACAGCTGCCATTTCTTGGCGACATTCTCGGCGGTAGTGCCCATCAGGTAGTTGTAGAAGGCGTCGGTGAGGGCGTCGTGCATCATGGTGTCGACCATGCTTGCGGGACCCATCTTCACGCCGTTGCGCATGTGCATGGCATGGGGCGCCATGGACATCGATTCCTGACCGCCCGCCACGATGATGTCGGCGTCGCCGCTGCTGATCTGCTGCATGCCGAGTGCGACCGCGCGCAGGCCCGAGCCGCAGAGCTGGTTGAGCCCCCAGGCCGTCGCTTCCTGCGGGATGCCTGCCGCCATGGCTGCCTGACGAGCCGGGTTCTGCCCCTGGCCCGCCGACAGGATCTGGCCAAGAATGACCTCGTCCACTTCCTCCGGCGCGACACCTGCGCGTTCGAGCGCTGCCTTGATGGCAACCGCGCCCAGGTCGTGGGCGGCGACGGAAGACAATGCTCCATTGAAGGAACCGACCGGTGTCCGGGCGGCGCTGGCGATGACGATTGAGCTCATGGTGATATCCCTGTCATGATAATATGCCGAGAAGTTGTGCAGAACGTGCCGGAGCTTGGCGCGCCTGTCAAATGCTTGTGCCCGTCATTACGGGCATCTTGAGATGACCGCCATACGCTTGTTCGCATGCGCCGGTGGCTTGTGCATACCGCACTGTTGCGGCGTTTCCACGATGTCCGCCGCACATTGGCGCGACCGTCCACAGGTCCCATCCCGGCCCAGCCGGGTGAAGGCCGACCGAAAGGCACGGGAGCCGAATTGCCGCAACTTTAGCTGCATTGCACAAAGAATTTGTCATTTCAGCGGAATATCGCCTACAGTCTCGTCCAAACTGAGGCTTTCAGGTCCGGGGAGACCTTCAAGGAGAACCTAATGGCCAAAAACAGCGGTCCCGTTACGATCAAGAAATATGCCAATCGCCGTCTCTACAACACGGGCACAAGCACCTACGTGACGCTTGATGACCTGGCCGTCATGGTCAAGAAGGGAGAGGACTTCGCGGTCCTTGACGCCAAGAGCGGCGATGACATCACCCATTCGGTGCTGACCCAGATCATCTTCGAGCAGGAATCCAAGACCGGAAACACCCTCCTGCCGGTGTCCTTCCTGCGGCAACTGATCTCGTACTATGGTGACCAGCTTCAGATGGTCGTCCCGAGCTATCTGGAACATTCAATGTCGGCTCTGACCGAGCAGCAGGAACAGATGCGCGCCCAGCTTACCAAATCGATGGGCGAGAACCCGATGGCGCGGAACATGCAATTGCCCATGCAGCTCGTCGAGGACCAGGTCCGACGCAACACCGAGATGTTCCAGAAGGCAATGCAGATGTTCTCGCCCTTCACGCTCGGCCATTCCGCCGATCCCGACAAGGCCGATACGAAGCCCGGAAACACGAAGGACATCGAGGATCTCAAGGCCGAATTGAAATCGCTTCAGGACAAGATCAACTCGATCGACAGCTGAGTTCTGCTACCCGCCGGAGCCAGGCTCAACCAGCCAGTTCTTGTCCCCGGGCCTTCCGCTTTGGAAAAGGACTTTCAATAGGGCCCCTCCCTTCCGCGTCTGGCGAAAGCCCGGGCTTTGCGGCTATATCGCGGGCAAGGCACTGACGCCGTTCAGAAAGGCATTCGACATGACTGATCTCACGCTGGCCAAATCCCTCAAGATCATCTCGGCTGCCCTGTCGAAGGGAAAGGAACTTGGCCTCAAGCCGCTTGCGGTCGTGGTGCTCGATGCGGGCGGCCATGTCAAAGCCTTCCAGCGTCAGGACGGCGCCTCGATGATGCGGTTTGAAATCGCAAGCGGCAAGGCCTACGGAGCGCTCGCCGTCGGAGCCGGTTCACGCTGGCTCAATGTGCAGGCCGAAACCCGGCCGCATTTTCTTGAAGGCCTCTCCGCCGTCTCGGGCGGAAAGATCGTTGCTGTGCCCGGAGGCGTCCTGATCCGCGATCGCAAGGGGTCGATCATCGGGGCCGCCGGGATCACCGGCGACACGTCGGACAATGACGAAGCCTGCGCCATCGCAGGCATCGAGGCTGCCGGTTACACCGCCGACGCCGGATAAATCTTCAGTTCGATTGCCTCGCCGGAGCCGGGCGTTGCCGAGCCGGTGCGTCCCGCGCGGGACGGGCCCGTCAAAGACCGATGGAGACGTCGCGTCCGGCCGATCTGATCGAAACCGAGAAGCCCGCGATCACGTCGACGAAGGCGATCACCATCAGGATGAAGAACACCTGTGTCGCAGCCTCCCGCACCAGCAGGAACTCGACCAGGAAGGCAATGAAAACCAGCATCGAGAACATGTGGTCGATCACCGACCACGAGCCCGTCCGGGTGGCTTTCAGAACCTCGATGAACAACAGCACCAAGGCGATCACGATCAGAACGTCGCCCCAGCTCATCGTCCACGCGGCGCCGGACATCATCTGGAGCGAAATCAGCATCTCGCCGAGGTCAGAGACCCCGTTGCCCGCAAAGCCGAGCATGATGAGATTGTAGAGTACGAAAGGCACGATCATCAAAGGAATTGCTGCGATCATGGTATTGTCCTCCCCAGCGGCACAGACCATGGCTAAGGCTGCAACGTTCAGCTGCGTGCAATGTGGCCAAGCGAATCAGCTCTGGCTAACATGACCGCTACGGAAGGGGTGCGCAAGGCCGCGGCGACGGGCCGCAAGCCTCGCACAAGGTCACGCCCCAGCAATCAGGAAATCAGGCGTAGACGATGAGAAGGTCCTTGGCGTCTATCTGGTCGCCGGTCTTGACCAGGACTTCCTCGATCACGCCGTCACGCTCGGCATGGATTGCCGTTTCCATCTTCATTGCCTCGATCGACACCAGCACATCGCCGGCCTTGATCTTCTGGCCCTGAACTGCGGCGACAGCCGACACCACGCCCGGCATCGGCGCTGCCACATGGGACTCGTTGCCCGGCTCGGCCTTTCGCCGCACTGCGCCGCCGGCGGCGCCATGCGCCCGGTCGGGCACCTTGACCCGGCGCGGCTGGCCGTTCAGTTCGAAGAACACGGTCACCATGCCCTTATCGTCCGGCTCGCTTTCGGCGAGGTTCTGGATCACCAGCGTCTTGCCCTTTTCGATCTCGACGAAAAGCTCCCCGCCCACCGGCAGGCCATAGAAATAGGCCGGCGTCGGAAGCATGCTCACCGGGCCGTAAGTGTCCGTTGCAAGCGCAAAATCGGTGAACACCTTGGGATACATGAGGTAAGACGCGAACTCGTATTCGCTGACCTTGCGCTCGAGCTTGGTCTCGATTTCCGCCCGCTCAGCCTCAAGATCGGCATCGGGCAGAAGCGAGCCGGGCCGCTCCGTATAGGCCTTGTCGCCCTTGAGCACCTTGGCCTGAAGCTTTTCGGGCCAGCCGGCCGGCGGCTGGCCGAGATCGCCGCGCATCATCGAAACCACCGAGTCGGGGAAGGACATGTCCTTGTCCGGGTTCTCGACATCGGCAACGCTCAAATCCTGGCTCACCATCATCAGCGCCATGTCGCCGACCACCTTCGACGACGGCGTCACCTTGACGATGTCGCCGAACATCTGGTTGGCGTCGGCATAGGCTTGCGCCACTTCGTGCCAGCGGGTCTCCAGCCCCAGCGAACGGGCCTGTTCCTTCAGGTTGGTGAACTGTCCGCCGGGCATCTCGTGCAGATAGACCTCGGAGGCCGGCCCCTTGAGGTCGCTTTCGAACGCGGCATACTGGTTGCGCACCGCCTCCCAGTAGAACGAAATCCGCCGGATCCATTCCGGATCGAGCTCGGGATCGCGCTCATGGCCGCGAAGCGCCTCGACGATCGATCCGAGGCAGGGCTGCGAGGTGTTGCCCGACAGCGCATCCATCGCCGCATCCACCGCATCGACACCGCTGTCGACCGCGGCGAGCACCGTGGCGGCCGAGATCCCCGATGTGTCGTGGGTGTGGAAATGGATCGGCAGGTCGGTGGCCTCGCGCAGGGCGGTGAACAGTTGCCGCGCCGCCGCCGGCTTGAGCAGGCCCGCCATGTCCTTGACAGCGATGATATGGGCACCGGCCTTTTCCAGTTCGGTGGCCAGCGCCGTGTAGTATTTCAGATCATATTTCGGCCGGGCCGAATTCATGATGTCGCCGGTGTAGCAGATCGTGGCCTCGCACAGCTTGTCCTCGGCGCAGACCGCTTCCATCGACACGCGCATGTTGTCGACCCAGTTGAGGCAGTCGAAGACACGGAACAGGTCGATGCCGCCGCTCGCCGCCTGGCGCACGAAATGCTTGACCACATTGTCCGGGTAGTTCTTATAGCCGACGCCGTTGGCGCCGCGCAGAAGCATCTGCAACAGCAGGTTCGGCGCACCCTGGCGAACCAGGTCGAGCCGCTCCCACGGGTCCTCGGTCAGGAACCGCATCGACACGTCGAAGGTCGCCCCGCCCCAGCATTCCAGCGACAGGAGATTTGGCAGCGCCCGTGCATAGGTCCCCGCGATGGCCGCGATGTCATGGGTCCGCATGCGCGTGGCGAGAAGCGACTGATGCCCGTCACGCATGGTCGTGTCGGTCATGAGCACGCGGGTCTGTGCCCGCATCCACTCGGCGAACCCCTTGGGACCCATCTGGTCGAGCAGCTGCCGGGTCCCGTCCACCACGGGCGCTTCCACATAGGGGACGCGCGGCAAGGCTGCGTCTTCCTGCGGCATCGGCCGGCCCTTGGTCTCTGGATGGCCGTTGACGGTCACGTCGGCAAGATAGGTCAGAAGCTTGGTGGCGCGGTCCTGACGCTTGACCTGCTCGAAAAGTTCGGGCGTCGTGTCGATGAAGCGGGTCGTGTAGGAATTGTCGCGGAAGCTCTCATGCCCGATGATGGCTTCCAGAAACGTCAGGTTGGTGGCAACGCCGCGGATTCGGAATTCGCGCAGCGCCCGGTCCATGCGCCGGATGGTTTCCTCGGGCGTCGGCGCCCAGGCAGTGACCTTCTCCAGCAGCGGATCATAGTAGCGGGTGATCACCGCGCCCGAGTAGGCGGTGCCGCCATCAAGCCGGATGCCGAAACCGGTGGCGCCGCGATAGGCCGTGATGCGGCCGTAATCGGGAATGAAGTTCTGCTCCGGATCCTCGGTGGTTATCCGGCACTGCAGCGCATGGCCGTTGAGATGGATCTCGTGCTGCGCCGGCACGCCCGATTCCGGAGTGCCGATCACGGCGCCCTCGAGCAGGTGGATCTGCGCCTTGACGATGTCGATGCCGGTCACCTCCTCGGTGACGGTATGCTCCACCTGGATGCGCGGATTGACCTCGATGAAGTAGAATGCGCCGGTGTCCATATCCATCAGGTATTCGACCGTGCCCGCGCCCACATACCCCGTCGCGTTGGCGATCTTGAGCGAGTAGGAGGCCAGCTCCTGGCGCTGCGCCTCGGTCAGGTACGGCGCAGGCGCGCGCTCGACGACCTTCTGGTTCCGACGCTGCACCGAACAGTCACGCTCGAACAGGTGCACGGCGTTGCCATGGGTGTCGCCCAGGATCTGGCTTTCCACATGCCTGGCGCGCTCGACCAGCTTCTCGAGATAGACCTCGTCCTTGCCGAACGCCGCCTTGGCTTCGCGCTTGGCCTCGGTGACTTCGCGGACCAGGTCCTTCGGGTCACGGATCGCGCGCATGCCGCGGCCGCCACCGCCCCAGGAGGCCTTCAGCATGATCGGATATCCGATCTCCTCGGCCATCCGCGCGACTTCATCCATGTCGTCCGGCAGCGGCTTTGTTGCCGGCACCACGGGAACGCCGATCTCGATGGCGAGATTGCGCGCCGCGACCTTGTTGCCGAGCTTGCGCATGGTGTCGGGCCTGGGCCCGATGAACACGATGCCGTTCTCCGCACAGGCATCGGCGAATTCCGGGCTTTCCGAAAGAAGTCCGTAACCGGGATGGATGGCGTCGGCGCCGGAAAGCTTCGCCACGCGAATGACTTCCTCGATCGACAGGTAGCTTTCGATCGGCCCCATGTCGCGGTCGAGATGCGGCCCGCGCCCGACCTGGTAGGATTCATCCGCCTTGAAGCGGTGCAGGGCGAGCTTGTCCTCTTCCGCCCAGATCGCGACGGTTTTCAGACCCAGTTCATTGGCTGCGCGGAAGACGCGGATGGCGATTTCGGAGCGATTGGCGACAAGAATCTTGGAAATCGGCACGAACTGGCTCCCCTTTGACACAATCTCAGGCGGGCTCTCAAAACCCGTTTTCAATCCATAGCGTCTGTTTTGTTGCAGTGCAAATAGCCAGCGCGCCGGCAGGGCGCGGACCAGGCCCTGCCGGGAAAGCGAGCACGGGCCCGCGCTGCCCGGCAAGCCGTTCATCACGGTTCACCATGGAACGCACAAGATGACACGCCCGTCGGACGGGGGCCCGCCGAAGACCTGAACCTGACGCGAAAGTCAGTCCCTCAGATGCACTCTTCGAAGAGAGCCCTGGTGTTGTCTTCGGTCATCTTGACCGGATTGCCGCCTGCACTGGGGTCTTCAAGCGCCATGGCGGTCATGTCGTCGATCCGGTCGCGTCCGACGCCGAGGTCGGCAAGCTTGTCCGGGACACCGAGATCGGCGCGCAGTTTCAGGACGAAATCGAAAAAGCCGTCAAAGCCGCCGGCGATGCCGAGATAGTCGGCAGCCCGCGCAATCCGGTCCTCGATCGCCGGACGGTTCATCCTGAGCACCGGCGGCATCACCACCGCGTTGGTCATGCCGTGATGGGTGTTGTAGACCGCGCCCACCGGATGCGACAGCGCGTGGATGGCGCCGAGCCCCTTCTGGAAGGCCACCGCACCCATCGCAGCCGCACTCATCATTTCGGCGCGGGCTGCGAGGTTGGAGCCGTCGGCGACCACCAGCGGCAGGTTCTCCTTGACCAGCCGCAGGCCCTCGAGCGCAATGCCCTGGCTCATCGGATGGTAGAACGGCGAGGAATAGGCCTCGAGACAATGGGCGAAGGCATCCATGCCGGTGCCCACCGTGATCATCTTCGGCATGCCGACCGTCAGTTCCGGATCGCAGATCGTCACCGCCGGAAGCAGCTTCGGATGGAAGATGATCTTCTTGACGTGGGTGACCGAATTGGTGAGCACGCCGGCGCGACCGACCTCGGAGCCCGTGCCGGCCGTGGTCGGCACGGCGATGATCGGGGCGATCGCATCCGCATCGGCGCGCGTCCACCAGTCACCGATATCCTCGAAATCCCAGACCAGCCGGGTCTGGCCCGCCTGGAAGGCGATCAGCTTGCCCAGGTCCAGCCCCGAGCCGCCGCCAAACGCAATCACGCCGTCATGGCCGCCGGTCTTGAACGCTGCGACGCCTGCGGCGAGGTTCAACTCGTTCGGGTTGGGATCCACTTCGCTGAAAATCGCCCGGCCGAGACCGGCCGCCTCGAGCAGATCGAGCGCCTGTGCTGTGATCGGCAGGGACGCCAGCCCGCGGTCGGTGACCAGGAGCGGTTTCTTGATGCCTGCGGCTGCGCAGGCTTCCGCCAGCTCGGAAATGCGGCCGGCTCCAAAACGGATTGCGGTGGGATAGGACCAGTTGGCGCGCGGGCTCATGCGGATTTCTTTCTCAGATGGTAGGATTTGGGACGGGTGAGATTGTGGAAGCCGATTTCCGACAGCGAGCCGCCACGGCCGGTGGCCTTGCAGCCGGTCCAGCACAGCGCCGGATCGAGGTAATCGGCCCGGTTCATGAACACGGTTCCGGTTTCGATGCCGTCACCGATTTTGGCGGCGCGGTTCACGTCATTGGTCCAGAGCGAAGCGGTCAGGCCGAACTGGCAATCGTTCATCAGAGCGAGCGCCTCTTCGTCGCTGTCCACCGGCATGATGCCGACCACCGGCCCGAAGCTTTCGTCGCGCATGACCCGCATGTCGTGGTTCACGTCCACAAGCACCTGCGGCATCAGGTAGGCGCCGCCGTCATCGGCGGGAAACTGCGCCGGGTCGATCAGCCCGCGCGCGCCCTGTTCCAGCGCTTCGGAAATCTGCGCGCGAACTTCCTTCGCAAAACGCACATTGGCCATCGGCCCGATGGTCGTTTCGGGATCGAG
This sequence comes from Hoeflea sp., assembly GCA_965233445.1. Taxonomy (GTDB): domain Bacteria; phylum Pseudomonadota; class Alphaproteobacteria; order Rhizobiales; family Rhizobiaceae; genus Hoeflea. The sequence continues at coordinate 157,894 of OZ247491.1, forward strand.
CGGATTGCCGAGCTTGAGGCCAGAATTGACCCAGGCCGCGGCTTTCTCGACGAACGCATCGTAGAGCGGCCGCGCCACATAGAGCCGCTCAATGCCGCAGCAGCACTGTCCGGCATTGAACATCGCGCCATCCATCAAAACGTCGACCGCCCAGTCGAGATCGGCGTCGTCCATGACGTATCCCGGGTCCTTGCCGCCAAGCTCTAGCCCGAGGCCGGTGAAGGTTCCGGCTGCGGCGCGTTCGATCGCCTTGCCGCCGCCGACCGATCCGGTGAAATTGATGAAATTGAAGCTGCCCGCTGAAATCAGCTTCTCGGTACCCTGGTGGTCGAGGAAGAGGTTGATGAACACGTCCTTGGGAACCCCGGCCTCGTGGAAAGCCCGCACCATGCGTTCGCCCACCAGCAGTGTCTGCGTCGCGTGCTTGAGCACCACCGTGTTGCCGGCGATCAGCGCAGGCACGATCGTATTGATCGCGGTCATGTAGGGATAGTTCCAGGGCGCGATGACGAACACCACGCCGTGCGGATCGCGCACGATCCGGCGCTCGAACTCGGCGGAATTCTCGATCTCGATCGGCGCCAGCGCCCGGGGCGCTATCCCGGCCATGTAGTCCGTGCGCTCGTTCACGCCGCCGAATTCGCCGCCGTAGCGCACCGGACGGCCCATCATCCAGGCGAGTTCCGGCACGACGTCATCCTTCATCTCGTTGAGACCGGCAACGCCGGCCTGAACCAGGGCGATACGTTCCTGCAACGGACGGCGGGCCCAGTCCTTCTGCGCCGCCCTTGATCGCGCGACAGCCGCGGCAGCGCTCTCAAGCGCCATCACCTCACGCTCGGCATAGACCGAGCCGTCAACGGGCGAAATCAGTTTCAAACTGCTCATGGTATTTTCTCCTTCCGGCCGTTGGCGCGCGCCCGCGCGCCAGAAGTCCCGGCCGCAATTCCTTTGAGGCGAGGCTGGATCAGGCGCGCTCGAAACCGCGCGCGATCTCCCAGTCCGTCACCGCCTTGTCGAACTCTTCCTGCTCCCACTGTGCGCAGCGCACATAGTGGTTAATCACCGCATCGCCGAAAGCCTCGCGCAGCATCTTCGACCCGCGCAGGGTTTCGGTCGCATCCCTGAGCGTGGACGGAATGTGCCGTGCCTCGGCATTCTCGTAGACGTCGCCGGTCGTCGGTGGCGCGAGTTCGAGTTTCTCCTCGATGCCCCTGATGCCTGCGGCGAGAAGCGCTGCCTGCGCGAGATACGGATTGATGTCCGCGCCGCCGATGCGGCACTCGACCCGAACGGCCTTGGTGCCTTCGCCGCACAGGCGGAAACCGGCAGTGCGGTTGTCGACCGACCAGACGGTTCGCGTGGGCGCGAAGGTGCCCTTCATGAACCGCTTGTAGCTGTTCACATAGGGTGCCAGGAACCAGGTGTAGTCGGTCGCATACGCGATCAGCCCGGCCATGAAGTGGCCCATCAGCTCGGACATCCCGTATTTCCGGTCGGGATCATGAAATGCGGGGGTCTTACCGCTCCAAAGCGACATGTGGACATGGGCCGCGGACCCCACCTTGTTGCGGTCCCATTTCGGCAGGAAGGTCGCCGATCGGCCATTGGCCCAGGCAATTTCCTTGACCGCATGCTTGGCAATCGTGTGATGGTCGGCGCAGTCCATCGCCTCCGCATATCGGATGTTGAGCTCCTCCTGCCCTGTTTCGGCTTCGCCCTTGGAGTTTTCCACCGGGATGCCCGCCGCGAAGAGATGATTGCGGACCGGCCGCATGATGCTCTCTTCCTTGGTGGTCTGCAGGATGTGATAGTCTTCATTGTAGGCGCTGATCGGCGTCAGTTCCCGGTAACCAGAGCGCGCGAGATCGCGAAAGCTCTGCTCGAACAGGAAGAACTCGAGCTCGGTCGCCATCATCGCCTCGTATCCGAGTTCCTTGAGGCGCGCGATCTGGGTCTTGAGCATCTGCCGGGGCGACTGCGGCACCGGTTGATGGCTGTGATGATCGAGCAGGTCGCACAGCACCATGGCGGTGCCCTCGAGCCACGGCACACGCCGCATGGTCGCAAGATCCGGCTTCATCACGTAGTCGCCATAGCCGGCGCGCCAGCTCGTGGTTGCATAGCCGTCCGGCGTCGCCATCTCGAGGTCCGTTGCCAGCAGGTAGTTGCAGCAGTGGGTCTCGTCATGGCTCGAATCGATGAAGTTCTGGACATGGAAACGCTTGCCCATCAACCGTCCCTGCATGTCGACGGCGCACACCAGAACGGTATCGATGTCACCGGATTTGGCGGCGGATTTCAGGTCTTCAAAGCTAAGGTTTCCGGCCATGTCGATAGGGTCCCGATGATGTGGTTGACGTTTCAGTCTCGGCTTGCGGCGAAATGGCGGCTGCGCGCCGTTTCACGATGAGAACGCGGCTGTGTCCGCCATGTCGGCGCTGTAATGGCAATCCACCCCCCGGCGCAAGACCGGGAGGCGGAGATTTCGTAATGGGCAGGCTCAGCTTTCGCCGTAGGGGAAGCCCGCCTTGTTGATGACGCTGTTGTACTCCTTGAAGATCGAGATGACCTTCGCCTTGGTTTCGCTTTCCGCGGCGATCTCATCCCAGAACTTCACGGCCGCGTCCTCGACCTGTTTCCAGTCCGATGCGGGGACAGAGCGAAGCTCCAGCTTGTCGCCGGTGGCGCGCAGCTTGGCTTCCCCGCCCCAGTACCACTGGTTCCGGTAGGTGTGGCTGGCTTCCATGCAGGACATGTACAGCGCCTTGAGATGCTCGGGCAGCGCGTTCCACTTTTCCTCGTTGGCAAACCAGGAGCCGATCCAGGCACCGGATATGTTGTTGGTGAGGAAGTAGTCGGTCACGTCGGCCCAGCCGACGGTGTAGTCCTCGGTGATGCCCGACCAGGACATGCCGTCGAGCTCACCGGTCTGAACGGCCACTTCCGCGTCTTCGTAGGGGATCGAGACCGGCACAACGCCGAACTGGGTCAGGAACCGGCCGGCTGTCGGGAAGGTGTAGAGCCTGAGGCCATCGAGATCGGCGACGCTGGTGATTTCCTTCTTGGTGTTGAAGTTGCACGGATCCTGGCCGGCTGCCGAAAGCCACTTCACGCCGGTTCCGGCATAGGCTTCGCGCCAGATGTCGCCCAGGCCGTACTGCTGGAACAGCACCGGCACGTCGAGGATCGAGCGGGTGGCGAAAGGGAAGTAGCCGCCGAACAGGCCGACTTCCACCGGCGAGGCCATGGAATCGTCGTCCGAATGCACCGCGTCGATGGTGCCGGCCTGCATGGCGCGGAACAGCTCGCCGGTCGGCACGATCTGGTCGGCAAAGAACAGCTCGATGACCATTTCGCCGTTTGCCGCCTCGTTGAAGGCATCGACGAAGGGCTGGGTCACAAACTGGCCGAGCGTCGCGCCGGCATAGGTCTGCATGCGCCAGCGGATCGGCTCCTGCGAGATCGCCGGCGGAGCGGCCAGCACGGTTCCGGCCGCGGCACCCGCTGCGCCGGCCCTGGTGAGAAATTGACGCCTCTTGATCATGCTCATGCTGTTCTCCTTTTTGGGTTTTGCCCTGACGGGTCTGCTCATTCTAGCCTCGAAGTTTGCCCCGGAACTGCTCGGGCAACCAGAGCGCAATTTCCGGGAAGAGCATCACGATCACCAATGTGAGCAACATGACCGCGACGAAGGGAATGACGGAAGCATAGATGTGCCGAAGCTTTATCTCCGGCGGCGCCATGGCGCGCATCAGGAACAGGTTGTATCCGAAGGGCGGCGTCATGTACGCGATCTGGCAGGTGATGGTGTAGAGAATCCCGTACCAGATGAGGTCGAAGCCCAGCACCTTGACGAGCGGCACGTAGAGCGGCGCAACGATCACCAGCATCGCGGTATCGTCGAGAAAGGTTCCCATCAGCAGGAAGCTCAGCTGCATCAGGATCAGCACCTGCCAGGGCTCGAGTCCGAGCTGGCCGAGGAAGAAATTCTCGATTGCCCGAACCGCGCCGAGGCCGTCGAACACGGCGCCGAAGCACAGCGCGGCAAGAATGATCCACATGAACATGCAGGAGATGCCGAGGGTCTTTCGCACCACCTCCTCGAGCACCTTCTTCGTCAGCCGGCCCTTGATAAAGGCAGCAGCCATCGCCGAGAGCGCCCCCACCGCCGAGCTTTCGACCAGGCTTGTGATGCCCATCAGAAACAGCCCGTTCATCAGGAAGAAGATCATGAAAGGCAGGAAGCCCGCCCGCATCAGGAGAATGCGCTCCTTCCACGAGATTGCCTCGCGCTCTTCCCGGGAGAGCGGCGGTCCGAGATGCGGCTGAAGCTTGCAGCGCACGGCGATGTAGAGAATGAACAGCGTGGCCATCAGGAGGCCGGGAAACACGCCGGCAAGCCAGAGCTGGCTGACCGGCTGGCGTGCGATCATGCCGTAGAGCACGAGAACGACGGAAGGCGGAATGAGAATGCCGAGGCTCGATCCGCCCTGGACCACGCCCGTGATCATCACCTTGTCGTAACCGCGCCTGAGCAGTTCCGGCAGCGCGATCGTCGCGCCGATCGCCATTCCGGCCACCGACAGGCCGTTCATCGCCGAGATCACCACCATCAGGAGAATGGTGCCGATCGCAAGTCCGCCGGGCACCGGCCCGAACCAGACATGGAACATGCGGTAGAGGTCGTCGGCGATCCGGCTTTCCGACAGCATGTACCCCATGAAGATGAACATCGGCAGCGTGAGAAGCGGATACCACTTCATCAGCTTGATCGACTGCGCGAAGGCGATTTCCACCCCGCCGGTGCCCCACAGCGGCAGCGCCGCGATCACCGCGACCGCACCGATGACGCCGAAGACCCGCTGCCCGGTCAGAAGCAGCGCCATCATCGAGGCGAACATGAAGATCGCGATCAGTTCGTAGCTCACAGGCCCGCCTCGCTTGCATGGTTGACGCTGACGCCACGGAGGAAAAGGATATCGCGGAAGAATTCGGCCAGCGTCTGAAGCAGCATCAGGAACACCCCGATGGTCGCCACCACCTTGACCGGCCACATGTACGGCCGCCAGACCGAGTGCGCGCGCTCGCCGTACTCGATGGCGTAGGTGGTGCTCGATATGCCGCCGTAAAGCAGGACGCAGAGGTAGAAGAGAAGGAACAGAACGGTCACGGCGTCGATCGCCGCCCTCCGGCGCGGCGACCAGTTTCCGTAGATCAGGTCCATGCGAACATGGTCGCCGAGCTGCATGGAATAGGCGCCGCCGAGCAGATAGTAGCCGACCATGATGAACTGCGCGAACTCCAGCGTCCAGAGCGCCGGCGAGCCCGCAAACTTGGTGACCGACGACCACAGCAACACGCCCATCAAGGCAAAAATCAGATACATCGCAAACCGGCCGACCCTTCGATTGAAGCTGTCGACGATGCGAATGTAGGACTCCATGGCTTTCATCACGCCCGCGCCTCGTTTGCCTTGAGGCCCGCAAGGCCGGACATCAGCAGCCCGGCAACACGCACGCCCCATTCCGACTGCCCCGGCGCGCCGGAAATCAGGTCGTTGCGGATCTCCAGCATCACATTGGGGATACCCCGGGCCAGTCCGTGCCGCATCAGCGTGTGCGTCACGCCGTCCTCCGGACCGTAGGGATAGTTCCGGCTGACGCCGGCAAGGTCCGCCTCGCGCGCCGCCTCCAGCATGGCATCCGCCAGCCGCCGGTCTGCATCGTGGAGGATCCCGAGTTCGCCGTCGCGGCGGGCGCCGAAATAGACCGGCGTGAACGAATGCACGGTCACCAGAACGACCTCCCGTCCCGCCGCTATACGCTCGTCGAGGACATGGTCGATGGCGTCGTGAAATGGATGATAGAGCGCGTTCGCGCGCCGGGCGCGGTCCGCGCCGGAAAGACCGGCATTGCCCGGCACCGTGAAGATCTCGCTTTTTTCCGGATAGGCGCCCGGGGCCTCGGGCGGCCGGTTGCAGTCGTAGACGAGCCTGGAGAAGCGCTGGCTGACCAGCACGGCATCCAGGGTCTCCGAGAGGATCTCGGCCACACTTGCCGCCCCGATGTCCCACGCGATGTGACTTTCCCGCGCCGCCTCGTCGAGACCCAGATTGCCGAGCGACCGCGGAATGCGGTTCGACGCGTGTTCGCAGACGAGCACGATGCTGCTTGTCCCTTCGGCCCGGGAAACGGAGAAGGCGGATCCTTCCGATGCATCGATCAGGGTGTCGTCGAACACGATATCTGTTGTCCCCGGCTGTTCGCAGAGAGTCCCGGCGCCGATCCGCCGAGCCTCGTAACAATGATTAGGATTGCGTCATCGATGTCAATCCTGTAATTTCTGTTACATATTGAAATCGCAGTGCAGGAAGGTCCGCGTCCCCGGGCGAAAAGCGATCCGGTCCACGGGTCTTTCCGAACCTGAAGAGCGCCGGTCGCCGAGAGGAAACGGGACGAGACATGGCCATTCGCGAACAGGTTCAGGACATCCTCGGCAGCCTGCCCGCCGCCGAGAAGAAGGTCGCCCACGCCTTCCTCGCCAACTATCCCAGCATCGGCCTGTCCACCATCGCCGAGCTTGGCGCACTCGCCGGCGCCAGCGCGCCGACCGTGCTGAGGTTCGTCGCCCGCCTGGGGTTTGGCTCCTATCCCGAATTCCAGCGCCGGCTGCGTGCCGACGTGCAGGCGCAACTGATGTCGCCGCTCGAACGTGCCCGAAGCACAAGTCCGGTCACGGAGAACCCCGCACTCAAGGCAAGCTTTGCCGCTGTCGCCGGCAATCTCGACGCCACATTGAAGGCAGTGTCCGAGAGCGAGTTCGAGGCCGCTTGCGAAATGCTCTCCGACCAGCGTTCGGCCTGCGTCTTCGTCGGCGGCCGCTTCACCGATGCGATTGCCGGCTACATGGCGGCCCATTTGAGGATCATCCGCCCCGGGGTCCGGCATTTCGGCGGCCAGACCTCGACCTGGCGCGACCAGCTTCTCGACATTCGCCCCGGAGATGTCGCCGTGCTGTTCGACATCCGCCGTTACCAGTCGGACCTGGTCCGGCTCGGCGAGCTGCTGGTCGAACGCAAGGCGCGGATCATCCTTGTCACCGATCCCTGGCTGTCGCCGATCGCAAAATCGGCGCGCGTCGTGCTGCCCTGCGTCGTCGATGCCGACAGGACGTGGGATTCAAGCGTCGCGCTGCTTGCCCTGGCCGAAGCGCTGATCGACCGCGTGTCGCGTTCACAGTCCGATGGCGCGCGGGCGAGGATGCAGACGCTGGAGGATATCCACTGGAACAACCCGCCCCGATAGACCGCACGGCTGCTTGCGCAATCCGGGCACATCCAATACCGATGAGACCATGAAACAGCAGCAAGCCCTGGACGCCTTTGCGGCGCTCAGCCAGGAAACCCGCCTGGCCGTGTTCCGGCTTCTCGTCAGCGCCGGGCCGGAAGGCCTCGCATCCGGTGAAATCGGTGAAAGACTGAACGTGCGCCAGAACACCATGTCGACCAATCTGGGAATCCTGCTCAAGGCGGGACTGGTCAGTCGTGTCCGCGAGGGCCGCAGTGTCCGCTATCATGCCAATCATGAAGGCATAAGCGGACTGCTGGGCTTCCTCCTCGAAGATTGCTGCGGAGGCCGGCCGGACCTGTGCCGACCGCTGATCCGCGAACTTTCCTGCAACTGATGTGTCCCTAGGCGGGCAGTGTTGCACGCCTGTACAGGTGCCAGGTGGCATGGCCCAGCACGGGAAGCGCGACCAGCAGGCCGACAAACAGCGGAACCAGCGCGAGCAGCGTGACGAGCCCCACGACGATGCCGAAACCCAGCATCGGTAAAGGGTTCTTCGCCACCGTCGACACGCTGGCAATCATCGCGGTGATGAAATCCACCTCACGCTCTGCCAGCATAGGCAAGGCGATCACGGTCGTTGAAAACAGCACCGTGGCCAGAAACGCGCCGACCACCGTTCCGACGCCGAGAAACCCCCATCCCTCTGGCGTCGACAGCACCACCTGAACAAACGCATCCCAGTTCGAGAACGACTTGAAGCCCAGGAACAGCGCCAGCAGCAGGCGCACCTGGTACACCCAGACCCAGAAGATGAACATCACCACGAAGGCCATCCATCCCAGCTGCCGTTCCCGCTGGTGGAACACCTCCGTCAGCACGCCCTGCCAGGTGACCGGCTCACCCGCCTGGCGCCGGCGGCTGACCTCGTAAAGTCCGACGGCGACGAACGGGCCGAGCAGCGGAAAACCGATCGCCAGCGGAATGATCATCCACGGGGCGCCGATGCTGGTCAGGAACCCGAGAATGAGCATGCCGCCCAGCATGTAGATCCCGCCGAAGAACAGTCCGAACCCGGGATTGGCCCGAAAATCGGTCCAGCCGGCAGCAAGGCTCGACGTCACATCCTGAAGGGAAATCTCCCCAATCGCCGGAGCCCCCGCCGGCCCGCTCTCCCGCGCACCCACTGCATTCTTCATATCCGCTCCTCCCTCGGTCCGCCCGAGGGACCGCGACATTTATTCAAGATATGCAATGGGTCCATGATGATACTGTTTCTGCCCGTTCGCAATCCTTCAACGCTCATCCGAACGACGCATCCGAACGGGCATCTCGACAGTGCAACGACGATCCATGACGGCAAGCCAACCCCCATCGCGAAAGGCGCCTGCATCATTCCGGCATGCTGACCGGCGGCTGGCGCGTACGGTTCTGCTTTCGGGCGCTGGCAATTTCGTCATGGAACCTTATCTATCCCGTCGGCGCTGTTGAAACGCGCGGGCAGTCTTGTGCCCGGTCGGTTGAAGGCCGTTGACGGTTTTCGGCCAAGCCAGATTGACCAGACGCTTCGGGAGACGCCAGATGTCCGCCATCGTGATTGCAGTTCTTGTTCTCGCCGCCGCAGCCACCGGCGCCGTTTTCAAACCCGGACCGTGGTACGAAAGTCTTCGCCGGCCGGACTGGACACCGCCCAACTGGGCGTTTCCGGTTGTCTGGAGTGTTCTCTATATTGCCATCGGCGTCTCCGGCTGGCTGGCCTGGCAGGCTCAGGGCCTGGGCCTTGCGATGGGATTGTGGCTCCTGCAACTGGTCTTGAACGCGGCCTGGTCGTGGCTGTTCTTCGGCCTGCGGCGCATGGACTTGGCCTTTGTCGATGTCTGCGCCCTGCTCCTGTCCATCCTGGCCTACATCGCCGTGGCAGCACAGCTTTCGCAGACAGCGGCGCTGCTCTTCGTGCCTTACGCAGTGTGGGTCGCAACCGCGGCAACCCTCAACCGGTCGGTCTGGCGCCTCAACCCGGAGGCTGCCCGCGGCTGACGCACTCAGGCGTGCCATCATTGATCTTCCATTTGGGCCCAACTGCAATTAGGTAGGGGCAGGACTTGGCGGCCTGCCAAGACGGCGATCGTTCCGAGGGCTTCATGACCACATCTCCCTTCGTTGTTCCCCAGACCCGTCGCGCCAGCGTGGCGGTTGACGTCGGCGGCGTGATCGTCGGCGGCGGCGCGCCGGTGGTGGTGCAGTCGATGACCAACACCGACACGGCCGATGTCGACGCGACCGTTGCGCAGGTCGCGGCGCTTCACCGCGCGGGATCGGAAATCGTCCGCATCACCGTGGACCGTGACGAAAGTGCCGCAGCCGTCCCCCGCATTCGCGAGCGGCTGGAGCGGCTGGGCCTCGACGTTCCGCTGGTGGGCGATTTCCACTACATCGGTCACAAGCTGCTGGCGGATCATCCCGCCTGTGCCGAAGCGCTGGCAAAGTATCGCATCAACCCCGGCAATGTCGGCTTCAAGGACAAGAAGGACCGCCAGTTCGTCGAGATCGTCGAGATGGCGATCCGCCATGGCAAACCGGTTCGCATCGGGGTCAACTGGGGGTCGCTCGACCAGGTGCTGCTGACCAGGCTCATGGATGAGAACGCCGCAAACGGCTCGCCGCTGTCGGCCCGCGACGTCACCCGGGAAGCCATCATCCAGTCGGCGCTGCATTCGGCAGCACTTGCCGAGGAAACCGGCCTGCCGCGCAACCGCATCATCCTCTCGGCCAAGGTCAGCCAGGTGCAGGACCTGATTGCCGTCTATGCAGAACTGGCCCGGCGGTCCGACCATGCCCTGCATCTGGGTTTGACGGAGGCCGGCATGGGATCGAAGGGCATTGTCGCGTCTGCCGCCGCCATGGGGATTGTGCTTCAGGGCGGCGTTGGCGACACCATTCGCGTTTCGCTTACGCCGGAGCCAGGCGGAGACCGGACCCGGGAAGTTCTGGTGGCCCAGGAGCTTCTGCAGGTGATGGGGTTCAGGCAGTTCCTGCCGGTCGTCGCAGCCTGCCCGGGCTGCGGCCGCACCACCTCGACGGTGTTTCAGGAACTGGCGCGAACCATCGAAGACGATCTGCGAAACAACATGCCGGTCTGGCGCGAAAAATACCCCGGCGTCGAGGGCTTGCAGGTCGCGGTCATGGGCTGCATCGTCAATGGCCCGGGAGAATCCAAACATGCCGATATCGGCATCTCGCTGCCCGGCACCGGAGAAAGCCCCGCCGCTCCGGTGTTCGTTGACGGAAAGAAGACTGCAACGCTGCGCGGTCCGAACATCGCCGAGGATTTTCAGGCGATGGTGGCCGACTACATTGAAAGGCGCTTCGGATAAGGCATGCCGCGCCCGATTGGACCCCGTTGAGCGCGAACATCCATCCGCCACGTCAGAATGCTGCAGCGTCCTTTGCGCGTCGAGCCGGACGCGCGGCGCCTTGGAGAGCCTGCCCGCAGCCAGGCGCCGAGGATCGAGACCGCCTCAGGCCGTCTCCGCCTTGAGGTCTGCGCCGGGCAGCCAGCGTTCGAGCATGGCGCCGAATTTTTCCGGCGAGATCGGCTTGGAGATATAATCGTCCATGCCCGCGGCCAAGCACCGGTCCTCGTCGCCTTTGAGACTGTGCGCCGTCACGGCAATGATCGGTGTCGGCGAAAGCCCTTCGCGCGCTTCTATAGCCCGGATCTCCTGAGTCGCTTCCAGGCCGTTGAGCTCGGGCATCGACACGTCCATCAGGACCAGGTTCGGGCGCAGCTTCATCCATTTTTCCACAGCCTCACGGCCATTGACCGCCAGATCCTGATCCAGTCCGATTCCTTCCAGCAGCTGCTGAAAGACGATCTGGTTGACCTGGTTGTCCTCCGCCACGAGCACCAGCGGCGCGCTTCGCGACATCGGCACAACCGGCATTTCGGCGCGAACGGGGCTTGCGTCGCTGTCGGCGCCGGCAACCGCTTCGGCGACCGCGAGAGGCGAGCGTCCGCGGACCGGAAGCACAACCGCTTCGCCCGGCGTGGTGCCAACGGTTCCACCGGTATCCGCACCGGTTTGACAGACACGCTGCAAGGCAGCCTGGACTGTCTGGCGCAGCTGAACGGTGCGCACCGGTTTGGTCAGCTGCGCGAAAATTCCGAGGCTGTCCAGCGCCGCGAGCTGGTCGGCCTGATCGATCGATGAAAGCACCAGGATCTCGGTGTCTGCGATCAGCGGATCGGACCGGATCAGTTGCGCCACTTCTGCGCCGGTCAGCCCGGGCATCTGAAAATCGAGCACCAGAAGATCAATGCCGATGCCCAGTTGCGAGCGCGCGTGGCGCAGGAGATTGATGCCGACCTCTCCGCTCTCGACGGCAACGCAATCCAGTCCCCAGTCGCGCATCTGCTCGGTCAGGATCATGCGGTTGATGGCATTGTCGTCAATCACGAGGACGCGACGGCCTTTCAGGCCTTCCGCGGCCTGCACCCTGGCTTCGTTGATGCTGCCGTCGACATCGAGTTCGATGGTGAAGCTGAAGGTGGAGCCAACGCCCACTTCGCTTTCCAGTTCGATGCGCCCGCCCATCAGTTCCACCAGGCGCGTTGCGATCGCCAGTCCGAGCCCGGTGCCTTCGTGCTTGCGCGTCGACGATCCGTCGACCTGGCTGAATTTCTCGAACACCGCCTCGATCTTTTCGGGCGGAATGCCGATCCCGGTATCGCGCACTGCGATCGAGAGTGCGAGCCGGCGTGAATGGGCATCCTCCAGACCGTCCGTCTCGACATCAGCCCAGTTCACCTCGACCATCACATGGCCTGTCTCCGTGAACTTCACCGCATTGCCGACCAGGTTGGTCAGCACCTGACGGATACGGCCCGGATCGCCGATCAGTTTCTCGGGCAGGCCCGGCGCGATCCGCACCACCAGTTCGATGTCCTTTTCGGCCACCCGCGAGGACATCAGCGTCGCCACATCCTCGGTCGTGTCGATCAGGCTGAAGGGTTTGGGGCACAGAACCATCTGCCCGGCGTCGATCTTGGAGAAATCGAGGATGTCGTTGATGATCTCGAGAAGCGCGTTGCCGGATTTCAGGATCACGTCCGTGAAGGTGCGCTGCCTTGTGTCGAGTTCGGTGCGCGTCAGCAACTCCGCCATGCCGAGGACCCCGTTCATCGGCGTCCGGATCTCATGGCTCATCGTTGCCAGAAATTCGGATTTGGCGCGGTCGGCAGCCTTTGCCTTGGTCAGGGCCTGGTCGATTTCCCGGGTCTTTGCTTGAAGCCGGCGAACCATCTGGCGGATGATGATGTCGATCGGAACGAAGACGCCGATGCCGAGAACCAGCAGGATGGCCATCGTGACGATCAGATACTTTTGCAGCAATGCGCCCTGTGAAAGGGACAATTCCGCCAGGTAATCCCGGAATTGCTCCTGCACAAAGAGGTTCGAAGGCTCGATCATCTCGCCGAACATCGCGAAGACCTCGCGGCCCGACCAGTAGATGTCCTTCTCCGTTCGCACCGAATCGATGCGCTCAGCGCTCACCAGCGACTTGTGGGCCTCAAAAGGATCCTCCCCTGTCATGTAGCGCGACTGCAGCCGGATCCGCTCGGTGAGATCGGCAGGGAGGGCACGCCATGACTCGCCGAGATGCTGAAGCTTCCACCGCGCTCGTTCGAAAGCGAAGCGCAGGCTCGAAACCGCGGACAGGATGTCGGGATCAACCGGCATCTCGCTGCGGATCCGGTTTTTCTCCGCGAGCGTCACGCCCTGAAGGCGCGGATCGACATCCGCCATGTTGTCGACATAGGTCTCCGCCAGCCGACCGCTTCTGTTGGCAATGGCACGCAGGGCGTGATCGACCTCGCCAAACTCGGTTGCGACCGCGCCAATTCGCTGAATTGTCTCGTTTCGCTTGCTTTGCTCAAGAAAGAAGAATGCGCAGATCACGGCCATCGCGGACAGGGACACGATATAACCGATACGCAACAGCACAATTGAACGGCGCGCAACCGCGGCTTCGTCCTGATCCGAGAGTTCTTCGAGCTTCATAATGGCAACATCCGTTTGGAGCGATACTGCCGTCAGTTGGTTAATAAAACCGTATTCGAAAACCGAAAAATCGCCGGTATGTGTACCGTTCCCGCTCAGTTTCGAGCTCCGGAGCGCCCCTCGTCAACGGGCGCCGTCAGCGGTTTCGGCTGGCGATGAAGCCCGCCGCGCGCTTCAGAATATCGGCCCTGTCGCCAAAGGGCGAAAGCACCTCTTCGGCCTCCTCGACCAGTGCCGCGAGCCTCTGTCGTACCGCGTCGGCGCCCAGCAGCGAAACCAGCGTTCCCTTGCCGCGTCCGGCATCCTTGCCGGTGGCCTTGCCCAGTGTGGCAGCGTCCGACGTGACGTCGAGAAGGTCGTCGGCGAGTTGGAACGCAAGGCCGATGATTTCGCCGAAGCGGGTCATGCGCGCGACCGTCGAAGCGTCGGCACCGGCGGCAATCGCACCCGCCGCACAGGCATAGCGCAGCAGAGCCCCGGTCTTCATCGCCTGAAGCTCGAGGATCCTTTCCTCGCCGGGCCGATCCTGCTCGGCCATGAGGTCGAGTGCCTGTCCTCCCACCATTCCGCCGATGCCGGCGGCGCGTGAGAGCGCGTTGACCAGCCGCAGCCGGATATCCGCAGTCAGCGCCGTTTCCTCGGACGAGATGACATCGAATGCGAGCGTCAGCAGCCCGTCGCCGGCCAGAATTGCCGTCGCCTCGTCAAAGGCAATATGGACCGTCGGCTGGCCGCGGCGAAGGTCGTCATCGTCCATCGCGGGCAGGTCGTCGTGAATGAGGGAATAACAATGTATGCATTCGAGAGCTGCGGCAATGCGCAAGGCGGGCTCCGGCGGTGCATCCAGCAGGCGCGCGGTCTCGATCACGAGAAACGGGCGCAGCCGCTTGCCGCCGTTAAGCACGCCATACCGCATTGCCGACAGGAGACGCTCGGGCCGGACGATCTCGCCCTCCCGCGCCTGCTGGCCCAGAATGGTTTCAAGCATGGCCTCGACCCGGAAGGCTGCCGATTCAAGGCGGGCGGTGAAGAGGTCTGTCGATGCGCTTTCCATGGCCCTCTCCATGCCATGAGGGACAACCGGCGGCAACGGCTAAAGCACCGGCCCTTGGGGGAGGCGCAACCGGCGCGTTGGACATCCGAAGGAATGCATTGGCGTTCGCTCGCAACGGACCTTTCTGCCCGGCCTGGGGTCGTCCGACCAGTTCCACGTCCGGCGCGGCAAACCCGGCCCTTGCTGAAAACCTCCGGCGGAATGGCTGCGCAAGGTCTGGTCTTGAGCGCGCCGGGCCGCTAAGAACATCGCCGGAAAGTCAGCACCGCAACCGGAACCAGGAGCCCGTCAGGTGGCAAGCGCAAATCGCCCTTCGGGCACCGGGGAAAGCCCGAATGGCCGGATGCCGAAGGATCCGCGGCCCCGGCGCAGACGGTGGTGGCGGCGTCTCGTGGGCTGGTCGCTTGCACTGATCGTGATCGTCCTGGCGCTCCCCTATCTTCTGATCCCGCTCTATGGATGGCAGCAGGTGCGGCCGGTATCCACCCTGATGCTCGCCGAAACATTCTCCGGTCGCAGCTACGACCGCCAATGGGTCGATTTCGACATGATCGCTCCCGTGCTGGTCCAGTCGGTGATGATGTCCGAGGACGGCCAGTATTGCGCCCATTCCGGTATCGACTGGGAAGCACTGAACCTGGTCATCGACGAGGCCCTGGAGGGTGAAGCGACCCGCGGCGCAAGCACCATCCCGATGCAGACCGCGAAGAACCTCTTTCTCCTGCCGTCCCGTTCGGTGGTCCGCAAGGCCCTCGAGATTCCGCTGGCCATGTGGATGGACAGGATCTGGACCAAGCGGCGGCTTATGGAGATCTATCTCAACATCGCCGAATGGGCGCCCGGCGTGTACGGCATCGAGGCCGCGTCGCAGGCCTATTTCGGCGTCAGCGCCAGCAAGTTGTCATCCGCGCAGGCGGCGCTGCTCGCGGTAACCCTTCCAAATCCCATCGAGCGCAATGCGGCCAATCCCTCAAGCGGCATGCGCCGGCTGGCCGGCGTCATCGAAGACCGCGCGCGCCAGTCCGGCGCCTACATCAAATGCCTTTATGATTGAGTTCAGCCAAATTGGCTTCTCGCCACCCCGCCCCTGTGCGAAAAATAGCTGGTTTTAATCCGAAGGCTTGATCGCCTTCCATTCACGGGGGCGCGTGACAAATGCCAGATCCGGTTCTTTACATCGGCAACAAGAATTATTCCTCGTGGTCGTTCAGGCCCTGGATCGCGCTGCGTGTCTCCGGCATCGCTTTCGAGGAAAAACTGGTGCCTTTCGACATGGGCAACGGCAACCCGGCCTTCAGGCAGTTCTCTCCCACCGGCAAGGTCCCCGTTCTGGTCGACGACGGACTCACCATCTGGGAATCCCTGGCGATCATCGATCATGTGGCCCGGAAGCACCCGGACTCGGGGCTGTGGCCGGGCCGGCCGGACTTTCGCACCCGCGCGATGGCAATGAGTTCGGAGATGGTCTCGTCCTTTTCCGCATTGCGTTCCGCCTGCCCCATGAACATGCGCCGCACGCCCGCGCCGGTGCCGCTCACGCCTGCCATCTCGTCCGATGTCGATCGGATCCAGTCGCTCTGGACGCAGGCTCTCGCCGACAGCGGCGGCCCGTTCCTGTTCGGGACCTTCTCTGTCGCCGATGCCATGTTCGCACCGGTGGTCAACCGCCTTGATGTCTACGGCTTTCAAACGACGCCGGACGTGCGTGCCTATATGGACCGCATGAAGAGCCTTCCCGCCTGGCGGGAATGGGAAGAGGCCGGCCGCGCCGAGCCATGGATTGTCGAGGAAGACGAAGCCTGAGCCGGATTGTCCGCCAATGGAGTTTCCGGGATCGGCCGGATGAAAAAAATCAGGCTCCACGCTGGTCAAACCGCGAAATGCAATGTATAAGCCCGGCAAATTTCCGAAATCGGCATGTGTCAGTTTCGGCCCGTGGGTCGGCCGTTGATCATGTCTGAATGTTGAACTGGAGTTCGTCATGGCTGTTCCGAAGCGTAAAACCACACCGTCCAAGCGCGGCATGCGCCGCTCGGCAGATGCAATCAAGGCCCCGACCTATGTCGAGGACAAGAATTCCGGCGAACTGCGCCGTCCGCACCACATCGACCTGAAGACAGGCATGTACCGCGGCCGCCAGGTTCTCACGCCGAAGGAAAGCGCATAAGCTTTTCAATACCTGAGAGAGTTTGAGAGCCGGCCCTTCGCGGGGCCGGTTTTCTTTGCGTTCTCCGGCAACGGTTCAGCCGGATGAATGCAAATGCGGGACCACGCGGGCGGGCATTCGGATCGGCGATTTGCGTTTCGCGCTCCAGGCGCGACCCAAACGAAAAGCGCCCGGAAGCACGAAGCCTCCGGGCGCAGTCGCATTATAACGGCCAGCCTAGCCAGCCGATATCCGCTTGGTCGGTTCAGGCAGCCTGAATGTTCTGGACTGCGGTCTTGCCAGTGCGGCGGTCTTCAGCGGTGTCGAAGGACACCTTCTGGCCTTCGGCCAGGCCACGCATGCCGGCGCGCTCGAGAGCGGTTGCATGGACGAAAACGTCCTTGCTGCCGTCGTCGGGAGCGATGAAGCCGAAGCCTTTTTGATCATTGTAGAATTTAACGGTACCGGTTTGCATGGAGAGTCCTTTTTGTCCATGAATGTATTTGCACACGCGAGCGCTATTCAAAGCGCTCGGCGCGGGCGTTCGTCATCGAATTCAAGTGAAGTGTTGAGCGTGTGCCCGCTGTTCGCGGTCCGCGACCAAGTCGTCCGGTCAAAATCGATTGTGAAGTCATACACGCTTTCCACTCCCGGCACAAGCGAAAGCACTGGAAGCCTCTTCGGTCCGAAAGCGCGGGACCTGAAATGATGAAGTCGATCCTTTCGCGATGGCGGGGATCAGGCCGCCACGGCCTGCGCCGCACCCCGTTCGCGAACGGTCCGGAACGACACCAGCCGGCGCCGGTCTTCATCCCAGAGGGCAAGCGGCACGCAGCGGAAACTCTCCCACAGGGTCAACCGTCCGATTTGCGCAAGCTCCGGAAAGTCCCTGAGCACCTGCGGCAGCCGGTAGAACGGAATCCTGCTCGACAGATGGTGAACATGGTGGATCCCGATATTGCCGGTCACCCACATCAACGGCCGCGGCAGATCGTAGAAGGAACTGCCGTGCAGCGCAGCCGACTCTCTCTCCCATTCCGGGGCGTGATCCCACTCCGTCGGATTGAACTGGTGCTGCACATAGAACATCCAGACGCCGATCGATGCGCCGATCAGCATGATTGGCAGATGAATGACGAGAAAGGCCTTGAACCCGACCAGGAAACAAAGCGCCAGCCAGGACGCCGCGATCGCCAGATTGGTCAGCATCACGCTGGACCATGACATCACCCCGTCCTTCAAGGCGGAAATCGGAAGACGGTGCTCCAGCATGAAGATGAAAGCCGGTCCCAGCCCGAACATCACCAACGGATGGCGGTAAAGACGGTACTTGAGCCGCCCGATGCGCGACAAGGCCAGGTATTCCTTGACCGTCAGCGTGTCGATGTCCCCCACGCCGCGGCGATCGAGGTTTCCGGAGCCGGCATGGTGGATCGCATGCGACCGCCGCCAGTAGTCATAGGGCGTAAGGGTGATGACCCCGAGTGCGCGCCCGACCCGGTCGTTCCACTTTGCGGTCGTGAACATCGACGCGTGGCCGCAGTCATGCTGAATGATGAACAGCCGCACCATGATCAGTGCCGTGGGAACCGAAAGCAGCAGTGTCAGCACCACGCTGTACGACAAGGCAAACCACATCAGCACCCACAGACCGGCAAGCAGGCTGAGCGTCAGCACGGTTTCAAAGGCGCTTCTCCGGTTGTCGGGTTGCCGGTAGGGCTGCAGTTTCCGCACCCATTCCCGCGCTGATCCAGTCGCCATAGACGTGTCCTCCTGAAGGATTTTTTCCCACCGCGGCTTCAGGTTTTCCACCTACGGCCTCAAACTTTGGCCGGACTTACCACGTCGCAATCGCAAAGACATCATATTCCGCACTGTCCCGAACAAATCACGATGTGTCACTTCGTCACCATCAGTGTTATCGGTGTGGCGATTTACCTCCAGGGCCGCATCGGCTAAGGGACTGTTAAATCGATTTAAACAACCACAGTGACGCCCCGCAGATGTTGAATTCACCGACAGCCGTTCAGCCCCTGGCAACCCGCGAGCGGACCGCCGTATCGCTGATTTTTTTTGCCAACGGGTTCATCGTCGGCAGCTGGGCCCCGAAAATTCCTGAATTTGCCTCGCGCCTGCGGCTCGATGAAAGCGAGCTGGGCCTGATGATTCTGTGCTTTGGCTTGGGATCGCTTTGCGCCATGGCGATGGTCGGCGTCTTGATCGGGAGAAACGGCTCGCGTTCGATCACCCGCATCCTGGCGGCCCTCGCCACTCCGAGCCTGCTCGTACTCACCCTCGCGCCGTCCGTCTGGACTGCGGCGATTGCCCTGTTCGCGCTTGGCGGCCTGGTTGGCGGCATGGATGTCGCGATGAACGCGAATGCCGTGGAGGTCGAAAAACACGAGCGCCGCGCCATCATGTCGTCCTGCCACGGGTTCTGGAGCCTCGGCGGCGTGTTCGGTGCGGCACTCGGCGGCATCCTGGTGGCCTCGACCGGGGTTCATGTCCACGCCCTTTTTGTAACGCTGCTGGTCGCCGTCGCCGTGGCCATCGCGTGGCCGCGCGTTCTTTCCGACCCTCCGCTGCCGGCGGAAGCCGGCTTGAAATCCCCGGAGATGCCAAGGCGCGGGCTGACGGGTCTCGGGGCGACCGTCTGGCTGACGGGCATCATTTGCCTGATCATGATGACCCCCGAAGGCGCCGTCCTCGACTGGGGTGCCCTCTACATGCGCGAGGAACTTGGCGCAGGCACGGCCGTTTCAGGCCTCGCGTTCGGTGCCTTTTCAGCCGCCATGGCAGTGATGCGATTTGCCGGCGACATGGTGCGCGACCGTTTCGGCGCCGTCAGGACGTTTCGCGTCTCTGCACTGCTGGCAATCGCCGGGCTTGGCATTGCCGGCATGTCAGGCTCTCCCGGCTGGGCGGTCATTGGTTTCGCCATCACCGGGCTCGGGCTCGCAAACACCGTTCCGATCGCCTTCTCGGCTGCCGGAAACCTGCCCGGTCTGCCGCAGGGGCTGGCGATCTCGATCGTCACCTTCATGGGCTATTCCGGTATTCTGGTGGCACCTTCGGTGATCGGCTTCATCGCCGAACACACCGGCTTCGCCATCATCTATCTGAGCCTGCCGGTGCTGATTGCCGCAGCCTTGCTTTTCTCCGGCCTGACCCGTCATGCCGACCGCGACGCCGACCGCTGACTATCGGACAGTCTGCCGCGGCAGTCACCGGCAGGAGGGGTCAAGCACCGCGCCAGCGATCGATCCATTCCAGACCGCCCAAGGTCGAGCCGGCAGGTCGATATTCGCAGCCGACAAACCCCTCATAGCCCATATCGTCCAGCGCGTTGAGGATCCTGAAGTCGTTGAGTTCGCCGGAGCCGGGTTCCGCCCTTGATGGCACGGCCGCAATCTGGATGTGGCCGATCCGCGGCAACAGGCGCTCAAGTCCGGCAAGGACGTCCCCACACAGGATCTGCCGGTGGTAGATATCGAACTGCAGCCGGACATTGTCGCACCCGAGCTCATCCAGAAGTTCGGCGGCGAGATCGAAGCCGGAAAGAAAGTAGCCCGGCATGTCCCTCGGATTGAGCGGCTCGATCAGAAGTCCGATGCCGTCCCGGGCCGCCAGGTCCGAGGCAAGACGCAGATTGTCCAGATAGGCTGCACGTTGCGAGACGTCTTTTGCGTTCGCGATCCCCGCCATGACATGCAGGCGCTTCGTGCCGAAGGCTTTGGCATAGCCGATCGCCGAAGTGACGGACGCACGGAACTCCGCCCGGCGGCCGGGCAGTGCTGCGAGACCGCGATCACCGGCCTCCCAGGCGCCCGGCGGAAGGTTGAACAGCACGATTTCGACGCCGGCAGCCTCACGCCAGCGTGCAATGTCGTCCGCAGGCCAGTCATAGGGAAACAGAAACTCCACCGCCTCGAAACCGGCGTCCGCAGCCGCCTGGAAACGCTCCGCGAAGGTGAGCTCGGTAAACATCATCGACAGATTGGCGGCAAGATGCGGCATATTTTCATTCCTCGACGGATAAGGGCTGGTCAACGGGGCCTCGAAGCTGGCACGAAACGCTTGCAAGCTTCACGGCAGGGCTTCACCTTTCAGCCCGCACTCGCCGGTTCGCGCAGCATCATCGTTTCAAGCTCGGCCATGATCCGCTCCTGACTGCCGCCCGAGCGCATGGTCCAGTAGTCGCGGTTTGCCACGATGTCCTCTCGCGCCTTGGCGTAGGCTGCTTCGTCCGACAGCAGGCGATCCATGACGCTCCGCATCTGGCCTGGCGTCCGGACCGTGATCGCGCCGGCGTCGTCGAACTCCCGGTATCCGTACAGATAGCCGTCGAAGTTGATCGTCGGAATGCCGCACTGGATGGCCCAGAAGGCCGTCGACGAAACGGTTGCCGAGAAAATGTCGGCGCAATCGACCAGATTGATCAGGCTGTCCTTCAGGACCACGATCCCGGCCCGCCGCAACCCGTTGATGATCGCAGGATCGGAGACCGTCGGATGCAGGCTGACGCCGACATAGGCAAGTTCCGCAATCTGGATTGCCGCAAGGCTCATGATGAACTGCCGGCAAAGATCGTTGTAGGTGTCGCAGCCCATCGCCGCCCGCGGCCACTGGTTCGGCGGCCATGACACGATCACCAGCTTGTCCGTATCGATATCGCCCTGACGCCCCGACGCTTTCAACTCGCTGCGAATGCGTTTGAACAATTGCTGCTTTCTGTCCATCCGCGAACCTTCGAGCGCGATGAGATCGTCATTCCAGGGTGCGCCGGTCACGACCAGTTGGTCGGCAGCAACACCGGATCTTCGGTAGTAGTCCAACGCCTGGCCGGAAGGCAGCAGAAGCCTGCCGAGACCCGAATTCGGCGTCCATGGAAGCGGCGGCGTAAGGCCGAAGCGATCCGCCAGCATCATGTCCCGGGCGCCCAACCGGCTGTAGGTCACGCCACGGTAGGACATCAGCCAGTTGGGGAAGTACCTCTTGAAGAACGTCTCCCTGTCCTTCCGGATCCTGTTGATCTTCAGACGCGCGAAGCTCTCCACAATCTCCCTGGTGGTCGGCGGCATCGAGTAGGGCACGATCGCAAGCTTGACGCCGCGGCGCGCGCCCGCCTGCGCCAGGATGGATGTCACCGACAACGCATAGTCCTGTCCGCTCACGATCAGCCTGACGTCCAGCCGCTTGAAGATCTCTTCGGCAAACCTCAGCTGGCGGCGGAGATCGCTCTCCGCCGAGCCCTCGACTGTCTCGCCCAAGAACTTCCGCCGAACACGATTTTTGAGATGATCGAGCTCGACCCAGATCTTTGAGGTGAGCGGCAGCTCGGTGCCGGTCTGCTGCTGCGCCGGCGAGGCAGCAGACGCGTTCCGTGCGCCGTCCGGGAGAACCTGAACATATCCCCCTTCCGAAGTCACATCATCCGGCGTCATGTAGCTGCGCAGCACACCTCCAAGCTGAACCCAGGAATGACCCTGAAGCTCGACAAGCTGACCATGTTCGAGAATCTTCCCGTAGCCCGGGGAAAAGACGAACAACGGGTGAAGGCCGAACCTTGTCTCGATGTCCCGTGCGAGCGGCAGCAGCGAGTGAAGCTCACCATACTCCGACACGGCCACAAGACAGACGGGGCTTTTGATGGTCGTGGGCGTATCGGTCATGCTTAGAGGTCTCATACGTATTGGGCGAGGATGTAGCCGAAGCGGCGCAGCAGACGCCATCCGGCCCACATGAAGGCCAGCGACACCACACAAAGGATACCGTTGCTCACGACATGATCCATGGTCACCGTGTAATCAAGTAGCGCGCTGTGAGCGGCCGGGATGATGTAACTGAAGGGGTTGAGCGCAAAGATCGGTTCGGCCCAGGCGGGGATCCTCTTGATGCTGTAGAGCCCGGGCGACAGGTACCACCAAAGCCAGACAAAGTGGCTTATGAGCTTCGCACTGTCCTTGACCAGAACGCCCAGGATCGCAAGCCAGACCGACAGCGCCAGTGAGAATGCAAACATGCAGACAGCGACATACAGGATGAAAAGCCAGGTTATGGAGGGCGTATAACCTGCAACGATCAGAAAGGCGATCAGCACCACCATCCGGACGCAGAACAGCAGGACTTCCTGGGCCGCAAACTCCAGGAACGCAATCTTCAGCCCGAACCCCTGCTCGATGTAGTTGTGTCCCTTGGTGGACAGGAAATACGGCGAACTGGTCGCCAGGGTCGAATGGCTCCGCCACAGCGTGATGCCGACAAAGAAAAACGCGAAGGTGGCGTCCGAACCGCGCATCGCGAACACCACGGTGAGCAGAAAGTAATAGGCGCCGGCCTGAAGTGCCGGTTCAAGCAGCAGCCACAGGTGACCGAGCGACAGCCCGAAACTCTGCTGCTTGAGATCGAGGCGGATCAGGTGCCAGGTCCGCTTTAAGTCATGCCACAGGCCCGTGAAGAACGTGGCCCAGGATTGCCCCTGGGAAATCTCGCCTTTCGGAGTGATGACGTAGGATTTGCCCGAATTGCTTCCGATGCCGGCCATCAATGAAGCTCCCTGTAGAGTTCGGTCGCAACCCGGGGATCGCCGAAGTAAAGCGGCCTGCCGTGATCGAGCAGCAGGCACTTGGTGCACCGGCTCAGCACGAAATCAAAGGTGTGCTGCACGACCAGCACCAGCTTGGCCTTGCGCAGGAACTCGTCGAGCCGCGCCATCGCCTTGCGCTGGAACCCGACGTCACCGGCGCTCAGCAATTCGTCGAGCAGCAGGATATCCCGCGGGATCGCCGTGGCCAGTGAAAAGATCAGGCGTGCGCGCATGCCATCGGAGTAATAGCGAAACGGCCGGTCGATGTGATCCTCGAGTTCCGCAAACGCCACGATGTCCTGCATCAGGTCGCGCATCTGATGCGGCAGGAAGCCCATGTAAAGCCCCGTCTTGAGAACATTCTCGCGCCCGGTCAGATCGCCCTGCATGCCCGCGCCCGGCCGCAGCAGCAACGGCCGGTCGTTGCATTCGATCACGCCTCTGGCCAATGGCATGGCCGCGACAAGCGTCTTCAGAAGCGTTGATTTTCCGGCGCCGTTCTTGCCGATGATACCGACGATGTCGCCATTGTAGGCATCAAAATTCACGCCATCGAGAAGCGACACCTTGTCCGGCCGCTTTGAAACCAGATAGCGAAGGGAGGCATGCTTGGAGGGGTTCCGGTCGATCTTCACGGTGACATCGGCCAGTCGGAGCACCGGCGATGGCCTCGCTGCCAGCAGATCGGCGGCAGCACGCCTGCCGTCTTCATCGAGCCTGGCAACCACTGCCTCCTCGAGATAATCCCGGTAGCCGTCGACGTGCGCGAAGTTCGACGTCAGAAGCGCAATCCCGGCTTCCCGTTCAAGGGGAACACCGGTATCACCGATCCCTGTGAGCCATCCGCTGGCGGCGCTCAGATCCCCCTTCGCGGCGGCGCTTGAGAGGACCTGGGACAACAGCCGAGCAGCCACGGCCGGTTCAGGCAGGGCACGGCTTTGCCCGCGTCCGACCATGACAAGCGGGATGTGCAGCGCGTTTTCGCCCTCCCCGGAGCCAATGGCGTCCAGCACCACCCCGCGCAGGGGCCCGCTCTCGGCCTTTCTCCAGATGACCGGCACCCCGTTGATCAGGATGATGTCGGCGCCGTCCTTCCGGATCAGCGAGAGCAGTTGATGGCTCGCGCGGTGCAGGGAGCGGTAGTCCAGCCGCCGCGCGAACACCAGCGATTCCGGCCTGAACCTGACCATGACCTCTTCATTGCCGACAGCGGGCAGCCAGCGCAGCGCGAAAAACGGCTCGATCTTGAACGTGGAACGGACCAGCAGGTGGACCTCCGCCCGTTCAACGTCGCCTTCAGGCCAGTCCACGCGGAGCTGGACACGCTCATCCTTGCGCACGCCGACAGATATTCCATCATCGGCAATCTTGGCCTGTTGAAGCGAGGTTTGCGGGGTGAAGCGCTCGAATGCCTTGATGTTGTCGTCCGCAGGGCTGCCGCTGTGCCAGAGCAGGTCCACATCGGCCTGCTTCTCTGCCAGCAGCTCGACCAGATCCTTCGTCTCTCCCGTCCGGCGGAACTCGATCACGGCCTCGGCAATCGCGCGCATCGGCGCGGGCAGGTGCACGACAGCAGCCGGATCGGGCTCCATCGCCCGCGTGACGATGTCAAGCATGTCGGGGAGTTCAGTTTCGGTCAACCGGCTTCCGTCCTCGAAGTTGTCGTGCATTTGGGAGTTCCGAGTACAGTGCCGAGTTCGATGCGTGGATACACATTCAGTGCTCCGCCTTCCCCGGCATTCATGATCCGCGCCCCGTGCCTCCGGGCCGTCCTTCCAAGATTGTCGAATGCCCGAAACTCGACCAGGATCCATTCGATCAGGCCAATCTGGTCCAGACCGAACAAATCGGAGGTTTTCTCCTGGTTCGAAAGGTGGCGTTCATCGTCGTAACAGCGCTTATAGGCTTGGTGCGGAGAAATAAAGTAATCCATGTCGCAGCCCAGCAGATAAATCTCCGCAAACCCCATGTAGATGGCCCAGGATACGGCCGCATGGACCACCGACACGAAGCCCGGCACGGCCTGTGTGGGATCGACGGATACCGGAATGCCGGCCTCGTCCCAAGGCCTCGAATTGAGAATTTGACGAACCGGAAACGTCTCAAGCTCCAGCCCCAGCTTCTTGTAGTGCTCGCTAAGATCGAGCGTTGTCAGCAGCCGCGCGTCGGAGACCTTGAGAAAATCGCACAGTTCGTGATGCAGCGCATCAAACCGGGACTCCAGGAAAATGTCGTCGACCATGCAATGATAGGCCGGCGCGATGCCCTTTGTCCGGGCAAAGAAGAACCCCTGGTTCACGGTCATGACCGTCTCGTGTTCGAGGCCTGCCAGATCCTGGTCGCGCAGCGACGGCCCGGTGGCCAGCACGAAACATCTCTCTCCCTTGTGCTTGCCGGCCAGCGCCGCATTGCCGGAAAGCCGCTGCCGGTCTCCGGGATGGGTAAAAACGGACATCGGAAGACGCCGCAGAATCCGGTCCGAGACCCTGGCTATGGATGCTCCCGACTGGCGCGGCAGACGCAGCCCGAACCTGACCGCGGCGCCAACTGCGCCACTTTCTCTCAGGACCCTTTGAATTCTGCTTTTCAAATCGGTTTGCCGGTTGTTGGCTCGGAGTACACAATCGCTTGTGTCTGCCCGGCCCAGTCGGTTAGAGAGGTAAACGCCGCCACGGCCACGACCTCGACCCGGCAATGGCGCAGCAGGATGCGCAAATTATGGCTCCAATCGGCGAAAGTAAACCGCGAAACAGGCCGGGCCCGCTGAACAAACCGATGCCATCGTCAGCAACGGTTGTTGGGCGGACCCGTTTCAATCGCGCAAGTCCGTGCGGACCATTCTAGATGGGCAAGGCAACCCTTTCGGTTATCGTTCCAAGCTTCAATCGGCCGCGGTCGACTCTTGCGGCTGTTCAAAGCGTGCTCACGCAAAATGTGGAATGCGAGGTCATCGTTGTCGATGATGCATCGGACGACCCTGAGGCACTGCCGGCCGTTCTGCGCGAACACGCGCATGTCAGGCTCGTGCGCAGAGATGCAAATGGCGGCGCCGGCGCGGCCCGCAACACGGGACTCGCCCACGCCCGGTCCGATCTCGTCAGCTTCCTCGATTCCGATGACCGCCTCCTGCCGGGCACGCTTGCGCCCAGGATGGAGAAGGCCCTCGCCATCGGCTTTGGCAGCCCGGAGGCGCCGGTCATCCACGCCTGCGGCTGGCGGGAAGCAGGCGGGAGGAACCGGCAGCGCTTTCCCCGGTCCTCCATTGCACCCCGCGACTTCTTCAGCGCCTGCTGGTTCGCCCCCGGTTCCGCGTTGCTGGCGCGGACCGATCTGTTTCGCTGTTCCGGTCCGGGCACTGGCGCCACTCCGGGGCGCCCACCCTTCGGCCCGTTCGACGAGCGGCTCCGGCGGCTGGAGGACTTCGACCTCTTTGCCCGTCTGGCAACAGACGGGCTTGCACTGGTGGGTCAACCGGTGCTGGGGGTCGAGCTCGATGCAGCGTACTCGGCCGAAACCTCCGAGATCTTCAAGGCGGCCGACCTTCTCGAATCAAAGTTCGAAACACTGCTGACCGAGGGGCGGATAGGGCATGCCAGCGCCCGCAGCGTAAAGGCCTATCTTGCCTATGAGCGCGCCGCGGCTTATGCACGGTCCGGCAGGAAGGGTCGCGCTCTTGCTGCTCTGGCCGCCTCGCTCGCCTGCAAACCCCGACTGACCCTTTTTCCCGGACCCGGCTGGGACAGAGCCTGGCAAGGCTGATCTTCGAGATGTCGACAACCCGGGTGCAACGGACGGCCATGAAAATCCTTATCCTTTGCAACGACACCAGGTATCTGATCGATCACCGGCTGAATATCGTTTCGGCGCTCGCGGATCAGGGTCATCAGGTCACCGTGGTCGCGGGCGGGGATCCGGAGTGGAGCGCACAGCTTCCTGCACGGGTCGAATTTCACCATCTTCCGCTGCTCCGCCACCGCTTTTCGCTCGCGCAGGACCTTTCCCTGATCCGCAGCTACATGCGGTTCGTCCGACGACTCGATCCCGATGTCGTGCACAGCTTCACCATCAAGCCGAACCTATATGGCGCCATTGCCCTCAAACTGCTTGCCCTCTCAGGCCGCATGGCACCCAGACTTGTCATGACGTTTCCGGGACTGGGCAAGGTCTTCGAACCCGGGCAGAACGCGGTCGCCGGACTGCGACGGTCGATGGTGGGCACAGGTTTGAAGCTGGCCACCCGCGGTCTTGATTATCATGCCACCTTTGAAAACCACGACGACCGCGATCATCTCGCCGGACTTGGCGTGTTTGAGGCAGACCGCTGCCATACGCTGCTCGGGGCCGGAGTCGACCTCTCCAGATTTGTTTCGCGATCGGCGTTGCGAACCGGCCCATTGACCTTCCTTTACGCCTCGCGGCTGCTGAAGGCCAAGGGCGTCGGGGCCTACATGGAAGCCGCCCGGCTGCGCAGGCACCAGGGCAGCAAGGCGGATTTTCTGGTCGCCGGCCCGGACGATCCAGGAAATCCGGACAATTTCGGCCTTGAGAACATAAGGGCCGCCGAGGCCGAGGGCGTGATCCGCTACATCGGCAATTTTCCGGCACACGAGATGATCCTCGCCCTCGAACAGGCCGATGTGGTCTGCCTGCCCACTCGGCTGCGCGAAGGCCTCCCGCGTATCCTGATCGAGGCTGCGGCCACCGGTTCCGCGGTCATTGCCAGCGACCAGCCCGCGATACGTTCGATACTGCCGGGTGCGCACTGCGGCTGGCTGGTTGAGGATCCGTCAGGTGCAGCGATAGCACAGGCTATGAAGCATGCGGAAGCTGATCCCGGACGAACCCGCGAGATCGGGCTGTCCAACGCCAGTCTCATTCGGGCGATGCCGATCGACGATTCGAGCATTACCGGAGGATTTATCACCCTGTATGAGGGAAAAACCGTCTGAACGAAACCGGGGGTAAGGGCAGCTCGCCGGCTTCACTTTCGCAACCATTGAAACACACGGTTGATCAAGCCGATACGATAGAGCCGGCTCAGGATCTGATTGAGCCGCGTGCTGCCGCGGTTCATGTCTGCCATGGTCACCAGCCAGCCAAGCCCGACCCGGCCATCGGCAATATCCCTGCGCAAGAGCGCGTTCCGGAAGCGCGCCGCCTCGACCTGGTGATTGCGGGAGATGCTCGAATTGGCATCCGCCCCCCTTCCGTCAATCCTCTGGTGATAGGCGCACAGAACCTCATCGAGCAGGGCGATGTCGGACTTCAGCAAAAACCTGAGAATGAAATCGTGGTCTTCGCCCACCGCGAAGTCCTCGTCAAACCGCATCTCGCCGACGACCGCGCGGCGAAACACGAGGGTGCAGGTCGGCGTCATCATCGTCGCCGCCATTTCCGACAGGGAAATGGCCACGAGTTCAGGGTAATGCGGCCTGCGCCGGCGCTCCTCGTAGGTCCCGCTGCTTGAAACCTCGTCCACCCGCTCGGCGCGGACCGCCACTGCCCCCCAGGACACATTTTCCTGCGCATCGAGAAATCCGGCCGTCTGCCGGTAAAACCCGGGACGGACAGTGTCGTCGTCATCGAGAATGTGCAGATAGGCACCGGCTGCCGCATCGAAGCCCGCATTCAGGGCCCTCGTTCGATGCCCTCCCCGCTGATTGACGACACGGATATCGAAGCCGACCCGCCCAGCAAACCCGGCAACCTGCTCCTCAAGCTCCCGTGCCGCCGCCTCGTCAACCGAATCATTGACGATGATCCACTCTGAATCATCCGGAAGCGCAGCTTCGAGATGTTCGAAACACCGCGCAAGAAGGACCGGCCGATCGCAGGTCCTGGTCACCACGGAGACGCTTTTGGTTTGTGTCGTCATCTTGCCTATCATCGCTGAGTTGCCTAAGCAGGCATCATTGGCCACAGAAACCGCCATACCACAAGAATGGCGGTCACGGGATTTGATCGGCACGACCATCGGCGGGCCGAACAGGCAAGGCGACTTTGACAACGAAAATCAAATCCGGCGAGTCAAAGAGATTCCTGCTCAGCGCGCGGGATACAGGCGCCGCAGGCCACATCCTCGCCATCGCTTCGGGTCTCTTGGAGCGGGGCTACGAGGCCCGTCTCGTGATGCAGGGAGCAGCACTCCGGCTTGCCCGCCGGATCGGCGCCCACTGTGAAGACGCCTCCACATGGCTCGACGAGACCGATCCGCTCAACCCTGCCACTCGAGCCGCTTTGGGCCGGACCCTGGCCGAAACCCGGCCCGACGCCGTGATCTGCGGCATCTCGAGCTTTCATTCGAACGGCATCGACGAAGCCCTGATGCTCGCGGCAAGCGACCAGGGGATCCGTTGCTTCGCAATGCAGGACTTCTGGGGCGACGTGAAGTTCGTCGATGGCGTGCGGGCTGACGACTATCTGGTGCTGGATGAAACCGCGGCGCGCATCACGAGAAGTGCGACCGGCGCAGCCTGTCACGTGGTAGGCTCCCCCAAACATGCAAACCTTGTCACCCACAACTACGGCAAGGCCCGAGAGGCCTTTCGCCGGGCGCATGAAATCGGGGCGGACGACCAGGTGGTGTGCCTTTTCGGCCAGTCTCTCCAGGCCCTGAAGGGGTATGAGACAGTGCTCTCGGACCTTGCGTCGACACTGATCGACCAGCGCCAGCATTCGCTTATCTACAAGCCGCATCCGCTTGAGAGCTCCTCTCAGATCGCTTCCACCGTCAGTCTGCTGACCGCGAAGGGACTTCCTCCGAACGCTGTCGTCTCCGATCCCATTGAGGCGGTCCTCTCGGGCTGTGACGTGGCGCTGTCCTGCTTTTCGACCATCGGGCTGGATGCGGCCTATCTTTGCCGCGCCACCGGGCGCGGCCCAGTGGTGGTCTATGCCGATTATCCGGCCGACATCACCGGGTACTGGCGCAACGAAAGCGGGCTGACAATCCTGCCCGCGGCCCATGACGGATATGCCCTTCTGGCCAAGGATCGCAGCACTTTGGCACGTTGCCTGACCGACAGCACCTCGCCCGAAGTCCGCTGGAAATTGCGTCAGAAGGTGGAGCAGGTCCTGCCCGACCCCCGCGCAGCCGTCGAAAGGGCAGTCGCCTGCCTCCTGTCAGCTGCAACCGATCACGGCCAGTCACCGGCCACCGCGAAGGAACGGCAAATCCGATGAGTTCGAAACCAAGACTGCTCGGCATCGTCTACGAACCGGGGAATTTCCAGCCATTGCTGCTGGTCGCCCGGGAGGGTGTCCGGTCCGGGCGTTTCGACATGATCCTGTGGTCGCCCTATGCGCATCTTGAAGGCGACCGGTTTCGCGATGAAGCTCTGGCCAACGGCTGTCTCTATGTCGAGGAAACCACGAAGCTCGGGAGCCTGGCGGATATTCACGGCCCTCTTTCCAGCTGGCTCAGCGGCAAGCCGGCCCGCTTGCCGGTAGGCTCGCCTGCCAGCCGCCGGGGCTTCTTCACTGCAGCGCCGCCGGTGGAGAAGGTGATGGCCGCCCTCGACACGAGCCGCCAGGAGACCGCACGTCGCGCGGCCGATCTCTGCGAGCGCAGGACACGGTTTTGCGAGGACTGGCTGGTGCGGCTTGGCGTCGACACGATCCTGTTCGCCGAGGACAATGTCGAACGAGACAGTTTTGCCTGGATCGCCGCAGCCCGAAGACGGGGCATTCGCACCGTCGTGGCAAGCTATGGCGCCTTGTCCGCAAACGAGGCGGAGGCAGCCTATGCGAAGAGCCCGGCCCACAAGGTCGATGGCCATGAGCTTGATCTTGTCCGCCGGCACCTGCCGCACTGGCTCCGGCAGGGGAACGGATACGCGATTACCCGGTTGCCATTCATGGAAATGCTCGGCCGCGAGATATTCGGACTGGCGCCGTTCGACCCCTGGCTGGTCAACAGCAACGGCGCAGACGTCATTGCGCTGGAAAGCCGCGCCATGGAGAGGATCTATCGCAGTTTCGGGTTTCCCTCGGGTCAACTCCACGCGGTCGGACATCCGCTGCAGGACCGGCTGGCCGAAGTGCGCTCACGGCGCATGGAACTGCGCAGAGCGCTTGCCGAACGGCACGGCCACGACCCGTCCGCTCCGCTGATCGTCGTCGCCATGCCGCCGGACCAGCTTGGCAACCGTCCGAGCCCTTTCGACAGCTATGCCGATCTCATGGCGGCCTTCGCGATCTTGCCTGCCCAACTCACTGGGGCGGCAGTCGTCGTTTCGCCGCATCCCAACATCACCGGTGAGCAGAAACAGCAGATTGTCGCTCTTGGCGGCAAGCTTGAAGACATGTCGGCCGCCGAACTTCTCCCGCTTGCCGATCTCTACCTGACCTGCGTGTCCTCGACCATAAAGTGGGCATTGGGTCTCGGCATCCCGGTCATCGACTTCGATTGCTACGGATACAACTACACAGAATACCTCGATCTCCCCCAGGTCCGGCCGGTGAAGACGGTTGAGGGCCTGTCAACGGCTCTTGAAGGCTGGTCGGATGCCGGACAGCGTGAAAGGCTGGAAGCCGCTGCCCGAGACGGCGCGGCCGAATGGGGCGATATCGACGGCAACGCGCTCGAAAGAGTGATAGGCTTGTGCCTGGGCGACACCCTCTGAGGAACCTATGTCTGAAACCGAGAACAATCCATTCGAGATTCCCGCCTTCCGGCAGCGACCGGAAACCTATCTCGGCCCCGACCGGGCAACCGCGGAAAAGGACGTCTACCGGCTGCTGTGGGACAAGCTTGACGCCGCAGGGTTCCGCCCGGGCACCATTCTCGACGTGGGGTGCGCAACCGGCGATCTCCTGGTCTATCTCTCCATCAGACTTCCCGATGCATCCCTGGCAGGCCTCGATCTCGAGCCGGCACTGATCGATGCCGCGGCGAAGCGGCCGGAGCTCGAGGCAGCCGAACTTCACGTCGGCGACGCGCTCTCAAGGCAGCTTGGCAAGTACGAAATGGTTCTCTGTTTCGGGGTAATGGGCATATTCGACGGGTTCGAGCCGCTGCTGGAAAATCTACTGGCCAACACGGCTCCCGGTGGCCGCATATACCTGCAGGCGCTGCTCAACCCGGATGATATCGATGTGCGCATTGCCTACCGGGACAATCAGAACGGCCGCGACTGGATGCGAGGGTTCAACATCTTCTCCCGGGTCCGGGTTGAAACCTGGTGCCGGGACAGAGGTCTGGCTGCCCGTTTTTATGATTTCCGCATGACGTCTGAGCTCGACCGGCGCCCGCATCTGCCCCACCGGGCCTACACGGTCGATATGGCCGATGGCTCGCGCCGAACCACAAATGGCATGTGCCTCCTTTTGCCCGAAACGCTTCTGGAGATCCATGTCCCGGCCTGATTGCATCGCCTTGATCACGGGCAGGGGTGGTTCGAAGCGCTTCCCCGGCAAGCACCTCGCGCCGCTCGGGCGCAAGCCGCTGATCGCCTGGAGCATTGAAGCTGCACTCAAGGCCTCGAATGTCGATCGAACAATCGTCTCGACTGACGACCCGGACATTGCGTCCGCAGCCCGCGATGCGGGCGCCGAAGTGCCGTTCCTGCGCCCGTCACACCTCGCCACCGATCAGGTGACCAATTGCGATGTCATGCTGCATGCGCTCGACTGGCTGGAGAACGAAGCCGGACTGCCGGACATCCTCTGCCTTTGCCAGGCCACCTCGCCCTTCCGGACAGCTCGGGATCTCGATGACGCAATCATCGCATTCGAGGAAGCCGGCGGCGACAGCCTCGTCTCCGTGACCCCGGCCACGCCCCCGGAGCACTTGCTCTATCTGGATGAGGCCGGCCATGCGTTCCCGGCATGGAACCGACCCGGTCAGGACAAGCGTCTCCAGCAACTCAGGCCCTGCTATCGCCCCAACGGGGCGATCTACCTGGTCCGGCCGGAGAGTTTTCGCAAGCGCGGCGAGATTCTCTGCGATCGCCCGCTCGCCCATCTGATGCCCTCCTCCCGCTCGATCGACATCGACACGGCCGAGGATCTGGCGCTGGCAGCTGCCATGCTTGGCCTATCGGGAGCGCCCAATGCCTGAGGCGCCTGCACTTGATATCGGCGGATTTCGGATCGGCGCAGACAATCCTCCGGTGTTCTGGCCCGATATTGATGTCTATTTCCGTCGCAACGAGACCGAGGCTCTCCGGCTCATCGATGCCGTTGCAAAGGCAGGGGGCGGCTTCCTGAAGGGTGCTGTGCTGCATCGGGCCGACATCGCCCTTGCCGGACATCAGACAAGCTATTTCGACCATCTGGAAGGTCGGCATCAAACCCGTGACTATCGGGCCATCATGGAAGAGATGGTCGTGCCGTTGCCCCGACTTTCCCGGATTCTCGATCAAGGACGCCGTGCCGGATTGAAGCTGGTGCTCAGCGTCTATGAACTGGAAGGTCTCGAATTCGCGCTCAGCGAGGATGCTGCCGCCCTCAAGATCCCCTCCTCCAACATTACCCACAAGAGCCTGATCCACGCGGCCGCTGCCGCGGGTCTGCCGCTGGTGCTCGACACCGGACGAAGCAGCTGGGAGGAGATCGCCCGCGCCGTCGAATGGGCGAGGGAGGCAGGCGCCGGTGAACGGCTCCTCTTGCAGCATTCCCCACCCGGCCCTCCGGCGTCGGCCGGAGCCTTTCACATGCGCATGATCAAGGGCCTTGCGAACGGTTTTTCCGTTCCGGTCGGACTGTCCGATCACCATCCTGGCCTCGACATGATCCCCATTGCCGTGACCCTCGGCGCGTCGGTGATCGAAAAGGGGCTTGTCACCTCCTCACAGGAAGCCGGGATCGACCGCGCTCATGCATTGCCGGTCACCGAACTTCCCCTGGCCATCGGGCTCATGCGGACTGCGTTTGAAGCCCTCGGCGAAGAACGCCGTCCCGACCGTGTTGTGCCGCCCGCTCGCAAAGACCGCATGGGATGCATTGCGGCGCGGTCACTTGGGCCCGGGCATCTGGTCACGCGGGACGACATCGGTTTCGCCTTTCCGGCCGATGGCATCGGTGCCGAGCATGTCGACGCGCTGATTGGCTGCCGGCTGACACACGACCTCTCCGCAGGCAGCCCTTTCCCGGCCAGTCTGCTGAAACCGGAATAGGTGCAAGGATGCGCCCGCCCGCCCGGCCCGGCTTCGCGCCCGACCCGTTGAATTGGCAGCCGGCCCCACCCGGACTTGGACCACTGCTTTCACGCCTCGGCATCGGGTCTGACCATCTTGCACTCTGCGTGTTCAGTTCGAACGGAGAGCCTGCATATCTTCGCCTTGAAGGGCCTCCGCAGCCGCTCTTCATCAAGCTCGTCCCTGGCGGCGAACTGGCCAAGGAGAAAGAAACATTCGCTCTTGCGCTCAACCTTGCCGGTCTCGGCGTGCCGACACCGTCACCGGTCTGGCACAAGACCACCGAGACCGGTGTCACGGCCTTCGCCTACGAATGGGTCGACGGGCATCATCCGTCAGGTCGGGATCTGGATTTTCATGCCATGGGGCTGTCGATCGCCAAGCTGCACCACGCCCTCTCGAAGCTCCCGGCCAAGGCAGAGATCTCGGAGCGGACGGTAAAGCGGGTGGATGCGCTCAACCGCGCGGTGGAAACGTCAAAAGTTTTTTCGGCAGGCTCCCTAAGCCGGTGGGATGTGCTTGCTTCGCGATGCCTGTCTGCGTTCACCTCCTCGACGCAGGCTATCCTGTCGAGCGGCACGCCGATCCATGGCGATTTGAACCCGGGCAACATGCTGGTTTCAAATGGTGATGTCGTTTTCCTTGATCTCGAGGACGCCTCCCACAGCGCATTGTGGCCCGGTCTCGACCTGGCAAAGATCGCCGAACGGCTGATTCTGCCTCAGATCGAGGCCTTTGGCGTTGATTGGGCGGAGGAGTCCTTGCACACGCTTTTGGCTGGATACCGGAATGCAGGCATGCAGCTCCCAGACGGGGAGGGACTCACGTTCTCTGACGCGCTGCTGTGGCACACCGGACTGGCCGTCGCCATCCTGGCGACGCAATCTTTCGCAACCGGAGTCGTCGAGGCAGAGATGCGGAAATTCTCCTACCTGACCGGTCTCATCGACCGGCATCGGACAATGCTGGACACTGCAGCATCGCCCTGATCTGCCTTTCAGTGATCGATCTCGGCATTCTCCCGCGATCTGCGCCGCAGGACCGGACCGTCCCTTTGACGGAGTGCCTCTGGCCGGAGGCCCGGCGCCTCAAAGCACCGATCCGCTGTCGCTGCGCCGCCAGTTGGAGCCGTCGGAAAAGGCCAGTGCGGGGACGCCAGCCGCGTCGGCAACATAGATCACGCTGCCCGCGCCGAATGCGGAGGCCGAAGGCAGGGCGCTGGCACTGTAGCTGCCAAGCCGCATGACGCCGCTGACATGAAGGTGCGCGGTGGGGGCGGCCATATTCACGCCCACAAACCCGTTGTCATGAACACGCAGACGGGATGCGCCATTTTGCAGGAACTCGATCGGGTAATTGCCGCCATAGGCGTTGAAGGAAAAACCGTCCGGATAGTGGGACAGGAAGGTGAAAGCGGAATTGAAGGCGGATCCAAGCCCGAACCAGGCTTTTTCCTGTCCCGCGCCGTCTCTCAAGGACACCGTCGTAGTGTGTGCAGTGCCCGAGCCGTCGGTATCGGTGAGAACGATGTTTGGCAGAACGCCGCTGATCGCCACCGTTCCGTTCACCGCAAGGTTTCCGGAAATGTCGGCTCCCGCACCGAACGACGCGTGCCCCGAAACCCCGTCAAGCCGCAACGCCTCCAGCCAGCCTGTCCCGTCCGCACTGACCTTCAAGGAGAGATCGTCATTGCCTGCCAGGCCGATTTCCGCGTGCCCCTCCGTTCCGGTTTGGAAAATCAACGATGCTGTCGCGGCGGTCGTTTCCTTGTCGACGATGAGCCGCACATCATCGGACAGGTCCGGATCCGCCCCAAACCTGGTTTCGGCACCATGGACCGTCAAGCTGCTGCCGCCCAGGGCCGGACCGTTGATCGCAACCGTTTGCGCACGAAGTTCGGCGAGACCGTTTCCACCGCCCAGATCCTGCCACTCCGAACCGTCGAAGAAGCAGAACCCCGCCGTCGCCGTCACGAAGGCAAGCCAACCGGTGCGCGGCTCATGAAACTCCCAGTAGGACCCGTTGTGGACGGCGACCTGGTTGTCCTTGCCGGCCCAGCTTTCCGAAGCTGCAGGCCCGACGATCCACATCTCCCCTTCCTCCGGCAATGCCGGAGGGGTTGGCTGGTCGCGGGCCTGAACCGTGAGGAAGATCAGGCGGTCGAGTGCGGCAAGCGCCTCGTTGTGCGTGACGTGCTTCTGTGCTTGCGAGGCAACAAGGAGCGGCAGTTTCAGATGATCGGTGACGTCGGACATAATTTGCTTCCAATGCGCGGTTGAATTGTTGTGCTTTCAAGTGCTCATGACTATGAAACACGATAATCGATACGGACGGAGTGAGGATGTTTTCGGGCGGCGCTGGAAAACAGGCGACTTCATTTCATCGGCAAAAAGACAATCGACAAACAAAATTGCATGCCTTCTCGCGACGCCGGAAATAAAACTGAAATACAGCCCAAGGATCTTCAAATGGATAGCAATTTTCAGGCAGCAAGAATTGCGACAAGCCGCGAAGAATCCATGTTCAAGGGTGATCTGGACGCTCGATCGCAGGACGTTTCATCTGCAGTTGAAGGAAAACGGATCCTCGCTATCGGTGCCGCCGGCTCGATCGGGTCCAGCACGATCAGGACAATTGCAGGCTTCGCGCCCCGCGCCATCCACGTTATCGACCAGAACGAAAACGCGCTTGCCGAACTGGTGAGGCAGTTGCGCTCCGCGCCAGAGCCCTTCCGTGTCGAAGACTTCCAGCTTCTTCCTCTCGACTATGGAAGCGCCCTGACCCGGGCTTTCATCGCCGAAAATGGCCCCTATGACCTCGTTCTCAATTTCGCGGCGATCAAGCATGTCCGCTCCGAAAAGGATCCGTTCTCGATCCTGCAGATGCTCGACACCAATCTGGTCAAGCAGGCCCGTTTTCTCGCCATGCTCACGGACCTCACACCGAAGTCCGGATATTTTTCGGTGTCCACCGACAAGGCCGCGAACCCGTCTTCCTTCATGGGCGCCACCAAGCGGGCGATGGAACATGTGCTGTTTTCCGA
The DNA here is from genome assembly GCA_965233445.1 of Hoeflea sp. Taxonomy (GTDB): domain Bacteria; phylum Pseudomonadota; class Alphaproteobacteria; order Rhizobiales; family Rhizobiaceae; genus Hoeflea. The sequence continues at coordinate 195,212 of OZ247491.1, forward strand.
AGCCACAGCCAGCGGGTTCGAGGGGCGCATCACCTCGGCGCGATTTGCCAATGTCGCGTTTTCCAACGGATCGTTGCTGCAGAGCTTCGAGAACCGCATGGCGCGCGGCGAACCAATCGCTGCCCCGCAAGGCATCCGCCGCTATTTCGTCAGCCTCGAGGAGTCGGGCCACATCTGCACGCTCGCGTCGCTTTTTCTCGACCGCAGCCGGATCGGGGTTCCCGATCTCGACCCCGAATCGCATCTGGTGCCGCTCACCGATGTGGCCGAAGGCTTCATCACGGCCCGCGGTTTCGAGCCGGCCATCTATCATGACGAAACGGAAGCCCGGCTGGCCGTCGGCAACGACCGCGCCCGCGGACGCTGGCCGTTGCTGCTGACGCCCGGGGATACGGCGGGCGAAAAACCCTACGAGGAATTTGTCGCCCGCGGCGAAGAGGTCGTCGAGACCGGCCTCGCGGCGATCCGCGCCGTCGTCTACAATCCGCTCGCCCGGCCCGACATCCTCTCGCAGGTTCTCTCCGAACTCGAGGCGACGCTCACCGAACCGTCCGCCCATTCGGGACTTCTGGACAAGAACGCCCTCAAGCAGCTGATCGGCCGGCTTGAGCCCGCCTTTCTCGAAAGCCACGTCGACAGCGCGCTCAATCTCGACCAGCGGGTCTGATCATGCGCAGCATCGGCGTCGTCACCACCGCCCGGTCCGACTACGGCATCTATCGCCCCGTGCTCGATGCGATGGAGCGATCCTCGACGCTGGAATACGGCCTTTTCGTCTCGGGCGCGCATCTGGCGGAAAAATACGGCATGACCATCCGGGAGATCGAGGCGGCAGACCGCCCGGTCTGGGCCAGAATCCCGATGCTGGACGAGAGCGGCGGCGACACCGACGCAAGCGTGGCCCGTGCCATGGGGCGCGGCGTCTCCGGTTTCGCCGACGCGCTGGCACAAAAACGCCCTGACATCCTCATGGTGCTGGGCGACCGTTTTGACATGTTCGCTGCCGTCGCCGCGTCCGTTCCGCTGAACCTGCCGATCGCCCACATCCATGGCGGCGAGATCACCTTCGGCGCGATCGACGAAGTGTTCCGCCATGCCATCACCAAGATGGCGCATCTGCATTTCCCGGCGACCGAGGAGTATGCAGCCCGTATCCGCCAGATGGGGGAAGAGGATTGGCGGATCACCGTGTCGGGCGCGCCAAGCCTCGACAATCTGACCACGGGAAACCTGCATGGGGCGGCGGAACTTGAGACCGTATTCGGGATTCCGTTCTCGCCGCCGCCGATTGTGGTGACGCTGCATTCCTCGACGCGGGGGCTCGAATCCACCAGGGACGATTGCGCCGCCATGATGGACGCCCTGAGGACCATCGAGGATCGCGCCATCATCTTCACCGCGCCCAATGCCGATCCCGGCGGCCTCGAAATACGTGCCCAGATCGCCGCCTTCGTGGCCGAGCGCACCAATGCGCACTCGCTCGAAAGCTTCGGTTCCGCCCATTATCTCTCCGCGCTCGGCGCCGCGGCTGCGGTGGTCGGCAATTCCTCCAGCGGATTGATAGAGACGCCGAGCTTCAGGCTGCCCACGGTCAATATCGGCGACCGCCAGGACGGGAGGACACGGGCACGCAACGTCATTGACGTGGCGCCGGAGAGCGGCGCGATCGGCGATGCGATCCGCCGTGCCCTCGATCCCGCGTTCCGCGAGACCCTCTCCGACCTCGCAAACCCCTATGGGGACGGCAACGCGGCCAGCCGGATCGTCGAGGTTCTGGAAACCGTTGAACTGGATGATCGGCTTCTCGCCAAGCGGTTTGCCGATCTCTAACCCTGCAGCCTCACCACGCAGACAGCCCACCGTCGACAAGCCAGTTCTGACCATTGACGTAGCTGCTTTCCTCCGAAAGCAGGAATGCGATTGTCGGCGCGATTTCGCCCGGCATAGCCATACGCCCCATGGGGACCCGGGCCGAATACTGTTCTTCGAACCTGGAGTTCTGGCCGGAGAAGACGCCACCAGGCGCAACAGAGTTCACCCTGATACCCCTGCCGCCCCATAGCCCGGCGAGGTGGCGCGTCATTCCAAGGATTCCGGCCTTGCTCGTCGAATACACGGCCGGGCTGGTGATCTGCTTCCCCATGTATTCCGCGCCGGCATAAATCCGCTGATCCGGTGACATATGGCCGTAGATGGAGGCAATGTTCACGATGCTTCCGGATTGCGATGACGCAAGCAACGGTTTTGCAAAGGCGCAGGAAAGGAAAAAGGGTGCTTCCAGATTGACCGCCATGACTTCTCGCCATGTTTCGGGACTGTAATCGTCATCGGGCGTAAAGAAGTCGTCGAGTGACGCCGATTTCGAAGCCGCGTTGTTGACGAGCAACCGCGGCGACTCACCAAAATGCGCCGTTGCCGCCTCGATGATTTCCCGGTCGGCCACACGATCGGCCAAGTTCACTCCAATCGGCAGGCAATCGATGTCATGCTCCGACATCAATTTCTCCGCAAACGCCTGGCAATTGGCCAGCTCTCTGTCCGCAAGCACGAGATTGGAACCGAGTGAAGCCAGTCGTTCACAAAGCTGCCGTCCGAGAATGCCGACAGCCCCGGTTACGATTGCCGTTTGTCCGGAAAGATTGCCCATGTTGTTCTTCACGGATTTGGCTCCTTTTGTTCCAGGAGGAATCGAACGATCTTGAGATCGAGCGGGGAATCGATATCGATGGATCGCTCTTCGGGCATCTCGAAGAGCATTGTCGTCGGGTAGAAGACCTTGGGATCTTCCCGAAACACTTCCGCATTCCAGACATAGATCGAGGCATTCATGTCGAAGGTCGAAGGCGCATCCTGCCGGCGTACGACGTTTTCCGGAAGGGGTTTCGACAGACGTACATATCCCTCACCCGTCAGCTCGACCAGATTGAAATAAGGTGAGCGGCGGGAGGGAGCAGCCGTAATGACCGATGGCACGCCCGTCCCCTCGAGCAGTCGAACGGCACCCGCAATATCGTCAGGCAGCCTGAGGGGCGATGTAGCATCAAGATCGACATAGGTGACATATCGTTGCCCGAGTTCGCGTTCCGCGGTGGTCAGGGCATGGTGGAGCACGGGCAGCTTTGCGGCGGTGTCGGTTGCCAATTCGTCTGGTCGACGTATCGCCAGCGTAGCTCCCGCCGCGATGGCCGCTTCGAGCAAGGCCGGGCTGTCCGATGAACATGCTATCGCATCGAAAAGGCCGGAAGCGATTGCCTGTTTGACGGAATGGGCGATGAGTGGCATTCCGGCTATCGTCATGAGGTTCTTGTTCGGCACGCCCTTTGAGCCGCCGCGAGCACAAATTGTGCAAAGCCTTTTCATAGGTCTGTCCACTCCGCTTGACCCTCCGACCGCTCGACCGCTTCGATCAGGTCGACGACGTCACACGCCTGTTTCAGGCTGCACAATGATCCGTCATTTCTGGCAAAAGCAAGAAGTTGAGACCTGTAAATATCGTCTCGCTGAACCGCTGGAATCTCGATTTCAAGGCCGTCACGAAAGAGCTTCTGCGAGACAAAATCGAGCTGGTAGCTATGCTCCTTGGTCCCCACCGTCACAAAGCGCTTTGCGGGCCGGTCGAGATAATTGATCGTGACCGTCACGTTGGGGCTGGGCTGCCCGGGATAACGCAATTGAATGGCCCAGCTTTCGTCCGAATCGATACCGAGGAGACCGAGGTTCCCGCCCTGGGCCAGAACCGAGACAGGCCGCCCCTGCATCAGCCACATGACGTAGTCCAGCTCATGCGAGAGGTCTCTGAGAACCCCGCCACCGCTTTCCCGACTTGCGGAGTAGCTGGTCCTGTAGTCCTCGCCGGGGCGCCAATCCGCCAGATGCTGTCCACAATACGCATGCATCATGGCGATTGGTGATCCATCCGCTTCCAGCAGGCTCTTGAGTTTGACGAGCAAGGGATGGACCCGAAGCACATAGGCACAGGAGATCCGCTCAAACGACAGCCCAGAGATGTCTTCAGAACCGGAGAACAGCGGCTTCTCGACAAGAACCGGCCCACTGTACGCAACCTGAGAGAGCATCCGCAAGTCATCCAGATGCCGGCCGGTCTCCGTGGCGATGATCACCATGTCCGGGTTCTCGGCGATGGCGGACGCCAGATTTTGATGCCAGGAGTGGACCACCCCCTCTGGTTTCTCTCGCCTCGACAATACACTGACGGACCATCCCAGCGCAGCCGCCACACGCGCATGCCGCGCTCCTATGGAGCCAAAGCCGATTATGAGAATCTTCCGGCTGCAAATGGAACCACTTGCGTCAGACATGTTCTTGTCCAGTATCTCTACCTGCAAAGGCTTGGCTCTTATTCATCGAAGTATGAAACGCACGTTCACAAAACACCAACGCTCGAAACCTCCATCTTCAAGAGCGCTGAGCACTTCAATCTAGAAGCTTTTTGAGTTTTTCGGCGGCTCCCGGATAGCCGCGCTGATCAGCCAGCCTGTAATACATCCCGGCAAGCTGCCGGTTCTGACCAACATCGTCAGAGCCCGTCGAATAGGTTTCCCCGAGCAGATAGGCACCCAACGCACTTCCAAGATCACTTGCCCGTTGCCAGTACACGACAGCGACAGACATCGGCATTGGGTCTCTCATCCGTTGGCCTCGGATGGCATCGCCATAAAGCACCATGGAATCGACATGTCCCTGGCTCGCCAGTTCTGCCAACACCTGCGCTCCACGTTCCTGCTTAATCGGGTCGGATGAAGTATTCAGAGCCAAGGCTTGGAGATATGCGGTTCCCCTCAATCTCTCCACTTCGGCCTCGGAACCGGATGAGGCCGGCGCCCGCTCAATCAGCCGTAGGGTTGCAGCCGCCAGTCCGTTTTCAGACCCCGCGACTAGCAGGGCCTCCTCGTCCTCTTCGGCAGTCAGCATTTCAGGAGCATAAACGGCAAGCATCAGCTTGGCACGAGCAGATCCTGCATCTGCAGCCGTACGCCACATTTGAGCCGCACGGTCAGGTTCTCTGTTCTCGGCTCCGAAATACAGGTAATCCCCCGCCGAAGCATCGGTGGTACGCAGAAACATCTGCGATTGCTCATGAGCAGCGCCAGAAAGCTCGATGGTTCTCGTCGATCTGATTTCGACCACGCTGTATGCCATGACAGCGACTATGACAGAGGCCGCCGCAGCCGTTCCGACAGTACTGAGAACTTTCCTGTCTCCCGTCACATGGTCCGTCACTCGGGCTTTGACCGACTTCAACCACCTTCGGACATCCCGGTGCCGGGCATCAAAAAGCACGTAGAAAATATGCGCCACCAAAATGGATATCCCGCACGCAGCGCCGAGTTTGGCATAAGTGTCGATGCCGATATAAGCCATGAAGACCGCAAAAACTGTCAAATGCGTGAGGTAGAGACTGTAGGATATGTTGGCCAGCCATTGGCTGAAAGGCAGTACCAGAGATCTCACTCTATTTGGCAGGGAAACAGCACTCAGCCCGAAAAGGCATGAGAAGAATAACCCCGTCGAGAGAAGCATGAACGAAAGGTCATAAAAATTGAATGTTGTGCCCACAGCCGTGAATGCAAATCGGAGCAGATACGCAATTATCAAGACTGCCAGGAAACCTATCAGCGGTGGACCGGCCTGCGACAGATCGAACCGTGTGAAGCAAACGCCGACAAAGGCCGCAAGGAACCAGATTTGTCCGAGGCTCTCGTAGCTGAGGAACGGCAGAACCATCAGAATTGCCGGCAAAGACAAGACCAGCATCAGTGGCCGCTCCGCGAGACCCGCAGAGCGCCAGAAAAACATCGTTCCGAAAAGCACATACAGCCACCATTCGATCGCTACGGTCCACCATTGGCTGGCGGATCCCCAGGGTGGAAAAACATACACACCCGGCAGAAGATGATTGATCGGCGACCCAAAAAACATCAACAGGTTTGCCAGTGCAGTGCCGACCGAAAGGCGAAACTCCGCATAGGCGAAATGCTGGGACGAGATGAATATGTCAGTAGCAAATACAGCGAGAGCAACAGGTATAAAAACTGTGAAGACTCGAGAGAATCTATCAATAAGATAATCCGAGAACGTATAATTCAACCTTGAAGCGCAATTAAAACCTATAAGAAATCCGGAAATTATAAAAAATACTACAACACCATAACTCTGTATCGGAAACACGGTTCCGATCGGCGGCCTCGACGGCAGTATCGAGAGGCCGTGACCTACCAACACTGCAATAGCGCTCAGCCCACGAGCTAGATCGAGGAAAAGCGATTGCCCTTCAGAAATACTGGGCTTGATCAAGGTGGGGGAAGTTGCTGTCAAATCGGTCAGGACCTTAAAAGTGTGGGCTCATGCGTGCAAAATCCCCAAAATGCCCGATTCAGGCAAGGGCGGAGTGCTGATGCCGACAAGTCAAAGCGTTCGGAACCCGGAGTTTTCCAGCCGGTCGACTTCCTGCATATGACCGAATTGATCATTCGTCGGCACCACCCGCACGCGCCAGTTCCCCTCTGATATGTGCGATCACGTGGTCCTGCTCGTTCTCGGTCAATCCGGTCGAACAGGGAAGTGTGAGGACATGGGGCCAGATTGCGTCGGTGACATCCATGCCGGAGCACGGCGCTTCCGCGTAGGGCTTTTGCAGGTGCATCGGCTTCCAGAAGGGCCGCGCATCGATCCCCGCCGCGCGCAGCCGGGCGCGGATCTCGGCATGCTGGTCCGGCGACAGCGACGGCACATAGACACCCGAAAACCAGCAGGCGCTTTCGGCCCAGTCCGGGTCCGGGAACCGGTGGACCGAATTGCTGTCGGCCAGCGCCTCGTCATAGCGCGCGGCGATCCGCCGCTTGGCGGCAACAAACATGTCGAGGTTTTCCATCTGCGCGCAGCCGACGGCCGCCTGCAGGTTGGTCATCCGGTAATTGAACCCGACCATGTCGTGATCGTAATCGGCGCCCACCCGCGCCGTTGTCGTCAGGTGCCGCACGCGCTTCATCAGCGCTTCGTCATGACCCACCAGCGCCCCGCCGCCGCCGGCGGTGACGGTCTTGTTGCCGTTGAAGGAGTACATCACCAGGTCGGCGCCGATTTCGCCGGGAAGCCGGCCCTTGTAACGCGCCCCGAGTGCCGCCGCCCCGTCGACCAGCACCTTGAGGCCGTAGCCACGCGCGAGGTCGACAATCGGGTCCATGTCCACCGGGCAGCCCAGCGTGAAGACGGCGACAATCGCCGAAACCCGTTTGCCGGTCGGCACGTGGATCAACCCGTCGTCGGTCCGCCGTGTCTCCCGTTCCAGGCAATCCGCCACGATCGCGGGATCGAGAGTCCAGCTTTCGCTGCTCACGTCCATCAGCCAGGGAAGCGCTCCGGCATGGCTGATCGCGTTGGCCGAGGCGATGAAGGTCAGCGACGGGCAGATCACCAGATCGCCCGGCTTGACCCCGAGCGCCACGAGCCCGGCATGAAGCGCCGTCGTGCCCGCGGACGTCGCGACACAGTAGGGCGCGCCGGAAGCCTCCGCGACCATGGATTCGAACCGGCCGACGAATTCGCCGACCGTCGACACGAATGTCGAAGTGATGCACTGCTGCAGGTACTCGCCTTCACGCCCGGCGAGATTGGGCACCGCCAGGGGAATCATTTGACCGCCGTAACCATGCGGGAGACTTCCTGGCGTGCGCGCATCAGGTCATCGGGTTGCCCCACGTCGATCCAGTACTCGTGGATCGGGAACGCATTGGTGGCAACCTCGTCCTTGATCATCGCCATGAACAGGCTCGGCATGTCGAAGAACTCGTCCTTCGGCACATAATCGAGCGCTTCCGGCGAAAGCATGTAGATCCCGGCATTGACGAGGTAGTTGTATTTGGGCTTTTCGCGAATGCTGGTCATCCGCTCGCCGTCGGTATCGATGACGCCGTAGGGCACGCTCATGGTGTAGTTGTTGACCGCCATCGTGCCCCACAGCTCGTTACCGAGGTGAAACTTGCGCATCTTGGCGAAGTTGGTGTTGGTCAGGATATCGCCGTTGATGACGAAGAACGCCTCGGTCGGGCGCACCGGCAGCAGCGACAGCGCACCGCCGGTGCCGAGGCGCTTCTCTTCGCGCACATAGGTGATGTCGGCCCCGATCGCGCTGCCGTCGCCGAAATAGTCGACGATGACATCACCCAGATAATTCAGGCAGATGGTGAAGTTGTGAAAGCCCTGGCCGATGAAGTTCTCGAGCACGGTTTTCAGGATCGGCTGTCCGCCGACCTCGATCATCGGCTTGGGGACTGATTCGGTGAGCGGGCGGAGCCGGGTCCCAAGCCCGCCGGCCATGATCACCACCTGGTTGGTCTGCCGCGGCACCATGTCGACAAGGTCCTGATCGAAGACGAGGTCGACCAGCACGCCATCGCCGTCCACGATCGGGATCTGCTGCACGTCCTGTTCGCGCATCAGCTTCTGCAGCGTGTTGGCAGGCGTGCCTTGCGCAGAGGAGCGCGGCTTGGTGTTCATCACCTCCGAGACCGCGCTTTCAAGCGGCTTGCCGGCCAGCAGCGCGCGCCGGATGTCGCCATCGGTCACGGTCCCGACCAGGCGCCGCCGCGAATCGACAACGAGACAGATCTCACCATTGCTGGCCTCGATGCATGCGATGGCCTGGGTGATCGAATCCTCGACTGTGCAGGTCACCTGCCCGAGCAATTCAGAATGTGTCATTGCCTGAAAATCCTTGTGAAGTAACGCGCGCCGGATGAGCTCCCTGGTCCCTTCATTCCGGCAGGCAAGTCCGCTATACAAGACCGTGAATCGGTCGAAAACAGGCTTGCATTCCGATATCACAGTTTCATTTTCACACAAATGGCGGACGATGAATGCGCTTGGTTATTATTGGCGGCGGGGGACATGGTCGGGTCGTCACGGAAGCGGCGTTCCTGTCAGGCCGGACCGATCTCGTGGTCATCGACCCGCATGCCGCCGGCAACTGGCCGCTGGCCATCGCAACCTGCGTTGCGAGCGATGAAGAGGCCGCCATCGACCGTCCCGACACCGGCTTTGTCGTCGCCATCGGCAACAACGACAGGAGAGAGGCGCTGTTTGGCGCCTATTCCGGGCGCGGCGCTGAACCGGTCACGGTGATCCATCCCGCCGCCAGCGTAAGCCCCAGCGCCACCATCGGCCAGGGCGCCATGATCATGGCCGGCGCAATCGTCGGTCCGCTGGCGCGCATCGGGCGCGGCGTGATTGTCAATCACGGCGCCATCGCCGAGCACGACACCGTGGTGGAGGACTTTGCCCATCTCGCTCCGGGCGCGGTGCTGGCCGGGGGGGCGAAAGCCGGCAAACGGTGCTTTATCGGTGCAAACTCCTGTGTTAGGCACGGCGCGGAGATCAGCGACGATGTCATATTGGGACATGGAGCGGTCGCCACACGGTCCATCGCGGAAGCCGGAACCTATGTCGGAAACCCGGCGCGACCGATCCAACGACAAATGCTGCCAGGTTGAGACAGATGGCCCACAGAACCTTCGTGATTGCAGAAATCGGCGTCAACCATAATGGCGACCTGGACACAGCCCACAGGCTGATCGACGTGGCGCTCGAGGCGGGAGCGGATTCCGCCAAGTTCCAGACCTTTACCGCCGACACCATCGTGGCCCACGGAACCGATTCCGTTGCCTACCAGAAGCGCGGCGGCGACAATCTCGACCAGTATGAGCTGCTCAAGTCGCTCGAACTGAGCATGGAGCACCACCGCTCGATTGTGGACTATTGCAACGCGGCGGGCATCGAGTTCATGTCGACGGCCTTCGATCTGGCCTCCATGGACCTGCTCCTCGACCTCGGCGTCAGACGCCTGAAGATCCCGTCCGGAGAAATCACCAACACGCCGCTGGTGCAGAAGGCGGCTCGGACCGGATTGCCGCTGATCATATCGACCGGCATGGCCGAACTTGCGGAGGTTGCCGAAACGATCGAGGATGTTCGCGCAGCCCGCGATGCCGGTTCGATGGACAACGTCACCGTCCTTCATTGCACGTCGTCTTACCCGGCCCCTCCGTCGGACATCAATCTTCTTGCGATGTCGCGCATGGCCGAGGAATTCGGCCTGCCGGTGGGCTACTCCGATCACTCGGAAGGGATCTGGATGGCGCCGCTGGCCGTGGCCGCAGGCGCCACCATGATCGAGAAGCACATCACGCTCGACCGCACCATGCGCGGCCCCGACCACGCAGCCTCGATCGAACCCGGCGAACTCAGGCAGATGATTTCCGACATCCGCCGGGTCGAAACGGTTCTTGGCGACGGCGTCAAGGCGCCCATGGCCAGCGAACTCGAAGCGCGGCGGCTGGTGCGAAAGGGCATCAAGTTCGCTCGGGACCTGCCCGCAGGCCATGTGATCACGGAAGCCGACATAGCGATTCTCCGCCCCGATACCGGTCTCGCACCGCGCCTGTTCGGATCATTGCTCGGAAAGAGTTTGTCCAACGATGTCAAGGCTTTGAAGCCTGTCACGGATCAAGACCTTGACTGATCACGGCAGAATTGCTTTTCCCGGCAGTACTCCCGTGGCGAAATCGTCTCAAATACGCCTGAAATTACTCTCCTGACCCCGACGTTGAGGAACGACCTTATGAGCTCCTGGCATAGCGATCCGCGTAAAGACAAACTCGACATGGCGAAATATGCCCCGGACGTGAAGGTCCGCGAGACCATGTACGGGCTTCCCGAGAACGTGGCGTTCTGCGCCAAGTGCGTGATCTCCAATCAGCGTCCTAACTCCACCGTCGAGCACAAGCACACCTCCGAGAGCAAGAAGACCACCATCAACTTCGATTCCGAAGGCGTCTGCGATGCCTGCCGCAATGCGGAGCGCAAGCATGGGGACATCGACTGGGAAGAGCGCCGCCGGGAACTCGAGGTCCTGTGCGACAAGTACCGCTCGCGCAACGGCCACTACGACTGCCTCGTCCCGGGTTCGGGCGGCAAGGACAGCTTCTACCAGTCGTGGATGCTCAAATACGAGTTCAACATGAACCCGCTCACCGTGACCTGGGCGCCGCACATCTACACCGACTGGGGATGGCGCAACTTCAACCGCTGGATCCATTCCGGCTTCGACAACTATCTGCTGACCCCCAATGGCCGGGTCAAGCGCCTGATCACGCGGCTGGCGGTCGAAAACCTGTTCCACCCGTTCCAGCCCTTCATCTTCGGACAGAAGTCCTACGCGCCGAAGATGGCCGCCCGGATGAACATTCCGCTGATCTTCTACGGCGAGAACGAGGCCGAGTACGGCAACCCGATTGCCGACAACACCAGCGCCAAGCGCGACTATTCCTATTTCTCCTCGACCGATGACAGCGAGATCTATCTCGGCGGCACCTCGATCCGGTCGCTGATCGACGACTACGGCGTCGCCATGCCGGATCTGGAGGTCTACAAGCCCTCCAATCCGGCCGAGCTGCAGGAGAAGGGCATCGAGGTGCACTATCTCGGCTACTATCTCAAATGGCACCCGCAGGCCGCCTATTACTTCGCCGTCGAGCACGGCGGGTTCGAAGCCTCGCCGGAGCGCACTCCCGGCACCTATTCGAAATACAACTCGATCGACGACCGCATCGACGATCTTCACTACTACACCACCTTCATCAAGTTTGGCATCGGCCGCACCACCTATGACGCCGCCCAGGAAATCCGCTCCGGCGACATCGAGCGTGAGGAAGGCGTGGCGCTGGTCCGCCGCTATGACGGCGAATATCCGGAGCGTTTTGCCGATGAGCTGATGGAATATCTCAGCCTTCCCGAAAAGGAATTCCCGCGCGCTTCCAAGCAGTTTGAGGCGCCCATCATGGACCGGGAATATTTCGACGCGCTCGCCAACCGTTTCCGTCCGCCCCACCTCTGGGAACATGACAACGGCGAATGGAAGCTGCGCCGCCGCATCTTTGACCAGAACTGAGTGACGCACGTGAACATCCGATTGATCGCACGCCTCGACATCAAGCTTCAGCACCTCATCAAGGGTGTCTAGATGGAGGGGTGGCGCAAGATGGGCAACCCGGCCGAGCGCGCCAGGCTCTACTACGCGCAAGGGGCGGACGAACTGCTCTACATGGATGTGGTCGCCAGCCTCTATGAGCGCAACAACCTCTCGGACATCGTCCGCGAGGTTGCCCAGGAGGCCTTCGTTCCCATCACAGTGGGCGGCGGCATCGGCGATTTGAAATCCGCCAAGCAGCTTCTCGACGTCGGCGCCGACAAGGTCGCCGTGAACACGGCGGCCACCAAGAACCCGGAAATCATCCGGGAAATCTCCGACACCTACGGCTCGCAGGCGATGGTGCTTTCGATCGAGGCCAAGAGCCAGCCGCAGGGCGGCTGGGAAGCCATGACCGACAACGGCCGCAACCACACCGGCCGGGATGTGGTCAAATGGGCGGTCGAGGCAGCCGAGCTCGGCGCCGGCGAGATCCTGATCACGTCGATCGACCGCGACGGCACGATGAAGGGCATGGACATCAATCTCATCAAGGCAGTGGCGAGCGAAGTCGACATCCCGGTGATCGCCTCGGGTGGGGTGGCTTCCTCCGCCCACGTCTCACAGGCCGTCGAGGCAGGCGCCACCGCCGTGTCGCTGGCCAAGGCCCTGCACACCGATCACCTGAGCTTTGCCGGTCTGCGCGACGAACTTTCGCAAACCGGAATGCCGGTGCGCAACCAGTATACGGGAGATGCGGCATGAGTGGCTCTGTCGTTGTTGTCGACTACGGAATCGGTAACGTGTTCTCGGTCTGCAACGCACTCAAGCAGGTGGGCGCGGAGCCGAAACTCACACGGGACATCCCCACGATTCTCGCCGCCGACCGGCTGATCCTTCCCGGCGTCGGCGCCTTCGGGCGCGCGATGGATGCGATCAGGGGCTTTCATCTCGACGAGACCGTTTCCCGGTACGTCGAAACCGGCCGGCCCTTCATGGGCATTTGCATCGGCATGCAGGTTCTCATGGACAGCTCGTCTGAATTCGGCGCCCATGAGGGACTGGGACTGATCTCGGGAACCGTCGAGCGCATTCCCGGCACCACGACGACGGGCGAGCCCTTGCGGGTTCCCCACATCAGCTGGGCCCAGGTCGGACCGGCTCCCTCGCGTTCGCAAGCCGATTGGACCGCATCGCCGGTCTCCGATCCGGTCGGGCTGCTGGACTTCTATTTCGTCCACTCCTACCACTGCCAGCCGAGCGATCCCGACTGCCTCCTCGCCCAGGCCGATTATGGCGGCAACGCCATTACCGCGGCGGTCAAGCGCGACAACATCCTGGGCGTCCAGTTCCACCCCGAACGCAGCGGCCCCGCCGGACTGGCTGTGCTGAACCGCTTCATTTCGGACTGACCCGGACACCATCCGCCTCAAGACCGCGAGCGCAGGTTCGGCTTCCACGGCCATACTTGAGGTATGGCCGTGACTATCACACGGCAACAGGCCGTAGTTCCGGTGGCGGCCTTCAGTGCGCCTCCAGCAGCTCGCTTTCGAAGGGAAACCTGGACAGCAGTTCAACGCCGGTCTCGCGGATCAGCACCTGCTGCTCCAGTTTCACGCCTTCCCCGCCGCTTTCCTCACCGATGAAGCTTTCGACGCACAGCGTCATGCCCGGCAAGATCTCGCCGTCGTATCCTGCGGCGGGAAAATCGCCCCGGTGATAGAGATACGGATACTCTCCGGTCATCCCGCATCCGTGCGCCGACAGGTAGTAGCGGTGGGCGTAGAATTTTTCGGGAATGTCCCAGGCTGCATCGGCATAATCGCGAAACGACATGCCGGGACGCAGGATGCCCATATTGTGGTGAACCTGCTCGTAGGCGACCCTGTAGAGTTCCCGCTGTTTGGCTGAAGGCTTGTCCGGGCCGGAATGAAACGTCCGGGAAAAATCCGAATAATAGCCGTGGCAGCCGACGACGTCGGTATCGAGCGCGATCAGTTCGTTTTCGCCGATCACCTTGTCGCCGGTTTCCTGAAACCAGGGATTTGTCCGCTCACCGGAGTTGAGCAGCCGGGTTTCGACATAGTCGCCGTTCTGCGCGATGATCGACCGGTGAAGCACCGACCAGAGTTCCGCTTCGGTCAGACCGGGCCGGATCGCGGCACGCAACTCGGCAACGCCGCGCTCGGTGGCGCGGAGAGACGCGTTGACGCATTTCATCTCCTCGGCCGACTTGATGGCGCGGGCCATTTCCACCGGCTCCTGCGCATCCACCAGGTGAATGCCTTCTTCCGCGAGCGCCAGCGCCGTCCCGCCATTCATGCGTTCGATCCCGACCTTGGGCCGCTGCCCCACGAGCTCCCGCAGCGTGACGGCCATCTCGCGCGCCCAGGCCCGTTCCCGTTCGGCAATGTGAGGACCCGCGGCCACGAAGCTTGCAGTGCGGGCCGGACGGACCTCGTCAATCGTTTCGAGACCGTCCGGCAGGTGCAGCGCGCCCGTGAATTCGTGAAGGATCGCGCGGTCCGCGGTCATGACCAGATAACGCGACGGGCCGTTGCGCATCGAGAAGACCTGCATGTTGCGCGCGCCGGTGGCATAACGGATGTTGACCGGATCCATGAGGATCACCGCATCAATGCCCCGCCGGGCCATCTCCTTGCGCACGCGGCCCTGACGCCAGGCCCGCACGGCGACCAGGTCGATGTCCCCGTCGTCCGGGCTCCTGTCGAGAAGCGCCAATCCGGCCACGTCGCCGCGTCCGGCATGCCAATCCAGTTCCGCCATCTCGCCCTCCATGAGCAAGTCATGTGTAGCGCGGAACGGGTCTCGATGAAACGATGGTGTTTCCTTGGTGCGCCTGGCGCCCGGTGGCCGGTCTCAGGCACCAACATGCCCCTGCCGGTTGGCCGTTACCAATCCACGATCGTGCCGTCGTCCAAAACCGCGTTGGTCGTGTGATAGACCTCGGGGGCAAAGGGATGCTTTGCGCATTCGGCCTCGTCGACCTCGATGCCCAGTCCCGGCGCTTCCGGCACGGTCCAGTGCCCGTCCACCATCTCGATCGGCCCCCGAACCACATCGAAATACCAGGGCACCGCGCCCACCATTTCCTCCTGGATGATGTGGCTCGGCGTCGAGACGGCGAAATGCAGCGCCGCGGCGCCCGCAATCGGACCGAGCGGATTGTGCGGCGCAACCCCCATGCCTGCGGTCTCGGCCATCGCCGCGATCTTCTTGGCTTCGAGAAGTCCGCCGCAATGGCAGATGTCCGGCTGGGCGATGTCCATGGCGCGCAGGCGGAAATGCTCCTCGAACTCCGAACGCTCGACCAGCCTCTCGCCCGTGGCGATCGGAACCGCCGAACGCTCGGTGATGTGGCGCATCCCGCGGGCGTCGCCCGGCTGGATCGGCTCTTCGACGAACATCGGCTTGTAGGGCGCGACCGCCTCGATGAACTGCAGCGCCGTCGCCACGGACCCCGGCTTGCCGTGAAAATCCAGCATGATCTCGGTGTCCGGACCCGCCGCCTCGCGCAGTCCCGCCATCAGCCGCTCGACATGGGCAACCGCCTTGCGCGGCGCATAGGCATGAACATAGGGCAGGATGACCACCTTGAACGCGGTGTATCCCTTCGAGAGCACCTCGTGGGCGCGCTCGACCAGCGGGTCGACGCTGTCGGTTTCGTAGACCGCCCGCATGTCGCCAAATCCGAGATGCGTGTAGACGTGCACCTTGTCGCGCACCTGTCCGCCGAGAAGCCGCCAGACGGGAACGCCGAAATGCTTGCCCGCAATATCCCAAAGCGCGATCTCGATGCCGGATATGGCGCTCATTCCGATGGCCCCGAGCCGCCAGAACGACTGCTTGCGCATCGCCCGGACCGCCTGCTCGATATCGAGCGGATTGCGGCCAAGGATCAGCGGCGCCAGATCCTCGACGGCTCCGGCGACGCTGCGCGTTTTCCATTCGAGCGTTGCCTCGCCCCAGCCGTGCAGGCCCGGAACATCGGTCTCAACCTTGACGAACACCCAGTTGCGCATTTCCGCGTTGACGATATGCGCGGTCACCGAGACGATCTTCACCGCCGGTCCTCCTAGAGCATCCAGGTTGCGATCGGCGGGAAGAACAAGAGCGTTCCGAGCACCAGAAGCTGCAGCGCAATGAACGGCAGCATCGCCACATAGATATGCTTGAGCGTGATGTCCGGCGGCGCCACGCTCTTCAGGTAGAACGCGGCGGGCCCGAATGGCGGCGTCAGGTAGGAGACCTGCATGTTGACCGCAAACAGGATGCCGAACCAGATCGGGTCGTAGCCCAGTTCCCGGATGATCGGAACAAAGATGGGCAGCGTCAGAAGCGCAATGCCGATCCAGTCGAGGAACATGCCGAGCACGATCAGGATCAGCATCATCACCATGATGATCACCACCGGCGGCGCATCGAGGCCAAGGATGGCCGCCGAGACGAACCGGTTTCCGCCCATCAGATTGTAGACGCCGACCAGCACGGCTGCGGCGATGCCGATCCAGATGATCATCCCGCAGGTCTCGAGCGTATGCACGAGGCTGTCCTGCATCATGCGGAAATTGAGTTCTCCGCGCAGGAGCGAAATCACCAGCACCGAGGAGACGCCGAGCGCGGCGGCTTCGGTGATCGAAGCGACACCGGCATAGATCGAGCCCAGCACCGCGGCGACGATGAAGAGCGGCGCGATCAGCGCCCGCACGGCGGTGCCGAGCGACTCCTCGGCATGTTCTTCGGCCGTCATCGGCGGACCAAGTGAGGGATTGCGGAGGCACAGGACCAGCACATAGGCAATGTAGCAGCCAAGCAGCAGCAGCGCCGGCGTGATCGCGGCCACGAAAAGATCGGCGATCGAGACGCCGGCAACGAGGCCGTAGATGATTAGCACGATCGAGGGCGGCATCATCGTGCCCAGCGAGCCGCCTGCGCAGACCACGCCGATCGACAGCGACCGGTCATAGCCGAGCCGGAGCATCTGCGGCAGGGCGAGGATGCCCAACAGCACGATCTCGCCGCCGATGACGCCGGACATGGCAGCCATCAGGATGGCCACGATCAGGGTTTGCACCGCCACGCCGCCGGGCAATCGCCCTGCAAGCACGCGCATCCCGTTGAACAGGTCCTTCGCAATTCCCGACCGGTCGAGCAGCGCCGCCATCAGGATGAACATCGGGATGGCGACCAGCGAGTATTCGGTGATGAAGCCGAAGATCCGCGACGTCACCAGCGGCAGCGCGTTGGTTCCGAACCACCCGAAGGTGAAGAACAGCGCGACCAGACCCGTGACCCAGGCCAGCGGTTGCCCTGTCAGAAGCAGGAGGAAGATCAGTCCGACGAGAAGGAACGTGCCGTTCTCGATGCCAAGCGAAGCCAGTCCCATGTCAGCTGTTCCCGTGTTCTTCGCCAGACACGTCGCGGCGGATCGCCTTGACGAGATGAATGGCTGTTTGCACGAGCATCAGCACCACGCAGATGAGGATGATGATCTTGAGCAGGGCCGGCGTTGGAGGATTCCAGGCGGTCCCTGTCCCTTCGAAATGAATGTCGCCTGTCGGCGTGTGCGTCGCCTTGTAGGCAAGGATCCAACCCGCGTAACCGAGGCCCGCGAAAAACACCATCGCGATGAGGGAATTGATGATGTCGAGCCAGCGGCGGGCGGCAGGCGAGACGGTGTCGTAGAACATCCGCACCCGGATATGCTTGTTCCGGGCCAGCGCCACCGGACCGCCGATCAGGAAGGTCGCCGCGATCAGGAAGGTCGTCGTCTCGTGCACCCACATGGTGGGGCTGTCGAAAACATAGCGCGCGATCACCTCGTAGACACTGATCGCAAAGGCCAGGAAAATGCCCCAGGAAAGAGGTTTCGCGGAGCTGGCGATGAGGCGGTCGAGGCCGCTTTGCGGCGTTGCATCCGTCGGCTCGACGGGCGCATTCGGATCAGGATTTTCCGACATTCGCTATCCTTTCGAAGCATGACAGGGCCCGGCCGAAGCTCGGCCGGGCCCAAGCGCCTCAATGGTTCGGGACCCTGGGTCGAACCGGCATATCAGAGCTGGTTGCGGCCCTTCAGATAGGAGACGACAGCATCGTAGTAGCGCTGCGTCATCTCGGTCTTGCCGGCCCAGTTTTCCCACTCCTGCTGGGCGATCTGACGGAACTTGGTGCGTTCGTCGCCCGACCAGTTGATGATCTCGATCTCCGGGTTGGCCTTGGCTTCGGCGACAGCCTCGGCATCAAGCTTCCGGACGGAGTAGACATGCTGGAAGATGAACTTGTCGACCGACGCGTTCAGGATTGCCTTCAGGTCGCCCGGCAGTTCGTCCCATATCGACTTGGTCATCGAGATGTCGATCAGCGGCAGCGAGTGGAAGCCGGGATACAGCGGATACGGCGCCACATCGTTCATGCCCTGCGCCTGGTTGGTCGCGAACACGGTGTAGTCGGCTGCTTCGACGACGCCCTTGTCGAGCGCGGTGAAGACTTCCGAGCCCGGAAGCGCAACCGGCGACGCACCGGCCTTCGAGAAGATCTCGTAGACCATGCCTTCCGGGGCACGCAGTTTCAGACCCTTGAGGTCTTCCACGGTCCGGACCGGCTTGCCGGAGACGAAGGCTTCCGGTTCGGTCGCGGCCGCACCGATGAAGTGGACGCCATAGGGCTCGACCAGTTCGGAGTAGAGCTCATGGCCGCCACCCGACTGCATGAAGCCGAGCAGTTCGAACGGATCGCTCCACGCGCCGACGAGGTTGCCCATCATCGCAAAAGCCGGGTCCTTGCCGGCGAAGTAGCTCGGGTCGGTCAGGTGGCCCTGCAGGATGCCGGAGCCAACGGCCTCGAGCGTGTCGGTGTGCGGAACCACTGCGCCGATCGGCAGGATTTCGATTTCGATGCGCCCGCCGGACATCTCCTTGACGCTTTCGGCCCATTTCTGCTTGTTGATGAAGCCGGGCTCACCGGCGGTTTCCGATGTCTGGAACGTCCAGTTGTAGTCCGCCGCCATGGCGGCGCCCGAAACCAGCAAGGCCGATGCAGCGACAAGCGCCCGGCCGAGAATCTTGGTAATCATTATCGTCTCCTCCCTGAGATCGACTTGGATATTATGCGGGTCATCCGACCCTCCACGGAAAACCAACCGGCTTTCCCGGACCGGAAACAATGCATGAAGCGCACCGCCGATCAACATGCCTCGGCACTAAAATGTGACAAAGGTCTGATAACAAATCAATTTTTGCGGTATCCCGCCGACCCGGATGCGGAAACCCGCAAGTTCCGGTCGAAAAACTGCAGGACTTTCCCGTTTGACAGGCCAAGGGTGGCCGCCGCCGGTCAACTCTTGCCCTCGCACGGACCCCGAGGCCGTCGAATCGGCATGCCCGGGCCCCGGCGGCCCCGGCAGCGCTATCCAGGCTTGGAAAGGAGTGTCGGACGCTGTCAGCCTGTTCGTGCCCTTGACCGACATCACGGATCACAAAGCCCGAGGCCGAATCGGATCTTCGATCGAGACCGTTCATGCCAGGCATCAGGTGGTCGTGATGTTCTCCCGCCAGTTTCGCCGGATATGATCCAGCGTCACCGGAGCGGCCCGGTCATTGAGCAGCGACAGCACGCGCGGCGGCGTCAGCGGCAGTTCGCTGACGGATTTGCCCGTCGCATTCGCCACCGCACAGGCAATCGTGGCGCCGACATTGAGGATCGGCACTTCGCCCGCGCCCTTGGCCCCAAGCGGCCCCACCGAAGGCGCTCCCTCGAAGCCCTCGTAGTCCACCGGCACGACGTCCTGTGCCAACGGAATGCGATAGGTTTCAAATCCGGCTTGATCGAAAAAGCCTTCGTCATTGATGGTGATTTCCTCGTGCAGGGCGTAGCCCAGACCCTGAACGACACCGCCCTGGACCTGACTCTGGACCGCACGCGGATTGATGGCGCGGCCGACATCCTGAATGACCCGGTAATCGCGGATCTCGATCCGGCCGGTGGCAACTTCGACCTCCAGCTCGCAATCATGGACGGCGAAGACCGGAATATCGATGGCGTCGATGAAATGCCCGGCCGCACAGCCCGGCATGGATGGAACGCCCGGAGCCGTAAACGCCCCGCTGCCAGATACAGGCCCGCGGGTCGCTTCGGCCCGCGAAAGAACTTCAGACAAGGCCACAGAGCCGCCGGCGCCGCCCCTGACTTCCACCCGTCCCTGGCTGAGGACCAGATTGGAAGCGTCGGTCTGCAGCAGCTCGCCGGCAACATCCAGAAGCTTCTTCCGGACTTCGTCGCAAGCCTGCTTGCTGGCGGCCCCGAGCGACACCGTCTGGCGGCCACCGCCAACTCCGAGATCGCGGCCTGACGCATCCGTGTCAGCGCTCATGACGATCACCCTGTCCGGCTCGATCCCGAGTTCGGAGGCCACAATCTGCGGCAGCGCCTGCATCATGGATCCCGATCCGATTTCGACACCGGATGTCACCAGCGTGGCACTGCCGTCAGCATTCAGATTGACCGTGGCAGAAGACGGGCCGACGAAGATGAACCAGGTGCCGACGGTCGTCGCCCTGCCCCTCACCCAGCCTTCGCGGACCGGCGTCTTCGACTGTTCATAGGGATGCTTCTCGACCATGCGCTCCAGCATCGGTCCCAACACATTGCCTTCGAAAACCTGCCCGGTTGCGCCCAGGTCGCCGTCGCCGATCACATTGCGGCGGCGGAATTCGATCGGATCGATCCCGATTGCCTCGCAGATTTCATCCGTATGCCGTTCGAGGGCAAAGGTGTTGTAGACCCCGTTGCACGCCCTGAAGGCCCCGTTGGGCTGCGTGTTGGTGTAGACGGCCCGGGTGACGATCCGTGTTGACCCCACCTTGTAGTTGCCGCCAAGCGTATGCGCCGTCATCGTGGTCAGGAAGACCTGCTCTCCGCCATAGGCGCCGCAATCCATCAGCACCACCGCCTCCCGGCCGACGATCTCGCCCTTCGCGGTCACCGCTGAGCGGATGCGGATTTCCGCGTTCTCCCGGCACAGGCAGGTCAGTTGCTCCTCGCGCCTGGAATTGACGAGCGAAACGCTGCGCCGCGCCTTCCTGGCCAGGATCGCGGCAAATGGCTCGAGCGAGCAATCGAATTTCAGTCCGAAGCCGCCACCCACAGGAGGAACCGTCACCCGCACATCCGCCTCCGGAACGCCCAGCGCCCGTGCGGTCACGCTTCGCACGGTCCACGGCACCTGCGTCGAGGTTTCGATGTTGAACCGCCCGTCCTCGAAGCGCGCATTGACCGCCCTTGGCTCGAACGGCACATGGCTCTGCCGGCCGACGCGGTAGTTGCCTTCGACGATGGTGACGTCGCTGCGGGCAAATGCGTCATCCACATCGCCGCGTTCGGTGGTCGCTTCCCAGGCCACGTTGCCGCCGCGCGTCGCCCCTTCGAGCAGAATTTCGTAGTTCTTCCAGTCCGGATGTATCTCCGGCGCGCCATCGGCGAGCGCCGCTCCCATGGTCAGCAACGCAGGCATGGGCTCGACTTCCAGAACGACCAGATCGAGCGCCGCGCGGGCCTGCTCCAGCGTGTCGGCGGCAATCGCGGCGATCGGCTCGCCGTGATGCCGGATGAAATCCTTCGCGAACAGGGTGTGATCGGCAATTCCCAGCCCAAAATGCCCCGGCGCATCCACAGCCGTCGCCACCGCGCGCACGCCGGGCGCACGGCGGGCCGCCTCGACATCGAGACGGACGATCCGCCCGGCCGCGATTTCGGAGCGGAACAGCACCGCCTTCAGAGTGTCCGGCCCGGCCCGGTCCACCGTATAGCGGGTCTGTCCCGTGAGCTTGTCTCCCGCGTCCCGCCGCGGATAATCCATCACTGCAGTGGATGGCTCGAGGGCTTTGCTCATGACCTTGCCTCGCTGTTGTCCTGCAGCGCCAGCACCGCATCGATGATGCGCTCATAGCCGGTACAGCGGCAGATGTTGCCCGCCATGCCGCGCTTGACGTCGTCGCGGCTCGGAGAGGGGTTTTCCTCCAGAAGCTTGGAAAGGCTCATCACCATGCCGGGAAAGCACATCCCGCACTGGACAACATCGTGCTCCTTGAAAATCTCCTGCAGACGATGCGGCTCATCCGGCTCCGAAAACCCCTCGATCGTCGTCACCCGGCTTCCGCCGACAAGGCCGACGGGACGGAGGCAGGACGGAACCGCGACACCATCCACATGAACGGTACAGGCGCCACAAAAGCCCTCGCCGCAAACCGCCTTGGCGCCGGTCAGCCGGTAGGTTTCACGCAAGACCTCCAGCAGGGGAGTGCGCGGGTCGCCCTTGAAACTGACCGTTTCGCCGTTCAGCGTGAACTCGATTCCCATCTTCACACCCTCAGATCTGTTTTTCGATGTCGGAAAACGCCCCGCGCAGCAGATGGGGCAGGACGTCCAGCCGGTACCAGGACGGAGCATCGGCGCCTTCACGGGCATCGAAATCCGCAACATGCCGTCGCGCGACATTTCCGATCTCTTCGAGACTGATCCGTTGACCCCTGAGTTCGGTCTCCAGATTGTGCCAACGCCTCGGGACGAACTCGACGGCGCCGACGGCAATGCGGACATCCCCGATGACCCGGTCGGTGCTCAATTGCGCCGCCACGCTGACGATCGCCACCGGATATTCGCCTGCCTGCCGCAGTGTCTGCCGCGCATGCGCGCTCAGATACCCGTCCTCGGGAACATCGATTGCAGCGATGACACGGGGTGACGAGGCCTTGGAGCGGGAAGCCGCAAATTCGACCAGGGACTGGTTTGAAACCGAGCCTTCACCGACGATCCCGACGGCTGCATCGAGCGCGATCAGCGCTGTCAGCAGGTCTGCGGGCGCGAAATCGCGGCTGGCCAGATTGCCGCCGACCGTGGCGAGCCGCCGCACACCCGGATTGGCGGAGCGGCCCGCGGCAATTGCCAGCGCAGGCAGCTTTTCGGACGCGGTGAAATGCGCCTCTATCTGTTGGTGGGTCGCCATTGGCCCGATGGACCAGCCGCTGTCCGTCCGCGAGATCGCATCGGCGTCGTCGATCTTCCCGAGCGAGACGAGAATCCTCGGCATGGGCTCGCAGCGTATCCCCGAGCGCATCAGCCAGGTCCCGCCGGCAATCAGCCGGGCGTCACCGCCCAGTTCGGCGAGTGTTTCGGCCGCCTCGGCAAAGGACCGCGGAAAAACGATCTCGGGCGCTTTCTCAGATGCCTCCGGCACAGACATGTTCCATCTCCAGATGATCCTCGGCGGTCAGGCTGTTCTCGCATCCCGGATCGAGGCTTCGAGAATGTCGAGGGCTTCGGAGAAGACCTCGTCCTGAATGGTGATCGGTGACAGGAAGCGGATCACATTGGCATGGATGCCGCAGGTGAGAAGGATCAGCCCCTTGGAAAGGGCAATCTCGCGAACGCGGTTGGCGAAGGCCGGATTCGGCGCGCCGGACGCGGTGTCCTTGAACTCCACGGCATTCATGAAACCCGGACCGCGCACGTCACTGATCTCCGGAACGTCGCCGCGCAGGCTTTCGAGCCTTTGCTTGAGCCGCGCTCCGAGCATGTTGGCGCGCTCGCAAAGCCCCTCTTCCGCAATCACGTCGAGGACCGCATGTGCGGCCGCGATGCCCAGCGGGTTGCCGCCATAGGTCCCCCCGAGACCGCCCGGCGCAGGCGCATCCATGATGCTGGCCTTGCCGGTGACGGCGGCCAGCGGAAACCCGCCGGCGAGGCTCTTTGCCATCGTCACCAGGTCCGGCTCGATGCCGTATTGCTCGATCGCAAGCATGCTGCCCGTGCGGGCAAAGCCCGTCTGAACCTCGTCGATGATGAGCAGGATGCCGTGCTGGTCGCACAGGTCGCGCAGCTTCTGCATGAAGCTCTTCGACGCAACATAGAAGCCGCCCTCGCCCTGCACCGGCTCGATGACCATGGCCGCGACACGGGCCGGATCGACATCGGCCTTGAACAGCCGCTCCAGCGCCTCGATGGAGGACTGCTCGCTCACACCGTGCATCTCGATCGGGAACGGTGCGTGATAGACGTCCCCAGGCATGGCGCCGAAACCGGCCTTGTAGGGAAACACCTTGCCGGTCATCGCCATGCCCATGAAGGTGCGTCCATGAAAGCCGCCCGAGAAGGCAACCACGGCATTCCGCCCGGTGGCCGCACGCGCGATCTTGACCGCGTTTTCAACCGCCTCGGCGCCGGTGGTCACGAAGATCGTCTTCTTTTCGCTTGTCCCCGGGACAATGGCATTCAGGCGTTCGGCAAGCGCCACGTAGGTCTCGTAGG
Source organism: Hoeflea sp. (assembly GCA_965233445.1). Lineage (GTDB taxonomy): Bacteria > Pseudomonadota > Alphaproteobacteria > Rhizobiales > Rhizobiaceae > Hoeflea. Next base: position 219,516 of record OZ247491.1, read on the forward strand.
GCACCACCTGGTGGCAGGTATGGGTAAACCGATCCAGCTGCGCCTTGACGGCCTCCAGCACCTTCGGATGACGGTGACCGGTGTTGAGCACCGCGATCCCCGAAGCAAAATCGATATAGCGGTTGCCCTCGACATCCCAGATCTCGGAATTCTCGGCCCGGTCGGCGAAAATCTTGGTTTGCACCCCGACACCGCGGGCGATGGATCCGGTGCGGCGTTCTTCCACTGTCATGTTCAGCATGCTGATCTCCACGGGCTCCTGTGAAGCCTGATCTCGAAATTGTGCCTGGTCGTTCGGAAGGGCGCACTCAGGGTCCGAGAAACTCGATCTCGACGAATGCGCACTCAAAGTCGTTGGCATTGATCACATCGTGCTCAACGCCCCTTTCCCGGTAATAGGGCACGCCGTTCCGCAGTTCGGCGAGACGCGTCGTCTCGCCCGGCTCGCGCAACTCCAGCGCCCCGTCAAACAGCGGCACCACCACGTAATCATGCTCGTGGCGGTGCCAGCCGGTGTTGTCGCCATGTGCGGCAAACCGCCACTCGGTCACACGCGTGCGTTCGTTCTCGATGAGAACGGTCCCGCGGGCCGTCCCGGGTTTCGCTTCACCGCACATGGCCGCCTCGGCGCCCTGGGAGCGCGCGCCTGGCGAGTGGCGCCCCCTTGGCCGGCAAAGCCGGCCTCGGTGCTGCCGCCCGGAGACCTGGTCCGGTCCCGGTCGCCCTCTGCCATTGGAAGGACGTCGTCATGGTGCCTGCTTCCGTCACGATCACGTAAGTGCGTCGCGGATGGAACTGAGGACCCCCTTGCGTTCACGACGGGCGGCAAGAGCCGTATCCATGTCGACCTTGACGAATCGCGTGGGGGTGTTCGGCTGCAGCTGGCCGATCAGGTCCATGTCGGCCGAAATCACGGTGCCGATCATGAAGTAGCCGCCGCCCGAGACCGCATCCCGATGCAGGATGATCGGCTCGGTGCCGCTTGGCACCTGAACAGAGCCGTAGGGATAGCAGGCATCGGTGATGTTGGACGGATCGGCGCCCGCGCCGAAAGGCTGTTCGCGCTCCACGAATTCGAGCTTGCGCCCGCCCTGGAAACGGTAACCCATGCGGTCTGCCTCGTTGGCCACCTTCCATGTATCGTCGAAGAAATTCGTCTGCGCCTGCTCGGTGATCCGGTGCCAGTAGAGGCCCGGCAGGATCCTGAGTTCCGCCGGATTGCCCGGCGTGCGCCGAAGATCGGCAGGCACGCTCAAACCGTCCTTCACCTTCCGCGATGTCGTGCCCAGCGGCAGTGTATCGCCGGGCTGGACTGCGCGGCCGTTGACACCGCCCAGCGCGCCGATTGCATAGGTGGAGCGGCTGCCGAGCTTCGGTGGCGTATTGATACCCCCGGAGATCGCGATATAGGCACGCGCGCCACCCTTCAGGAAGTCGAACGACAGCACGTCGCCGGACTTGACCTCAAAGGCTGTCCAGGTCTCGCGCGGCTCGCCATTGACCTTGGGCGGCAGCTCGGCGCCGCAAACCGCGACGGTCGCTGCCTCGGTGAACTCCAGCTCCGGCCCGACAAAGACGGATTCCAGTCCGGCCGCGTCCTCTTCGTTGCCGACCAGCATGTTTGCTGTGCGGAGCGCCAGGCGATCCATCGCGCCGCCCATCGGAATTCCTAGGTGATAGTATCCCGGCCGCCCCATGTCCTGGATCGTGGTGGCAATACCGGCGGAAATGACATTAATCGGCATAGAGGGCCTCCATCAGTTTGGCGTTGGTCCCGTCGATGTCCGCGTTGTAGTCATCCAGCGAAAAGCGGACATTCCGGATGCGCGGCGCAAATGTGCCCTCCTGCACCTGGGCAATGGCGGCATCGTATTCCTCGCGGTTGATCGGCTTCCATTTGACGATGTCGCCCGGCTTGAAGAAGACCATGAAGTCCTTGAGGTACGGCACTTCCTGTTCCGGATCGAAAATCGGCATCGGGGTTATCCCGAACATCTGGTAGCCGCCCGCGCCGCGGACCGAATAGACGCAGGAGAAACAGCCGCCATAGCCCACGGTCAGCCGCGGGGTGTCAGTGCGCGGACGCAGGTACTTCGGCACCTCGATCTGGCGTGGCTGGTCGACCATCTGGTAGAGGAACGGCAGGCCGGACACGAAGCCGACCATGGACACGAACCACGGCGCACCCGAATGCGCCTCGATGAACTTCTCGACGTTCTCATATCCGTTGATGCGCGCGGCATATTCGATGTCCGTCGCGTTCGGGTCCTGGTGCCGTTCACGGAAACGCATGAGCGTTTCGTGGGTCCAGGGGTCTTGGTAATAGACCGGGATCTCGATGATGCGGGTGTCGAGAACGGGCTCGCTGCTTTCCGCGGTCTCTTCCAGCCGCTTCAATTCAGCCATCAGCTCGTCGGGCGCAATCACGTCCGGATCGAACTTGATCTGGAACGAGGCGTTGGCCGGGCAGATCTCCGTGACGCCCTTGATCTTGGCGTCGCGCACCGCGTTGGTCATCGACAGGCTGACGAAGAATGCCTCGAGCGACATTGATTCGTCGACTTCGACGAAGATGTGTTCGTCGCCTCCAAATGTGTATCGGCTACTCATGTTTCGGAGCCTCCTTTTTGCCTGATGAGATCTAGGTTGTCCGCAAGCCAGGGTTCGAGCCAGCGGGTGTGGACCGTGCTGGTGCGAACATCGTCACTCTCCAGCAGCGCCTGGAACAGCGGCGCGGTTGTCGGCAATCCCTCGATTTGCAGTTCGTCCAGCGCCCGCTTGAGGCGCATCAGCGCCTTGTCCCGGTCCTCGGCCCAGACAATCAGCTTGCCCAGCAGCGAGTCGTAGAAGGGCGGCACGGCATAGCCGGGGTACAGCATGTGGTCGAAGCGGACGCCGGGACCGTCGGGGGCCAGCAACTCGCCGACAACGCCCGGAAACGGCATGAAGTTGTTGGCCGGATCCTCGGCGTTGAGCCGGACTTCGATGGCATGGCCGGACCGGGTGATCTCGCTCTGGTTCACCCGCAGCTTGCCGCCGCCCGCAATCGTGATCATGTCGGCGACCAGATCGACGCCGCAGATCATTTCCGTGACCGGGTGCTCGACCTGGATCCGGGTGTTCATCTCGATGAAGTAGAACTCGCCGGTCTTGTCGTCATAGAGGAACTCGATCGTGCCGGCGCCCTTGTAGTTGACAGCCTTCGTCAGCGCCACGGCGGCCGCGCAAAGCTCTTCGCGGACCCCTTCGCCGAGCGCGATTGACGGGGCCTCTTCCCAGACCTTCTGGCGGCGGCGCTGCAGCGAGCACTCACGCTCGAAGAAATGAACCGCATCCTCGCCGTCACCCAGCACCTGGACCTCGATATGGCGGGCCCGTTCGATCACTTTCTCGATATAGATGCCGCCATCGCCGAAGGCTGCTTTCGCCTCCGAGGACGCCTGCGGCGCCAGCGAGCGGAATTCCGCAGCATCATTGGCGATCCGGATCCCGCGGCCGCCGCCACCGGCCGAGGCCTTGATCATTACCGGGAAGCCGATCTCTTCGGCCAGCCGCGCTGCGGCGTCCATGTCGCCGATGACGCCGTCGCTGCCCGGAACGGTCGGCACATTGGCATTCTTCGCTTCCGCGCGTGCCGCCGCCTTGTCGCCCATCAGCCGGATCGTGTCGCCGGACGGGCCGACGAAAATCAGGCCGGCATCCGCCACGGCGTCGGCGAAATCGGCGTTCTCGGCCAGGAAACCGTAGCCCGGGTGGATCGCGTCGGCACCGCTGTCGCGGGCCGCCTTGAGGATGGCCTCAACGTTGAGATAGGACTTTGCGGCCGCGGGAGGACCGATATTGACCGCTTCATCGGCCATCCGGACCGCCCGGCTTTCGGTGTCGGCATCACTGTGAACCTGCACGGTCGCAATCCCCAGATCGCGGGCCGCGCGGATGATGCGCACCGCGATCTCGCCGCGATTGGCGATCAGCAATTTCTTGATCTTGCCTTCGGTCACGGCCGGCCTCAATCCAGTTCGGCGATGGTCTGGCCGGCCATCACCGGGTCGGAATCGTCGACAGGAAACGCCGCGATCGTGCCATCGGCATCGGCCTTCACTTCGTGAAAGGTCTTCATCACCTCGACCAGTCCGATCGTGTCGCCCTTGGACACCGTGTCACCAACCTCCTTGAAGGCCGGCTGATCGGGAGCGGGCTTGCGGTAGAAGGTTCCGGGGATCGGGGATTTGACTTCGTGCTTTGCCATCGTTTCTGTTCCTTTCTGGGTTTCGGGAAGCGTCAGGCCGCTTCGAGTTCACCAAGAGCCTGTTTGACCGCTGCCGCAACATCAACGGCATTCGGCGTGTCGGAGTGAATGCAGATCGTTTCCGCGCGCACCTTCAGCGGAACGCCGTTCACGGACATGACCTTTCCGTCCCGGGCCGCATCCGCTGCCCTCCGGCCGGCAGCAGCCGGATCGACGGCATTGTGCTCGCGGGTGATGATAAGGCCGCCCTGATCGTCATAGTCGAGATCGGCAAAGAACTCCGCCTTGAATTCCACGCCCCGCTGACCGTAGATCTCCTCGTGCAGCGTTCCGGCGAGACCGAACACTGGCACCTGGTAGATCAGCGCCGCATCGGCCACGGCATGGGCGATGTGCTCCATGCGTGCGGCCATTCCGTAAAGCGCGCCATGCGGCTTGAGATGGGACAGTTCCACCCCGGCCTGATCCAGAAAGCCCTTCAGGGCCCCGATCTGATAGATGATGATGTTCGCCATCTCCTCGCGATCGATCTTCATCTCGCGGCGGCCGAAGCCCGGCAGGTCCGGCAGGGAGAAATGCGCCCCGGCCGCAACATCATACTTCTTGGCGAGCTCCACGGTGCGGCGCATGTGATTGGGATCGGAGCCATGGAAACCGCAGGCGATGTTGGCCTGGGTGATGAACGGCATGAGCTTTTCGTCGTCGCCGAATTTGTAGAGCCCGAAACTCTCACCCATGTCGCAATTGATTTCGACCGTCATTCTTCCAAGCTCCTCAATCTTTAAGCGATGCGACATAACGCAGACGGATCTGGTCCGCGATGACCGCGAGGATCAGCAAGGCGCCAAGCACCACGGTCTGCAGGTAGGATTCGATGCGCGCCAGGTTCATGCCGTTCTGGACCAGCCCGATGAACAGTGCGCCGAGCACGACGTTCTCGAGCCGGCCGACGCCACCCCTGAGACTGACGCCCGCGATCACGCAGGCGGCGATCGATTCAAGCGGCATCGAGGCGCCGATGTTGGCTTCACCGGTATCGAGCCGCGCTGTCAGAAGCATTCCGGCGACAGCGGCAAAGAAGGCGCATAGCACATAGGTGAAGAACAGCGTGCCGGTGGTGTTGATCCCCGACAGCGAGGCTGCCTTCAGGTTGCCGCCGACCGCATAGAAATAGCGGCCCTGCGGCGTTCTGTAGAGGAACAGGTAAAGCAAGAGCACCAGCAGGCCTGCGACGTAGACCGGAGCGGGGATCCCGAACAGCATCCCGAAACCGAACGTGTCTCCGAAAGCCACCGGCATTCCGTACACGGGCACGCCGCCGGTCAGGTACAAGGCGATGCCGAAGCCGACCGACGCCATTCCGAGCGACATCATGAACGGGGAAACGTTGAAGAAGGCGACGCCGAGGCCGTTGACCGCGCCGATCATGGTGCCCGCCGAAATGCCGGCAAGGCAACCGACGGCAATGGCAAGGCCCGCCATCTCCGGAAAGGCCGCATAGAAGGCAGCCATCGCCATGGCACCCACCACCGATGCCAGCGCGAGCGTGGTTCCGACCGAAAGGTCGAAGCCGCCGGTGAGCAGCGCCAGCATCTGTCCCAGCGAGACGATCATGAGATAGACCGACTGGCGCAGGACATTCATCAGGTTCCGCGCGGTCAGGAAATTGTCCGACATCAGCGTGAAGACGATCACGGCGATCACCAGCAGGAACGGCAGGATGCCGAGCTTGACGAACAGCCGCTTGAGGAAGATCGCGCCGCCGCCTTCGGCCTGTGCGGTTTTGGAGCTACCGGACATTATGCCGCCTCCCGTTCAAAGAAATGGGCAAGCACATTTTCCTCCGTGAGTTGGTCAGCTTGCAGTTCAGCCTGGACACGGCCGCGGTAGAAGACGTAGGCGCGGGTGGTCAGGTGCAGGATTTCGGGCAGGTCCGACGAGATCAGCGCAATCGCGGTGCCGCCTCTCGCGAGTTCGACAATGAACTCGTAGATCGAGGCGCGCGTGCCGACATCGACGCCGACCGTCGGTTCGTCGAAAACGATCAGGTCGTAGTTTCGCGTCAGGCTGCGCGCCAGCATCGCTTTCTGCTGGTTGCCGCCGGAAAAATGGTCCACCGCGCGCTCGATCCGCGGCGGCGAGAGATTGAGGCGTGCGGCCAGTTCACCGGCCTTCTCGCGCTCGCCCTTGCGGTCGAGGACGTAGCCATTGGAAAACGGCGCAATGTCGAGCGAGGCAAGCGCGATGTTCTCGCGCACCGGCCGCATCATCATCAGGCCTTCGTTGCGCCTGTCCGATGGCAGGTAGAGAAATCCGGCGCGAATGTTTCGGCGCGGCGAGTGGCCGGTGATGTCCTGGCCGTTGAGCTTCACGGTTCCGGCCTCGATGCCGCCGGTCCCGAAACAGGCCTGCATCAGCTCCGATTTGCCGGATCCGACAAGCCCTGCCAGGCCGACGATCTCGCCCGCCCTGACCGTGATCGAGGCGTCGACGACCGTGTTGCCCGCGGTTGAAAGCCCGGACACCTCGAGAACCGGCGCTCCCGGCTCGCCCAGATCGAGAGACGGAAAGATGCCGCCGACCACGCGTCCGGTCATCAGTTGCACAAGATCGTCTTCGGAACTCGTCTTCGCGTCGACCGTGTCGATGTAGCGCCCGTCGCGCAGCACCGTGATGCGGTCGCCGATGCGGCGGATTTCCGCCATGCGGTGGGTGATGTAGACGATGCCGACGCCGCGCTTGGTCAGCTGTCCGATCAGCTCGAACAGATGATCGGTTTCGTGGTTGGTGAGCGATGCGGTCGGCTCGTCGAGAATGAGGACGGAAAGATCGGAGCGGAACGCCTTGGCGATCTCGACCATCTGCTGTTCGGCGCGGGTCAGGCGATCGACCCGTTGTTCAGGTCTCAGCGCAAAGCCGAGATCGTCGAGGATCGCGAGCGCCTCGCGGCGGATGCGGCCGCGGTCGGTGAAGCCGGCGCGCGTAAGTTCCGCCCCGAGAAAGAGGTTTTCCTCGACGGTCATCTGCGGGATCAGCGAGAACTCCTGAAACACCGCCGAAATCCCGAGGGCGCGGGCCTCGTGCACCGATCCGAGAACCACCGGTTTGCCGCGAAAGAGGATCTGGCCGGCGCTCGGCTGATTGGCGCCGGCCAGAAGGGAGATCAGGGTTGATTTGCCGGCGCCGTTTTCGCCGAAGAGCACGTGGACCTCACCCGGCCGCAGATCGAAATCCACCGCATCCAGGGCGCGCACCCCGGGATACTGCTTGGTGATGGACTTCGTCTGCACGAGAGGCGATGCAGCAGAGTTCTGCATCTCGTCTCCGGGTGTGGCTGGTGTGCTCGACATGGACCGGCGATCTCCTTTGGTTACTCGACCGAGAAGACCGGACGGAAGCCATCCGGCGCCAGTGTCGAGGAGGGATCGAACTCGCCGTGGTTTTCCTGGGTCACCACGTAGAGCGCCGGACCGACATGCTTGAGATAGTCCTGGCCTTCGAGGATCCGGACGGCCTGGTCGACAGCGATCCGGCCCTGCACCACCGTCGAATCGGTTGGAGCGGCGAGGATCTGGCCACGGGAAATGCCCTGGTCCACACCCGGGGTGTAGTAGTAGGAAACGATCTTGACCTGATCGGTCAGACCACGGGCCCGCAGGATCGGAACGGCTGCTTCCGCCGTAACCGCGGTTCCGACGATGTAGTCGAGATCCGGATAGGCTTCGAGCGTGTCTTCAACCAGCTTCGCCTGCGCTTCCTTGCCGGTGTCGCCATACTTGGTGTCGACCAGCTCGATGGCGCTGCCTTCGATGGCGCCCTGGAACCCGGTGTTGCCGGCTTCGACCCAACCGGCGCCTGCCGGTCCGGGGAACCACGCAACCTTTGCGGCTTCGCCGCCAGAGGGATGCTCGGTTGCCAGGAATTCGCCGGCCTTTGCGCCCATCTCGCCGAATGACACCAGCGATTTGGCCGACAGCTGGTCGGACGACATTCCGTTGATCACGTCGATGACCGGGATGTCCTTGCTGGCCAGTTCGGCAACGAGGTTGTTCAGGCCGTCAAAGGAGATTGCTCCGATGATGACGGCATCGGCGCCTGCGGAAACGCAGTCTTCGATCTGGGAAATCTGGTTGTTGAGCTCGGTGTAACCGCCGGCTTCAATCACGTTGGCCTTGACGCCCAGGCGCTTTGCTTCTTCGGTCACGCCGTAATCCACACCGAGCCAGTAGGCATCCTTCATGTGCGGGAACGAGACGCAGATGTCCCATTTCTCCGCCGCGGCCTCGAGCGGGGTGTAGTCGACGGATGTCCGCGGGCTCGCCATGTCGAATGGCGGGTCCCAGACCTCGACGGGATAGGGGTACCACTCCTGGGCGTTTGCGCTGCCGGACATGACGAGCGCCACTGCCGCTGAAGCAGTCAATGCAGTGAGCATGTGTTTCATGTTTCTTGCCTCCAGATAAATGCGAACCGGCATGGCCCGCTTTCCGACCGCCAGCCGAAGGACGGTAGGGAAAATCAAATATCGGAGCGGCGAAATTGTAAAATACGATTATTGGGTGGACTTATTCTGATTTTCAGATTTTACTCGTTTAAAATCGAGGCATGCACATTTTTTGAGCGCACGAGAAATGAAGAATGAAAATTCAACTGCATTTTCAAGCTGCTGTCCGGGTTCCCCTGGTGGAATCGCCCTGATTCGGCGAGGGCATCCCGGGACCCTGCTTCGAAAGCGCGCATCACCCCATCCGAAAATCTGATACCGGCCATCTGAATAATGAATGAACCGACAATCCGCCAGATCCGCTACTTCATCGCGGTCGCAAACATGGGCCAGATCTCCCGCGCCGCAATGGAACTGAACGTGTCCCAGTCGGCGGTCACCACCGCGGTCAAGCAGCTCGAGGAGATTGTCGGCGCGCCCCTGCTCAACCGCCATGCCGGCGGCGTGGCGCTGACCTACGAAGGCAACATCTTCCTCGACCATGCCCGGCGCGTGATGGCCTCGGTCGACGAGGCGGTCCGCTCCCCGCGCCGCTTGCGCGACAATGTGAAGGGAACGTTGCGGCTCGCGATGACCTACACGGTCGCAGGCTATTTCCTTCCGCCCTACATCGAGCGGTTCAGCCGCGCATTTCCCAGCGTCGAGCTGCAACTGACCGAGGCGCCGCGACCGGTCATCGAGGACGGCCTGGTCTCCGGCGGGTTCGACCTGGCGGTGATGCTGACATCCAACATCATTGACCAGGAGGGCCTGGCCTATGAGACCTTGCTGCAGTCGAGGCGCAGGCTTTGGCTGTCATCCCAGCACCCGCTGCTCGAACAGCCGGCCATCAGTCTCTCCGATGTCGCCAAGCTCCAGTACATCATGCTGACCGTTGACGAGGCATCAAACACCGCGCAGCGTTACTGGAACCAGAAGAGCTACCGGCCAAGGACGATTTTCCGCACGTCGTCGGTCGAGGCCGTCCGCTCGATGGTGGCCAACGACATGGGGGTGACCATCCTCTCCGACATGGTCTACCGGCCCTGGTCACTGGACGGGCGCAGGGTCGAGGTCCGGGCGCTTGTCGACCGCATCCCCAGCATGGATGTGGGGCTGGCCTGGGCAGCCAATGTCGAACAGAACGCCGCGGTCAGGGCGTTCCGCGAATTCATGCATATCGGCGAAACCACCGAGATCGCCGACGCGCAGCGACCACTCCATTGAACCCGCTTCCACGGAAGGTGATTGAGTGGGGGCTTCCGGGCAAACCCAGGCATGCACCCCCGCGGACGGTGAACCGAAGTCCTGCTTCGCCCGGCGCTGATCGGGCATGGCTGAATGCAGCCTTGCGGCGTCGATCCAACCAAGGCCCGCAGCCATTGCCGCCTCCCCGATCCGATCACCCGCACGCGCCCGGCGACGAGATTGTTGACCCGGGCTTTTCGCGGTAATCGATCTTTAAGAACCCCGGCCTCACGTTTTTTCTCACGGGCCGCAGCATCGCCGAACTGGAGCAGGACATGTCCGATCAGGGCGCAGGAAGTGCAGCCGACAGCCGTCCGAAGGTCGAGATCGGATGGGTCATCGAGGCCGACCTGACGGATGAACTTCGAGAAGCGGCAAAAAGCACGGCGACACGGCTCGAGAGTTTTCTCCAGGAATGCATGCCGATGTTCACCTGGATCCTCGACACGCTGGAGCGGCCGCTCGAACGCGGCGACGGTCGCGCCGAACCGGTCCAGCTGCTCGATGCCGTCGAGATCGACCGTGACGCGCATGGCTGGGATTTCGCCTTCGTCCTGACCGGACGGAAGCTGCACGGCCGGGAGAAGGCGCAGGTTCTGGGAATGACCTCCGGCATTTTCTCCACCGCACTGATTTCGACGGCCTTTCTCAACAGCCGGGCCGCACCCGAAAGGCGAGCCCCCGCGCAAAGGCTTCATGCGTTGGCGATGCACCTGTTTGCCCGTCTCAACGGCCTGTCCCCGGACCGGTCGGACACGTTCCTGGGGTCCGTCACCGCCCCGGAGGATCTGGACCGGATGGACGGATTGGACGCTGCCGCGGTCGGGGAGCTCACGGCAAAGATGCGGGATGTCGCCGACCTGCGCGCCGAGGAACTGCTTGCGCCCGACCATGGCAGTTTCGGATTCTATGTCCGCTCGATCTGGCTCAACCGCGGCACATTGCCCGATGCAATCCTGAGAATGCGCCCCTGGGTGCTGCCCTTGCGCCTGCCGCGCCTGACCACGGCGGCAGGCTCGGCGCTCGCGGTGCTGCTGATGACCGCGGAATCGTGGGAAGTCGCCGCCAATCTCTCCGGTCCCGCGATCCTGGTGCTGTCGCTGCTCGCGCTTGCGGCCACAAGCACCTATCTGCTGAAAGCCCAGCGTCTGCTGGCCTCGCGCCAGGGTCCCCTGCGCGAACAGCGCGCGGTCACCAATGCCGGGACCGTGCTCGCCGTCGTCCTTGGAATGGGCGTGACCTATCTCGGCGTCTTTGCAATCGCCTATCTTCTGGCGATCGGACTGTTCGGCAGTGATCTGCTGGAACGATGGGTCGGCGAACAGGCCTTGCCGTCCGTGCGCCTGAGCATCAGCGGACTGGTCGCCTCCCTGAGCCTTATCATAGGCGCCCTCGGCGCCTCGTTCGAACCCTACGGCTATTTCAGGCACGTCACCCAGATCGACGACGAGATCTGACACGGCCCGGCGAACCATAGAAATGATGCGGGAGGATGAAATCCGAGGGCGAAGCCATACGCCTTGGGACTGGCGGGCGGCGAAGCGGAGACAATTCGAACCCGCAGGGGTTCGCATGGCCATGAGCCGTCCGAGCTTACGCGAGGCCCCGACCGGAGCGAAGCCCGAAGGGCGACAGCGCGAAGTCAGAAAATGGCGGAGAGGGTGGGATTCGAACCCACGGTGGAGTTGCCCCCACGCCGCATTTCGAGTGCGGTACTTTCGACCACTCAGCCACCTCTCCGCGTCTTTGGTCGGCGCAATGTGCTGCGCGGGCGCTTCCATACTAGCCATCAGCGGCTGAGACAAGCGCAAAATTTGCCCCCGTCCTGGACATTGATGCCGCAACGCCGCATTCCGTACGCGACAAGCTTGACTCTTGGGCTCGCCTCACGTATCCCGCGAGCCGAATGCGGCGTGGGGCTTCCTGCGCCCGTCGCCTTTGGCATGCGGTTCTCAACAAGGCTGCGGTCCGGGGTTCACCCGGCTGATCCGGTTTCGGTGAAGCCATATCGTTTCCGACTGGCAAAAAGACGGCCCGCCCGCAAGGCGAGAGCCGGAAGAACACGAAAGGACAAAAGATGTTCGCAGTCATCAAAACCGGCGGCAAGCAGTACCGCGTTGCAGCCAATGACGTTCTCACCATCGAGAAGCTCGAAGGCGAAGCCGGCGACACCGTCGAGTTCGGCGAAGTCCTCATGGTCGGCGAAGGCGCCGGCGCAACCGTTGGCGCTCCGTTCGTCGACGGCGCTATGGTCGTCGCCGAAGTGGTCGAGCAGGGCCGTGCGCGCAAGGTCATCGCCTTCAAGAAGCGCCGCCGCCAGAACTCGAAGCGCATTCGCGGTCATCGTCAGCACCAGACTGTCGTCAAGATCACCGACATCCTGACCGGCGGCGCCAAGCCTGCCAAGAAGGCTGCAGCGAAGAAGACCGATGCGCCCAAGAAGGACGACGCTCCGAAGGCTGCAGCGAAGAGCGAAGCCGCTGCCGCGCCGATGTTCAGCGCACCGGCAGGAGACGGCGACAACCTGACCAAGATCAAGGGCATCGGCCCGGTCGCGGCCGGTCAGCTCAACGAGCAGGGCATCACCACCTTTGCCCAGATCGCCGCTCTGAGCGATGACGACATCGCACGCATCGACGAAGCCATGCCTTTCAGCGCCGACCAGATCTCGGACTGGCGCGACCAGGCCAAGGACCTCGCGAAGTAATCAACCGCCCGTTCGGGCCCTGGCGGCCGAAAGCCGCAAACAGACAATCGCCCTTGAGGGCGGAACAGGAGCAGACCCATGGCACACAAAAAAGCTGGCGGTTCCACACGCAACGGCCGCGATTCGAACTCCAAGCGCCTCGGCGTGAAGAAGTTCGGCGGCGAGAACGTCGTCGCAGGCAACATCATCATTCGTCAGCGCGGAACCAAGTGGCATCCGGGCACAGGCGTCGGCATCGGCAAGGATCACACCATTTTCGCCGTGCAGCCGGGCAATGTTGACTTTCGCAAGACTGCCAACGGCCGAACCTACGTGTCCGTCGTGGCGAAAGCCGAAGCAGCGGAATAAGCCGGATCCTTTTATCAGCCGGCGTCTCATCGACCCGGCCGAAACAGGCATCCTCCGGAAGACCGGATAAAGAAGGGGAGATGGGCCGCCATCTCCCCTTTCCTTTTGTCCTCAAACCGGAGAATGACCATGACCCAGGACCTTGAAAGCAGCGAACACAGTCCGTTCGCATCGCCACCTCTCGCCAGCCACGATGCCCCGAGCGCAGACGCGAGACCGCCCACGGCGCTCAGTCCCCACTGTCCCGTTCTCTTGAGCGAAAACCTCGTCCTGCGCGCGCCCCACGCCGAGGACATCGACGCCATTGCCATTCTCGCCGACAATCCTGCGGTTGCCACCATGCTCTCGCGCATGCCGCATCCCTACAACCGCACCGATGCACGAACATTCGTGGAAGCCTCGGCCAAACGCGGGAATGGCAATTGCGTCTATGCGATCACCGATGCAGACAGCGGCCGGTTCTTCGGATGCTGTTCGCTCGAAACCGCTGCGGACGGAAAGTCCGTCGAGCTGGGCTACTGGATCGGCGAGCCCTTCTGGGGCCGCGGCATTGCCACCGAAGCGGTTCACGCGCTGATTGCCATGGCCTTCAGAACCCGGGACATCGACCATATCGATGCACGTTGCCGGGTCACCAACCCCGCGTCGCGCAGGGTGCTGCAGAAGAGCGGCTTCCAGTTCCAGGGAACCGGCATGCATGCGATTCTTTCGCTCAATGCCTCGGTGTCGATGGAGTGGTTCCGGCTCGACCGCAAGACCTGGATGTCGCTGATCAGCTGGGCCAACCAGCAGCGCTGATCCCAGGCGGCCGGGCACCGGCCTTTCCGATGCGCCATCGCGGGCTTGCGAGTCCGCGATGGCACGTCGACCACCGGCCGCCGATCCGGAACGGCTCCCCTTGCGTACAGGACCGTGAAGAACCGGAGCCAGTCCATGACCCTATCGACGACACCGCACATGAGCCTCGTGCGCATTCTCACCCTGTCCCTGCTTGCCTTGCTGCTTGCAGCCGCGGCGCTTCCCGGCGGTACTGCTCAGGCGCGCGACGGCGCGGGCGATCTCGCGCTCGAGGACTTCTTCCGCGGCAAGACCTATGCCTATGGCCGGTTCGGAGCCATCAATGGGACCACGCGCGAATTCCGCGTCGACCTGACCGGCACCGTGCGCGGCAAGGTGCTCAGGCTGCGCGAGGACTTCATCTATGACGATGGCGAGCGCGACACCAAGACCTGGATCTTCACCCGCACCGGGCCGAACACCTATACCGGCACCCGCGAGGACGTGATCGGCGAAACCACGGTGCGGGTATCGGGCAATGTCGCCCGCTTCACCTACCGGGTCGATCTCAATCCCGACGGAGCACCCAACATCGTCCGCTTTCACGACAAGCTTGCCCTGCAGGGTGACGGAACGCTGCGCAACACCGCCCTGGTCACCAAGTTCCTGCTGCCTGTGGCAAGGGTGAAGGTGAATTTCGCAAGAAGCCTGAAGGGGGCAACGGCCATCCGCCCGTAAAACGGGGGTTTGATTGGGTCCGAATCAGGTCCGCGCGGCTCGAAGCCAGGCGATTCGCCGATAATCTTTGACCTTACGGCCCCGGGCCGCTATCGATGCCCGCAAAGCCGGAGGCCCTTGCCTGTCCGGCCGCATCGCGTTGAAATCCCGGATCGGTAAGCCAGATGAAATTCCTCGACGAAACCAAGGTCTATGTCCGCGCAGGCGATGGCGGAGCCGGCTCCATCTCGTTTCACCGCGAGAAATTCATCGAGTTCGGCGGACCCGATGGCGGCGATGGCGGCCGCGGCGGCGATGTCTGGGTAGAGGCTGTCGACGGGCTCAACACGCTCATCGATTTCCGCTTCCAGCAGCACCACAAGGCCAAGACCGGCGTGCACGGGATGGGCCGCAACCGCACCGGCGCCAAGGGCGCAAGCATCACCCTGAAGGTGCCGGCGGGCACGCAGGTCTTCGAGGAAGACAACGAGACGCTTGTCTGCGATCTGACCGAGGTGGGCCAGCGCTACCGCATCGCCAAGGGCGGCAATGGCGGCTTCGGCAACGCCCATTTCAAGACCGCGACCAACCAGGCGCCGCGTCATGCCAATCCCGGACTGCCCGGCGAGGAAAAGACCGTCTGGCTCCGTCTCAAGCTCATCGCCGACGCCGGGCTTGTCGGCCTGCCCAACGCCGGAAAGTCGACGTTCCTGGCCTCCGTCACCCGGGCGCGGCCGAAGATTGCCAATTATCCGTTCACCACCCTGCATCCCAATCTCGGCGTCGCCACCATCGACGCCCGCGAATTCGTGCTTGCCGACATTCCCGGCCTGATCGAGGGCGCGCATGAGGGCGTGGGCATCGGCGACCGCTTCCTGGGCCATGTCGAACGCACCCGCGTGCTGCTGCATCTGGTTTCCGCGCTCGAGGAGGATGTCGCGGAAGCCTACCGGGTCGTCCGCCACGAGCTCGAGGCCTATGGCCACGGCATTGCCGACAAGCCGGAAGTGGTTGCGCTCAGCCAGGTCGATGTCGCCGATGCCGAAACCCGTGCCGAGAAGGTCCGCGCGCTGAAGAAGGCCTGCGGCAAGGCGCCGTTCGAACTCTCAGCCGTCACCGGCGAGGGCATGACCGGGGCGCTTCGGGCGCTGCGTGACGTCATCGTCGAGGAACAGGCAAGGCAGCCGTCGCCGCCGGCTTTCAAGCCTGACGGCGACGGCACCGAAGACGACGAAGACGCGGACCGGACGGACGACTGACAATGACCGCCGGCAACAAACCCCTGTCTGCGCACAGGCGCCCCCTGTCAGCGCACAAGCGCATTGTCATCAAGATCGGCTCGGCCTTGCTGGTCGATCGAAAGTCCGGCTTGCGCGCCGCATGGCTGGATGCGCTCTGCGCCGATATCGCCGCACTCAAGCAGGCCGGCGCCGATGTGCTGGTGGTGTCTTCCGGAGCCATCGCGCTCGGCCGCACCGTCCTGGGGTTTGCGCCCGCAGCACTGCGGCTCGAGGAAAGCCAGGCCGCGGCCGCCATCGGCCAGATCGCGCTCGCCCGGGCATGGTCCACCAGCCTCTCCGCCCATGATATCGTCGCAGGCCAGATCCTGCTCACCCTGGGCGACACCGAGGAACGCAGACGTTACCTCAACGCCCGCGCCACCATGGGCGAACTGATGCGCCGCGGCGCTGTCCCGATCATCAACGAGAACGACACGGTGGCCACCTCCGAAATCCGCTACGGAGACAATGACCGGCTTGCCGCCCGCGTCGCCACCATGGTCGGCGCCGACCTGCTGGTGCTGATGTCGGACATCGACGGACTCTACACCGCCCCGCCCGCCTCCAACCCGGATGCCCGGTTTCTCGATGTCGTCGAGGCCATCACGCCGGACATCGAGGCCATGGCCGGCGACGCCGGATCGGAGTTGTCGCGTGGCGGCATGAGGACCAAGATCGATGCCGGCAAGATCGCCACCGGCGCCGGCTGCGCCATGATCATTGCCTCGGGAAAGATCGACCATCCGCTCACCGCCATCGACAACGGCGCGCGCTCGAGCTGGTTCAAGCCCTCGGGCACGCCCCAGACCGCGCGCAAGACCTGGATCGCCGGACAGCTCGAGCCCTCCGGACGCCTTGTCATCGATGCTGGCGCGGAAACCGCGCTGCGCTCCGGAAAGAGCCTGCTGCCCGCCGGTGTCACGAGCGTGACCGGGGAATTCCAGCGCGGCGATCCGGTCGCCGTCTGCGACGCGTCGGGACGGGAGATCGCGCGCGGCCTGTCCGGCTATGATGCCGAGGAAGCCCGCCGCATTGCCGGACGCAAGTCGGGCGAGATCGAGGCGATCCTCGGCTATTCCGGCCGGGCCGCAATGATCCATCGCGACGACATGGTCATTGGCTGAAGCCTGCCGCCCGCATCGTCTGACCACGAAAGGCTGCGGCTTTACGCCATCGCGGCAATTGCGTAAGACAACCGCCTGATTGCCAGCCGGGAGACCCGTGATGCTTGACAGGACCGATACGCAGACCGATATCGCCGAACTGATGGCCGGAATTGGCCGCCGGGCGAAGGCTGCTGCGCGTCCATTGGCGATTGCGGGGTCCGAACGCAAGAACGCCGCGCTGGAAGCCATGGCTTCGGCGATCGATGCAGGACGGCAGTCCATTCTCGAAGCCAACCGGATCGACGTCGAAGCGGCCGTTGAATCGGACATGGCGGCATCCTTCGTTGACCGCCTCAAGCTCGATGACGCCCGCATCGACGGCATGATCGAGGGCATTCGCGCCGTAGCAGCCCTCAAGGATCCGGTGGGCGACGTGATCGCCGCCTGGGACCGTCCCAACGGACTGAAGATCGAGCGGGTGCGCACGCCGCTCGGCGTCATCGGCGTGATCTATGAAAGCCGCCCCAATGTCACTGCCGATGCCGGTGCGCTTTGCCTCAAGTCCGGCAACGCCGTGATCCTGCGCGGCGGCTCGGACTCGCTCCATTCCTCGCGGGCCATTCACGCCTGCCTGGTTCAGGGTCTGGAGCAGGCAGGCCTTCCCGCTGACGCGATCCAGATGGTGCCGGTGAGCGACCGCGCAGCCGTCGGCGAACTTTTGACCGGCCTTGGCGGCACCGTGGATGTGATCGTTCCGCGCGGCGGCAAGAGCCTTGTCGCCCGCGTCCAGTCGGATGCCCGCGTTCCGGTCTTCGCCCATCTCGAAGGCCTGTGCCATATCTATGTCGACGCCTCCGCCGATCCGGAAATGGCGCGCGCCATCGTGATCAACGCCAAGATGCGGCGCACCGGCATCTGCGGCTCCGCCGAGACCCTGCTCATCGACCGTGCGCTTGACCGCGATGTCGCGCAAGGACTGCTTGCGGGGCTGGCAGAGGCGGGCTGCGAAGTCCGCGGCGACGCGCAGGTGCGCGCGCTCCTGCCCGGCGCAAACGCGGCCACGGAGGAGGATTGGCGGACCGAGTATCTCGATGCGATCATCTCGGCGCGCTTCGTCGACGGCATTGACGGTGCGATCGACCATATCGGGACCTATTCCTCCAGCCACACCGAGGCCGTGATTGCGGAAGATCCGGCCGTGGTCGACAGGTTCTTCACCGAGGTCGATTCCGCGATCCTGCTCCACAACGCCTCCACGCAGTTCGCCGACGGCGGCGAATTCGGCATGGGCGCCGAGATCGGCATCGCCACCGGCAAGATGCACGCCCGCGGCCCGGTCGGCGTCGAGCAGCTGACATCGTTCAAGTACCGCGTGCACGGCACGGGCCAGATCCGGCCCTGACGGTGGAGCAAGCAACGCTGCCGCCATTCCTGAGAATGCCGCATGTCGAGAAGGGCATGACCGTCGGCCTGTTCGGCGGGTCCTTCAATCCGCCGCACCAGGGCCATGTGCTGGTCGCCGAGATCGCGCTCAGGCGGCTGGGGCTCGATCAGCTCTGGTGGATGGTCACGCCCGGCAATCCGCTCAAGAACCATGGCGAGCTCGCGGGCTTGGAGGAGCGCGTCGCGCTCAGCCGCGACATCGCGCCCGGACCCAGGGTCAAGGTGACCGCCTTCGAGGCGGCCCACAAGCTTCATTACACCGCCCGGACGCTGGATTTCGTCAAGGCGCGCAATCCCGGCGTGCATTTCGTCTGGATCATGGGCGCCGACAATCTCAAGCATTTCCACCGCTGGCAGAACTGGCGCGGCATCGCCCGGACCTTCCCCATCGCCGTCATCGACAGGCCCGGCTCGACCCTTGCCTACCTGTCGTCGAAGATGGCCAAGGCCTACTCGCACGCACGCGTCGACGAGGATGACGCGGCGGCGCTGCCCTTCATGCGGGCCCCCGCCTGGACCTTCATTCACGGTCCGCGCTCGTCGCTGTCCTCCACCGCCATCAGGCGCGACCGTTCAGACCCGTCAAAACCCGCGTCTTGAAATTGCAACATGAGCATGACTATCTTTAGAGAGCGGCTCGCGTGAACCTGAGTCGCCAGTCGTTCTGTTCAGGAAAAGGAAAGGAACCACCCTGAGAACAGCACACGAAAAGGGAACCGCGACGAGCGGATTCTCACAAGCGGCGGGCAGCGGCGAACAGGCCGCTTTGCGCCAGCTTAAACTGGTCCGCGAAAGCCTTGCGGACTCAAAGGCTGAAGACACCGTTTTCATCGACATTGCGGGCAAATCGGCGCTTGCCGATCACATGGTCGTGGCTTCCGGCCGCTCGAACCGCCATGTGACCGCCGTCTGCGACCGCCTGATCAGCGAACTCAAGGATGCCGGTTACGGCACTCCGCGGGTCGAAGGTCTGGCAACGGGCGACTGGGTGCTCATCGATGCAGGCGATGTCATCGTTCATGTCTTCCGGCCGGAAATCCGCGAGTTCTACAACATCGAGAAGATGTGGCAGACACCGGAGATCGCGGACGAGAAACTGCATTGACCTGACCGGGCCCTGACAGGCCTTCAGGTTGACCGGATCGCAGGTGAATCCGCCCGGCAGGCAACGCCGGGCGATCGGAAGACCTTGCTGGTCAAATTGCCGAAAGGCACCATCACGATGCGTGTATCCCTTTTTGCGGTCGGACGGCTCAAGGCCGGTCCCGAAAACGACCTTTCCGCCCGCTATCTCGACCGTTTTTCCAAATCGGGCGGCGCACTCGGTCTCGATTTCGCCCGGGTGATCGAGATTGCCGAAAGCCGCGCATCCACCGCGGAACTCCGGAAACGCGAGGAAGCCGCACAGCTTGAGCGGCATCTGCCGGAGGGTGCGGCGCTCATCCTGCTCGATGAACGTGGAAAGACACCCGATTCACCGGGTTTTGCAGACATCCTCGCACGCTTGCGCGACGACGGCAGACGCGACCTTCTGATCGCCATCGGCGGTCCCGACGGACTGGATCCAGCGCTGCATGCTCGCGCCGATGCGGTGATCTGCTTCGGGCGGATGACCTGGCCGCACCAGCTCGTGCGCATCATGGCGGCCGAACAGCTTTATCGCGCCGTCACCATTCTTGCGGGACACCCCTATCACCGGGCCTGATCTGGCCGGTTTCCCGCCCCTGGGGGAGACCCGAGGTCGTCGAAACGGCACTCTCGCATGTGACAGCGCGCACCGCTCCTGGTCGCAAAGAAGTGAAGCGGCCGACCGGATGGTTCATGGAGGTTTAACGGCGGATTTGCTAATGTGGTCGAATGATTTGCATGCCTGAACCAGCGGTTGTCGGTGAGCATTCCGAAGCGGCTTCGCCCGGACGGCGATCCGTCGGTCGAGGCTGGATGCGCGCTCCCGTAGCGGCGCTGCTCTGTCTTGGTCTTGCATTTCCCGCGTTTGCCACCGATCCGAATGAGCCGGGCGATGCCGACGAACCGGGCGCAGCCGGCGCTGCCATTGAACTCGAGGCCCAGCGCGAGGCGAACAATCTCGAACTCAAGACGGTCGAGGAGCAGGCCGAGGAGGCCTCCCGCGCGCTTGCCGCGCTCGAGCACGACATGGAGGCGCTGCGCAACGACCAGCGGGACCTCAATGGCCGGATCGACGCCGCTGCCGCGCGCCGCGCCGAACTGGACCAGCGCATCGTCGAGGGCGAAGCCGCCATGGCGAACCTCTCCGAGCGCCAGGACGCGGTGAGGCTGTCGCTGGTTTCCCGCCGAGCGGTTCTTGGCGAGGTCCTTGCGGCGCTGCAACGCATCGGCCGCGATCCCCCGCCTGCCCTGCTTGTCAGTCCCGAAGACGCGCTCTCCTCTGTCCGCAGCGCCATCCTGCTGGGTGCCGTGGTGCCGGAGATCCGCGCCGAGACGGAAGCCCTGGCCGCCGATCTGAAGGAACTCGCCGCACTCCGGCAAGCCATCGCGCTCGAGCGCACGGCCCTTGCGGCGGCGCTCGAGGAAAACGCGAAAGAGGAACGTCGGCTCGCCGAACTGGCAATCGAGAAGGCCGCCCTGCAGGCCGAAAGCCAGCGGCGGCTCGAACGCGAACGCGACCGCGCGGAGGCGCTCACCAACCGCTCCGCTGAACTCGAATCGGTCATTGCGTCGCTCGCCGGCGAGATCGAGGAGCTGCGCCAGGCGGCCGAAGCCGCGAGGCTGGCCGAGGCCGAGCGCCAGCGCCGGATCGCCGAGCAGCTGGAGCGGGCTCGCGCCTTTGCCGCCACCGCGGTGCCCGACAAAAACCGCATTGCTTCGGCATATGCCTTTTCAGGGTTGACCGGAACGCTTTCGCGCCCTGTCTCCGGCGAGCCGGTCCGCTTTTTCGGAGCGGATGACGGCACCGGCCACACGCTGACCGGCGAGGTGGTGGAGACGAGCATGGGCGACATCGTTCGCGCACCGGTCGATGCTTGGGTCTCTTACGCCGGACCGTTCCGGAGTTATGGTCAGGTGGTCATACTGGACGCGGGAGAAAGACATCACGTGGTTCTTGCCGGAATGGAAAGAATACAGGTCGAAGCCGGGCAGTTCGTGCTTTCCGGCGAGCCTCTGGCGACCATGGGAGAGACAAGATTCGCGGGCTCAGCGGCTTTGACGCTGGCCTCCGAGCGTCCTACGCTCTACATTGAATTCAGAAAAGACGGTCAACCGGTCGATCCCCGTGCATGGTGGAAAGACCCGATGTCTTCGGGAAAGGCAAGCAATGATACGTAAGGTCACACTTCTGGCGGTCGGCGCCTTGATGGGAGCGACGGCGGTAAGCGCAGTAAATTCCTTTGGCGGCTCGGCCGAAGCAGCCGGTTCGGCGACCTATCGCCAGCTTGCAATCTTCGGCAACGTGTTCGAGCGCGTGCGCGCCCAGTACGTCACGCCTCCCGAAGAGGACAAGCTGATCGAGAGCGCGATCAACGGCATGCTGACCTCGCTGGATCCGCACTCCAGCTACCTCAACCAGGAAGCTGCCGACGACATGCGGACCCAGACCCGCGGCGAATTCGGCGGACTGGGCATCGAAGTCACCATGGAAGACGAACTCGTCAAGGTGATCACCCCCATCGACGAAACCCCGGCCGCCCGGGCCGGCGTTCTGGCCGGCGACCTCATTTCCGAGATCGACGGCGAGCCGGTTCGCGGGCTTTCGCTCGGCGAGGCGGTCGACAAGATGCGCGGCCCGGTCAACACCTCCATCGAGCTGACCATCCTGCGCGAGGGCGCCGATGCGCCGATCACGCTCAAGGTCGTTCGCGACATCATCGCGGTCAAGGCCGTGCGCTCGCGCGTCGAGGGCGATGTGGGCTACCTCAGGGTGATCTCCTTCACCGAGAAGACCTATGACGACCTTTCCGACGCGATCGACGAAATCACCGAGGAAGTGGGCAAGGACACGCTCAAGGGCTTCGTCCTCGATCTGCGCCTCAATCCCGGCGGGCTTCTGGACCAGGCAATCAGCGTCTCCGATGCCTTCCTGGATCGCGGCGAGATCGTTTCGACCCGGGGCCGCAATCCCGAGGAGACCCGTCGCTTCAATTCGCGTCCCGGCGACCTGACGGGCGGCAAGCCGGTCATCGTCCTGATCAACGGCGGATCGGCCTCGGCCTCCGAGATCGTCGCCGGCGCGCTTCAGGATCACCGTCGCGCCACCATTCTCGGCACGCGCTCCTTCGGCAAGGGATCGGTCCAGACCATCATCCCGCTGGATTCCTCGACGGCGCTGAGGCTCACCACGGCGCTCTACTACACGCCGTCGGGCACTTCGATCCAGGGCACGGGCATCAAGCCGGACATCCGCATCGAGCAGCCGGTTCCCGAGGAACTGCGCGGCCGCGTCAAGCCGTCCGGCGAAAGCGAGCTGCGCGGGCACATCCAGGGCGAGAACGAGGACGAGGAGGGCTCGGGCTCGATCGCCTATGTGCCGCCGGAAGCCGAGGACGACGTCCAGCTCGGTCTGGCGCTCGAGTTGCTCCGCGGCGAAAAGACCGACCCGGCCTTCCCGCCCAACCCGGATCAGGCTGCCGTCAAGAACTGATCGCCAAGGCCTTTCCTCCGCCGTCATGTTCGTGCAAGCCCGTCTTGCCAACATGGCGGCGGACTGATTCTGTGGCCACAGGGAAGACCGGGAACCGAAACGGTTCACCGGCCCGGATCGGGGCCGTGACGGGGTGAGCGATCAGCGTGGACAAGGACATTCATCAACCGCTCGGGACACGCCGGAAGCCGGCCTCCAGGGGACCGGGCTCCGGAAAGTCCTGGGTGCCGGGGCTTGCGGCAGTGTCGGTGGTTGTCGCCATTGTCGGCGTCGCATCATGGATGGCGGTTTCGGCCTCGCGGATCGAACGAAGCGATACGGTCGTGGCTTCGCAGACCCTCCGTGCACAGGATGGCGTGTCCGGGAGCGGTGACGACCCCTATGCGGACACCGCAACATCGGTGAATACCGGGCAGCAGGGGCCTGGCACCGAAACCGGCCTGGACTCGCCTGTGCAAAGCCGCAACGGCCAGTCAGGCGGCCAGTTCGAAACCACCCTCGACGACCAAGGCAACGAGATCACCAAGGTGACACCGGTACGCCGGGAAGATCAGCGCCCGGCGCTGCTGACGCCGCCTGACCGGATCGGCCAGCACCCGAGGCTTGCCCATCTGCCCGATCCCGATATTTCGGAAGACACCGCCCATGGCGTTCTGCCGGTCCGCGGTCAAGGCGGCGAAAGGGCATTCGACATCTATGCCCGCCCCTGGTCCGGCGCGCGCGGCGCGCGGGTTGTCATCATCGTCGGCGGCCTTGGTCTGAGCCAGACCGGTACGCAGGAAGCCATCGCCATGCTCCCCGAGGAGATCACCCTCGCCTTTGCGGCGAACGGCAACAGCCTCAAGCGCTGGATGCAGGAGGCCCGGCGCGAGGGACACGAGATCCTGCTGCAGGTTCCCTTCGAACCCTTCGATTATCCGGCCAACGACCCCGGCCCGCGCACCCTGACGGTGGCCGCGGGACCGGAGGCCAATCTCGATGATCTGCATGCCGCCATGGGCCGCATCACCAACTACACCGGCATCACCAATTTCATGGGCGGCCGCTTCCTGTCCGATTCCGAGGCGCTTGAACCGGTGATGCGCGATCTCGCCGACCGCGGACTGATGTTCGTCGATGACGGAACCTCCGCGCAGTCCCTGACCGATCGCTTTGCCAGGACCCTCGGGATTCCGTTTGCCGCAGCCGACATGGTTCTCGACGCGACACAGGAGCGCGGTTACATTCTCTCGAAGCTCGACGATCTGGAACGGTCCGCCCGCCGCAACGGGACCGCAATCGGCGTGGCTTCGGCATTCGGCGTCAGCGTCGAGGCAATTGCGTCCTGGGCCAACGAAGCCAAGGCGCGCGGCATAGAGATTGTCTCGGCCTCGGCGGCTGCGGACGACCCGGAAAGGTGATCGGCAGGAATGGGAAAAAAAAAGGACACGCCGGCACCGGATCTGCCCTACCGTCTGTGCGTCGGCATCATGGTGCTCAACAGGGACGGCCTGGTCTGGGCGGGCCGCAGGATCGCCGAGGGCAACACCGAGTATGACGGCTCTCCGCAACTCTGGCAGATGCCGCAGGGCGGCATCGACCCGGATGAGGATCCTTATCGCGCCGCATTGCGCGAACTCTTCGAGGAAACCGGCATCACCTCCGTCGAACTGCTTGCCGAGGCTCCCGACTGGATCGATTATGACCTGCCCGCGCACCTGATCGGCATCGGGCTGAAGGGAAAATACCGCGGCCAGCGTCAGCGCTGGTTCGCCGTCCGCTTCACCGGCGACGAGAGTGAAATCAGGATCAATCCCCCGCCGGAAGGAAACCACGCGGAATTCGACGCCTGGGAGTGGAAGCCGATGGCCGACCTGCCCGGCCTTATCGTTCCTTTCAAGCGCTCCGCCTACGACAAGGTGATCGCGGCGTTTTCGCATCTGGCGGGCGCACCGGCCGCAGCCGCCGAGGCCGGAGACAGCCATGTCTGAACCCCGTGGCATAGCCTCCCGTGCCGTCTACCGGCCATCCTCGGACGCCGATCATGAGGCGATCCGGACCATCGAATCGGTAAGCTACCGCCGGGCCGACGGCGGCCTGTCCGAAAGCCTGCTCGACGGCCCGGAGCGCACCCTCTCCTTTGTTGCGGAGATCAGCGGCAAGGTCACAGGCCATATTCTGCTCACACGCATCGACGGACCCGACCGGGCGCTGGCGCTGGCGCCGCTCGCGATCCTGCCGGAGTGGCGGGACATGCAGATCGGCACGTCTCTTGTGCGCCACGCTCTTGCACGCGCCCGGGATGACGGCTGGCAGGCGGTCTTCGCCTATGGGCAGCCGGATTACTACTGCCGTTTCGGCTTCCAGTCCCAACTGGCGGACGCGGCGGCCACGCCATTTCAGGGACCGCGCTTTCTCGCGCTGGAACTTGCGCCCGGCGCCCTGTCCGGCTGGAGCGGGCCGTTGAGCTTCCCGGAGGGCTATCGGGCGATTTCAGACGCCCTTCATGGCTGATCGCCTGACAGGACACGCCCTCCGGCGACAACGAAAAAGCGGCCCGGAGGCCGCTTGATCTCAATTCAGATGCTGCAGGCCGCGTCAGGCCGGAAGGATCGCGCCGTTCAGCGTCGTGAGCTGATCGAGATATTCCTGCGCCTTCTGCTTTCCCGAATCCGTGGTCGCATCGTTCAGGTCCTCGCGCGCATCCTGGATGCGCCGCTCGAGGTCCTCGCTGTTGATGTCAGCCACCGACACGGCCGATTCGGCCAGCAGGGTGCAGCCTTCCGGCACGATGTCGGCAAATCCGCCGAACACCACGTAGCGTTCGGTCTTGCCGTCGGAAGTCTCCACGCGAACCACACCCGGCTTGATGGTGGTCATGGTCGGGGCATGGTGCGCCATCACCGTCATTTCGCCATCCGTGCCCGGAATGACGACTTCAGTAACGCTTGCGGACAGCAGCAGCCGCTCGGGGGAAACCAGTTCGAAATTGAAGTTTTCAGCCATGGCCTTCACTTTGTCGTAGTGCCAGACGGGAACCCGCGCCGATCCCTAACGAACCGGCGCGGTGCGCATTCGATGATCAGGCGACCTCGGCGGCGAGGCGCTGTGCCTTCTCGACGGCTTCCTCGATGGTGCCGACCATGTAGAAGGCCGGCTCCGGAAGGTGGTCGTAGTCGCCGTTGACCAGGCCCTTGAAGCCCTTGATCGTGTCTTCGAGGTCGACCAGCTTGCCGGGCGAACCGGTGAACACTTCAGCCACGAAGAACGGCTGCGACAGGAAGCGCTCGACCTTGCGGGCGCGTGCCACGGTCAGCTTGTCCTCTTCCGACAGCTCGTCCATGCCGAGGATGGCGATGATGTCCTGGAGCGACTTGTAGCGCTGCAGGGTCTGCTGCACCTGGCGCGCGACTTCGTAGTGCTCTTCGCCGACGATCTGCGGATCGAGCATGCGCGAGTTGGAGTCGAGCGGGTCAACGGCCGGATAGATGCCCTTTTCGGCGATCGAGCGGTTCAACACCGTCGTCGCGTCAAGGTGGGCAAAGGTCGATGCCGGTGCCGGGTCGGTCAAGTCGTCGGCCGGCACGTACACGGCCTGCACCGAGGTGATCGAGCCCTTGGTGGTGGTGGTGATGCGTTCCTGCATGGCGCCCATGTCGGTGCTGAGCGTCGGCTGGTAACCCACGGCGGAAGGAATACGGCCCAGAAGCGCCGACATTTCCGAACCTGCCTGGGTAAAGCGGAAGATGTTGTCCACGAAGAACAGCACGTCCTGGCCTTCGTCGCGGAACTGCTCGGCAATCGTCAGGCCGGTCAGCGCAACGCGGGCACGGGCGCCCGGAGGCTCGTTCATCTGACCGAACACGAGGGCGCACTTGGAGCCGTCTCCGCCGCCTTCCTTGTTCACGCCGGATTCGATCATCTCGTGGTAGAGGTCGTTGCCTTCACGGGTCCGCTCGCCGACGCCGGCGAACACCGAGTAGCCACCATGCGCCTTGGCGATGTTGTTGATCAGTTCCTGAATGAGAACGGTCTTGCCGACGCCGGCGCCGCCGAACAGGCCGATCTTGCCGCCGCGGGCGTAGGGTGCCAAGAGGTCGACGACCTTGATGCCGGTGATCAGGATTTCCGCTTCGGTGGACTGTTCGGAAAAGTCCGGGGCTTCCTGGTGAATGGAGCGGCGCGCCTTGGTCTTGACCGGACCGGCTTCGTCCACCGGCTCGCCGATCACGTTCAGGATGCGGCCCAGCGTTTCCTCGCCGACCGGCACCGAGATCGAATCGCCCGTGTCGACCACTTCCTGGCCGCGAACCAGACCTTCGGTCGAGTCCATGGCGATGGTGCGAACGGTGTTTTCACCCAGGTGCTGCGCAACTTCCAACACCAGGCGGCTGCCCATGTTTTCGGTTTCCAGCGCGTTCAGGATGGTCGGCAGTTTGCCTTCATCGAATGTCACGTCGACAACGGCGCCGATGACCTGCGAGATGCGGCCCTTTGCGCCGGATGCAGCGCTCGAGGTCTTCGCCGTCGTGGTGCTCGCCTTGGATGCCCGAGCTGCGGGTTTTTTCGCCGCTGCAGGCTTCTTTGCCGCTGTGGGCTTGCTTGCCGGGGTAGCTGCCTTAGCCATGAATCTTACCCTCTTTCGTGTGCCTTAGAGCGCTTCCGCGCCCGAAATGATTTCAATGAGTTCCTTGGTGATCTGAGCCTGCCGCTGGCGGTTGTAGCTCATCGACAGCTTGTCGATCATCTCACCGGCATTGCGGGTCGCGTTGTCCATCGCGGTCATTTTCGCGCCCATTTCACCTGCAACGTTTTCGAGCAGCGCCCGGAAGATCTGCACCTTGATCGATCGCGGAAGCAGATCCTCGAGGATTTCCTCCGCGCTCGGCTCGTAGTCGTAGATCGAGGAAGCGCCCGCTTCGGTTTCGGTCGATTCGGTCGAGGCCGGGATCAGCTGCTGACCGGTCGGAACCTGGCTGATGACGGACTTGAACTCCGAATAGAACAGGGTGCAGACGTCGAAGCCGCCCTCGTCGAACAGCGCCATCACCTTTGCGGCGACCTGCTCCGCCTGGGCGAAGCTCATCTGCTTGACGTCGCGGAAATCGACGCGCTCGACGATCATCGATGCGAATTCGCGGCGAAGGATGTCATACCCCTTCTTGCCGACGCACATGATCTTGACCGTCTTGCCGTCGGCCAGGAGCTTGCGCACGTGCTCGCGGGCGTAACGGGCGATCTGCGAGTTGAAACCGCCGCACATGCCGCGTTCGGCGGTGCAGACCACCAGCAGGTGCGTGTCGTCCTTGCCGGTGCCGGCCATCAGCTTCGGCGCATCGTCCCCGTCGCCGACAGCCGCGGCGATGTTCGACATCACCGCCGCCATCCGCTCGGAATAGGGCCGCGCGGCCTCGGCCGCCTCCTGCGCACGCCGAAGCTTCGCCGCGGCGACCATCTGCATCGCCTTGGTGATCTTCTGCGTCGCCTTGACGGAGGCGATCCGGTTTTTCAGATCCTTGAGTGAAGGCATCCGTTATCCGTCCTCGGTCTCTTGCCCTTAGGCAAAGGTTTTGGCGAAAGCGTCGATAGCATCCTTGAGACGCGACTTGATGTCGTCGTTCAATGCCTTCTCCTCGCGGATGGCTTCAAGCACGTCCTTGCCTTCGTTGCGCATGTGCGCCAGCAGGCCCTGCTCGAAACGTCCGACGGCGCTGACAGCCAGCTTGTCGAGATAGCCGTTCACGCCGGCAAAGATCACCGCAACCTGCTCTTCGGTCTTCAGCGGCGAGAACTGCGGCTGCTTGAGCAGCTCGGTCAGACGCGCACCGCGGTTGAGCAGACGCTGGGTGGCCGCATCGAGGTCGGAACCGAACTGCGCGAACGCCGCCATTTCGCGGTACTGCGCAAGCTCGCCCTTGATCGAGCCGGCAACCTGTTTCATCGCCTTGACCTGAGCCGACGATCCGACGCGCGACACCGACAGGCCGACGTTCACCGCCGGACGGATGCCCTGGAAGAACAGGTCGGTTTCGAGGAAGATCTGGCCGTCGGTGATCGAGATCACGTTGGTCGGGATGTAGGCCGACACGTCGTTGGCCTGGGTCTCGATGACCGGAAGTGCGGTCAGCGAGCCCGAACCGTTTTCCTCGTTGAGCTTCGCGGCGCGCTCAAGCAGGCGCGAGTGAAGGTAGAAAACGTCGCCCGGATAGGCTTCACGTCCCGGCGGGCGGCGAAGCAGCAGCGACATCTGGCGATAGGCGACAGCCTGCTTGGACAGGTCGTCATAGGCAATCAGCGCGTGCTGGCCGTTGTCGCGGAAATGCTCACCCATCGCACAACCGGCGAACGGCGCGAGGAACTGCATCGGAGCCGGATCGGACGCGGTCGCGGCGATGATGATCGAATAGTCCAGCGCGCCGCGGTCTTCGAGAACCTTCACGAACTGGGCAACCGTCGAGCGCTTCTGGCCGACGGCCACGTACACGCAGTAAAGCTTGTCACCTTCGGAGCCGGTCTCGTGGATCGACTTCTGGTTCAGGAAGGTGTCGAGAATGATCGCGGTCTTGCCGGTCTGGCGGTCGCCGATGATCAGCTCGCGCTGGCCACGGCCGACCGGGATAAGCGCGTCGATGGCCTTCAGGCCGGTCGACATCGGCTCATGCACCGACTTGCGCGGCATGATGCCGGGAGCCTTGACGTCCACGCGGGCGCGCTTCTTGGCCTTGATCGGGCCCTTGCCGTCGATCGGATTTCCGAGCGCGTCGACCACGCGGCCAAGCAGATCGGGACCGACCGGAACGTCCACGATGGCGCCGGTCCGCTTGACGATGTCGCCTTCCTTGATGTCGCGGTCGGATCCGAAGATCACGACGCCGACATTGTCGGCTTCAAGGTTGAGCGCCATGCCGCGGATGCCGCCCGGGAACTCGACCATTTCGCCCGCCTGGACGTTGTCGAGCCCGTAAATACGGGCAATACCGTCACCGACGGACAGGACCTGACCAACTTCTGAGACTTCGGCCTCATTGCCGAAATTCTTGATTTGGTCTTTGAGAATTGCGGAAATTTCCGCGGCGCGGATATCCATCAGCCAACCTCTTTCAGTGCAAGCTTAAGGGTGGAAAGTTTGGTGCGAAGTGACGTGTCGACCTGGCGCGATCCGATCTTGACGATCAGGCCGCCCAGCAGCGACTCATCCACTGTGACGTTGAGCGTCACGGTTTTTCCGGTCACGCCCGAAAGCGCGGCCTTGAGTTCTTTTTCCTGCGCCGCCGACAGCTTGTGCGCAGTCTTGACGTCGGCGGTCACCTCGTCGCGTTCGCGGGCCACGATCTCGCCATAGGCGCGAACGATGGCGGGAACGGCGAACAGGCGGCGGTTGCGCGCGACGACCTTGAGGAAATTGGCGACGAGACCGTCAAGCTTCGACTTGTCGATGAGCGCGTTGATCGCGCGGGACTGATCGTCGGCGGAAAAAACCGGGCTTTCGATCAGGCGCTGAAGGTCTTCGCTGCCGTCGATGGACGCCTGAAAGCTGGCAAGATCCTTCGCCACGGCGTCGACCGACTTTGCTTCGGCTGCCAGCTCGTAGAGCGAGGAGGCATAACGTTCGGCGACACCGGAAATAAGCTGGGAGTTATCGGCCACGGTCGGGATTGTCTCTCGTTGGCGGTCAAGAGCCTGCACATCGCCGAAAGCCGGAAAGGCAAGCTATTGATTTTGTTGCGGTAAATTTCAGGATTTTCAGGCTGGAAAGCTTGTTTTTCCCGAATTGCGCGGATCGTCTAGCATAGTGTGTCAGGACTCGCAACACGAAGGGTGCGGCATAAAGCACCTGCTTTAGGATGATATGGCGCTTATCCCGGGCGGCCTGCGCGGTCGCAGGACCCCGTGCGACAGCAGCCGTGCCTCAGATCATTCCCAGCCCGTAACCCAGGGGCAGCAGCGCCAGGACGATCTCGATCGCCACGGAGACGAAATTGAAAAGCGTCGCGCCGCGATCCGACATCATAGAGATGATTCTCCCGAAGGCCGTGAACGCCCATCCCGCGCCGAGCGCCAGATAGATGAGCGGCTGGGCGAACAGCATCGCGCAGATGCCGACCCCGAGATAGAAGCCCGCCATCGTGGCGCGCGCCTCCGACACCGCCTCCGGATGATCCGGCAGCGTCTGCAGCCTGAGGATCTGCAGCGAAAGCCGTGGCGCGAACAGGCACAGGAGGCCGAAGCCGACGGTGATCAGCGCCGAGATCCAGGCCATCCATTCGCCTTGGCTTGCAGGCCAGTAAAACTCGATCATCATTCGTCTCCAATTGCTGTTGGGCGCCGAGGAAGGCCGCCCGACCGCTCAGGCCTGGACGAAGACCGGGCCATCGCGGCGTCTGCCGAACGGATGCATGCACGTGCGCATGAGGCCTGTCCGCCCGACGCCGACGCCCGCGTCGTTCTACCACGACGGTTTCGGGCGCCATAGCCCCGCACCCCTCTCACCGTCCGGCGGCGAGCAGGCGTGCGCGACGGGCGATCTGCCGCTCGCGGTTCATGATGTAGAACCCGCTCATGCAGATGACTGCGGCGCCCACGATGGTCCAGAGATCGGGCACATCGCCGAAGACGAGATACCCGAGCGCCGTCATCCACAGGATCTGGCTGTAGATGAAGGGCGCAACCTTCGAGGCGCTGGCGAGCCGGCTTGCCTTGACCAGCAGCGCGTGACCGGTCAGCCCGAAGACGCCGAGACAGGCAAGCAGCGAGAACTCGAACAGGTTCCCGGGCATCTGGCCGTAGATCAGCGCCGGCGGCGCCATCAGCACGGTGGCAAAGATGCTTGAATAGAACACCAGGCTCATCTGGTTTTCCTGCATCGCCAGCTTCCGGGTCACGATCGAATAGAGCGAATGGGTGATCGCGGCCATGATCGACCAGATGATCGAATAGGAGAACACGTCCGTGCCCGGCCGCACCACGATCAGCACGCCGATGAAGCCGACCATGATGGCCGCCCAGCGCCGCGGGCCGGCCCATTCGCCGAGCAGCGGCCCGGCGAGCGCCGTCACGATCATCGGCACGCTGAGGAAGATGCTCACCGTCTGCGCCAGCTGCAGCTCCCTGAGCGCCAGGAAGTTGAACAGCGTCGTCAGCGGCAGGAGCATGCCCCGCAGGATCTGGAGCGGACGGTTCTGCATCCGGTACATGTCCGCCTGCCGCCAGCCCTGAAAGATGACGAAGGAGATGACGGAGTGGCTCAGGAACCGGCACCAGACGACGAACACCGCCGCATAGCCTGCCGTCACGAGGTATTTGGCGCCCGTGTCGAGCGCCGCAAAGAACATGAAGGTGCAAACGGCCAGAAGCATCGCCGCCGGCGGCATGGCCTCGCGGTCGACATCATGCCTGGCCGGGCGGGAATCGGGAATGGAGTCCAAGGGTTGGCTTTCTGCAGGAGCGCGAATCGGTCGGAAAGAAGTCCCGCCGCCGGAAGGGTCAAGTCCGGCAAAGACATGCACACCGCCGGCGTTCTGTCAAAACCCCCCGGCTCCTGGTGCCGGATTCGGTTGAAATCGCACGCCGGCGCGGCAAGCCGTTCGGTCTGGCGGCACGTAACCCGCGGCACCGGGCGACCCGGTTGGACCTGAGGTTTCACGGCTCAAGACAATCCGGGAAGTTTCAGGAAAATCAGATCCTTGAGAGCGGAGGCGCATCACGTCGCGCACGGAAAGGGGCCGATCGGACAATTTTTAGTAGAAGTGCATTCAAGTAACATAATATCTTTCCGTGCATTATTCATAAGTAAATTAGAAATAAATAATTAAGAAATGCGGTCGAGACTTCCCGCAACAAGGAGAGGTGCCGCGATGAGAAAGTATCTGAAAAAGTGTATTGTCCACTCCGGCGGTTCGTCGGCTGTGGAGTTCGCAATCGTTTTCCCGCTGTTCGTGCTCGTGACGCTCAGTATGATCGGCTACGGCATCTATCTCTCCGCGGCCACATCGATCCAGCAGGTCGCGGCAGATGCCGCGCGCACGGCGATCGCGGGCCTTACACTCGACGAGCGCCAGACGCTCGCCAGCGACTTCGTCCGTGCCGCGCTCGAGGACCGGGCATTCATCAACCCGGGCAAGATTGAAACCAGCGTCTTCGAAGACCCTTTGAACGCGGGAAAGCTGACTGTCCGCCTCGACTACGATGCCGAGAACCTGCCGATCTGGAACCTGTTCAGCTTCGCGATGCCGCAGAACGAGATCATCTCGCGGACCTCCATCGTCAGAATCGGAGGGCTGTGACATGAAGAACAAGTCGCGCATCATGAAGGCGCTTGCCGGAGAACGGTCGGGAAACATAGCCATCTCTTCCGCGCTGGTTGCGCCGCTGATCATCGGCGCTCTGGCCCTTGGCGTCGATTTCGGCACATTGTCCCTGCAGGAACGCAGGATGCAGACGATTGCCGACCTGGCGGCAATCTCGGCAGCCTCGAGCCCGGAAACGGCGGAGAAGGGATTGTTGCATTTCTTCCAGGACAACGATCTCAACTACGCCCTTGTGAGTGATGACGGCTTCCTCCTGTCCGACAGCCAGAGGGTTTCCAGGGAGACAGCGCTCGAGCAAAGCGATTGCCTCGTCGTCTTTGAAACCGGCAACTACACGGCCGATCCCGGGCTGGAGGTGAAGGACCGCTTCGTGGTCGCCAACGATGATCCCGACGCTGTCCGGGTGACAAGCACATGCGCGGGACGACTGTACTTTGCGCATATGCTCGGAACCGCCCCCACGCTCGAAGTCAAGGCGACGGCTGCGACCCGCAAGACGGCTTCGTTCTGGATCGGATCGAGACTTGCGAGCCTGAACGAAGGCATCCTCAATTCCGTGCTCGGCGCCACGCTTGGAACCAGCCTGTCGCTCAAGGCGCTAGACTATCGGGCGCTGATGGGTGCGGAACTCGAACTGCTCAGCTTCATTCCGCAACTTTCCACCGAAGCCGGCATCGAGGCCGTCACCTACCAGGACGTGCTGGACGCCGACATCCGCATGGCGACGCTGTTTGCGAGCCTGCGCAAGTCGGGGCAGTTCTCCGCGAGCCTGTCTTCGGTTCTCGGCGGCATCGAGCAAAGCCTGTCGGGAACATCCCGCACATTCCGCCTCTCGCAAATACTCGATATCGAGGATGCGGCCCGATATCCGCTGGGCAGTCCGCTGGCGCCGTCGACCCGCATGCGCCTGATGGACATGGTGTCGCTGTCCGCGCTCGCCTCCGGAGGCAGCAACCAGATCCTGAGCGCCGTTGCACTCGAGGTTCCGGGCATCGCTTCGGCCAAGGTGGATATCGCCGTGGGAGAACCCGCGGTCCACACGCCACCCGTCGCGGTCGGATCCCCGGGTGCGCGCATCCGGACCGCGCAGGTGCGGATCGGGATCAGGGCGGAACTTGATGGCTTGCTCTCCCTTTTTGGAGCGCGCGTTTCGGTCCCGCTCTATCTGGAGATCGCCAACGCGGAGGCAAGGCTTGGCAAGATCACCTGCTCGCCATACTCCGGAAACGCCAGTTCCGTGGAGGTTGATGCGGTTCCCGGCATCCTGAATGTTGCCATCGGCAATGTCGATCCGAACGCGTTCATCAATTTCGGTGGTGCGCCGCGGGTCTCGGACGCCTATTTCGTCGAGATCCCCGGCTTGCGGATCTCGGGCCGGGCCGAGGTGAACTCCGGCAACATGACACCGACCCGTCTCCGTTTCGATGCGAACGCCATCCGTGAAGCGCGCGATCAGACCGTGTCGACACGCACACCCCTGACGTCGCTCGTCAACAGCGCCTTCGAACGGGTCGAGCCGAGGATCGAACTTCTCGGGATCCAGACAGGTCTGCCCGGGCGAACGCACACCGCAAGCCTGCATGCAACGCTGGAGCCGCTGACCAGCAATCTTGACGGGATGCTCTACAATGTCCTGCTCGCGCTCGGCGTCGGCGTCGGCGAGGCCGATATCGCCGTCACCGGGGCGCGATGCGATGCGGCAGTCCTGGTGATATGACCGAGATGGTGTCCGGCCGCTTCCCCGGACACCATTCCGGTCACCCGCCTGTCTCTGCCATCCCGCGGATGATCCGTCCGGCGCTCCGGGCCTCGAACTCCGATTCGCGCACCAGCACGTCGAAGTGCTCGGTCAGCCCGGCGATCTGCCGGCTGTCGCGGTAGACCAGGTAGAACTGCCCGACATAGATCGCCGCCAGCAGCCGCCCGTAGATCGAGACCGGCGCCGAAAACACCTTCTTGGCATCGTAGAAATAGAGCCGCAGCGACGGGTACAGGCGTTCGCAACTCTCTGCCATGAATTCGATCTGTGCGGCGCGCGCCTCGTCCCCCAGCCCCTGCCAGTACCCCTCGCCGCGCGCCAGCGAGCGGATCTTGTCGACCGAAACGCAGATCTCGTAATCCGAGCCCGGATTGCGCAGCCAGGCGATCGTCTCACGCATGGCGCCGCGCGCCTGCTCCGGCGTCTTGCCGCGAAACGTCCCGTACTCCCACTCCAGAACGGCCTCTGTCTTGAGAATGTCCGGCAGCGTCGCCGGCACGTGGCGGATCTTGTGCCCCGCAGCCTCCTGGTGCCAGGCGATGATCTGCTCGTCGGCCGGCGTGCGCTGCGCGGTCGCCATGGCGAAACTCGCCGAAAGCACTTCGGCCGCGGGTTCCGGCCGGTCCGAGAGCCCCAGCAGCCAGTCGGCGCTGACCCCGAGCGCGCTCGCGCACTCCGCCGCCAGATGCGCATTGGGCAACCGCAGCTCGTCGCCCGACAGCAATTGCGCGATCGTCGAGCGGTCCACGCCGGCAGCGCGGGCAAGCGCGCTGCGGCTCAACCCCGCGGTCATGAGCCGCGCGGCGAGGCGGGTGCGAAACAGGTCTGCGCGTTCGTTCTTGTGCATTGATGACAAATTGCATCATTGTTGAATAAATTCAACAATCGCGCCTTTCTGCAGCGAAGATACAGAATTCCGGCGAATGCTGCGGGGCGTTAGAAGGACCCGTCTCATCGCGCCGGCGGCATCCCCTCGCCGGCCTTCACAAGGCAAACGAAACGGAAAGGCACGGGCTGAAATCCATGGAATCGAATCTGAGAACCATCATCAAGGCAATGACCTGGCAGCTTCTCGGCCTGCTGACGACAAGCCTGCTGGCCTGGTTCCACACCGGTTCGGTTCTGGATGCGCTCACATTCGCCCTGTCCACCTCGGCCACGGGCTTTGCCTTCTTCTTCCTGCATGAACGGCTTTGGGCGCGTGTCCGGTGGGGCGCCGGCGAGGAACGGCGCGTATGACGCCACGCCGGGGCCCGGGCGGCACGCGCGGTGTCCGGGCCGGTCTTTTGGCTTGATGCATCGGCCCCGAACCCTATTCTAACGCTCACTGTCACCGGTCGCGCGCTGTCGCGATCGCATTCGAGTGCGTTTGGAATTGCGAATTCATGCCTATTGTTTCCCGTTTCACGATCCGGGGCTTTGCCCTTTTCCCGATCCTGCTCCTTGCCGCCGCATGTCTGTTCCTGTCCGGGCCGGTGCACGCCCAGAGCCCGCTGGCAGCCGCGCAGCAAAGCGAGAGTTCAGATCAGGCGGCAAGTGAATCGGTCGCCGACAGCGCCGTCATCAGCCCGCTGCTCGAGGTTCTCAAGGACGACGTGGCGCGCCAGGAGCTGATCGATGCGTTGGAGACCACCAGGGCCGGTTCGGTCGAGGGCGAGGGCGAAGCGACCGAGCCGGAAGCGCCGGCCACCGTCGCCGAACGACTGGCCGAGTGGACCAAGACCGCCATTGACGAGACACTCGACATAGCCCGCAAGTTCGCCGCAGACCTGTCCGGGCTTGCAAGCCTGTTTGACGGAAGCATTGAGACCGACTGGAGCCGGCTCACCGCGGAACTTCTGCCGCTTCTCGCCACCGTGGCAATCGCGGTGGCGCTCTATGCAGTCGCGCGGCACCTGCTTCGCGGCGCCCTTGCAGCCCCCAGGACACGGCTCGCCGGCCGTGGCATCATGGCGGCCGTGGGGCTGGTCTCCCTGCACGTGCTGGCCGAGATCCTCGCCCTGGCGCTCGGCTATTTCGCCGCCGGCGCCATCGCCGCGACACTGTTCGGCCCGGGCAGCGTGACGATCTACCAGACGCTCTTTCTCAATGCGTTCCTCGTGGCGGGCGCGACCGCGATCATCATTCGCACCGTCACCGGCATCGTCAACGGAGACTATCCGCTTCTGCGCCAGTCTCCGGCAATGCGCCAGATGCTGCGCCAGCGCGGCATAAGGCTCTCCGGGCTGCTGATTTTCGGCATCGCCTTCGTGGTGCCGGCAACCAACGCACTGGTTTCCTTTACCGTGGGGCGCAGCGTGCGGGTCGTCATCTACACGCTGGCGGCCGTTTACGCGGTGAACGCGATTCGCGCCCTTTCAAGCCTGCAGCAGCAGGAAGCACGGGAGCCCGCCCACACCAGACCGGAACCGGAGGAGGAAGGCGACGCCGCCCTCGACGAGGCGCTGCCCGAACCGGTGCAGTCCGCCTTCATGCAGATCTGGCCCTGGATCGCCTACATCTATGTGGCCGCCAGCTACGTGATCGCGCTGTCGCGCCCCGCCCTGTTCGTTGATTTCGTGGGCGGCGCCACGCTGAAGACTGCGGCAGCACTCGTGCTTGGCGGACTGGTGCTGCGCGCCTGCGGCTATCTGTCGACCAAGACCATTCACGCCCCCTCCTTCCTGCCGCTGGATCAGAAGGCCTTCTCCTCGCGGCTGACCTCCTTCGTCCCGATCATGCTCAGGGTGGTCTGGCTCCTGGTGGGACTTGCCATTCTCGCCGTCGTCCTCGACGCGTGGGCGATCGTCGACATCGGTGCCTGGCTCGACGGCGAACGCGGAAGCGCGCTGGTCGCAGGCCTCACGAGCAGCCTCATCGTGGTGGTGGTCTGCATCGTGGTCTGGGCGGTGGCTTCCTCCTGGATCGACCACCGCATGGAAAACACCCACGGCTCCGCGCTCGTCAGCGCCCGCTACCGCACGCTCTACTCGCTGCTCAAGAACGCGCTGACCGTGGCTCTGGTGATCTTCGGCGGCATGATCGCGCTCTCCGAACTCGGCATCGACATCGGCCCGCTTCTGGCCGGCGCCGGCGTTCTCGGCCTCGCGATCGGCTTCGGTGCGCAGAAACTGGTTCAGGACATCATATCAGGCGTGTTCATCCAGCTCGAGAACGCCATGAATGTGGGCGACGTCGTCGGCGCGGGCGGGATCACGGGCGTCGTCGAGCGGCTGACCTTGCGCTCGGTGTCGCTGCGCGATCTGTCCGGCGTCTATCACATCATCCCGTTCAGTTCGGTCGATTCGGTCTCCAACTACATGCGCAACTTCGCCTACCACATCGAGGAGGTGGGGATCGCCTACAAGGAGAGTGTCGAGGAAGGCAAGGCCGCCATGCACGAGGCATTCGACCGCTTGATGAAGACGACCCACAAGCCCGACATTCTGGAGCCGCTCGAAATGCATGGCGTCACCGGCCTCGGCGACAGCGCGGTGCTGATCCGCGCCCGCATCAAGACAGCACCGGGCAAGCAGTGGGATGTCGGACGCGCCTACACCGAACTCGTCAAGCAGGTGATGGACGAACGCGACATCGAGATCCCGTTCCCGCACACCACGCTCTACCTCGGTCGCGACAAGAAGGGCCGCACCGACGAACTGCCGATCCGCATGGAGAAGGCCGACGCCCCCTCGGAGAACGGGAAAGCCAGTACGGAGGAGTGACGGCCACAGCGCGGCTTATCCACCCTCATGCGTCGCACGCCTGCCGAAGACTGTCAGGATGCCGCCTTCCACCGAAGGCCAACGGGCCGATCCCCCGAAGCGGAATCGCAAAGGCCTGTCATTTTTTCAGCCGCAATCACCCGGTCGGGTGATTGCCAACCGGTTCGCCGGTCCGTCTATTGATTTCGATATGGATTTCAATCGGTAAGCCCGCTTCCGCGCAAACCGCCGCCAACGCGACGACACGAATCGGCGCGCGGTCTGCCGGAACAGCATGACCGAACGGACCGGAGACACATCCAATGCGTTTGACCCTGAGAACTCTCGGCCTGATCGGCGCCGCGGCACTTGTTTCGGCCTGCCAGACCAATCCCGCCCCGGGGACAGGCGGCGCGGCGGGCCAGACCACGTCCGAGGCCGCATCCTCCGCCCCGGCCGTCGCGGCTTACGCCGGATCGGCCGGGGCTCCGGCTCAATGCGCCAATCCGCTCGCCGGCGGACCGCCGCCCAAGCCCGCCAAGGGCGCCGACTTCGCCAAGAACGCCGTGGGCAAGAATGTCGCGCGCAATGTTGGCCGGAACGTCTTGGGCAACGTGATCGGTGGCGGCGTCATCGGGGCGACCGTGGCAAGCCAGGTCGTGCGCACCGAGCAGGATCTCGGGGGCACGTGGATGGTGACCGACGGGTCCCCCGATTGCGGCTGCGAGGTCCGGGTCCGCACCGGTGCCGGGGTCGTGAGCCAGGGCTTCGGCCGCAACACCAGCTACCGCCTGAAGGACGCCAAGGGCGGCAACATGAGCAACATTTCCTGCTCGAACCCGCTTCTCGCCAATGCCTCCCGGTTCGCCCTCGGTTACAGTTTCACCGGCTATGATGCTCTTCTTGTCGTCGAAGGCGGCAACGGGCAGCCCGTGGCGCAGATGAAGCGCGACGGCATCAACTATTTCTCCGGGACGCTGGCCGACGGAACCCAGGTGACGATGTGGCGCCGCGGCGGCTGAAGCTGCAGGTCACCGGGCACGAAACCACTCCAGCCTACAGGAAGCTTTGCGGGTCGATGTCCACCTGCACCTGCACGGAGCCGCGCACCTTCGGCCCCTTGCCGAGCATCTCGCGCACGAAGCCCTGCATGTCGTTGCCGCGCGCGCCGTGGACCAGCAGCCGGAACCGGTGACGGCCGCGAATGAGCGCCAGCGGCGCTTCCGCCGGCCCCAGCACCATGATGCCGGTCGATGCGGGGGCGGCGGCGCGAAGACCCCGCGCATGCGCCTCGGCCTCGGACCGCGATGCCGCCGAAACGATCACCGACGCCAGCCTGCCGAACGGCGGCAGCACCGCCATCCGCCGCTCGTCGGTCTCGCGCGCGTAGAAGGCTTCCGGATCTCCCGACGCAAAGGCCTGCATCACCGGATGCTGCGGCTGGAAGGTCTGGATCAGCCCGTGGCTCTTTCGGCCGGACCGCCCCGCCCGGCCAGTCACCTGCGAGAGCAGTTGATAGGTCCTCTCGGCGGCGCGCGGATCGCCGTTCGAAAGCCCGAGATCGGCGTCGACCACGCCGACCAGCGTCATCAGC
The DNA here is from genome assembly GCA_965233445.1 of Hoeflea sp. Taxonomy (GTDB): domain Bacteria; phylum Pseudomonadota; class Alphaproteobacteria; order Rhizobiales; family Rhizobiaceae; genus Hoeflea. The sequence goes on from OZ247491.1 coordinate 259,814, forward strand.
GGGAAATTGTGCCCCTTGGCCACAAGCTGGGTGCCGATGACGATGTCCGCCTCGCCCTTGGCAATGGCTTCGAGCTCGATTCTCAATCGCCGGGTGCCCCCAGCCATGTCGGATGACAGCACGATCACGCGCGCATCCGGAAAATGCCGGTCGGCCTCCTCGGCGATGCGCTCGATCCCCGGACCGCAGGCGACCAGATGATCCAGCGTCCCGCAGGACGGGCAGGCCTGCGGCGTGGGCTCGTTGTGCCCGCAGTGGTGGCATTGCAGTTGCCCGCGAAACCGGTGCTCGACCAGCCAGCTCGAGCAATCCGGGCATTCGAACCGGTGCCCGCAGACCCGGCACAGCGTCAGCGGCGCATAGCCGCGGCGATTGAGAAACAGGAGCGACTGCTCGCCGCGCTCCAGCGTGTCGGCCATCGCCTTCAAGAGCACCGGCGAGAGGAACCCGCCGCGCGCCGGCGCGTGGCGCCTGAGGTCGATCAGCTTGAGATCGGGCAGCCCCGCATCGGCATAGCGGCCCGAAAGGACCAGGTGGTTGTAGCGCCCCTGTGCGGCGTTGACCCGGCTTTCGATCGAGGGCGTCGCCGAGGCGAGGATGGCCGGAATCTCCGCCAGCCGGGCGCGCACCACCGCCATGTCGCGCGCATTGTAGAACACCCGGTCCTCCTGCTTGTAGGCCGGGTCATGCTCCTCGTCGACGATGATCAGCCCGAGATCCGCAAACGGCAGGAACAGGGCCGAGCGCGCGCCCGCAACCACGCTCAGGCGACCCTCCGTCACCTGCCGCCAGACCCGCTCGCGCGTCCGGGGCGCAAGCTCCGAATGCCATTCCGCCGGCCGGGCGCCGAAACGGTCGTGAAACCGGTCCAGGAAGGCCGATGTGAGCGCAATCTCCGGCAGCAGGATCAGCACCTGCCGGCCCTGCCGGATGGTTTCGGCGATCGCCTCGAAATAGACCTCGGTCTTGCCCGAGCCGGTGACCCCGTCGAGAAGCGTGACCGAGAACCCGCCCTTGGAGACGGTTTCGCGCAGCATGTCGGCCGCAGCCATCTGCCCTGCTTCGAGCCGCGCCGGATCATGGTCCGGATCGGGCGCGGGCACCACCGGCGGCGGCGGCAGCTTCACCATCTCGAACACGCCCTGCTCCCTGAGCCCGTCGACCACGCCGGGCGACACGCCCGCGGCATGGGCAAGACCGCTCTTGGTCCAGGCAACCCCGTCACCCGCATGCTCGAGCACCCGCTCGCGCGCGGCCGTCATCCGCTCGGGCCGCTGGTCGGTCAGCTTCAACGCATCGATCAGCGGTTCGGGATCAAAGGCCGCCGGGGCCCGTAATGCCATGCGCGCGACCAGGCCCGGCGGCGACAGCGTGTAGGCCGAGACCCAGTCGATGAAGCGCCGCATCGCCTCGCCGATCGGCGGGCAGTCGAAGATCTGCTCGACCTCGCGCAGCTTGTCCGGATTGACCTGGTCCGCGTCCCCGTCCCAGACCACGCCCGCCACCAGCCGCGGCCCCAGGGGCACCTGCACGATCTGCCCGGGAACGGCGTCGGCCCCTTCCGGAAGCGCGTAGGAATAGGCCCGTTCCGCCGGCATCGGCAGCAGCACGGGAACCACCCTTCGCGGGAACAGCCCGCCTTCGATTTGTCGCGAATCTTTGGTCATGCGGCGTGACCTTGCCTCCGCTTTGGGCTAAAGGGAACCCGGATTTGTTCACAGACGCCGCGGATGATCCCGCCGGCGCGAGTTTGGAGGCTCAAATGAAATTCTTTGTCGACACCGCCGACGTGAGCGAGATTCGCGAACTCAACGATCTGGGTCTGATCGACGGCGTCACCACCAACCCGTCGCTGATCATGAAGTCCGGACGCGATATCCGCGAGGTCACCAAGGAGATCTGCGATATCGTCGACGGGCCGGTTTCCGCCGAAGTCGCTGCCACCGACTACGACGCGATCATGAAGGAAGCAGCGGTTCTCGCAAAGATCGCCGACAACATCTGCATCAAGCTGCCGCTGACGCTCGACGGCCTCAAGGCCTGCCGCGCGCTGACCTCCGACGGCCATCAGACCAATGTCACCCTGTGCTTCTCGGCCAACCAGGCGCTGCTTGCCGCCAAGGCCGGCGCCACCTTCATCTCGCCCTTTATCGGCCGCCTGGACGACATGGGCATCGACGGGATGGACCTGATCCGCGACATCCGCCAGATCTACGACAATTACGGTTTCGAGACCGAGATCCTCGCCGCCTCGATCCGCACGGTCAACCACGTCAAGGAAGCAGCCCTCATCGGCGCCGACGTGGCGACGATCCCCGCCTCGACGATCAAGGCCCTGGTCAAGCACCCGCTGACCGACAAGGGCCTCGACGCGTTTCTCGCCGACTGGAAGAAGACCGGCCAGACGATCGCCTGATCCTCTCTTTCGCTAGCTTGGAAAATGTCCTGACGGCCCGGTTGATCCGGGCCGTCTTTGATTTGGGCTCAAGCCAGCGGACCAGTCCGGAATTGACAGTGCAGCGAAACCCGATCTAACCTCGGCTTGGCCTCGTGGCGGGGCCGCCGGTCCGCGGAAAGATCGACACGCCACAAGACGTCTGGCGCGATTGCGCCCAAATCATCCGATTCCCGCTCGATCCGGAGATGCGGACACTGGACGACAACCGAGTCCGGGGGTCCCATGACCGATGAAACGCGCGAAGCGCAACCCTTTCCGCTGCTCAGTGAAACCGATCTGTCGCTCGATCTTGGGCGTCAGCGCCACCTTGCAAAGAAACTGCGAGACGGCATCCGCGCCGGCCTTCCCGAGGCGCTTGAACGGCTGGCCGCCCGTCATCCGCGCGCAGCTCGGCTGCAGGCCGCCGACATCAAGCTGACCGACGCGCAACTCGTCATCGCACGGGAGGCGGGCCTGCCGAGCTGGCCGGCGCTCAAGGCCCATGTCGAGGAGATGGACGCCGCCCGCGCCGCCATCGAGGACGGTGGGCGCGCACCGGACGGCGACCTCGAGACGCTGCACATCCGCTGCGGCAACGACATCGAGCAGGCACTGGCGCGCGCGGGCTTTACGGGCGACTTCCTCATGATTGCCGACCCGGTCTGCCAGGGACCGGTTTCAGACGGTGATCATGCACCTGCCGAACGCGCCCGCTTCATCGCCGGCGAATATCCCGGCGAGGACGAGACCGAAACGCTGGGCAGGCTGCGCGCCGAAGAGGACCGGTTGCGGGCCGCCGGCGCCTACGGACGGATCGTGCTGTGGTTCGAACACGATCCCTATGACCAGCTGATCCTGGCCAAAGTCCTTACCCGGCTAAAGAGAGGCGGCGCGGCCCGGCGAAAGATCGAGATTGTCACTCTCGACCGTTTCCCGGGCATTTCGAAATTCATCGGCATCGGGCAATTGTCCCCCGCTGCGCTCCGCCAGCTCTACGGCAGGCGCCAGGCCGTGTCCGACGCCGACCACGATCTCGCGGGCAGGGTCTGGGATGCGCTGTGCGCCCCGACGCCGCTGGCGCTGCACGGGCTTTCATCGGCACCCGGCGCGAGCCTGCCCTACATGCCGGCCGCGATTGCCCGCTATCTCGCCGAACTGCCCGGTCTCGAAAACGGCCTGTCCTTCACCGAGAACGCGGTGCTGAAGATCCTGCTTGCCGGACCCTTGCCGTGGGGCAGGGTTTTTGGCCGCTTCATGCGCGAGGTCGATCCGCTGCCCTATCACGGCGACCTGATGTTTCTGGGCACGATGCTGCGGCTGCGCGACGCGCGCGAGCCCGCGCTTGAAAGCACCCCGCGCGATCTCGGCCAAGCGGAGTGGGGCAGGCCGGTCTTCAGCCTGACGCCCACGGGCCGCAAGCTGATTGAGGGTGGCGCGGACTGGAGCAGCTGCGGCCCGCCGACGCGCGTCCATGGCGGTGTAGAGTGTTTTGCAAAAGAGGACTGGCGATGGGATCCGGCAAAGATGCGGCCGGTTGCGCTCGGAGCCTGTCAGGATGCCAGCGGGCCTGGCTGAGCACTGACGCTCAGTCGACCTGGCACTGGCTCCAGCCCTCGGGCGCGGCCGCGAACCGGCAGTCCGGGTTCTCGGCCAGGCCGTGCACGGTGTGATACTCGAGCGCCTTGACCGCCTCGGCGGGATCGCTGTCGAGCGTGTCGGGCATGATCGGATCGCCGACGGTGAAGCGGAAGGTCTGACCCTTCTTGTTGAGCAGCTCGTGAAACACGGTCATGTCGCGCAATTCGGTCGAATGCTTCGACAGCCAGTAGAACAGGCCCGAGTTGCGGGCCGAAATATTGACCGGCACGATCGGCAGGTCATGCCGCCGCGCGAGCGTCACCGCCGACACCTTCCAGGGCCGTTCGGTCAGGCGTCCCTTGTGCCAGAAGGCGATCCGGCCCGACGGAAACAGCACCGTCGCCTTGCCGTCCTGCACCGCCTGGTTGGTCAGCTGCAGGGTCTCCCGGGTCTTTTCGCGGCTCTTGAAATCCTCCCGCCATTCAACGGGGATGATGATCTCGTCAAAACGCTGATTGACCCGGATCGCATCGCGGTTGGCAAAGAACATCATGTCGGGGCGGTTGCGGCTGAGGAAATCGAACATCGCCACACCGTCCGCCATACCCGTGGGATGGTTCGCGACCAGCAGAAAGCCGCCCTTCGACGGGATCCGCTCTTCGCCCCGGGATTGGATATCGAGCTTGAGAATGTTGCTGAGATATTCGAACGACTGCTGGCCCGACATCGGCGCAATGTCGTCAGCCATCCGCACCGCGGCGCTGTAGTTCAGGGTCGCGTAGAGGATCGGCCGCATCAACGGCCATGCCGGATGCTGGACGAGCCGCCCGCCCCGTTCGGCGATCAGCTTGTCGACCACATGCCCCGGGCGTCCGTGGGTGAGCACGTGCAAACGGTCCGAGATATCCGCCACATTCGCCATGGAAACGACCCTTTTCAAACCCGCTGTCCATCACCCCTATGGCAAGCGATTGTGATGCCGTGATGACATCCAGCCAGCCATTGTTTACTCCCCGCTAAGCCGACAATGCAATAGTCGAGCCCGGATTCCAAGCGGCATTGCGGCCGTGATGAATGGGAAAAAGATGGAAAAACCGCTGGTTATCGCATCTCCGGAAGTCCTGCGTGAACAGCAGCGGTGGCTTGCCCGGCTTCTGGGCGAACGCCGCCTCGCCGACCGGACCGCCCAGTCCTACGAGCGCGACCTGCGCCAGTTTCTCGGTTTCCTGACGCGGCACCTCGGCGGGCCGCCGAAAATCGCCGATCTCGCCGATCTGAGGCCGCTCGATCTGCGCGCCTTCATGGCCGAGCGCAGGCGCGAAGGCGCGGGCGCGAGGACACTCGGTCGCGGGCTTGCCGGCATTCGCTCCTTTCTCCGCCACCTCGAACGCGAAGGCCTTGCCAATGCGGCAGGCGCCGCCGCCACCCGCGCCCCGAGGCAGCCGAAATCGCTTCCAAAGCCGCTGAGCGCCCGCGACGCCAGCCGGGTCGTCGACGCAGACATGCAGCTTTCGGAGGAGCCCTGGATCGCCGCCCGCGATGCGGCGGTTCTGACGCTGCTCTACGGCTGCGGCCTTCGCATTTCCGAAGCCCTGTCACTGACCCGGAGCGATCTTCCCCGCGACGGCCAGACCCTCAGGATCACCGGCAAGGGCGGCAAGACCCGCATCGTGCCGCTGCTGCCGGTCGCGGCCCGCGCGATCGAGGACTATCTGAAGCTTTGTCCCTACGCACCGGCAATGGATGCCCCGATGTTTCGCGGTGCGCGCGGGGGACCGTTGCAGCCGGCCATCGTGCAGAAGGCGATGCGGGCGCTGCGCTCGTCGCTTGACCTGCCTGACACCGCGACGCCTCACGCGCTCAGGCATTCCTTCGCCACCCATCTGCTTGCAGGCGGCGGAGACCTGCGCACGATCCAGGAATTGCTCGGTCACGCCAGCCTGTCCACCACCCAGGTCTATACCGGCGTCGACTCAAGCCGCCTTCTCGACATCTACGACCGCGCCCATCCGCGCGCTTGAGACGGAGACGCCGTGTCGGGCCCATGCGTCCGGGCAGCGCGTTAACGCCTCATAAACCATCACTCAAAGGCTCCGAGGGGCAGTTAACCACTTTCTGGCAGGCGCACCGCTATTCTCGGGGACTGAAACCAAACCCACTGCCAGTCACGGGGTTCACCATGCATCGATCGCCTCACCATCCGCCGCTCTCGGCCATCTGGTCGCGATTTCCCCGGCTGGTTCTGTTTGTTGCCGCCTCGCTTCCGCTGCTGCTTCTCGCCATGCTTGCGATCGGGCTTGCTGCCGGGTCTGCGAAAGCCGAGGCCGAGACTGGCCAATCCGCCGAAGCGGCCGGCATTGTCTGCACCGGAGAAAACCTGACCAAGAAGCTGGGCGCCAGCAACCCGGAGGCGATGGCCAAAGCCCGTGCCGAAGCGGCAGAAGTTCCCAATGGCAAGGGCCGGCTTTGGAAGCTCGAGAAGCCCGGCGTCGCGCCGTCCTGGCTGTTTGGCACAATGCATGTCACCGATCCCCGGGTCGTCACCATGCCCGAAGCTGCCCGTGACGCCTTCGACACGGCCGGCACCGTCGTCATCGAGACCATCGACATTCTCGATCCCGCAAAGGCGCAGGCAGCGCTGATGTCGCGACCGGAACTCACCATGTTCACCGATGGCAACACGCTGGTGTCCTTTCTCGACGATGAGGACGCGCAGCTCGTCGAGGAGGAGCTTGCTAGGCGTGGCATTCCGCTGGCTCTGGTCTCCCGCATGAAGCCGTGGATGATTGCCGGAATGCTGGCCATGCCGGCCTGCGAGCTGGCGCGGAAGAACGAGGGCGCACCCTTCCTCGACATCAAGATCGCCGGCGACGCGAAGGCCGCGGGCAAGACCTTGCTCGGTCTCGAGAGCATCGGCGAGCAGATGACCGCGATGGCCGACCTGCCGATCGAGTTTCACGTGCGCGGCCTGGTCGAGACCATTCGGCTGGCCGACCTGATGCCGGACATCATGGCGACCATGACCGAACTCTACCTGGATGGCGACATCGCCCTCATCATGCCCACGATCATGGCGGCGGGTCCGGAAGCCGGAGAGGGTGACACCGATGGCTATGCGCAGTTCGAGGAGCGTATCGTTCTGACGCGCAACCGCCTGATGGCCGAACGCGCCGCCCCGATCCTCGCCAACGGCAACGCCTTCATCGCTGTCGGAGCTCTTCACCTTCCCGGTGAGGAGGGGCTTGTCTCGCTGCTGCGTGACGCCGGTTACACGATCTCTAAGGTTCGGTAACACATTGTGACGCCTTGGGCGCAGCCGCCCCGGAACTGATCTCCTCCGTCAACGTTTTATCAGCGTGACAGAGATGGAGATTGGAAATGGTTGAGTATACCCCGCATTCCCGCCCCAGCGATGACGGTCGCCGTACAGGACCGGCCCGCAGCGCAAATGCCGTCAGAACAGGCCGCGCCACAGGTCCCCTCACCGCCATCGTGATCCTGATCGTTCTCGGTCTTGCAGGCTTTGCCCTGTGGACGACGCCGGAGCCCGTCGACCCGGCGGCCCCTGCTGCCGGCGTGTCTGACACCGCCGCGCCGAGCGCGACCGCCGAACCCGCGCCGGCCCCCGCACCCGCGACCAACGGCTGACAAGGCCAGGACGGAGCAGGCCGCAACACCATTGGGACCGTCCGGCATCCGCCGGGCGGCCCCTGGCTACGCTCCCCATGCCCACACGGGAGTGATCATGCACAATTCAGCTACGGACCGGAAAGGCGGGGACGTCCCGCCGGACGCCGGTGATCAAAATCGTCTCAACGAACATGTCCGGACAACCGCCGAGCCCGGATCGCGCGGCGGTCGCGGTATGATGACCGCAGCAGGGCTTGTGGCTCTCGTCGCGCTCGCAGGTTTCGTGCTGTGGGTGTCGCCGGACGGCAACGAGATCGACTCGTCCGGCAGCATCAACATCGAGGCAACCGTGATGGACAATGTCCAGGAACCGGTTCCCGCCCCGCCGAACGCGCCCGTCGAGGAGCCCGTAACCGACTGACCGGGGCCGGGCCCGCCCGGCCGGCCAGAAGCCGGCGGCCGAGCCGCCGTTCGGCTCACTGATACAAGCTTCCTAGATATGCAGCGGCTTCGCGAATGTCGCGAGTGCTGCTTCGCGCACCGCCTCCGACATTGTCGGATGCGCATGGCAGGTGCGGCCGAGATCCTCTGAAGAACCGCCGAATTCCATCAGCACCGCCAACTCGTGGATCATCTCGCCGGCCCCGAAGCCGACGATGTGCGCACCCAGCACCCGGTCGGTTTCCGCATCCGCGAGGATCTTGACGAACCCGTCCGACGCCTGCATCGCCCGCGCGCGGCCGTTGGCCGAGAACGGGAACTTGCCCGCCTTGTACTTGACGCCGTCCGACTTGAGTTCTTCCTCGGTCTTGCCGACCGCCGCCACTTCCGGCTGGGTGTAGACAACGCTCGGGATCACATCGTAATTCACATGCCCCGCCTGTCCGGCCATGATCTCGGCCAGCGCCACGCCCTCGTCTTCGGCCTTGTGCGCGAGCATCGGGCCGGCGATGACGTCTCCGATGGCGTAAACACCCGGGACGTTGGTCTGGTAGTGATGGTCGGTGCGCACCCGGCCGCGCTCGTCGAGCACGACGCCCGCATCCTCGAGCCCCAGACCCTCGGTATAGGGCTTGCGGCCGGTCGCAATCAGCACCACGTCGGCTTCCAGCGTCTCGGTGTCGCCGCCCTTGACCGGCTCGAAGCTGACCTTGGCGCCCTTGCCCGCGGTCTCTACGCCGGTCACCTTCTGCCCGAGCTTGAACTCCATGCCCTGCTTGGCGAGAATGCGCTGGAACTGCTTGGCCACGTCGGCGTCCATGCCGCCGAGAATGCTGTCGAGATACTCGACCACGGTCACCTTGGCGCCGAGCCGCGACCAGACCGATCCCATTTCAAGCCCGATCACGCCGCCGCCGACCACGACCATGTGCTCGGGAACCTTCTCGAGCGCAATGCCGCCCGTCGACGAGACGATCACCTTCTCGTCGATCTTGACGTCGACGCCGGGAATGCCGGCCACGTCGGATCCGGTGGCGATCACCACGTTCTTGGCCTCGAGCTCGGTCTCCTTGCCGTCGTCGTCCGTGACCGAGACCTTGCCCTCGCCCAGAAGCTTGCCGGTGCCGATGAAGCTTTCGATCTTGTTCTTCTTGAAGAGGTAAGCCACGCCCTCGACGTTGGATTTCACCACCGCGTCCTTGTGCTCCATCATCTTGCCGAGATTGAGCTTCGTCTTGCCTGTCTCCACGCCGAGGCTTTCCATGCCGTGGCTCGCATGGGCGAAAACCTCGGATGCATGCAGCAGCGCCTTGGACGGGATGCAGCCTATGTTCAGGCAGGTGCCGCCGAAGGTCGCGCGCTTTTCCACCACGGCCACCTTCAGTCCCAGCTGTGCGGCCTTGATGGCGCAGACATAGCCTCCGGGACCCGATCCGATAACGATGACGTCGTAGCTCATGGTTCTTCCTTTCGCTTGCAGGTGGGGAAACCATCCCCGCTCCTGTTCGATTGCGTGCAGAACGCGGCGCGCGCGTCCGGCTGAACTTCTATCGACCCTGCTCCATTCCGAAAGACGCTCCCGTCTCCGCAACATTGCAGGTCGCACTCATTCCTGGCACCCCGAGATCTCGAAGACTTCGGCCGGCCGCTCTGTGGGGCCGGCGCCGTCAAACTGCGGATTGTCCCAGAGCGCCGAAGCCAGTCCCGGTAGCAGCAGGCTTTCCGCCGCATCAGTACCGGTGCCCGGCAGACCCGCAACGCCCGACTCCCGGTCAATCTTGTAAACCGGACCCTGATAGACAAGGCAGGCCGCGAGCTCTTCGCCGGTGACGTCGCCCTCGGGGCAATTGAGCGGCAGCATCGCTATCGCCCGGTCGAGCCTGTCATCATGGGACAGATAGATGGTCACCGGTTCCACGCCGGGATAGAGCAGCCGCATTTCCGAATGCATGCCCGCGCCGCCGCCGGTGAACTCCAGATCGCCGATTCCGTCAGTGCCCCGGTAGACGGCCAGCTCCTGCGGACAGGCAGCCATTGCCACCGTTGCCGCGCCCACTGCGAGCGGCAACGACAGCATGAGTCCTGCAGCCTTCCGGGCTATGGCCATAAGGCCGGCTCCTTACAGATCGAGAACCAGGCGCTCGGGATCTTCCAGGCTGTCCTTGACGCGAACCAGGAAGGTCACGGCTTCCTTGCCGTCGACGATCCGGTGGTCATAGGAAAGCGCCAGATACATCATCGGCCGGATCACCACCTGGCCGCCCTCGGCCATCGGCCGTTCCTGGATCTTGTGCATGCCGAGAATGCCCGACTGCGGCGAGTTGAGGATCGGCGAGGACATCAGCGAGCCGTAGACGCCGCCGTTGGAGATGGTGAAGGTACCGCCCTGCATGTCGGCCATCGACAGTTCGCCGTCACGCGCCGCCCGGCCCAGCCGTCCGATTTCCTTCTCGATCTCGGCGATCGTCATCTGGTCGGCATCGCGCACCACCGGCACGACGAGGCCCTTGTCGGTGCCGACGGCCACGCCGACATGACAGAAGTTCTTGTAGATGATCTCGTTGCCGTCGATCTCGGCATTGACCGCCGGAATCTCCTTGAGCGCATGGGTGACCGCCTTGGTGAAGAAGCCCATGAAGCCGAGCTTCACGCCATGCTTCTTCTCGAACAGGTCCTTGTAGCGCTTGCGCAGATCCATCACCGCGCTCATGTCCACCTCGTTGTAGGTGGTCAGCATCGCTGCGGTGTTCTGGGCTTCCTTGAGGCGGCGCGCGATCGTCTGCCGCAGGCGGGTCATCTTCACCCGCTCCTCGCGCGGCGCATCGTCCTCCGAGGAGGCCGGACGTGCCGCGGCAGGCGCTGCCGCCTGGGACTTTCCGCCCGAGCCGCCCTTGCCGATGGCGTCAAGCACATCGCCCTTGAGCACCTGGCCGCGCTTGCCCGAACCGTCGACGTCGCCGGCGTCCATCTTGTTTTCGGTCATCAGCTTCTGTGCGGACGGCGAAGCCGGCATGTCGGAACCGGATGATTTTTCCTTCGGCGCCTCGGCCTTTTCGGACTTGGCTTCGGATTTGGCATCCGCCTTCTCCGCAGGCTTGGACTCCTGCTTGGCGGGGGCCGCGCCCTCGCCTTCCTCGATCTGGGCCAGAAGGGCGTTGACCTCGACGGTCTCGCCGTCCTTGGCCAGAATTTCGGTCAGTGTGCCGGTGACCGGGGACGGCACCTCGATCGACACCTTGTCGGTTTCGAGCTCCACCAGCGGTTCGTCCACCTTCACGGTGTCGCCGGCCTTCTTCAACCAGGTTCCGATGGTGGCTTCGCTGACGGATTCGCCAAGGGTCGGGACGCGGACTTCAGTAGCCATAATTTGTTTTCCGTTCTTTTCAGTCAGACAGGGCGCGGGGACATGCGATTGGTGTTGAACTTGGCACCGGGCGGCCTCAGCCCCCCAGCGCATCCTCAAGGAAGGCTTCGAGCTGCGCAAGGTGGCGCGACATCAGGCCGGTGGCGGTCGAGGCCGAAGCCGGGCGTCCGGTGTAGCGCACGCGCTGGTACTTGGCGTCGATATGCGCCAGCACCCACTCGAGATACGGATCGATGAACGACCAGGCGCCCATGTTCTTGGGCTCCTCCTGGCACCAGACCATCTCGGCGTTGCGGAAGCGCGACAGCTCGTTGATCAAGGCCTTGGCCGGGAACGGATAAAGCTGTTCCAGCCTGAGCAGGTAGATGTCGTCGATGCCGCGCTTCTCGCGCTCTTCGTAGAGGTCGAAATAGACCTTGCCCGAGCACATCACGACGCGGCGGATCTTGTTGTCCTTGACCAGCTTGATCTGTTCGTTCTTGAGCACTTCCGCATCGTCCCACAGCAGCCTGTGGAAAGACGTGTCGCCCGACATCTCGTTGAGTGTCGAGACAGCGCGCTTGTGCCTGAGCAGCGATTTCGGCGTCATCATGATCAGCGGCTTGCGGAAGTCGCGATGCATCTGCCGGCGCAGGATGTGGAAGTAGTTCGCCGGCGTGGTGCAGTTGGCAACCTGCATGTTGTCTTCCGCGCACATCTGCAGGAACCGCTCGAGCCGTGCGGAGGAATGCTCCGGACCCTGGCCTTCGTAACCGTGCGGCAGCAGGCAGACGAGGCCCGACATCCGGAGCCACTTGCGTTCGCCCGACGAGATGAACTGGTCGAACAGCACCTGCGCGCCATTGGCGAAATCGCCGAACTGGGCTTCCCAGAGCGTCAGCGCGTTGGGCCGCGCCAGCGAGTAGCCGTATTCGAACCCGAGCACCGCCTCTTCCGACAGCATCGAGTTGATCACCTCGTAGCGCGCCTGGTTGGGCGCGATGTTGGCGAGCGGGATATAGCGGTCCTCGGTCTCCTGATCGTAGAGCACCGAATGCCGCTGGCTGAAGGTGCCGCGCTCGACGTCCTGCCCCGAGAGCCGGATCTTGGTGCCTTCGTGGACGAGCGTTCCGAAGGCCAGCGCCTCGCCCATGGCCCAGTCGATGCCCTCTCCGGTCTCGATCATCTTGGCCCGGCTGTCCATGAAGCGCTGGATGGTGCGGTGTGCCTTGAAGTCCTCGGGCACTTCGGACAGCTTCTTCCCGATGTCGCGCAGTGTCTTGAGCGGCACGCCGGTCTTGCCACGGCGCTGTTCATCCTGGTTGTCGGCGGTCCTGAGACCCGACCATTGCCCGTCGAGCCAGTCGGCCTTGTTCGGCTTGTAGCTCTGGCCGATGTCGAATTCGCTTTCCAGGTTGGCCCGCCAGTCGGCCTTCATCTTCTCGAATTCGCCTTCGGAGATCACGCCTTCCTCGATCAGGCGGCGCGCATAGAGCGTCACCGTGGTCTCGTGGCTGCGGATCTTCTTGTACATCTTCGGCTGGGTGAACGCCGGTTCGTCGCCCTCGTTGTGGCCGAAGCGACGGTAGCAGAACATGTCGATGACCACCGGCTTGTGGAAGGTCATGCGGAATTCGGTCGCCACCTTGGCGGCATAGACCACCGCTTCCGGATCGTCGCCGTTGACGTGGAAGATCGGCGCCTCGATCATCTTGGCCACATCCGAAGGATAGGGCGAGGAGCGCGAGAAGCCCGGATTGGTGGTAAAGCCGATCTGGTTGTTGATGATGAAATGCACGGTGCCTGCAACCCGGTGACCGCGCAGGCCCGACAGGCCGAGAATTTCGGCCACGACGCCCTGTCCGGCAAAGGCCGCGTCGCCGTGCAGGAGCAGCGGCATCACCTTGACCCGCTCTTTCAGCGGAATGATGTCGCCCTCGAATTCGGTCGCGATCAGGTCCTGCTTGGCGCGCGCCTTGCCCATCACCACGGGATTGACGATTTCCAGGTGCGACGGGTTGGCGGTCAGCGACAGGTGAACCTTGTTGCTGTCGAACTCGCGGTCCGACGAAGCCCCCAGATGGTACTTCACGTCGCCCGAGCCCTCGACATCATCGGGCTTGAAAGAACCGCCCTTGAACTCGTGGAACACCGCGCGATGCGGCTTGCCCATCACCTGGGTGAGCACGTTGAGGCGGCCGCGGTGGGCCATGCCGAAGACGATCTCCTTCAGCCCCATGTTGCCGCCGCGCTTGATGATCTGCTCGAGCGCCGGGATCAGCGATTCGCCGCCGTCGAGACCGAAGCGCTTGGTGCCCTTGTACTTGACGTCGATGAACTGCTCGAAGCCTTCCGCCTCGATCAGCTTCTGCAGGATCGCCTTCTTGCCGTTCTCGGTGAACTCGACGCCCTTGTCCGGCCCTTCGATACGCTCCTGGATCCAGGCCTTCTCTTCCGGATTGGAGATGTGCATGAACTCGACGCCGAGAGTCGAGCAATAGGTGCGCTTGAGAATGTCCAGCATCTCGCGGACGGTCGCATATTCGAGACCGAGCACGTGGTCGATGTAGATCGGGCGGTCGTAATCGGCCTCGGTGAACCCGTAGGCTTCCGGCGAGAGCTCGTTGTAATCGTTGTCGGCCTGCTGGCCGAGGCCCAGCGGGTCCAGGTTGGCGTGCAGGTGGCCGCGCATGCGGAAGGCGCGGATCATCATGATGGCGCGCACCGAGTCCCGCGTCGCCAGTTCGATCGAGGCGGTATCGACGGGCTTGCCGGCGGCCTTGGCCTTGCCGTTGAGCTTGTCGCCCATCACCTTTTCGACCGCGCTCCAGTCGCCGTCCAGCGCCGAGACGAGTTCGCCATTGGCGGGCACCGGCCAGTTCGCCTGTTTCCACGAGGCGCCTGCCGCTGACTTGCGCACCTGGTCCGGGTCGTCCTTCAGCTCGGCGAAGAAAGCCTTCCATTCCTCGGGCACGCTCGCCGGATCATCCTGGTAGCGCGCATACATCTGTTCGATGTAGGGCGCGTTTCCGCCATACAGGAACGAGGTCTGCGCCATGATGTCGTTGGCTTCGTCATTGCGTGCCATGGTCTTCACCTTTATCGCCGGGCCTGGTTAGCGGCCCTTTCCCTAGACTTTGAGGCTTGTGCGACACTCACGCCGCGGCAAGCCTGCCCAACCCGAGCCCCAGCGCAGCCGTGTCGCTGAAGACCTGATACCTTGTGACCTTGCCGTCGCGCATCGTGAACATGTTGACGGTCTCGGTCTGCACTTTCCGCCCTGTCGCCTTCACCGTCCACTCGCCCCTGAGCACCGTGATCACGGTGTCGCCGGCAACGACGCCGCGCAGACCCGCCCTGTCGCCCGCATTCAGCGCGGCGTAGTAGCGGTCCAGCGTTTCGCGCACGGCGTCGCTCATGGTTTTGACCTCGAACCTCTAGTCGACAATGAACAGTTTCGCGCCGCCGACCGAACTGGAGCGATGCGGCTCCGCTCCGTCGGCGACCTGATAACTTGTTCCCGGCTTCAGTTTGAATGCACGACCGTCTGAAAGAACCGTATCCATCTCGCCTTCAAGGCAAAGCAGGATATGTCCCTTTTCGCACCAGTGATCGGCTTCATATCCCGCTGAATACTCCACCATCCGGACACGGATCGGATTGTCTTCCGGACCAAAGCTGCGGGTGCGCCAGATTGCATGCCCCGCATCACCGGAATGGCGAACCGGCTCGACGCCGTCCCAATCCGTGATGCCGAAAGCAATGTCGGTCATGCGCATAGGCTTGCTCTTTATCCCTTGAGGACTTCAACCAGCGTCTTGCCAAGGCGCGCCGGCGAAGGCGACACCTTGATGCCCGCGGCTTCCATGGCCTTGATCTTGTCCTCGGCGCCGCCCTTGCCGCCCGAGATCACCGCGCCGGCATGGCCCATGGTGCGGCCGGGAGGTGCGGTGCGGCCGGCGATGAAGCCTGCCATCGGCTTCTTGCGGCCCTTCTTGGCCTGCTCGATCAGCCACTCGGCCGCGTCTTCCTCTGCCGAACCGCCGATTTCGCCGATCATGATGATCGATTCGGTTTCCGGATCGTCGAGATAGAGGTCGAGAATGTCGATGAACTCGGTGCCCTTCACCGGGTCGCCGCCGATGCCGACAGCGCTCGACTGGCCGAGGCCTTCATTGGTGGTCTGGAACACGGCCTCATAGGTCAGCGTGCCCGAGCGCGACAGGATGCCCACCGAGCCCTTCTTGAAGATGTTGCCCGGCATGATGCCGATCTTGCACTCGTCCGGGGTCATGACGCCGGGGCAGTTGGGGCCGATCAGGCGCGACTTCGACTTGTCGAGCACGGCCTTGGCGCGGATCATGTCGGAGACAGGAATGCCCTCGGTGATGCAGACGATCAGCTCGATCTCGGCCTCGATGGCTTCGATGATCGCGGCGGCGGCCCCTGCCGGCGGCACGTAGATCACCGAGGCGTTCGCGCCGGTTTCGGCTTTCCCTTCCGCGACCGAGGCGAAGATCGGCAGCTTCTCGCCGCCAGAGCCTTCCCAGGTGGTGCCGCCCTTCTTCGGGTGGATGCCGCCGACCATCTGCGTGCCGTGATAGGCAAGCGCCTGCTCGGTGTGGAAGGTACCGGTCTTGCCGGTGAGCCCCTGAACCAGGACCTTGGTGTCTTTGTTGATCAGAATGGACATATCATCAGCCTTGTAGGTCTATGCGAGAAAATCTTCGAGGAAAGGATTGCAGGCGCGGACGCTTCCGTATGCCTGTCCGTGGTTGAGGTCTTCGGTGTAGACGATCTCCAGATCGGCGCGCTGTGCCGCCACGAGGATGAGCCCATCCCAATGGGAGATAGAATGACGCTGTGACACTTCGATGGCGCGCACCACATCGACCGGCGATACCGTGACCACATTGTCGTTCTGCAGGGTCTGGATCCATTGCATGGCGGCTTCCGCGCCATAGGCAAGCTTGCGGCGGAGAACCTGGTAGAGCTCCATCATCACCTGCGTAGAGGTTGTCACCTCCCGGGTCTGCATCAGACGCCGGGCGAGATCCCGCTTGGCGCCGTCCTGGGCGGAGGAATGGGCGGCATAGGCCACGATGTTGGTGTCAAAGAAGGCCGCGTTCATGCATGACCTCCCCGTACAACTCCTCGCGATCGACCAGGCGCGCCTGATCGGCAATTTGCTTGCCGCGCTCTTCGGCGGAAGCGTCAGCCGCATCGAAGACCCGGCCCCAGGCCTCGGCTCGGCTTGCCTGCGCCGCCTCGCGGTTGACCTCGCGCTGCAGAAAACCCCGCACAAGCTCATTCACGCTTGTCCGCCGCATGGCGGCGAGAACCCTTGCCTTGTCAAGCAAGTCCTCATCGATGGCGAGTGTGATGTTCTTGGTCATCGCTCTACACAGGTTATGTGCTACACATATTATGTGGGCGCACAAAAGTCAAAGCAGCATTAGTTTTTCAGTTCGGATCGGACAATCCGCCAAAGGCGGTCAGCGTGATCGTCGAACTTTGGAATTGCACGTGGAAAGCGACGCCTTGCGCCTGCCATTGTGGCAGCTCCACCTGCCACGTGTACGTGTCTTCGACGCGCGAAAACGCATTGTCTCTGCTCACATAGACAAGCGGATGCAGACCACCGATTACAATCGCGTCTTCGATACCGCGAAGATCCGAATTGATGTCATCCGCAGATACATCGGTTCCGCTTATCGATCGGCTGCAAGTCGTCCGGACCTGCCCCGCGATGTCCGAGTACCAGAATATTGTGTAGTCATCAGCAGAGCCGTCCGTGAAGGAAACCATTTTCCCGTCTTCGGACCACGAGACTTGTTCGGCAGGCAAATTCGCAAAATCGGTTTCAGCAAAAGTACGCCCCGGCCTAAGCAACGTCGGGCCGCATTGCTCGACAAAACTTTCGAGCAATGCGGAAAACCCAGCGGCCGAGGCCGGCAGCGGCAGAACCGCGGCAATCGCGAGCGCCAGAAGCGGCAGCTTCATCAGCCCTTGACCGCAGCCACGATCTTCTGGGCGGCATCATCGAGATCGTCGGCGGCGATCACGTCGAGGCCGCTTTCGTTGATGATCTTCTTGCCGAGATCGACATTGGTGCCTTCGAGCCGGACCACCAGCGGAACCTTGAGGCCCACTTCCTTGACAGCCGCAACCACGCCTTCGGCAATGACATCGCACTTCATGATGCCGCCGAAGATGTTGACGAGAATGCCCTTCACCGCCGGATCTGCCGTGATGATCTTGAACGCCGCAGTGACCTTTTCCTTGGAGGCGCCGCCGCCGACATCGAGGAAGTTCGCCGGCTCCTGGCCGTAGAGCTTGATGATGTCCATGGTCGCCATGGCAAGGCCCGCGCCATTGACCATGCAGCCGATGTTGCCGTCGAGCGCGACATAGGCGAGATCGTGCTTGGACGCCTCGATTTCCTTCTCGTCCTCTTCGGTCAGGTCGCGCAGTTCGGCGATGTCGTCGTGGCGGAACATCGCGTTGTTGTCGAACGAGACCTTGGCGTCGAGAACCCGGAGCCTGCCGTTCGTCATCACGATCAGCGGGTTGACCTCCAAGAGCGCCATGTCCTTTTCGACAAATGCCTTGTAGAGGATCGGAAACAGCTTCTCGCCGTCGCTCGCCGCATCGCCCTCGAGCTTCAGCGCGCTGTTGAGCGTCTTGAGATTGTCCGCCGTCACGCCCGCTTCCGGATCGATGGCCACGGTGATGATCTTCTCGGGCGTCTTCTCGGCAACCGCCTCGATGTCCATGCCGCCCTCGGTGGAGACCACGAAGGCAACCTGGCCGACGGTGCGGTCCACCAGGATCGAGAGATAGAGTTCGCGGTCGATGTCGGCGCCGTCCTCGATATAAAGCCGGTTGACCTGCTTGCCGGCGTCGCCGGTCTGCTTGGTCACAAGCGTGTTGCCGAGCATTTCCCTGGAATTGGCAACCACCTCGTCGACCGACTTGGCGAGCCGCACGCCGCCCTTGGCATCAGGTCCGAGTTCCTTGAACTTGCCCTTGCCGCGGCCGCCTGCGTGGATCTGGCTCTTGACCACATAGAGCGGGCCGGGGAGCGACTTCGCCGCCGCTTCCGCCTCGTCGGCTGAGAAGATGGCGACCCCTTCGGCCACCGGCGCGCCGTAACCCTTCAGAAGGGCCTTGGCCTGGTATTCGTGGATGTTCATGGGAACTCCTGGATTGAATGGGCGGCGTCGCCGCGCTTACTTGAGGTTCGGGGCGATGCCGATGCAGGCTTCGCAGAGCCCGGCAACCGATTCCACCGACTTGTCGAAGGCCTTCTGCTCGGTCTTGTTGAGCTCGATCTCGATGACGCGCTCGACGCCACCTTCGCCGATCACGCAAGGAACGCCGACATACATGTCCTTGACGCCGTACTGACCCGAAAGGTGCGCGGCGCAGGGCAGAACCCGCTTCTTGTCCTTGAGGTAGCATTCGGCCATCAGGATTGCCGAAGCGGCAGGCGCGTAATAGGCCGAACCGGTCTTGAGCAGCGAAACGATCTCCGCGCCGCCGTCGCGGGTGCGCTGGATGATCGCCTCGAGCTTTTCCTTCGAGGTCCAGCCCATTTTCACCAGATCCGGAAGCGGAATGCCGGCCACCGTCGAATACCGTGCGAGCGGCACCATGGTGTCGCCGTGGCCGCCGAGAACGAAGGCGGTCACATCCTCGACCGAGACGTTGAACTCCTCGGCGAGGAAATGCCGGAAGCGGCCCGAGTCGAGCACGCCGGCCATGCCGACGACCTTGGCCTTGGGAAGGCCCGAGAATTTCTGCAGCGCCCAGACCATCGCGTCGAGCGGGTTGGTGATGCAGATCACGAAGGCGTTGGGGGCGTATTTCTTGATGCCCGCGCCAACCTGCTCCATCACCTTGAGGTTGATGCCCAGAAGATCGTCGCGGCTCATGCCGGGCTTGCGGGCGACGCCGGCGGTGACGATGCACACATCCGCGCCCTCGATGGCCGAATAGTCGTTGGCGCCGGACATGCGCGCATCGAAGCCCTCGACCGGCGCGGACTGGGCGATGTCGAGGCCCTTGCCCTGGGGGGTGCCTTCGGCGATGTCGAACAGGACGACGTCACCCAATTCCTTCAAACCGGCCAGATGGGCGAGCGTGCCGCCGATCATTCCCGAACCAATCAATGCAATCTTGTTGCGAGCCATACAGAAAACCTCCGCGGGTCAATGGACGAACGGAATCGAGCTCTCACCCGGCCCCGAGTTCGACATTTCGCATAGACTGTATGCCGGAAACTGGCAACTCAAACTTTCGATATGTGCGATTTCAATCGGTTAGCTTTTAAAGTTCTTACGTAAACGTCAATATTGTCAGGCCCGGTCAGGCAAATCCGCACCCTGATTGGCCCGGCTTGCATCGAGATAGGCCTCGCTTTGCATCTCGTTGAGGCGGGACGCCGTGCGGGCGAATTCGAACTTCTCGGTGCCCCCGGGGGCCTCGTAGAGCCCTTCGGGCGCAGCCTGAGCGGAGAGGAACAGGCGGCTCTTGCGGTCGTAGAGCGTGTCGATCAGGGTGATGAACCGCTTGGCCGCATTCCTGTTGGCCGGCCCCATCACCGGCACCCGGTCCACGAACAGGGTGTGGTAGCGGCCGGCGATCGCGGCATAGTCGGAAGCGCCCAGCGGAGCTTCGCAGAGATCGGCGAAACTGAAACGCGCAGCCCCCGCCGCCGCCTTCGGGACCGGCACCGAACGGCCCTTGACCTCGACCGTCGACGGGGCGACCTGCTTGCCGGACGTCACCCGCTCCCAGGCATCGTCCATCGCCGAACCGTTGTCCCCGCCGTCCAGCTGGTGATAGACCGGCAGCCGCGTTGCCGCTTCCATCCGGTAGTCGGTGCGTGCATCGAGATCGAGCACGTCGACATGCTCCTTGAGGATGTCGACGAAGGGCAGGAACAGCTGCCTGTTCAACCCGTCGCGATAGAGGTTCGACGGCTCCACATTCGATGTCGCCACCAGCACGCAGCCGCGCTTGAACAATTGCTCGAACAGCCGTGAAAGCAGCATTGCGTCTGCGATATCGGTGACCGAGAACTCGTCGAAGCACAGCACCCAGGCCTCGTCGATCAGGTCGCTGGCAACCGGCGGAACCGGATCGGTTTCCTTTGTTTCCCCGGCCTTGAGCTTCTGGCGGTGGGCGTGGATGCGGGCGTGGGCATCGGCCATGAAATCATGGAAATGCGCCCGCCGCTTGCGCTTGGCCGGGACAAGCTCGAAGAACATGTCCATAAGCATCGTCTTGCCGCGCCCGACCGCGCCGTGCACGTAGAGCCCGCGCGGCGGCTTGTCGGGTCGTGACTTGCGCCCGAACATCCAGCCGAGCGCGCTCGACTTCTTGGCGAGCCTGCGGTTGGCGACGTCGTCAAGCAGCACGTCGAGACGCTTGGCAAGCCTTGCCTGCGCCGGGTCCTGCGAAAGCTCGCCGCTGGCAGTGCGCGAGGCATAGGCCTCGGCGACAGTGGCGTGATTTCTCCATGTCATGGGGGTCAGACCCTGTCGGCTATCGGGCGCGGCAAGCCCTCTTGCTTACCGCGACAGCGAGATCGGCTGGCCCGATGTGGTCGAGCCGTCATAGCGCTCGTTTGCCGACTGGTAGAGCCGCGCAACCTGATTGCCGCTCGAATCCGACAGGATCACCTGCTTGCCCTGAACGTCCCAGGCCGAGATCGCCGCCGCGTCGCCGACACAGCCGCGCGAGGCGGCGCGGTAGCCGCCGGTCCACTTGGTCAGCGACAGGAACACGTCGCAGCTCGAACCGCCGGTGCCGGCCGACCAGCGGCCGATCAGCGCTTCCCGGGTGAGCTCCGGCGCATTGGCCGCAGCCACCTGCGTGTTGGTGTCCGTCGGCGCCGTCGGCGCGGTGGGAAACTGGGCCGTTCCGTCGGTGGGCGGCGGAGGCAACTGGCCGGACTGGACACCTCCGACGGGTGCAGGCATCAGCGGCGCGGGGCGGGACTGCGTGTTCAGTCCGCCAAACGATGTCCGCTGACATCCTCCCAGGGCGGCGGTGACCGCGACCGCGACCAGCAAGGTGTGCATTTTCATAGGCTAGCTCCGGTTGCGCGAAACAGGGTTTCGCTTTTCGTCCCTTTAACCCGCATAAAATGTCGAGACAATGGAAATTGCAAGGCAAACCGGGCATTGGGCTGCCAGCGATTAACGTATCCGGCCTTTTTACAAATTATCATAGGTTATACTTGGGCGCTTATCGGCCCTGTTACGGTCGGATTGCGGCGCTCGGTGCCCAGACATAGCCCTCGGGATCGACAATGTGACACTCGCGCAGCCCGTGCGGCTTGTCCATACTCCCCGAAAGCACATGATCGCCGCGGGCCCTTGCACGGGCTTCCGTCTTGTCCGGATCGAGGCCGTAGACCCTGATTTCCACCCCCGCGCCACGGGTTTCGGCGCCGGCAACGACACCCGACATCGGATGGCCTGCATAGGAATGATCCGCATGCAGCATGAACACCGATCCGCAGAGCTCGATCGCGGCAAAATCCTCGTCATCGTGAAGCACCATGGCGCCGAGGCAATCCCTGCAGAACGCAACTTCCGCAGTAATGTCGGCGACCAGCAGGTTGACACCCACCCCGCGCGGCAGCGAACGGCCGGCATCCACGGCTCCTTGCTGCGTTTCATGACCATGTGACCGCCTCCCGAGATCCCGCAACCGGGCGTGCCAGAATTGCGGGGCAACGATCGGCGAGTCAATCCGCAAGCCTTTGGCACCGGACCGACGCCCTGAAAGGCAAGCCCTCGGATCCGTCAGCTCTTTTCGAGGCCGTAATTCGCCGCCGCGCCCCACAACTCTTCGATCCGGCTGTCGCGTCCGCAGCCGTAGCGGTAGTAGCGGTAACGGATCGGGGCCTTCGTGTGGTAATTCTGGTGATACTCCTCGGCCGGCCAGAACTCGCTCGCGTCCACGATCTCGGTCACCACCGGCTGGCCAAGCACGTCCGCGGCCTCGGCTTTCGCCTCCCTTGCGGCTTCGGCCTGTTCCGGGTTGAGCGTGTAGACAGCCGTGGTGTAGCTGAAGCCGCGGTCGCAGAACTGGCCGCCGTCATCGGTGGGATCGACGGTGCGGAAAAACGTCTTGAGCAACTCGTCATAGCTCACGGTCGAGGGATCATAGGTGATCCGCACGGCCTCGCGGTCGCCATTGGCCACATGGGTCTTGTAGGTCGGATTGTCCTCCTTGCCGCCGATATAGCCGGAAACGGTCTCCTTCACGCCGTCGACCTTGTCGAAATCGGCTTCCACACACCAGAAGCAGCCGCCGGCGAAGATCGCAACGCCGGTGTTGGCGTCAGCGCCCTGGTCGGCTTCGGATTGAGCGCGGGCCTGGACCGCAAAGGCGGCCAGCAGGAGCATGCTCAGGCAAAACAGTTTTCTCATGGCAATCAGGTCTCCTTTGACGAGAACACTAGTCGAGACGCCCGGCAAGGCAAATCACGCCGTCGCACATTGGCGTGACCCTGCGCCGCTGCTGGAGGCTGCGGACGGCACCGGTTGCAGCATCACCCGTGCGTCGGCCAGACACGGTGCTCGTCATCGATGACGAAGGCATGGCGATGACGCCGGCCGTGTCCGGGGTGCTGGCGCAGGTGCGGGTGGTTGGCCGGCAGGTCCGAATGCTCGTGATCGAGAACCAGCGGATCCTCCGCCGGCCAGACCGACAACGCGGCGATGCATCCGGCAATCGCCAGCAGCCCGAGCACCAGCATGGCGGCGGGCAGGCCGAATTCGGCCCCGGCCCAACCCGCCAGCGGGTAGGTGACAAGCCAGCAGGCATGCGAGAGCGTGAACTGCGCGGCAAACACCGACGGGCGATCCTCCGGGTGCGCCGAGATCCGCAGCAACCGTCCCGAAGGCGTCAGGATCGCCGAGTAGAACACGCCGCTCAACGCCCAGGCGGCGACAAACCCTGCCCAGGCGGGCCAGCCATTGCCGACGAGATAGACCGCATGGCCGAGCGTCAGCAGCGCAAGCAGGAAGCCCGAGCGGACCATGACGATCCGGTCAGACACTGTCTCGAGCAGCCTCGGCAGCAGAATGGCCGAAAGCATGGATCCCGCCCCGAATGCGGCGAGCGCCACGGCAACCGCGGTCTCTCCTGCCTCGTACACCCCGCGAACGATCACCACGGTGTTGACCAGCACGAAGGCGCCGGCGCTGGCGGCGGCCACGTTCAGGGTCAGCAAGCCTCTGAGCCGTGGGGTCGCCAGGTAGATCCGCACCCCCCGGGTCACCCGCTCGAAAAACGGCCTCGCGGTCCGCTCGGCCTTGCGCGGCGGAACCGCCGCCATCCAGACCAGAAACGCCGAGCCTGAGAACCCGGCCACGGTGCCGCCGAAAAGCCAGTGATAGCTGATCAGGGTGAGAAGAAGACCCGCCAAGGCCGGGCTGAGCAGGTTTTCGAGATCATAGGCAAGCCGCGACAGCGACAGCGCATTGGTATAGTCGCGCTCGTCGGTCAGGATGTCGGGGATCGTCGCCTGGAAGGCCGGCGTGAAGGCCGCGGATGCAGCCTGGAGAACGAAGATCAGGACGTAGATCTGCCAGACCTCGGTGATGAATGGCAGCATCAGCGCCACCGTCCCGCGGACCAGATCCGCGCCGATCAGCAGGACCTTGCGCGGCCAGCGTCCTGCAATCGCGTCGGCCAGCGGCGCGAGCCCCACATAGGCGATCATCTTGATCGCGAACACCGTCCCGAGCACCGCGCCGGCCCTGTCCCCGGCAAGATCGTAGGCCAGCAGAGCCAGTGCCACGGTCAGCAGCCCGGTCCCCGCAAGCGCGATCACCTGGGCGGAGAAGAGCCGGAAGTAGTGTCTGTTCTTCAGGACTGAAAGCATTCACTCACATCCGGCTTTGAAGGGGCGGAAACCGCCAACCCGCGGCGAATTCGGCCCGGCTTACGGTTCCTTCACGGCGCCCGTCTCGATCATCTGTTCGAACATGTCGGTCGCGGCCCTGCTGACGGGTCCGTATTCCAGGCCCAGCTGCTCCCGCGACTTCGAATTGTCCGCTTTCCAGGGATACCCCATATTGCGCGAAATCATCCTTCGCGAAAGGGATCCGTCAACGATTGGGCCGACAAGCCAGAGCAGCCACTTGGGAAGCTCGCGCTTCGGGAACGGCCATTCATCGCCGAAACGCGCCCGCAGCATGTTCGCCAGGTCGAGAAACGAGACGGTTCCCGCCGATGCGATGAAGCGCCCGTCGGCGTGCTCCACGAAGCCCGCGCGCATATGCGCCTCGGCCACATCGCGGACATCGACCATGCCGAGTTCCAGCGGCGGCGCGCCGGCCTTCAGCGTCCCGTCGCCCAGCCGCCTGACCAGCGAATGGGATTCCGAGGTCGACTTGCCGGAAAGGGTCGGCCCGATGACCAGCGATGGATTGACCGTCACCAGCCTCCATCCGTTCTGGGCACCGGCAATCTCCCAGGCCGTCTTTTCGGCCTGCACCTTCGAGTAGGAATAGGGCTGGTGATCGAGTGAGGAGGTTTCGTTCCAGTTTCTCTCGGTCAGGGTACCGTCCGGAATGTCCTTGAGATCCGCATTGTCGCCGTAGATCGCGGCAACCGAGCTGGTGACAACCACGCGCTCCACACCCTCGGTCGCGTTGGCCGAGTCGAGCACGTTGCGCGTGCCCTTGACCGCCGGATCGACGAGGTCGCGCTGTGCATCCTCAAAATCGCTCGTGAACGGCGAGGCCGTGTGAAACACCACGCCACAACCCTTCATCGCCTCGCCATAGCTCCCGGGATCGAGAAGGTCGGCCTTGAAGAACACGATGCTGCCCGGCAGTTCCCCGGCAAGCCGCCTGAGATGGGCCGTCTTCTTCTCGTTGGACGGATCGCGCACGGGCGCATGCACGGTGATGCCCTCCTCGAGCAGCCTCCTGACCAGCCATCCGGCTACGAAGCCGGTGGCGCCGGTGACCATAACGGGGCGGCTCGTCGAATAATCGGCTTCTGTCATGTCATGTCCTTCTGGGTTGGCTTGAGTTTCCGGCCCGGATCTTGGACCTGGCCCGGCAGGGGCGCCGGTTCGGGCGACATCTGCCGGACCCTGACGGGCTGGTTCAGCTGTCCGGGACAATTGTCGCCGGCAGCACGGAGGCGTGGCCCCGAGACTGTCGGCAAGGGAGCCCCGACTCCCTCAAGTCCCGAAGGGGCGCGGAAGTTCCCTTGCCAGCAGATCATAGACCAGCCGCACCCGCCGGCTGGTGTGCACCTCGCGGTGGGCGACGAGCCAGACCGGGAAGCGCAGCGGCTCCGCTTCCGGCAACACCCGCGTCACCAGCGGCTCCCGGTCGGCGATGTCCGCCGCCATCACGCCGATCCCCAGACCCTGCTTGACATGGGTCCACTGTGTCAGGTGGCTCTCGGTGACGATCGGAAAGTTGCGCTGGCTGAGCGTCAGGCCGAACCGCGTCATCGCCGCGATGAACTCGCCCGAACGGTTGAAGCCGATGAAATCCGCCTGCGACAACGTCTCCGGCGTGGCCGGAGTGCCGAGGCTTTCGAGGTATCCCGGTGTGGCATAAATGCAGCCATCGATATCGCGGATCTTGCGGGCAACCAGATTGGGTTGGGTCGGCCGGTAGTTGCGGATGGCGATATCGGCCTGCCTCAGACGCAGATCGGTTTCGGTGTTGGAGGCGACGATCTCGATGTCGATGCCGGGCGCCGCCTGCCGCAGCAACGCGATGATCGGCGGCAACCGGAAGGCCGAATCCACTTCGCTGGCGCTGATCGACACCGTGCCCTCGATCGCCTGCGCCTGTCCGGACGCGGCCAGAGACATCCGCTGCGCGGCCTCCCCCATGGCGCGGACATGGTCGACAAGCTCGAGCCCGCTCGGCGTCAGGACAAGGCCCCGTCCGACGCGCTCGAAAAGCGCGACGCCGAGTTCCTCTTCCAGCGCCGCAACCTGGCGCCCCAGCGTCGGTTGCGCCATGTCGAGCGCCCGCGCCGCCGCCGACAGCGACCCCTCCTCCGCCGTGACCAGAAAGGCCCTCGCCCGGTTCCAGTCGAATTTCATTTTGCGCCAATCCATGCATTTTTGCATATCATACCGGCAGATCTGGTCAATTCACTCTGCGCCGCCGCATGGATATAAGGCCCTCATCCACCGGAGAGCTGCCACATGAACGCCACCATCAAAGCCACCATGAAAGCCGTTGCCTACACCCGCTACGGCGGCCCCGAGGTCCTGTCCGTCACCGAACTCCCCAGACCCGAGCCGAAGCCCGACGAGGTACTCGTGAAGGTTCACGCCACCAGCGTCACGTCGGGCGATTATCGCGCCAGAAGTCTCGACTTGCCGTCGGGATTCGGTCTGATCGGGCGGCTGGTGTTCGGACTGTCCGGACCGCGCAGGAAGGTCCTTGGCGCCCAATTCGCCGGCATCGTCGAGGCGGTCGGGGCCAACGTCACCCGGTTCAAGCAAGGTGACCGGGTGTTCGCCTACACCGGCGCGAATTTTGGCGGCTATGCCGAATATGCGGTCGTCCGCCAGGATGCGGCGATCGCGCTCGCCCCGGACGGCATGGATCTCGACATGGCGGCAGTGCTGTCCTTCGGCGGAGCGACCGCTCTCAACTTCCTGCGCGACAAGGCGGGCATCACATCCGGCGACCATGTGCTGGTGATCGGCGGAGCCGGGATCGTCGGCAGCGCCGCCGTGCAAATCGCAAAGGCCTTCGGCGCCCATGTTTCCGCGACCGCGTCCTCCGCAAAGCTCGACATGGTGCGCGATCTCGGCGCCGACGTCGTGATGGATTACGCCGGCAACGATCCGGCGGGCATCCGCGACGCCTATGACATCATCCTCGACACCAGCGGGACGGCGACATACGCAAGGTATGGGCAGGCTCTCAAGCCGGGCGGGCGGCTGATGCTGGTGTCGTCGAACCTCTGGCAGATGCTCGGCTCGCTGATTGTCCGCAAGTCCGGCGGCCGCAAGGCCTCGGGCGGCTATGCACCCGAACGCGCCGAGGAACTGCGGTTTCTGGCCGAGCTGGCGCAAAGCGGAAAGTTCAGACCCTTCATCAACAGGCGGTTCCCGCTCGAGGAGGCCGCCGATGCGCACCGGTATTTCGAGACACCGGAACGCAAGGGTAATGTGGTCATGACAACGGCCGCGGCCTGAGGGTCGCGGCTTGGTCTGCAAGCGCAACAGAGGCCCATCCTGATCGGCAGGCGAGACCGTTGAATTCCGTCCTGGAACTGCCTAGAGATCAGCGCAACGACAGGACGCGCGGGCGTCCCAGAATCTGGTGAAGCCGCCAGGGAAAGACCGGTGCACATGACCCTCCCCAACGAACTCAAGGCTGCAACGCTTGCGGCTCAGGCCGGCGGCGTGATCGACCTGCCCTCTGGCGGCGTCACCCCGCCGATCCAGCCCTCGACCACCTTCGTGCGCGACGAGGACTATGCGCTGGTCAACCCGGACAACATCTATTCGCGCGACAATTCCGACATCGTCCGCATCACCGAAAATGTGCTGGCGCGGCTCGAGGGTGCAGAAGAAGCGCTGCTGTTTCCCTCCGGCATGGCGGCGATCGCGGCCCTCTTCCGCACCCTGCCGAACGGCGCGAGCATTGTCGTGCAGTCGGGCATCTACTGGGGCACGACCAAGTGGCTGAGGGATTTCTCCGCCCGCCGAAACATGACCCTGCACGAGGTGGAGGCCAGCGATCCGGCCGCGCTTGCGAAGGCCTGCAGCGACCATACCCCCGGTATCGTCTTCATCGAGACACCCTCCAACCCCTGGCTCAAGACCGTCGACATCGCCCACGCGGCCAGATGCGCACACGATGCGGGGGCCCTGCTGGCGGTGGATTCCACGGCCGCCACGCCGGTGCTGCAGAAGCCGCTGGAGCTTGGCGCCGACATCGTCATGCATTCGGCCACCAAGGGCATCAACGGCCATTCCGACGTGCTGGCCGGCGTGCTCGCCACGTCTGCGCCGGCGGCTCAAGCCTGGATCGACATCAAGGCCGACCGCCACGACGCCGGCGCGGTGCTGGGCCCGTTCGAGGCCTGGCTTCTGCTGCGCGGCATGCGCACCCTGCCGCTCCGCGTCGAGCGCATGAGCGCCAATGCGCTGAAGATTGCCACTTGGCTGAAGGCCCATCCCAAGGTCGCGGATGTCTACTATCCCGGTCTTGAAAGCCATCCCGGCCACGAGGTCGCTACAGCCCAGATGCAGGGCGGGTTTGGCTGCCTGCTGTCGTTCCTGGTCGAGGGCGGCGCGCCGGAAGCGCTCACTGTCGTCGGCAAGCTCAAGCTGTTTCACCGCGCCACCTCATTGGGCAGCGTCGAAAGCCTAGTCGAGCACCGCCACACCATCGAGCCCCACACCGGCATCCCCGAAAGCCTGATCCGCGTTTCAGTGGGCATTGAGGACGCCGATGATCTGATCGCCGATCTGGCGCAGGCGCTGGACTGAAATGTCGGGACGGTGTGTTTTTCCACCAACGAGCGGCGGCTGTTCGCTGTGAAGCTTGCGGATAAGTAAACCGCCTCCGGCCCGGCCCTAAACGCCGAAGGTGACAAACCCGTTCGTGTCGATCGTCCATGCAGCGTTCCAGGCGATCTCCCAGGCGTGGTCGTCGGGATCCGTGACATATCCGCGGAAACCGCCATGGGGCGGGGCGTCGGCCGGGCGGATGATCCGGCCGCCATGCCGCGCCAAGCGCTCCATCGCAGGCGCGACGTCCTCGCGCGAGGCCACATTGTGCGCCAGCGCATAGCCGCCCGCTTGCAGATTGCCGGTTCGGTTCATGTCCTTGTCCATCGAGGCCTTGAGGAAGGTCCCCAGCATGAAGCCGTTCATCTGGTAGAAGATGATCTCCTCGTTCTCGAACACCGGCGTCCAGCCGAAACCATCCACATAGAACCGGCGTGAGCGGGCGAGATCGACGGAGCCCAGAGTGATGACAGAAATTTGTTGTTGCATGACGCACCCTTGCTACCGGCCCGCGCACCATGCACGGGCTTTGATAGTCTTGGGCCGCAGCCAAGGCAACGGAAGGACCCGCATACACGGGGGCCGGGCCAACCGTCCCGTACCTAACCTGTTTCAGACAGCCAAAGTCTAATCGGGGCAGGTCCTATGTCAAGCGTCGGTCATGACGCAGAATCGTGGGGCGGGCTCCCCTCGCGGGAGAAGTGAGGGAGCGCGGATCGCCGGCCTAAACTCTGCGCTCGACCATCATCTTCTTGATCTCGGCAATCGCCTTGGCGGGGTTCAGACCCTTGGGGCAGGTCTGCGCACAGTTCATGATGGTGTGGCAGCGGTAGAGCCGGAACGGATCCTCGAGATCGTCGAGCCGTTCGCCGGTGGCCTCGTCGCGGCTGTCGATCAGCCAGCGATAAGCCTGCAAAAGCACGGCGGGACCGAGATAGCGGTCGCCGTTCCACCAGTAGCTCGGGCACGAGGTCGAGCAGCAGGCGCACAGGATGCACTCGTACAGCCCGTCGAGCTTGGCCCGGTCCTCGTGGCTCTGCTTCCATTCCTTGGCCGGCGTCGGCGACACGGTCTTCAGCCACGGCTCGATCGAGCGGTGCTGGGCATAGAAATTGGTCAGGTCCGGTACTAGGTCCTTGACCACCGGCAGGTGCGGCAGCGGATAGACCTTCACCGCGCCGTCGATCTCGTCGAGACCCTTGGTGCAGGCGAGCGTGTTGGTGCCGTCGATGTTCATCGCGCAGGAGCCGCAGATGCCCTCGCGGCAGGAGCGGCGCAATGTCAGCGTCGCGTCGATCTTGTTCTTGATCCACAACAGGCCGTCGAGCACCATCGGGCCGCAATCGTCGACGTCGATGTGAAACGTGTCGATGCGCGGGTTCTCGGAGTCGTCCGGCGACCAGCGGTAGACCTTGAATTCGCGCGTGTTCTTCGCGCCTTCCGGCTTCGGCCAGGTCTTGCCCTCTTTGGGTTGCGAATTTTTCGGGAGTGTGAGTTCAACCATGGTTTGCTCTTTCCATGAATGGCTAATAAGCCATCATTTTCTCGACGTTAAGCGAATAGCCTGGTCTAGTGCTTCAATCTGCTCATTAAGCTGCTTGACCTCCGCAATCATATTTCGCAGGAATTCCGGATTTATCATGTCGTCAGTTTGGAGATAATAATTAACTCTATCCTGTATCCGCCTACGTATACTTTTCTTCCCCTCCGCTACAGACTCCAATTGAAATATAACATCCAGTGAAACGTCAGGATTGTTTCTGTATTTTCTTGTGCAGTCATGTAGCATTTCTCGTATTTTGGCTTCTTGGTCGTTGAACTCGACAAGGATCTTGCTCGCCAATTCGGGGTCCGGATAATCGTTTTCAGCAAGTTGGGATATCAGACCTAATATGCCATCATCAAAGAAGTAAAACTGCCTGATGGTCGCCAATATTTCGTCATTAACGTTCACCTTACCAAGAAGGACTCGTTCAATCAGGTTGGATATCAGATTACTGGCAACACCTTCCATCATGAACAATAGACTCCCTAGTACACCCGCGCCTTGGGCGCGATCTTGGCGATGTCGATGCCGTCTGCGATCAGCTCGGTGTGAACCGGGCGGTAGTCGAGCTTGACCGCGCCCTTGTCGTCGACCCAGGACAGCGTGTGCTTGCGCCAGTTCTCATCGTCGCGGCCGCCCATCGGGCCGTCCTTGTAGTCCTCGCGGGCATGGGCGCCGCGGCTTTCCTTGCGGGCCTCGGCCGAAAACACCGTGGTAATCGCGTTGGCCATCAGGTTGTCGAGCTCCAGCGTTTCCACCAGGTCCGAATTCCAGATCATCGACCGGTCGGAAACCTTGACGTCGGGCATCTCGGCCCAGATCGCGCTCATCCGCTTGCAGCCGGATTCGAGCGATTCCTGGGTACGGAACACGGCGGCGTCCTCCTGCATGGTGCGCTGCATCTTTTCGCGCAGTTCCGCCGTCGGCGTCGAACCGGAGGCATGACGCATCGTGTCGAAGCGGGTCATGATCTTCTCGAACGACGCCTCGTTGACCTGCGGGATGCTGGACTTGCGGTCGATCACCTCGCCGGCGCGGATTGCCGCGGCGCGGCCGAAGACCACGAGGTCAATGAGCGAGTTCGAGCCCAGCCGGTTGGCGCCGTGCACCGAGGCGCAGCCGGCTTCGCCGACAGCCATCAGGCCCGGCGTCACCCTGTCCGGGTCATCCGATGTCGGGTTGAGCACCTCGCCCCAGTAATTGGTCGGGATGCCGCCCATGTTGTAGTGGACCGTCGGCAGCACCGGGATCGGTTCGCGGGTCACGTCGACGCCGGCGAAGATCTTGGCGCTTTCCGAAATGCCCGGAAGCCGTTCATGCAGCACCGCGGGATCGAGGTGATCGAGGTGCAGGTAGATGTGGTCCTTGGCCTTGCCGACGCCCCGGCCCTCGCGGATTTCCATGGTCATGCAGCGCGAGACAACGTCGCGCGAGGCCAGATCCTTGGCCGACGGCGCATAGCGCTCCATGAAGCGCTCGCCCTCGGAGTTGACGAGGTAGCCGCCTTCGCCGCGTGCGCCTTCGGTGATCAGGCAGCCTGCGCCGTAGATCCCGGTCGGGTGGAACTGGACGAACTCCATGTCCTGGAGCGGCAGCCCGGCGCGGGCAATCATGCCGCCGCCGTCGCCGGTGCAGGTATGCGCCGACGTGGCCGAGAAATAGGCGCGGCCGTAACCGCCGGTGGCCAGCACCACCATTTTCGCCGAGAAGCGGTGAATGGTGCCGTCATCGAGGTTCCAGGCCACCACGCCGGTGCAGCGGCCATCCTCTTCCATCAAAAGGTCGACGGCGAAATACTCGATGAAGAACTCGGCGTTGTTCTTGAGCGACTGGCCGTAAAGCGTGTGCAGGATGGCGTGACCGGTCCGGTCGGCAGCCGCACAGGTGCGCTGCACCGGAGGACCTTCGCCGTAGTTCTGCATGTGGCCGCCGAAGGGGCGCTGGTAGATCCGGCCGTCCTCGGTGCGCGAGAACGGAACGCCGTAATGCTCGAGCTCGTAGACCGCCTTGGGCGCTTCCATGGTCAGGTACTGCATGGCGTCGACATCGCCGAGCCAGTCCGATCCCTTGACGGTGTCGTACATGTGCCACTGCCACGAATCGGGCGTCATGTTGGTCAGCGAGGCGGCGATGCCGCCCTGGGCCGCGACGGTGTGCGACCGGGTCGGGAACACCTTGGAGATGCAGGCAGTGCGAAAACCCTGTTCGGCCATGCCCAGCGTGGCCCGAAGCCCGGCGCCGCCGGCGCCCACCACCACCACGTCATAGGCGTGATCGACAATCGAATAGGCGCGTCCGCCAATGTTGACGCTCGACGTCATTACCATGATCTGTCAGCCTCCGAAGCCGAGTTTGAGGACCGCGAACAGCGACACGGCGCCGACTGCCACGGTAAAGAATGTGTTGAGGAGAAGCAGCGCCACCTTGGCGCCTTCGGCGTGGATGTAGTCCTCGATGATCACCTGCATGCCGAGCCGCATGTGGACCAGGCCGGAAATCACCACGAGACCCATCAGCACCGCCACAAGCGGGTTGGACAGTGCACCCGCCACCACCGCGTAGGGCTCGCCATTGTAGGCGATGATGAAGAGGATGAAGAAGGTGATCAGCGGCACGTTGGCCACCGCGGTCACCCGCTGGCGCCAGAAGTGATCCGTGCCTTCCTTGGCGGAGCCGAGACCGCGAACCTTCGAAAGCGGCGTGCGCATGTTGTTCATGTGAAGTCCCTCAGTTCCGGCGCTCAGAAGCGCGTCGCGTAGCCGGCAATCCAGATCAGCACCGTCAGGATCACGGAGCCGGTGATCGTCGCCCAGGCCATCTTGGTCGATGTCTTCGGATCCATGCCGTGACCGGTGTCCCAGATGAAGTGGCGAATGCCGCCGAGCAGGTGATGCACCAGCGCCCAGGTGTAGCCGAACAGCACCAGCCGGCCGATGATCGATCCGAAGATGCCGTTCACCCAGTCGAAATATTCGGGGCCCGAGGCGGCCGCGATCAGCCACCAGGCCACCAGAATGGTGCCGGCATAGAGCGCCATGCCGGTCAGCCGGTGGACGATCGACATCACCATGGTGGGGATTTGCTTGTAGATGCTCAAATGCGGCGATAGTGGCCGGTTCTGCGTCACGTTGGTCATGCTGACCCTGTCCCTTTGTTTCCCTAGGCAGCCGCGCGCCGGGTGGGCCGCGCAACACGACGCCGAAGCGCCTTGCGTCTGCCGCAGGACGGCTTATCCCGCAAACGGTTTAAGAAATCCTGCACCCTCGATGGCCAGCAGGCGCCGCTTGAGAAGGCGTAACCTGTGGCAGTGCGGTGGTTTTAGTGCGTTATGTGCACCGCGTCAAAGCCCGGATCGGCCCTGACGGCACGCCTTTGGTCGAAACTGCGCGTCTGTTTTGTCATCAATCGGCGGTTCAATCGATTCAACACCCGGTTTGACGGCCCGACTGCGGGCGCGACAAATCCGCCGCGGCTCAACGCGAATGGTTGAACCGCATCTCCCAGCTCGAAAAATCGGCCTTGGTGGCAAGCTTTTCGTAGAGCTTGCGCCCGTCTTCGGGCAGCCGCGGCGCGTTGAGAATGATTCGCGACCAGCCGCGGGCGTCGCTTTCCTCCGCCAGCATGTCGATCATCGCCTGGGCGATGCCCATGTTGCGGTTGAGATGGCTGACATAGAGATGGTCGACCTGCGCCAGGCGCATGCCGCTGATCGGATCGGGCAGATCGTAGAACATCACGAAACCGACCAGGTCTCCGTCGAGCCGGGCGCCGAACACCTGCGCCGCCCGGTCCTGCAGAAGTGTCTCGGCGTAAAAGTCGTCCGGCCGGCGCGGCGCCCCGCGCTTGAGCGACTGCACGTAGTTCGCAAGCAGCGGCGAGAACTGGTGTGCATCCTTCAGCCGCAACGGCGAAATGTCGATGTTGACGGGCGTGTTCTTGGGCTTTTCGTCGGGCTGTGTCATGCCGCCATGTTTCGGACAAAGCGCCCCTCCGGTCAAGCCTGCCGGACCGCGATTGCGGCCGCCGCCAACCCGCGTCCGACCCGCACCGACATCCGGATTCCGGGCAGGGCCATGTGCGGGTTTGGAACCCCCGTCCGGCCCTCGCGTTCAGCTCTTAACGTTAACGCACGGTAAGCCGCCGCCCGCCGTGACTTCGCCACAGCTCCGGGGCAGGATGGAGCCATGTGTCAGGAACAAGGACAATGATCATGACCAGACCCTCTACGTCGATGCGGGGCGCCGCGACCCGCAGCCGGGGCACGCGCCTTCGCGCCGGGCTCGTTGCGACGGGCATCGCCGCAAGCTTCATGCTGCCCTCGCTCTCACCCGCCAGCGCGGATGACGGCCCGGTGTTCAAGAAGCGCCGTGACAACGACATCACGATCGTCGTCATCGACGAGGGCGACCGAGATGGGAAGCGCTTCGTGCGCGAGGAAAACCGCACGCCTCCCGCCCAGCGTTCGATCGGGCGTCCCGACGACGAAATCGTCATCAAGCTGCCGCGCCGTGACCGTGACCACAACGGCTATGACGGCGATCGCCATCGCCGCACGTCAGGCACCAGCGACGGGGTGGACGAGGAACGCTTCTGGGGCAATGACAGGGCTTCCAGCGGCGGCAAGGGTCGGAGCGGCAAGCACGACGGACCGAAAGTGATCATCGTCGACCGCAACTCGAGCGCCTGCGAGGGATCGGGCGTCTGCGTCATCAGGCCCTGACATTGATGGGCCGCAGCCCGCCCGAAGCGGCGTGACGGGATAGGGAAGCCTGCGCGGGATGCGCGACCCCGGACAGGCGCGCCTCAGGCTGCGCGGCTGGTGCTTCGCCCCTTGGCCTTGACGGCCTGGCGATCGCGCATTCCGGCAAACACCGCGGTTGTCTTCCTGTCCCGCTTCGCCTCGTACATGGCATGATCGGCGCGACCGAGCACGGTCTCCCAGCTCATCCCCGGCTCGGCCACGGCCACGCCGATCGAGGGCGCGAGGACCGCATCGAACTCGCCGAACCTGATCGGGGCATTGCAGGCGATCAGGATACGGTCGGACACCACCTTTGCCGCAGCGCCGGGCACATCGTCGAAGACAACGCAGATGAACTCGTCGCCACCGAGGCGAACCACATGATCCTGCGGCCGGACGTTCGCCGTCAGGCGTTCAGCGGTGACCTTGAGCGCATGGTCTCCCTGCTCATGTCCGTGCTGGTCATTGAGTGTCTTGAAATCATTGAGGTCAAGATAGAGGACGGCAACCTGCCCGGCTTCGATCCGCGCCCGCGCCGACCCGGTGCCGAGCACCTCGTCGAGACCCGAGCGGTTCAGCAGGCCCGTGAGCCGGTCCGTCGAGGCGACCACCCTGGCCGTCTCCAGCGCCCGGCTTTGCAGGTGAAAGTAACGCGCGGCGAAGATGCAGATCGCGAAGATGCCGAAACACACGAGCAACAGGCCGGGCATGATCTCCTTGCGAAGCACGGTGCCGATGTTCTGGTGCGACCATACCAGCCTTGCAACCGGCGTACCGTCCGGCCCGACGAGATCGACAGCCGATTCGGCCGACTCTTCGCCGACCGGCGTGATCGCGTAGCCCGTGCCCTTGGTCAGCCGCGCGATCGACTGAAGCGCATCATCGGTGAAGAGCTTGACCCCCAGCATCACGGGCAGCGGCGTGGCGCCGAGGCTTTCTGGATTGTCAGGCGTGATCCAGCTCGCGGCGATCGCACCGTAGGTCTCACCGATCCTTCCGATGCCGGAGACGGTGACGTAGTCCGCCGGCTCCGTTTCGCGCAGCCGGGCCAGAAACGGCGCGATTTCAGCGACATCGAACCGGTCCTGGCCTCCGGGGCCGATTTCTTCGCCATAGACTTGCTGAACACGGCCCGCAGCATCGAGAATGACGATCCTGTCGAACAGGTCGCTTTCCGTTGCTCCGGTGCCGATATGTGCCAGCATTTCCTTGGCGTTCCTGTCGGTGACCACCTCGTAGGCCAGATCCCAGAACGCGTAGTCCGCCGTGGAAATCTTGACGCGCTGAACCGTCTCCGTCACCAGCAGGTCGACGATGCTCTCCCCGCTCTTGCGTTCGAGATCATCGAGCCGGCCGGTCAGCCAGTACACACACCCAAGGATCACCCCCACGGCAACGACGCCGAGCAGGAAGAGATATCCGAAGATCAGTCTTGGCCTGTTGCCGATCATCATGCGCATTTCCTTCGCTCTCGCTGTGCCGTTCATGACACAGGGGAACTTAAGGAAGGTCGAATGAACGCACCGGAATGCGCCGTCAGGCCGTGAGAAGTGGAAACAGGGTAAGCGGAGGGTAAACCGGGAAACGTGCCGCGAGGCGGGTCCCGATTTCGCAAAGTTGCGGGCGGAGCGACGCCGCTGCTTCACGGGCGGTTTGACGGCATCTGTCCCGCAACGGCACGGATCGGCCCGGGATCGGAACTGCGCTTTACTTGGTCCTAACCAGTTCGCAGGCTTCAGCGTGACCGTCGTCCAGGACAGGCAGACACTGTCTGCATCACGTCGAAGGAGGTAGTCTCATGCGATCGACAGCCTGGAATACGCCGCTGACCATCGATGATCCCGTGACAGGGTTTCGCCGGACGGTGAAGACCGCACGGCAGGCGAAAAACCTGCTGCACCGGAACTGGCCGTACAAGCAGGGCAGCCGCTATCACGTCGCCGAGCAGGCCTGCGATGAGGTGATCCACGGATCGGCCCCGCCGCGCAAGGCCCGCCACGCCCTCATCGCAGCAGCCATCGAGGCGCACCTGCACCTGAGCTGACGGGCAGGCTTCAATTCCCGCACGACCCGTCTGCCAGTCCCTGGAACGAACGAACCCGCCGGGCGACCGGCGGGTTCGCGTGTTTCAAGCCTGAATCCGGTTGGAACCGGTCAGTTCCACTCGCGGATATCGACGAAGTGCCCGGCGATGGCAGCTGCGGCGGCCATGGCGGGCGAGACCAGATGGGTGCGGCCCTTGAAGCCCTGGCGGCCTTCGAAGTTGCGGTTGGACGTCGAGGCGCAGCGCTCACCGGGCTTCAGCCGGTCGTCATTCATGGCAAGGCACATCGAGCAGCCCGGCTCGCGCCAGTCGAAGCCCGCATCCTTGAAGATCTTGTCCAGCCCCTCGGCTTCCGCCTGTTCCTTGACCAGGCCCGAGCCCGGAACGATCATCGCGTCGACCTTCGGGTTGACGGTCTTGCCCTCGACCACCTTGGCCGCGGCGCGCAGATCCTCGATGCGGCCATTGGTGCACGAGCCGATGAAGACCCGGTCGATGGCGATGTCGGTGATCCTGGTGCCGGGCTTCAGGCCCATGTAATCGAGCGCGCGCCACTTGGACGTGCGCTTGGATTCGTCGGCGATGTCGTCGGGGTTCGGCACGGCGCCGGTAACCGAAATCACGTCTTCGGGCGACGACCCCCAGGACACGATCGGCGGCAGCGCTGCGGCGTCGAGACGGACGACCTTGTCGTAATGCGCGCCCTCGTCGGTGACGAGCGACTTCCAGTAGTCGAGCGCCATGTCCCAGGCCTTGCCCTTGGGCGCGCGGGGCCGGTCCTTGATGTAGGCGAAGGTCTTCTCGTCGGGTGCGATCAGGCCCGCCCGGGCGCCGCCTTCGATCGTCATGTTGCAGACCGTCATGCGGCCTTCCATCGACAGCGCGCGGATCGCGTCGCCGGCGAACTCGATCACGTGGCCGTTGCCGCCGGCGGTGCCGATCTCGCCGATGATGGAGAGGATGATGTCCTTGGCGGTGACGCCCTCGGGCAATTCGCCATTGACCTCGACCAGCATGTTCTTGGCCTTCTTCTGGATCAGCGTCTGGGTGGCGAGCACGTGCTCGACCTCGGACGTGCCGATGCCGTGGGCCAGCGCACCGAAGGCGCCGTGGGTCGAGGTGTGGCTGTCGCCGCAGACGATGGTGGTGCCGGGCAGCGTGAAGCCCTGCTCGGGGCCGACGATGTGGACGATGCCCTGGCGCTTGTCGTTCTCGTTGTAATACTCGACGCCGAACTCGGCGGCATTGTTGGCCAGCGCCTCCACCTGGATGCGGCTTTCCTCGTTCTTGATGCCGAGCGCGCGGTCAGGCGAAGTCGGCACGTTGTGGTCGACCACGGCCAGCGTCTTGTCGGGCGCGCGCACGGTGCGGTGTGCGGTGCGCAAGCCTTCGAAGGCCTGCGGGCTGGTGACTTCGTGAACCAGGTGGCGGTCGATGTAGAGCAGGCAGGTGCCGTCGTCCTGCTGGCTGACAACGTGATCGTCCCAGATCTTGTCGTAAATCGTGCGTGGTGCGGTCATGGTTTTTGTCCGTTCGATAAGCTGTGAAATGGCGTGATGTCCCTGGCGGGCGCATCCGGTGTGATGTTCGCGTCTTGGAGGCGAATGATCAGGCCGGACCGCGGGCCGTGAGCGCGCCGGAAACGCGCGCGAAGAACCGCGCCGGCAGGCGCTTGCGGTCCTGCAGCACGAAAATGTGGGGCGCCAGACATCTGAATTTCGATCCCATGGACGCGCTCATACCAATTTTGCCCGGTGCGGGCAATTGTTTTGCAGTCGTCGAGCCGGCACGCCGCACGCGGCAATAGGGGCCGCACCGCCGGGAGCGGCGCGAGCCTCACCCGAGCGGCCAGCCATGCCGCATCAGGCGGCGGTAATGGTCGCCACGCGGATCGGGCCGGGCTGCGGGATCGAACGGGCCGGCGGCAATTCCGATGTCCCGCTTCATCCGGTCATTGAGCCCCTCGCCGGTGATCACGGGTCGCACCTCTGGCGACCGGAAGATCCGGCACAGCTTGGCCCGGCCGCAAAGCCGCGCGAGGCGGCCTTGCGAGGCGCGATCAGTTTCGCTCATCGCTCTTTCCTTTTGATCGGTGTTGAGGCTAGGCTTGGGGCCTGACGCGCTGGATTTCCAACGGAATTCCTGTCTGGGCCCATAAAGAGAACTTATCGATGAAACTGTCGCGAAAGGTCCCGCTCAACGCATTGCGGGTGTTTGAAGCGGTCGCCCGCCACGGCGGCTTCTCCCGCGCGGCGGAGGAACTGGGCATGAGCCAGACGGCGGTGAGCTATCAGATCAAGCTGCTTGAGGAGCATCTCGGCGAGCAGCTGTTCCTTCGCCAGCCGCGCCGGATCGTCAACACCGAGACTGCCGAGCGCATGCTGCCCCACCTCAGGAGCGGTTTCGAGCAGATCGGGGACGCCATGCGCGCGGCCGGCGAGCCGGCCAGCGAGACGCTGGAGATCCACTCCTCGCCGACATTCGCCTCGCACTGGCTGGCGCGCAACCTGGGCAGTTTCCAGCTTGCCCATCCGGGCGTGGCGGTCAGGCTCAAGCGCGTGAGCAAGATCACCGATTTCGGCCGAGATCCGGCTGACCTCGCCATCCGCTGGGGTGTCGGACCGTGGCCGGACGTCGATTGCCACCTGCTTGGCCGGTTCACCTATGCGCCGATGCTCAGCCCGAAGCTGGCCGAGCAGATGGGTGGCATCTCAAGGCCTGAAGACCTTTTGAAACTGCCGATCATCGGCGCGCAGCAGAGCTCGTGGCAGCAGTGGTTTTCAACCGCCGGGATCGAGAAGCCCGACCTCTCGGCCCACACGCGCCACGACTATGTCGAGCAGGATCTGTGCGGCAACGCGGCGCTCGCCGGTCAGGGCGTCGCCATCCTCAACCACCTCTATTATCCCGACGAACTCGCTTCGGGCCGGCTGTTGACCCCTTTCAACCATCCCTGCAGCGACGATATCGGCGTCTGGCTTGTCCATCCGCAAAACCGCCGCAACACCCCGCGGATCAGGGCCTTCCGGGAATGGATCATCGCGGCGGTCGCAGGCGACCGGGCACGGATCGAACCGGGAAACCCGGAGACCCTTGGTGCGGGACGGCAGGACGGCTGAAGCGCTTCCGGCATTGTTAGCAGCCCTTTTCAGGCCAGCATCTCGAACACATGGGCGGTCACGAGAACCCCGGGTTCGTCCAGCGCAAAGGCGCGGAACGGAGTGCTTTGCTCGCGTTTTTGCCAGACGCCGCGATCACCGAGATCTGCGATGGCATCCGCAAATCCTCCCGAGTGGAAAATCGTGTCGCGCACGGTGAAGACGGCAATTCCTCCGGGGCGGGTGATGCGGCACAGTTCGACGAGGGCCGAAGCCGGCGCATGGCCTTCGGTGAAGACGCCGGTGGAGAGAAAGGCCGCGAAATGATTGTCGGCCCAGGGCAGGATCTCGCCCAGCGTTGCCCGCCTGAGATCGTCATAGACGCCGCGGGATCCGGCAAGCCGAAGCATGTCTTCGGAAAAATCCAGACCCTCGATACGCTGATAGCCGAGTGCCTTGAGATAGGGGCCCGAAAGCCCCGTGCCGCAACCCGCGTCGAGAATCGGTTCGGGACCCGGCAGCACGTGGCGCGAGACCCAGGCGAGCGCCTGAAACGGCAGGCAGTAGCCCGCGGCAAGCGTGTCGCGGTCATAATCGGCGGCCCAGTTTGCATAGGCGGCGCTCAACTCATCCGCCGTCCGGGCGCCATAGACCTGCCCCAGCGCATCCCGCGATTGCTCCGGTTGATCAGCCATCGTCCACCCCCTTCATCGGATCGCTTTCAGGCCCGCTTGTCGATGCGTGTCCTCAGCGGTTCTGCTCGATGCGCATCTGGAAATACTGCCGCTGGCGTTCGGGGATCTCGTCGATATTCACCCGCCCCTGGCGCAGATCGTAGAGGAACCGCGCCTCGGCATTGGGCTGGAATTCGAAGCTCGGATTGAACCGCGGAGTGAGCAGCGGATCGTAAAGCCGGCCCGACTGGATCGCGTCGAGCCTGCGGCCCAGACGTTCCGCTTCCGCCGGTATCGGCAGCAGAAAGGCTGCGGCAAGTGCGCTCAACAGAAGGCGTTTCATGGGGATCGTCCTTTCAGGCATGTCCAGTCTCTGCGGTGGCCCGCTTGCAGTCGAGCCGTTCTTCCAGAGCTTCATGTGGTGTTCGCCGGGCTCGCCGCAAGCCCCCAGGCCCCAGATCCGGCCCCGGGCGCCTACTGTTTCGGCCCGCCCGACCGCTCCTCTTCCGAGCGGCGCAGGCGTTTCTCCAGCGCCCTGAGGGCGAGCGAGAGGCCGACGGTCAGAAGCAGGTAGACATAGGCCACCACCGAATAGGTCTCGAAGAAGCGGAAGGAGCCCGAGGCATAGACCTTGCCCATCTGGGTCAAGTCGGCGACGCCGAGCACCGAGACCAGCGAGGAATCCTTGATCATGGCGATGAAATCATTGCCGAGCGGCGGCAGGATGGTGCGGATCGCCTGGGGCAGCACAATGAAACGGAAGCGATGCCATGGCCCGAGCCCCAGCGCCTTGGCAGCCTCCACCTGGCCCTCGTCGACCGACAGGATGCCGGCTCTGAACACCTCCGAAATGAAGGCCGAGTAACCGATTGTCAGCGCGATGATCGCCCGCCACAGCAGCGAGACGTCACGCACCAGCATCTCTTCCATCAGCCCGGCTTCGATCAGCGGCGACATCAGCGCGTTCCATCCAAGCACGAAGCCGGGCGCGCCGACGAAGGCGATGTAGAACAACAGCACCAGGATCGGGATGCCCCGGATGATCTCGACGTAGAACCGCGCGATCTGCCTGAGCACGAGCGACCCCGAAAGCCCCATGACCGCAAGCAAGAGCCCTAACAGCGTCGCACATCCGAAGCCGACCAGCGTGACGAAGATGGTGATCCAGATGCCCTTGGAGACGATCGTGAAGATCTGGCTGTAGAGGTCGTTGACCGCTATCTGGATCGCCAGAAAGAGGGCGATCGCCCCGGCGGCAAGGAGCCACCAGGGAAAGTCCTTCCGGGTCGATGACGTGTCCGGCGCGTGCGGTTGATCCGTCACCGTGCAGGCACCCCGGCGGCCGGCATTGGCCGGCACCCGCCGCATGCGGCAAGGCCGGGTGCGCATTCAGGCGCACCCGGTGCCATACTCGGGAGAAGACTCCGATCCGTAAGGGTCCTCAACAGTGGATCAGCCGCCGAGCTTGTAGTCGAGGAACCACTTCTTGTTGAGCGCGTCGATGGTGCCGTCGGCCTTCATCGAGGCGATCGCCGCGTTGACCGGCCCGACCAGTTCGGAGCCCTTGGGGAAGATGAAGCCGAAATCATCGGAGCCGAGCGGGCCGCCGACCAGCTTGAGGCCGCCATCGGAGGCCTCGACATAGCCGTTGCCGGCAACGCCGTCTGTCAGCACCATGTCGACATCGCCGGTCTTGAGCGCCTGAACGGTGGCGCCGAAGGTCTCCATCAGCTTGATGCGCGGGTTCTGCTCATCGCCGTCGAGCACGTCGTAGACCGCGACATAGAACGGTGTTGTTCCCGGCTGCGCGCCCACAAGGCCGTCCTCGAAGGCCG
Organism: Hoeflea sp.; assembly: GCA_965233445.1. Lineage (GTDB taxonomy): Bacteria > Pseudomonadota > Alphaproteobacteria > Rhizobiales > Rhizobiaceae > Hoeflea. The sequence continues at coordinate 302,720 of OZ247491.1, forward strand.
CGAAGGATTCCGCGTCATCGAACCGGTCCTCGTCGCCGCGCACCAGCATGAACATTTCCGAGCGCAGATAGGGATCCGAAAAATCCACCTTCTCCTTGCGGTCTTCCTTGATCGAGATGCCGGTCATGCCGATTTCATACTGGCCGTCCGATACCGCCTGGATCATCGCGTCCCAGGAGGTGTTCTGGTACTCGACATTGAAGTTCAGCCGCTTGGCGATCTCGTTCATCGCGTCATATTCCCAGCCGATCTGCTCGCCGGTCTTGGGATCGATGAACTGCAGCGGCGGATAGGCGTTCTCGGTGACGACGACGACGGTCTCGCCGCCGAGGTCCGGCAGATCCTGCGATTGCGCGGTGGCGGAAAACGAAACAGCGGCAACGATGGCGGCTGCCGCGACAGTGGCGGATTTGAAAAATGACATGACGATTTCCCTCATGAGGTCTCGGGACAGATTGGCTTCGCGCCAGCACGGAGGCGCTGATACGCGGACAGGCGCCAATGTGCAATGCCCCGGCGCCCGCCGCAAGGTCCGGCGGGAGACAGCGCGGACAGCAACGGCTCCGCGCGCTTAACGGCAGAGGTCATGAAACGAAAGTCCGGAGGGCCGCGCGCAGGCTGTGCCGTTCGGAAATGGGTTCGGTGTCCATGCCTCCGTCAGAAACGGAGACATGCGGGGTGGCACGAACGTGTGCGCGGCCCGGAGATCGCCGGATGGTGTCCGCATCCGACAGGCAGGGCGGTGCCGTTCCCGAAAGCCCGGACACGGGCATTGGAACGCGGCTTGTGGCCGTGTCCGGCACGGGCTGAACCTTGCGTTGCCGATCCGGGTACGCCAGGGCGGCGGCGCCTGAACGCCAAGCCTTTCCCGAATCCGCAAGGCGGCCCGCCACAGGCCCGTTTCCACCCCCGCCCCGGCTGCCGGCCGGCGCTGGCCGGCACAAGGAACGGGAATGTCTCCGGTGGCTGGCTTGGTCCGCCGGGCCATGCGTGGCCCTCGGGACTGCCAGCGGAACGTGGCCTTGCGCTGCCTCCTCCGTCGTTTCGCCGCACGTTACGGCAAACACCGGGAGGCCTTCCTCCCGCCCGGCCCGCAACGTTCGCGAACCCTCCGGCAGCGGAAGTGCGGAAAGTATGGCACCACTGCCGAACCTGTGGACGAAAGAGCGGGAAACTCATGCAGAACGTCTGGAAGCCTGCGGATCTGGCCCAGGGTTTGTCCACGCCTGCAGCGCCCTGACGGGCTCCGCCTTTCGCCGGTCAGCGCTTGCGACCGCTGGCAGCGGCGGCTGCGAGAATGTCCCACATGTCGGCACCGGATTGGAGTGCTTCGGCAAAGGATGTTTGCGGCCTCGACGCAGCGGCCGGAACCAGTGCCCCGGCGCGTGCTGCGCCCTCGAGCTCCTCCTCGAGGCTGGATTCCGCCCGGGTTGAGTTCGTGCCCTTGCTTCCCGGTCGTTCAGGCGCAAGACCGGTGGCGATGCGCGTCATTTGCGGATGCTGCGCTATGACGCCGTTCATGCCGGTGTTGACGATGACTGGAAGAGACACGGCGATCCACTCCGGAAGCAGGGGTCCCGGGCGCGCGCCGGTGGCGCGCAACGTTTCCCGGGTCGCGATCACCGCAAGCTTATGCCTATGAAGCCTTGCAGGAGGTTTAACCTGGTCGCTTGCATTTTACGCATCGGCAGGTTCTGGCCCGGCACATGCGCCAGAACCAAAAAAGGCGCCGGGGTAACCGGCGCCTTGATCGGACAATCCCTGAGGATCGTCAAATGTTCATGAAACGGCTTATTCGCCCTTGGGCTCGTCGGCCGGAGCGTTCGCTGCTGCTGCTTCCGCTGCGTCTGCCGCTGCCTTCTCGGCTGCCAGAGCCTCCGCGGCTGCAACCTTCTCGGCCTCGATGCGAGCCTTCTGCTCGGCGAGTGTCGCGCGCTCGGCTTCGTTGAGCTTGCGGGCGCGGGTGTTGGTGTTCTCGACGATACGGGCCGACTTGCCGCGACGATCGCGCATGTAATAGAGCTTGGCGCGACGCACCTTGCCGCGACGGACCACTTCGACGGCCTCGACCAGCGGCGAGTAGATCGGGAACACGCGTTCCACGCCTTCGCCGTAGGAAATCTTGCGGACGGTGAAGTTCTCGTTCAGACCGGCGCCGGAGCGGGCGATGCAGACGCCTTCGAAGGCCTGCAGACGGGTGCGCTTTCCTTCGGTCACACGGACCTGGACGCGCAGCGTGTCGCCGGCGGAGAATTCGGGAAACTTGCGGGAAGCTTCGATCTTGGCTGCCTGTTCGGCATCCAGCTGGGCAATGATATTCATGGTCCTTGACCTTTCGTTCTTCTCAAACGGTCAGAGCGCTCTCGTCTCGCCTGCGCGGCATGCCCCGTCCGGGGATCATCCTTGCGGCTATGCCTGTGAGGGCAGGAGCGAATTCACCATTCATTGTTTGGCAGGCGCCGTGGTGACGGCTGTCGGACTTTTGCCGATCGCGGGGTCGATACACCATTGCCGCGGTTTTGTCACCTCCGTGAGCGAGATTTTGTTCACGCTGCGCCAAGGCTGCGATTCCCGGCTTCTCCGCCCGCCGGCTCCGGTCCGGGGACGCGGCGCAAGGGCATGGCTTGAACGTCCGGCCATTGGGTGCTCTAAGACGTCCCCGTCGTTCCTGCTGCCGGTCCCAACATGTTTCTCTTCGACATCCTGCTCCTGTTTTCCGCCGGCTTCCTGTCGAGCGCGGTCAACGCCATTGCCGGCGGCGGCACCTTCCTGACCTTCGGCGCCATGACGCTGGTCGGCGTGCCGCCGATCATGGCCAACGCCACCTCCTCGGTCACCCAGTTTCCCGGCTACGTGACCTCGGCGCTGGCCTATCGCGACGAGATCCGCGCCGCAGGGCGCGAGGCCTGGCTGCTTGCCGGCCTGTCCTTCGTGGGCAGTCTCGGCGGCGCGCTGATCCTGGTCTCGATGTCCAATCCCGAGTTTCGCTCGCTGGTGCCGTGGCTGCTGCTTGCCGCCACGGCGATCTTTGCCGCCGGACCCTACCTCAGGCCGAAGAACCTGCACCCCGAACAGCCGGTTTCGCGCTGGGGACTGGCAGGCCAGTTCGTCACCTCGATCTATGGCGGGTTTTTCGGCGCCGGCATGGGCATCATGATGCTCGCTGTTCTCGGCCTGACCAAGGGCGGCGATTACCACCGCCTCAATGCGCTCAAGAACTTCATCGCCGTGACAATCGCGCTGGTCGCCATCCTGGTGTTCGTCACCGGCGGCGTGGTGGCCTGGCTTCCGGCGCTGATCATGATCCCCGGCGGCGCGCTGGGCGGCTATGCCGGGGTCTGGATGGCGCGCCGCGTGCCGCAGGCGGTCATCCGGGCGCTCGTGGTGGCCATCGGCCTGCTGCTCACCTGGTATTATTTTGCCGGCTAATCTTTGGGTTTCAAACCCTGGTCGACAAGGTCGGGGCGGCGGTTCCGGGTCAAATCCAGCGCCTGCGCCTGCCGCCAGTCCTCGATCGCCTTGTGATTGCCCGAGGTCAGCACAGCCGGAATCTCCCGGCCTTCAAACACCTGTGGCCTTGTGTAATGCGGATGCTCGAGCAGTCCGGTCTCGAAGCTCTCATGAGCGCCGGACTCGGCATTGCCCATGACACCCGGAAGCACCCGGATCACCGCATCGAGCAGGATCAGCGCCGCGGGTTCACCACCCGAGAGCACGTAATCGCCGATCGAGATTTCCTCGAGATTGCGCGCTTCGATCACCCGCTGGTCGACCCCTTCGAAGCGGCCGCAGACGATGACCGCGCCCGGCCCGTTGGCGAGGTCGCGGACCCGTGCCTGCGTCAGCGGCCGGCCGCGCGGGCTCATCAGGATCCGCGGGCGCGGATCATCCCCGGAACTAACCGCATCGATGGCGCGGGCCAGCACGTCGGGTCTGAGCACCATGCCGGCGCCGCCGCCCGCCGGCGTGTCGTCGACATTGCGGTGTTTGCCCGTGGCATGGTCGCGGATGTTGACCGCCTCCACCGTGGCGTCGCCGCGGTCGAGCGCCCGGCCCGCCAGCGACACCCCGAGATGGCCGGGAAACATCTCCGGATAGAGCGTGAGAACCGTGGCGTGAAACCCCATCAGTCCCCGTCTCCATCCTGGCCGTCCCCGCCGGGACCCGGTTCGCCTTCGTCATCGGCTTCGCCGGTGTCGATCAGACCGGCGGCGACCGGATCGACAAGGATGCGTCCGGCCTCGATATCAACCTTTGGAACGGCGGCTTGCGTGAACGGGATCACCACCGGCTTGCGGCCCTCGTCCCGGAGTTCAAGCAGATCGCCGCCGCCGAAATCCAGCACCGCGGACACCACGCCCCAGAAGACGCCATCAGCGTCCCAGGCCTCGAGCCCCTCGAGATCGGCATAGAAATACTCGCCCTCCTCCAGGTCCTCGTCGGGCAGGCTGGAGCGGTCGATGAAGAGTTCCGTGCCCTTGAGCGCCTCGGCGGCGTTGCGGTCATTGATGCCGCGAAAGCGCACCACGACAACGGTCTTGGCGAACCTCAGATCCAGCACCTCGAAGCGGCGGCCATCGGCGGCAAAGAGAACGCCATAGTCGGACAGCGCCATCGGGTGCTCGGTAAAGGGCTTGACCCGGACCTCGCCGCGAATGCCCTGCGCGGCGCCGATGACGCCGATGAGGATGGGATTGGTGAGCTTGCTCATGGGATCTCCGGACACGACCAGGCTTGGAAGGTCAACGCGAAAACGGGCGGCCACAGGCCGCCCGCATCAAACTGTCGAGCGTGCGGCCCGCACTTATTCCGCGGCGGCTTCTTCCGCAGGTGCTTCAGCGGCCTCGGCGGCAGCAGCGGCTGCATCCTCTTCCTTCTGCTTGCGCTCGGCTTCGCGCTCCTGCGCCTTCTTGCCGGGCTTGGCCTTGTTCGGGTTGTTGCGGGCTTCGCGGGTGATCATGCCGGCTTCGGCCATGAAGCGTGCGACGCGGTCGGTCGGCAGGGCGCCGTTGTCGAGCCAATGCTGGATGCGCTCCTGGTTGAGGCTGACGCGGGCAGCATCGTCCTTGGGCAGCATCGGGTTCCAGTAGCCGAGGCGCTCGATGAAGCGGCCGTCGCGCGGGCTGCGGACGTCGGCAACGACGACGTGGTAGTAAGGACGCTTCTTGGAGCCGCCACGGGCGAGACGAATTTTCAGTGCCATTTTCTTTTCCTTCGGTTTAGCAGTCTGTCTGGTTGATGGTTTGGAATGCGCCGGACGCCTTGCGGCGCCAGAACGGGTTCGTCATTTCGCGGCCGCCTGCTTGTGGTGCTGGATGACTTCGCGGATGACGAATTCGAGAAACTTTTCGGCGAAATCCGGATCGAGATCGGCGGACTTCGCAAGATCGCGCAGCCGGGCAACCTGCTCGGCCTCGCGGTTCGGATCGGACGGCGGCAGATCCGCCGAGGCCTTGAGCGCGCCCACGGCCTTGGTGACCCGGAAGCGCTCGGCCAGGATGTGAATGAGCGCCGCGTCGAAATTGTCGATCGAGCGACGGTATTCGAGAAGCTGCGCCATGGCGCTGTCGGTATCGGTCATGGCCGCCTCACTTCTTCTTCGGCAGGCCGGGAAGGCCGCCCGATGATTTCGAACCACCCAGGCCCGGCAGCTTCGGGCCGCCAAGACCCGGAAGTCCTCCCGGGGGCAGACCGCCCGGCATGCCGCCCTTGCCGAGGCCGGCGGCTTCCGCCTGTTTCTGCAGGGCCTCGAGCTGCTTCGGGTCCATCTTCGAAAGGTCCGGCATGCCGCCCATGCCGGCGGGAAGCCCCATCTTGGAGGCGAGACCGCCCATGGCCGCGCGCATCATGCCGCCGCCCTTGCCCTTGCCGCCCATGGCCTTCATCACGTCGGCCATCTGCCGGTGCATCTTCAGAAGCTTGTTGATGGCGGCCGCATCGGTGCCCGACCCGGCTGCGATGCGCTTCTTGCGCGAATGCTTGAGAATGTCGGGATTGGCGCGTTCGGCCTTGGTCATCGAGTTGATGATGGCAATCTGGCGGGCAAAGGTCTTGTCGTCGAGGCCGGCGGCCGACATCTGGTCCTTCATCTTGCCCATGCCGGGCATCATGCCCATGATTCCGCCCATGCCGCCCATCTTCTGCATCTGCGCAAGCTGGTCGGCCATGTCGTTCAGATCGAACTTGCCGGTCTTCATCCGCGCAGCCATCGACTGCGCCTTTTCGGCGTCGAAATTCTCCGCCGCCTTCTCGACCAGCGAAACGATGTCGCCCATGCCGAGGATGCGGTCGGCGACGCGGCGGGGATGGAATTCCTCGAGCGCGTCCATCTTTTCGCCGGTACCGATCAGCTTGATCGGCTTGCCTGTGACGGCGCGCATCGAAAGCGCTGCGCCGCCGCGGCCGTCGCCGTCCATGCGGGTCAGTACCAGGCCGGAAATGCCGACGCGCTCATCGAAATTGCGTGCCAGGTTGACCGCGTCCTGACCGGTCAGCGCATCAGCGACGAGCAGGATCTCGTGCGGATTTGCGCGGCGCTTGATCTCGGCCATCTCGGCCATCAGCGGCTCGTCGATATGGGTGCGGCCGGCGGTGTCGAGAATGACCACGTCATGGCCGCCGAGCTTGGCCGCCTGCACCGCGCGCGCGGCGATGTCGGTCGGCGACTGGCCGGCCATGATCGGCAGGGTGGCGACCCCGGTCTGCTCGCCGAGCTGTTTCAACTGCTCCTGGGCGGCGGGACGGCGCGTGTCGAGCGACGCCATCATCACCTTCTTGCGGTCGCGCTTCTCAAGCCTTGCGGCGATCTTGGCCGACGTCGTGGTCTTGCCCGAGCCCTGCAAACCGACCATCATGATGACGACGGGGGCCGCGGCATTCAGATCGATCGCAACGCCTTCCTCGCCCAGAAGGGTGACCAGTTCATCATGGACCAGCTTGACCACCATCTGGCCCGGCTTGATCGACTTGACGATCTCGGCGCCGACGGCCTTTTCGCGGACGCGGTCGGTGAAGCCGCGAACCACCTCGAGCGCCACGTCGGCCTCCAGAAGCGCGCGGCGAACCTCGCGCATGGCTTCCGCGACATCCTTTTCCGACAGGGCGCCGCGCCCGGTCAGATTGTTGAGGATGGAGCCAAGCCGGTCCTGGAGATTTTCAAACATTGCGTCGTCCTGTTGTTGCCGGGGGTTTCCCGACCCATATGGGACGTGCACAGCGCAAAGCCAAACGGCACCCGAGGGCGCATCGCGCTGTCGGGTGTTGACCTCCGGGATCGATTTTACACCACAAGGGGTCCCGGTCGGCGGCTCGGAGTCATGCTCGTCGCAGATTTGCGTGGGGTAAACAGGAAAACCGCGTCGGAGTCAAGGTTGAAGGGCCAAGCCGGACCGAACCAGGCAATGACTTCGGTTTGTCACCGGGCGGCAAGTGGGCGCGAAGGATGCCGCAACGGTTTCACCCGCTTCAATCTGTCCTCCCCCGACCCGGTCGACCGACGGGTTGAACTCCGGTACCGTCTCGCCAATTCATGCTGCTCATGCGGCAACAACCGTCCTTCTCACAGCAGCGCCTCAGGGAATCCCATGTACCTCACCAGATCCGAACAGTTTGCCGACGGCAGCATGCATGCCATCGGGGTCACCGGCGCGGTGCTGGGGGCGATCCTGCTGCTGGTCTGGGCCGCTCCGGTCTCGGCGCCGTGGGAGATTGCGGCCGTGGCGGTCTATGCGGCGACGCTGATCGCCACCTTCACGGCCTCGGCACTTTATCATCTGACCCCGTGGGAAGGCCTGCGCCCCGCGCTGCGCCGGATCGACCATGCGGCGATCTATCTCAAGATCGCGGGCACCTATACCCCGCTGGTGGTGATGATCGGCAGCGGTCTTGCCTATTTGGTGCTCAGCCTGGTGTGGGGCATGGCGATCATCGGAATGACCTTGAAGCTGGCTTTCTGGAAGACGCCAGGTCGGTTCGGCCCGCTGCTCTATCTGGGCATGGGCTGGATGAGCATCGTCCTGGTCTGGACATCGTGGTCGGAACTCCCGCTCGGCTACATCGTCGCCGGCGGCCTGCTCTACACGGTCGGCGTGATCTTCCATGCGGCAAAGGACATGCGGTTCTCGACGGCGATCTGGCACGGCTTCGTGATTTCGGCCTCGGCCTGCTTCTTCACCGCCATCTCGCTTGTGGTCACCCAGCCCGCGCTGGCCTGAAAGGCCCCTGCCTGATTTCAGGCCGACCACCGCATCCGATCAGACCTTGAAAGCTTACCATTTGATATGATTAACTGGTACAAAAGGAGCGGCTATGGGCAAGAACACGTCCGTCATTCTCGGTGATCACTACGAGAGATTTGTTGGCACGCAGGTCGGAAGCGGCAAGTACGGCTCGACCAGCGAAGTCATCCGCGCCGGTCTTCGGCTCCTGGAAGAGCGCGAAACCGCAATCAGCACCTTGCAGGCCGCGCTGACTGACGGCGAGAAGAGCGGCATCAGTCACCGCAGTCCGGACGAGATCATCAGCGCCGTAATCGAAAAGCGGCGCGAGAATGGATCCCTATAGATTAACGAGGGCTGCCGACGAGGATTTCGAACGGATCTTCGAATTTGGAATCGACAGGTTCGGGCTTGAACAGGCACTTGGTTATCTGAACGGCATGACGCGACGCCTTGGCGAAATTGCAGCCCACCCGGAACGCTATCAGTCCGTTGACCACATCCGCCCGGGCTATCGCCGCAGCGTCTACGAGGCACATTCGATATACTACAAGATTGATGGAAATTGCGTTCTTGTGGTTCGCATTCTTGGCCGCGAGAATCCGGAAACATCATTGCCGGACCAGCAATAGGTGTGCACCAACCCCCATCAGAACTGCCAGACCAGCATGATCACCGGCACCGCCACGGCGATGACGATGATTTCGAGCAGCAGGCCCATGCGCCAGTAGTCGCCGAACTGGTAATTCCCCGGCCCCATGATGATGGTGTTGTTCTTGTGGCCGATCGGCGTGAGGAAGGCGCAGGACGCGGCCACCGCCACGCCCATCAGGAACGGATCGGGACTGACCTGAAGCGAATTGGCGATGCTGACCGCAATCGGCGCGGCAATCAGCGCGGTGGCCACATTGTTGAGGAAATCCGACAGCGTCATCGTGATCACCATCTGCGCCATCAGCACGGCCCAGGCGGGAAACCCGTCGGTCTGGCTGACGATCAGGTTTGCGATCAGCTGGCTGCCGCCGGTCTCTTCCAGCGCCTGCCCAACCGGGATCAGGCAGGCGAGCAGCACGATCACCTTCCACTCGATCAGTTCGTAGAAATCGCGGCCGCCGATGATGCCGAGCGCCAGATAGGCCACCACGCACAGCCCCAGCGCGATGGTCAGCGGCACGAGGCCGGCCACCGTGAGCGCGATCGCCCCGGCGAAGCACGCGAGTGCTGCCGCAGCCTTGGTGCGCTGGAGCACTTCGAGCCTGCGGTTTTCAAGCGGCAGCACGCCGAGCCAGGCGCTGGCGGCGGCGATGTTGTCGTCCGGCCCGATCAGCAGCAGCACGTCGCCAGGCTTGATGGTCAGCCCCCGCACCCGCTCGCGGAACCGCTTGCCCTGACGCGAAACGCCAAGCAGCGTGACGCCGTGGCGCTGCACCAGCCGCATGCCGAGAGTGTTGCGCCCGACCACGCGGGCATCCTCGGGCACGATTGCCTCCACCAGGCTCATCGACCGGCCGATCAGGCCGCCATGCTTGTCCGATCCCACCGTGTCGAGTTCGGCCGCTCCCATGAAGGCCTCGATCTGCTTCGGATCTCCCTCCAGCACCAGAAAATCGGTCTTGCGGATCTCCCGGCTGCGCGAGAACCCCGGCAGCCGCTTGCCCTGACGTACCAGGCCCAGGATGGTGACATCGCTTTCATTGGCGAGCGGATAGAGCTCGCCGACCGTCATGCCGATGGATTTCGACCCTTCCTTGATCCGAGCTTCCGCCACATAGAGGCCGGCATCTCCCTCGAGCGAAACCGCATCCGGGCGCTCGGGGATCAGCCGCCAGCCGATCAGCGTCACATAGGCGATGCCCACGATCGCCACCGCGAGCCCGACCGGCGCGAAATCGAACATGGAGAACGGCGCACCGAGCGCATTGTCGCGGTACTGCGCAATGACGATGTTGGGCGGGGTGCCGATAAGCGTGATCATGCCGCCCAGGATCGTCCCGAACGACAGCGGCATCAGGGTGAGCGACACCGCCCGCTTGGCCTTGCGCGCCGCATCCATGTCGAGCGACATCAAAAGCGCCAGTGCGGCCACATTGTTGATTACCGCTGACAACGCCGCGCCCGCCACCGCCATGATGCCGATATGGCTCGACATCGCCCGGTCGGGCCGGATCACGAACCGGGCGATCAGTTCGACAGCGCCGGAATTCATCAGCCCGCGCGAAACGATCAGCACCAGCGCGATGATCACGACTGCAGGATGGCCGAAGCCTTCGAACGCCTGTCCCGCATCGATGAGCCCCAGAAGCACGGTCGCCAGCAACGCCACGAAAGCCACCAGATCGTAACGGAACCGGCCCCAGACAAGCATGCCGAAAAGCACGATGAGAATGCAGAACAAGAGCATCTGGTCGGTTGTCATGGATAAGGTCGCTCCTGCCCTTCGGGTCGAATTCTTCCCGCGAGGGGTACATGGTCACGATGTCCGGTCAAGCGGTTTGATCCCGAAAACCGTGATGACCCGACCGGCAATGAGGACCGGCCCGCCGACCGGTCCGGCCATCGTGTGAGCTACTGCGCTGCGGATTGCGCCAGATAGGCGTTGGTGTACCAACCCGACACGTCCGGCATGGTTTCATGCACATCGCCATCGGCATTTCGCAGGATGCCTGCCTCGTACAGGAAGCTTGTGATTGCCGTAATCAGCTCCGGATCGATGAGGCCCACGGGCTCGCCGGGATCCCTGAGAAACCCGCCTTCAACAAGTGCCGCCATCGAGGCATGCACCAGTTCGGGGTTGGACAGCATGCCATCGGTGCCTGCAATCAGCATATCGGCGGCTTCATCCGGATTGTCGGCGGCGAAAGCATAGCCGCGCTGCGCGGCCTGGACGAACGCCTTGGCGGTGGCGGGATTGTCCGAAAGCCAGGTGGAATTGCCGCCAAGGAAGGTCGTGTGCTGGTCGGGCACGCCGTAATCGGCATAGGTGAACCAGCGCTGCGGGCGGTCGAGCAGGACGGAATTCACGCCCTCCCAGGTGCTGACTTCGAGGGTGAAATCGACCGAACCGTTGGCCAGCGCCTCGTAGGCCGAGGTGCCGAGCGTCACCGTCTCGAAGGTGCCCTCGCCGCCGTCATGGCGGATGATCGAGGAGATCAGCGCGTTCTCCCAGGCGCTGCCGAACCCGGCATAGGTGAGGCCGTCGAGATCCGCGGGACGCTGGATATCGTCACGTTCGCCGTTGAACACCAGTCGTCCTGTCTCGTGCTGGACCACCGCCATCACCGCCGTCATGTCGGCTCCCATGGAGCGCTGGCTGTGAAAGCCCACGGCGCTCAGGATGCCGAATTCGGCGACACCGGTGGCGACCAGCGTGCCCGACGACGTGTCGGTGTAGGGCAGAATCTCCACATCGAGGCCGGCATCGGTGAACCAGCCCTTGGCCTGGGCCACGTAAAGCCCGACATGATTGGTGTTCGGTGTCCAGTCGAGTGCGACGGTGAGTTTTTCGGCGGCCTGGGCGGGCAGGGCCAGAAGCAGCGCCAGCATTGCAGGAAGATGTTTCATGACGGGTCTCCGGTTTGGGTGAGAAGGGTGTCGAGAAGGTCGGCTTCAAGGCGGTCGGCCTCGGGCGGAAGCGGGCTTCCAAGCCTGGGGCGAGGCCAGGGCACATCGAAATTCGCGATGATCCGCGCCGGCCGGCGCGTCAGCACATAGATCCGGTCCGACAGCGCCACCGCCTCGTGGACGTCATGCGTGACCAGAACCGTGGTCCAGCGCGCCTCTTGCCAGCGATGCTCGATGAAGCGCTGCATCCCGGCCCGGGTGAGCGCGTCCAGTGCGCCGAAGGGTTCGTCGAGAAGCAGGATCGGCCGGTCCTGCACGATGGTGCGCAGCAGCGCTGCGCGCTGCCGCATGCCACCAGAAAGCTGTGCCGGGTAATGCTGCTCGAAGCCTTCGAGCCCGAAAGCTGCAAACAATGGCCGCACCCGGGTCCGCGCAGCCTCGCGGCCCAGTCCCTGCACTTCGAGCCCGAGGGTGACATTGTCGATGATCCGCCGCCACGGCATCAGCGCATCGCGCTGCGGCATGAAGGCGAAAGTGTCGTGCGCCGCGCCGGCCACAGGATCCTCGACCCGGATTTCGCCCCGATCGGGGCGGATTGCGCCGGTGAGCAGACGGAACAGGGTGGATTTGCCGCAACCGGACGGCCCGAGGATCGAGACGAATTCGCCCCTGGCGACACGAAGAGAAATGTCGGCGATCACCGGGGTTTCGCCCAAGGCGACGGCCAGGTTTTCAAGCGAAAGCGCGCTCATTGCCCGTCCCCCGCGTGCTGCCAGCCGAGCACCAGCCGCTGCATGAGCGCGGTCGCAGCGAAGAGGGCAAGGGTCAGCGCCGAGCTGATCACCACAGCCGCCAGCATCAGATCCGGGCGGAAACTGTTCTTGGCGTTGAGAATGACGATACCGAGGCCTGCGCGGGCGCCGACATATTCGGCGAAGATGGCCGCCACCACCGCGTAGGTGATGGAGATCCTCAGGCCCGCGAAGAAAGTGGGCATGGCCGAAGGCAGACGTGCGCGGCGGAAGATACCGGCGCGCGACGCGCCCATCGAGGCCAGCAGCGCCGAGATGTCGCGATCGGTGGACTGGTAGCCGTCGACCAGCGCCACCAGCATCGGAAAGAAGGTGACCAGCGCCACCAGCAGGATCTTCGGCGTCAGCCCGAAGCCGAACCACAGCACCACAAGCGGCGCGATCGCCACCAGCGGCAGGGTCTGGCTGATGACGAAGACCGGAAACAGCGCGCGCCTTATCCGCGGGATGAAATCGATCACGACGGACAGCGCGAACGCCAGGCTCAGCGAGCACGCAAATCCGAGCAGTGTGGCCTTGAGCGTGGGCAGCGTGTTGGCCCACAGGAGATCCCGATTTTCGGCAATCTGCCCGATCACCCGGGAAGGCGCCGGCAGCACCAAGGCGGAGATCCCCGACATGCGGACATAGATTTCCCAGGCAGCGAGCAGAGCCGCGACGCTGAGAACGGCCGGCATTGCACGGCGGAACCGTGCCGCCGGATGGCGGAAAGACGATGCGGCCATGGGCTCAGGCGATCGAAGGGCTGTTGGCTGAAACCGTCAGATCGATGGTGACGTGACCGAGCGGCGGTCCGAAGCGGCAGAAGGCTTCCTGCAGCGTCGCAAACACCGCACCCGAATCGCCCGTGAGCCGGGTGCAGAAGTTCTTCGAGCGGTCGAACGTGCCGCTTTGCTTGAGAAAGTCAATGCAGCCCATGATCTCGGCCATGTGGTCGCCCGCGCCCATCACATAGAGCGAAAACTGCGCCCGGGCCGTCTCGCCGGTTTCAGGCGCACCGGCGAGCGCCTTCAGTGCCGCCGCCTGCCGCGATTCGAGCGGTTCGGAGGGGTTGGCGAGCGCATTGGTCTGGCAGATCGGATCGTCGGGCTCGCCGGGGCAGCCGCGCGACAGGGTTGCGCGCAGGACGACGTGGTGCCGGCTGGCGGCTGCCGCCACATAGAGATCGCGCAGCGCGGGAAACAGCACTTCGGGCGGGCCGACGATCAATGTGGAGATGTCGTCGGTCTCGATACGGAGACGGTCCCTGTAGGGATCGAGCGCCGAAAGCGACGACAGGATCACGTCCACGAACCCGTCGGTCATGGGATAGAGGGATACTTGCGCGCCTGCGAACATCGTGGTTCCTCCTTGCTACGCTGGCATTATCCAGATCAGCTTCGAGGGTCCGTGGGCTTGGCGCCCGCATCTCAGCCGCGGCTCTACGCGGCACCCCTGTGGTGATGCGAATTCAACAGGGTTTGCATGCAAATGCAAGTGTCTTTGGTTTCGATCGTGATTTTTCAATCGCCATGGAAACGGCATCGCGGGCATCAGGCGCCGGACAAGGGCCCGGGCGGCGCCAGCCTATGCCCTGGCCCGACCTCTGCGTGCGCGGCGGTCGACCGTCCTGCCGCTTTCAGCGGGACTTTCCGGAACGATGCCGGCCAGATGCTCGCCCCAGACGACGTCCGTGTTGCGTCCGGAAATCTTGGCCCGGTAGAGCGCAACATCGGCGGCCTTGGTGCACTCGGCAAGCGACGTTCCAGCATCGGGGGCAAGCGCGATGCCGGCCGAGAACGACAAGGCGGCATCCTTCATTTCTGCAAACCGGTGGCTGGCGAGCTCCTGGCGCCAGCGGGCGCAGCGCTCAAGCGCCCGGTCACGGCCCGTCGACGGCAGCACGACGAGGAATTCCTCGCCGCCGTAACGGAACGCCATTTCCGCGCCCTGCAGACTGTCGCCCAGCATCGTGGCGAAAGCCGAAAGCACCTTGTCGCCCACATCATGCCCGTAGCGGTCGTTGACCTGCTTGAAATAGTCGAGATCCAGGATGATCAGCGCGACCGGCTCGGCTTCGCTCGCCGCCGAAAGCAGCGGCGGAATGACCGTGCTGGCATGGCGGCGGTTGAACAGGCCGGTCAGGTGGTCGTGAAAGGCCTGCTGTTCCAGCTGTTCCTGCAGGCGCATATTTTCCTCGAGCCGCTGCTGCAGCGCCTGCCCGGCATCCGAAAGGCTTTTCTGCGCGGCTTCGCGCGCGGTCACGTCGCGCAGGACGAGCATCACATTGCCGCGGCGGCCCCAGTGCTCCAGCGGTTGCGCCGACACCTCGAAGATCTTCTGCATCGAATCGAACTCGACGATCGGCTTTGCGCTCCCTGCCTCCCGGTCCTGCCCGGCAAAAGCCATCAGCGGATGGGAGGGCGGCAGCTTCGTTCCGACGGTCTCCGCGCCAAATCCCGTTAGCTTCTCGGCCGCCGGATTGGTTTCGAGCACCAGGCCGCTCGGCTCGATCACCACGATCGGATCCGGCAGGATCGAGAAGATGATGTCCCGCGCGATCGGCGGCGCGATGAAGAGTTTGCCGCGATGTTGCGCGAAGAGCACCGCCAGCACGGTTGCGGCGAAGGCGAAAGGGGTCGGATCGTCGTCGAAGAGGCGGAAGCCGAAGAGGATGAAAGCGGCGTTGCTTGCCCAGGGGGCAAGGGTCGCGATCAGCAGCGCAAGCATCTGACGCCTGTGCAGGCGCGAGGCGCGCTTCAACTGGGAAATCGACAGCAGGCAGGCAAGAAGCATGCACAGATACATCCCGCCCAGCAGCACGTAGAACAGCCATCCGCGCGAGAAGCTCGGCCGCGCTTCGTTGAGGATGCCGGTATAGATCCAGTTGTGATAGCCGTCCGTCAGCGCCGCAAGGCCGGCGATCGCGCTGAAGCCGAGCATGGCCATGACGGGCACGCGTCGGGTGAGCTGGCTGAAGCCTGCATGGTCGAGCAGGGCTGCCGACCAGAACAGCGGCGTGGCGACGATGCCGAACCAGGCAAGGCGGCTGAACAGGATCTTGTCCGAAAGCTCGACGCTGTTGAGCCGGAGCACGACCATCGAGATCCACCAGATCGATGCGACGGCCGACAAGGCGAAAGCGATGCGCCCCGGCGCGGCCGGCGACGTGATGATACGTCCGACCGCGATAACCGCGAGCATCGCGATCGCGAAAAGGATCGGGGTCGAAAGGCTCATCACTAGTCCTTCAGGCAACACAGCAGAGCGGGCTCAATGCGCGCGGTCCAAGCTATCGGGGTCGAGAATACGAGAGGTTTTCCTAATGAAGCTTTTCCATCCGCCGCAATATCTCGCCGGTAAGATACGGTGACATCCGGGCAAGAGCTCACACCGGTAGCCCCGGCATATCAGGTCTCGTCGAGGCCTCCGGCCGGTGACATGCCCTTAAGGCACAGTGCGCCCGATCGGCCCCTCCAGGACGAACCGCTCGCGCGCAGGCGCAGGCAGTCGACGCCGCGATCTTGATCGGCGCCCCGCCCCCCCCCATATCCCTCTCATGAACCGCCGCTCCTTCCTCAAGTTCAGCGCGCTTGCCGGCATCTTCGGCCTTGGCGCATCAGGAACCGCCATGGCCATCGCCCGCGCCAACAATCCCTACTATTCCGGCCCCGTCAGCGACCACTATGACGGAACCCGGTTCTTCAACCCGGACGGTTCGGCGCCAAAGGGCTTTGGGGACCTCCTGAAATGGCAGTTCGGCGGCGGCCGCGAACCATGGCCGGCCAGCGCCACCAGCCCCTTCGCCCCGGCCAGGCCCGAGGCCAGGGTCGAAGGCAACGCGCTCAGGATCACCATGGTCGGCCACGCAACGATGCTGATCCAGACCGCGGGCCTCAACATCCTGACCGATCCGGTCTGGTCGGACCGCGCTAGTCCCGTGGCCTTTGCCGGACCGAAGCGGATCATCGATCCCGGCGTGGCGTTCGAGGACCTGCCAAAGATCGATGTGGTCCTGCTCAGCCACAATCACTACGACCATCTGGATCTCGTCACCCTGGCCCGGCTCCGCCAGGCGCACAATCCGGTTGTCATCACGCCGCTCGGCAATGACGTCATCATCAAGGACCATACGCCGAGCATGCGGACGGAGACCGCCGACTGGGGCCAGGCGATCCGGTCGGGCCCGGCGACGTTCCACTTCGAACCCTGCCACCACTGGTCGGCGCGCGGCATGAACGACAGGTCGATGGCGCTCTGGGCCGCCTTCGTGATCGAGACCGAAGGCGGAAAGATCCTGCACATCGGCGACACCGGGTTCGACAACGGCCGGCCCTACCGGAACGCGCGGGAGCGCCACGGCAAGTTCCGCGCCGCGATTCTGCCGGTCGGCGCCTATGAGCCGCGCTGGTTCATGAAGGACCAGCACCAGAACCCGCAGGAGGCCATCGAAGGCTTCCTGCTCTCGGGCGCAGACTATGCACTCGGGCATCACTGGGGCACGTTCCAGCTGACCAATGAGGGCCGCGACGCGCCGAAGGAGGTGCTCGAGGCCGCGCTGGCGGAAAAAGGCGTGGCCCCGGACCGCTTCCGGCCGCTGCATGTGGGCGAGGTCTGGGAAGCACCCGCCGGCGTCTGAGGCCCGCCCTAAGCCCGCAAGCAGGCCGCGCCGTGGCCGCGGCACTGGTAATCGCCCGCAATTTCCGCCATATAGGCGCCAAAACCTGCATGCGCCGGGACCGGCGCGACCCCGGTGTTACCGAAGATTTCTGATGGACCCCGCATGACCTCGATGGTTCCTTTCGCCAAGATGAACGGACTGGGCAACGACATTGTCGTCATCGACATGCGCGGCCGCAGCGATGCCGTGACCGCGGAAGCGGCGGTGACACTTGCCGCCGGCGAAGCCACCGGCTTCGACCAGATCATGGCGATCCACGACATCGATCTCGACGGCGTCGACTACCGCATCGACATCCTCAACCGTGACGGCTCGCGTGCGCAGGCCTGCGGCAACGGCACACGTTGCGTGGTGCAGGCGCTGGCCTCGGAAACCGGGCGCAGAAGTTTTACCTTCCGGACGCTCGCGGGCATTCTCAACGCCCAGGAGCACGAGGACGGCTCCATTTCCGTCGACATGGGGAAGCCGGAGTTTCGCTGGGACCGGATCCCGCTGGCCGAGGAGTTCCACGACACCACCCGCATCGAGCTTCAGATCGGCCCGATCGACGCCCCGGTCCTGCATTCGCCGTCCGTGATGTCGATGGGCAATCCCCATGCGGTGTTCTGGGTCAGGGATGACGTCTGGTCGCATGATCTCGAGCGCTTCGGACCGCTGCTCGAACATCATCCGATCTTTCCGGAACGCGCCAACATCTCGATCGCCCGCGTGCTTGACGACAAGACGCTGGATCTGAGGACCTGGGAACGCGGCGTGGGTCTCACGAAGGCCTGCGGCTCTGCCGCCTGCGCCGCCGCCGTTCTGGCCGCCCGAACCGGGCGCACCGGACGGACGGTGACGGTCAACCTGCCGGGCGGGCCTCTCCTCATCGAGTGGCGCAACGACGATCATGTCATCATGACGGGTCCGGCGGAATGGGAGTTTTCCGGCCGGGTCGACCCTGCGACCGGCGCCTGGGAGCGTGACGAGGCGCTGGCATGAGCGGGGTCAAGGTGGTCACCTTCGGATGCCGCCTCAACACCTTTGAATCCGAGACCATGCGCAAGGCCGCCGAAACCGCAGGCCTCAACAACGCCGTGCTGGTCAACACCTGCGCCGTGACGGCCGATGCGGTGCGCCAGGCACGCCAGACCATACGCAAGGTACGGCGGGACAACCCGCATGCCCGGATCGTGGTTTCCGGATGCGCCGCGCAGACCGAACCGGACACCTTTGCCGCCATGGACGAGGTGGATGCGGTGATCGGCAACGACGCCAAGGGCAAGACCGCCACCTACCGCAACCTGCCCGATTTCGGGGTTTCGCAATCGGAGAAGATCCGCGTCAACGACATCATGTCGGTGCGCGAGACAGCGCCGCAGATGATCGAGGCGGTGGCCGGCCACGCCCGCGCCTTCGTGCAGGTGCAGAACGGCTGCGATCATCGCTGCACCTTCTGCGTCATCCCCTATGGTCGCGGCAATTCCCGCTCGGTGCCGATGGGCGCGGTGGTCGACCAGATCGAAAAGCTCGTCGCCAACGGCTATCAGGAGGTGGTGATCACCGGGGTCGACGCCACCAGCTACGGCGCCGATCTTCCCGGAAGGCCGAGCCTCGGCACGCTGGCGAGAACCATTCTCGACAATGTCCCCGACCTCAAGCGCCTGCGGCTCTCATCGATCGATTCCATCGAGGTCGACGATGGCCTGATGGACCTGATCGCGGACGAGCCCCGCTTCATGCCGCATCTGCATCTGTCGCTGCAGCATGGCGACGACCTGATCCTCAAGCGCATGAAGCGCCGTCACAGTCGCGCCGACGCGATAAATTTCTGCCGGACGGTGCGCGACCTCCGGCCGGGCTTCGCCTTCGGCGCGGACCTGATCGCGGGCTTCCCCACGGAGACCGAGGAGATGTTTGCCCGCTCGCTCGACATTGTCGAGGAATGCGGCATCGCCTTCCTGCACGTCTTTCCCTATTCGCCCCGCGAAGGAACCCCGGCGGCGAGGATGCCGCAGCTCGACCGCGGGCTGGTCAAGGCGCGCGCCGCCCGGCTGCGCCAGGCCGGCGAGGCGGTTTTCACGCGGCACCTTGAAGACATGGCGCAAAAGGCCGAGATTCATTCCGCGCTTGTCGAGTTCTCGGGCGTGGCGCGGACAGAAAATTTCACCCCGGTGGTTGCGCCCGGCGCGCCGAGGGGGCAGATGGCCCCTGTAAGGGTGACCGGGCATGACGGTGACAGGCTGACCGGAACTCTGGTTGAGGCCGATCCGGCTGTTCGCACGACGCATCATGCGGGAGCTTCGGCCTTCGCAACGGGCTGAGGCCGGCCCTCGGGGTGATGACAGGGTCCCGGCCGGTCTCCGGCGCGGATCAATCTCAGGAAGGACGACGGCAAGGCATGGCGCTCAACTTCATCAAAAAGGTCTTCTCCTTCGGGCGACACAAGGAAGACGCGCCTGCGCCGGACACCGAGGACCAGGCCGCAGCCCGCGACAAGGTCGCGGAGGCCGCAACGGACCCCGCGCGCGATGCCGAACAGGCTTTTCCGCAGGAGGCGGCGCCAAGCTTCACCCCGGAGACCGTGCCCGACCAGACCGCGCCCGACGCGCCCGCCCTCTCGACGCCTGATCCGGAAACCGAAGAGAACGCGGGCGAGCCGCCGATCGGAGACGGGGACCTCAAGTCGGAGAGCTTTGAAACGGGACTTGAAGACAGCGCGGCCCCGCAGGATCACGTGATGCCGGAAGACCTCGTGTCCGATCCGGTGTCGGAAATCGCCCCGGACCCGGATGCCGAGCCGGTGCCCGCAGCCGAAGCAGAAGCCGGATCCGGAGAGCATGAGACACGCGACACGGACGAGACCGAAGACCGGCCTGCCGCTGAAACGCCCCAGGATGGTTTCACCGCTCCCGAAGAAGTCGTGTCCGATCCGATGAACCAGGCCGCGCCGGACGCTGAGCCTGAGCCTGAGCCTGAGCCTGAGCCTGAGCCTGAGCCTGAGCCTGAGCCTGAGCCTGAGCCTGAGCCTGAGCCTGAGCCTGAGCCTGAGCCTGAGCCTGAGCCTGAGCCTCGAAGGCTGCTTGTCCGGGACACCGTGTCAAGCGCGGAAACAGCGCCCGCCGCAGAACCGGAACCCGCGCCCCAGTCGAGCTGGTGGCAGCGGCTGCGCCAGGGCCTGTCGCGAACCTCCGGCCAGTTGACCGGCCAGATCACCGGCATCTTCACCAAGCGCAAGCTCGACGAGGACACGCTCGAGGATCTCGAGGACGTGCTGCTGCAGGCCGATCTCGGGGTGGAAACCGCGCTCCGCATCACCGACACGCTGGCCTCCGGCCGCTACGGCAAGGACATCTCGCCGGCCGAGGTGCAGAAGGTCATGGCCGACGAGATCTCGAAGGTTCTCGAACCGGTGGCCAAACCGCTGGAACTCGATCTGAGCCACAAGCCGCATGTGATCCTCGTGGTCGGGGTCAACGGCACCGGCAAGACCACCACGATCGGCAAGCTGGCCGCCAAGCTTTCGGCCGGCGGGCTGAAGGTCACGCTCGCCGCCGGCGACACCTTCCGCGCCGCCGCCATCGAGCAGCTCAGGATCTGGGGCGAGCGCACCGGTTCGGAAGTGGTGGCCACCAAGCTCGGCGCCGATGCGGCGGGCCTGGCCTATGAGGCCATCGAGCGGGCGCGGCAGAACAATTCGGACGTCGTCATCATCGACACCGCCGGGCGGCTGCAGAACAAGGCCGAACTGATGGACGAGCTTGCCAAGGTCGTTCGCGTGATCGGCAAGCTCGACCCGGACGCCCCGCACACGGTGCTGCAGACGCTGGACGCCACCACCGGTCAGAATGCCCTGAACCAGGTCGAGATCTTCAGGAACGTCGCCGGCGTCAACGGGCTGGTGATGACCAAGCTCGACGGCACCGCCCGCGGCGGCATTCTGGTGGCGATCGCCGCAAAGCACAAATTGCCGGTCTATTTCATCGGGGTCGGCGAAGGCATTGACGATCTCGAACCCTTCGAGGCGAAGGATTTCGCCTTGGCCATCGCCGGAGAACCCGCATGAGCAACCAGGACCCCGCACACCGGAGCGAGGCCGAAGATCCGGCCGCCGAGGCGCATCTGTTCGAGACCGACCCCAACGCACCAGGCCGCAAGCACATCAATCCGCTGCTCAAGATGGTGCTCGAACTCGGGCCGCTGCTGGTGTTCTTCTTTGCCAACGCGCGCGGAGAGTGGATCGCCGAACGGGTGCCTTTCCTCGCCGACATCGGCGGGCCGATCTTCGTCGGCACCGCCTGCTTCATGATCGCCACGGCAATCGCGCTGTCGGTGTCCTGGGCGCTCACACGGACCCTGCCGATCATGCCGCTCCTGTCGGGCGTCATCGTGCTGGTCTTCGGCGCGCTGACACTGTGGCTGCAGGACGAGACCTTCATCAAGGTCAAGCCGACCATCATCAACTCGATGTTCGGAGTGATCCTTCTGGGCGGCCTGATGTTCGGCAAGTCCTTCCTGGGCTACGTGTTCGATTCCGCTTTCCGGCTCGATGCGGAGGGCTGGCGCATCCTGACCCTGCGCTGGGGCCTGTTCTTTCTGGCCATGGCGCTGGTCAACGAGGTGATCTGGCGCAATTTCTCCACCGACTTCTGGATCGCCTTCAAGGTCTGGGGCAACATGCCGCTGTCGATCGTCTTCACGCTTCTGCAACTGCCGCTGATGCAGCGGCACGCGTTGCCCGAAGAGGGTGAAGCGCCTGGAAAGTGACACCCGGGGAAAGTGAGGCCGGGAGAGAGTGACGCCGGGGGAAGTGACGCCGGGACGCAAGGCTGATCTGACAGGCAAGAAACTGCGGAACTGAGGCAGGGGGCCGGAACTGCGATGCGAAACGCGACTTTCGGACTTGCACTCACGCTGATGATCGGCTGGCTGATCTGGATCGGCAAGCCGGTCCTGCTGCCGGTGCTCGCGGCCGCGATCTCCGTCTACGTGCTGTCGACCGCAGCCCGGAGCATGCAGGGTCTGCCGGTGCTGGGACGGCTGCCGGCCTGGGCGCGGCGGGTGCTGATCCTGATCGCCTTTGTCCTCGGCGTGGTTCTGCTTTTCGTTCTGGTCATCAACAATCTGACCCAGGTGATCGCAGCACTCGGGCGCTACGAGGCCAATCTTCAGATCCTGGTCACCCGCACCGCCAGCATGCTCGGCATCGAGGACGAACCGACCTGGGCGAACCTCCGGCGCGCAACGCTGGACCAGTTCAATTTCGGATCATGGATCGCCCCGGCGCTGATCTCGCTGCGCGGTTTCGGCAGCACGCTGTTCCTCGTCGTGCTGTATGCCAGCTTCTTCATGGCCGAACGCGGCATGATTGCGCGCAAGGTGGTGACCGCGCTTGGCGGCGAGGAGGGCGACACGGAAGCCGGGACGCGCGCGCTGTCGCTGCTTGCCCGCATCAATGAAAGGATCGGCGAGTACCTGTTCGTCAAGACCGTCGTCAACCTGATCCTCGGGGCGCTCTCCTACCTCATCATGCTGGCGCTCGGGATCGAGTTCGCGCTGTTCTGGGCGGTTCTGATCGCCTTCCTCAACTACATTCCCTACATCGGATCGCTGATCGGGGTGCTCTTTCCGGTGCTGCTCAGCCTCGCGCAGTTCGGCACGCTCGGGATGGCCGGCGTGGTGCTGATCTCGCTCACCGCCGCGCAGGTGCTGGTCGGCGCCTATCTCGAGCCGCGCATGATGGGTCGCGCCTTCAACCTGAGCCCGCTCGCGGTGCTGCTGGCGCTGGCTTTCTGGAGCGCCCTCTGGGGCCTTCCCGGCGCGCTGCTGGCCGTGCCGATGACCGCGAGCCTGGTGCTCGTGCTGGCCGAAATACAGGCCACCCGCCCGGTCGCCATCCTGCTCTCGGCGAACGGCAAGGTTTGAGACGCGCGGAAGGTGTGCCGCCGAGGCGATGACCGAGCCACGCCTTGTGAACAGGGGCTGTTCGCCTGTGTCGACGCTTTCGGTCCGGAGCGGGCCTTCGTGCGATACGCAACGAAAGGCGCCGGGAAGCCCATGGCACCAAATTCCGCGTCTTGCATGAACGTCCGTTGCTGGCCGGAACGCACGACGCTTCAGTGCTTCCCCTGGACAAGAAAGCAGACCCAACCCGAACACGTGACAGGGCAAAAGGGCGATCATCCATCGATTTCACAATCCGTCCGGCTATTCCGACAGGAAATCGATCAGGGTGCTCATGTAGGCGGCCCAGGCCGGATTCCCAGGCAGTGGCAGATGGTTGGCGCTTTCAAGGATGACAAGTTCCGCGTTTGGTATTCCGGCGGCCAGCTTCTGCGCCTCGGACAAAGGATGCACCGCGTCATGACGGCTGTGCAGGATTAGCGTTGGACATCGGACATGCCCTAGAAGATGTGCGACAGACGCCGTGTTGATCGCATCGCGGTCCCTGAGCATCGTCGGTCGGGGACAGGCCGCCTGCATCATGTCCAGCATATGCCGAATGTCTTCCAGCGGCCCCTCAGGAAAATAGGAGGTCAGGAAGGCGGTTGAAAACCCGTTGTCCGATTTCTCCCAGCCCTCGGTGATCAGGGTCTTCAAGCTCTCTGGTCCACCGTTCCCATCGCGAAGGAGACGCCCGTCGGCATATCCGCCGACAATCGCAAGCCGCGTCAGCCTTTCCGGATAGAGCGCGGCGAAATTGATGGCTGCGAGCACGCCTCCGGACATGGAGACGCCTGCGAACCGGTCAAACCCTGCAGTATCGGCAACTGAAGCGGCGTCTTTCGCCTGCCCCCCAAAATTCAAATCCGGGTCGATCCGCTCCGATTGGCCCGATCCGAGATGGTCGAAACGAAGATACCGGAAGTTTTGGGACAATTGATCGATGGTGCTTCTTTCGGACCGGATCCGCCATTCAAATTCCAGATCGGTGATCAAGGGCATACCGAATCGCAGCAACGGCGCACCTTCGCCCGTCACGGAATAGGCGAGACGGTGGCCTGCGTCATTCCGGGCATATCGAATGCGCTGGACGCCACTTGTCTTGGCTGGGGGGATCGCGCAATCGCTGGTGGACACCTGTGCAACCATCATGAGGCCTCGACGGGGAAGCGTCCGGATGATGGACTGTGCCTTGCCGCTATCGCCGACAGCCTTTCGGGCGGTTGCGATGCAGGCCGTGATGGCCGAGTCCGAGACAGCGCGGCCCTGCCACAGCTCGGCGATCATCTGGTCCCGTGTCACAAGCGCGCCGGCCTGTCGCGAAAGCAGGTGAAGCAGATCAAAAACCAGAGGTTCCACAGACACCGGTCCGCCGTCGCGCAGCAGGCTGTGGCTGGCACCGTCGAGTATGCAGTCTGCGAAATGGTACTTCATGGACTGAATATACTGAGAAATGCTTCTCGGTCTCCAAGGATTTCACAGGAGTATCACAGGAATATCCTTAGCTCCGCCTCAAGCGCCTTGATGCGGCCCGTGGCAGGGTCATTCCGTGCCCGAACAGACAACGCGAGGCCCCTTGCTCCATAAGGATACGGCGGTCTGAGCCGGCGTGGATGTCTGGCAAACGGCTATCCATCGGATGCAGGCCATCAGAACAGGACCGAACATGATCGAAAACAGCAAACTGCCTCAATTGCGAGGACATGACATGGCCTGCGGCTGGGGTTTCGAGACCTGGCTGCAATTCAGGGACGGCTTCGAACTGCGTCACTTCTGCGCGTTCGAGCTTCTGAATGACAAGCGCGGCCTCGCGTGTTTCACGGACTATCATCGCAAGCTGGTCGAGGAGGCTGTTGAACACGGGTTCGGCGTTATCAACGATGGTCTGCACTATCGTGCGAGCCGCGATTGGGGCGATCTCATCGGGTTTTCCCGAAACGCCCTTGCGGAGATCAACATTCGCGGCATGGAGTTCTACAAGGACTTCGCCCGGGAGTATCAGAGCGACACGACGCCGATGCTGGTGGGCGGGAGCATTGGACCGCGCGGCGATGCCTATGATACCGGGCGGGTGGAAAGCGCTGCCGAAGCCGAAGACTATCATTCAGAGCAGATCATCACGTTGAGAGACGCCGGTGCCGACCTCGTAACCGGCGCGACTTTCTCGAACGTGGAAGAAGCAATCGGTTTTGCGCGCGCTGCCAAGGCCGCCGATATCCCGTGTGTCATCTCGATGGTGGCCAAGGGCGGAAAGCTGAACGACGGCACGCCTCTGGCCGATGCCGTGACCGGAATTGATGCGGCGACAGGCAATGCCCCGATTTACTACATGATCAACTGCACCCATCCGACCGAGTTCGAGCCTGGTTTGACGGAAGGTGACTGGACCGGCCGTTTGGGAGGGTTCCTGCCGAACGCGGTTGCCATGGATTTGCTGTCCCTTTGCAGTTTAGGTCACCTTGAGGACGGCGATCCCGAGGAATTGGGCAGGCAGATGGCAGCGCTTTCCAGGCGATTTCCGCATGTCCATGTTTGGGGCGGATGTTGCGGCACCGATAGCCGTCACATCGGCCAGATCGCGCGGCAAGTCAGTGAAGCTCGGAAGACGATGGGTACCTGAGAAACCTGCATGAACATCTTCAGAAATGCCCGGCCCGACGATGCGGATCGCTGCTTCGAGATCGAGAACTCCGCCTATGAAGGCGACGAAGCGGCGACCCCCGCCAAAATCTCCAAACGGATCGAGACCTACCCAGAGGGATTTCTGATTCTTGAAGCTGAAGGGCAAGTCGTCGGATTCATCAATTGCGGATGCGCACATGAAGTCGAGATGTCCGACGAGGACTTCAAGGACCTTATCGGTCATGACCCCGATGCACCCAATGTCGTCATCATGTCCGTCGTGGTGGACCCTGCCATGCAAGGCAAAGGACATTCACGGGCGCTGATGGATGAGTTCGTCAAGCGAATGCGACGGATGAACAAGAGAGTGATTTATCTGATGTGCAAAGAACATCACGTGCCGCTCTACGAGAAGTTCGGATATGGGTATTTGAGACCGTCTGCCTCAGACCATGGAGGGATGGTGTGGCACGAGATGAGTATGCGTCTTTGAGCTCAGCCCTCGGGTTGCAGAGCGAAAGCGGATGACCTCAGACCCGGCGCTCACCCCTCGTTCCGAAACGTGCCTTGATACCCCCTGGCCACCATCTCGCGCTCGCAACCGAACATCCGGTGCACGGTCGGGGAGGCGATATCGTTCGCCGGAAGGCCGTCCCGGTCCCAGAACGCCCATCCTGCTCTCGCCGAACGGCAAGGTTTGAGACGCGCGGAAGCTCCGGGCGGGCTTGCCCGCGGCTTCCGCGGTACCGGCAGCAGCAGGGCGCCTGCCGCCCGTCCGCAGACCCGTGACGTTGATGCTTGCATCACGGCCCCTGCAACCCGCACGGATTGTTGAGCGGCAGCGGAACGAAACTTCGCCAGAACTGTTCTGCCACTGCCGCGTGCGTGCTGGGCAGAACAGGACAGGATATGGGCGACACTCTCAGGCTGTGCATTATCGGCAGTGGCGCGATGGGCACCTATCTGCTCAAGAGACTTGTTTCACGGAACCTGCCGGTCCGCATCGATGTGTTCGAGAGTGCGGATGACCCCGGAACAGGCATGCCCTACAGGGAAGGCATGAATGCCGACTACATGCTGTGCAACGCCTTCAGCCGGGAAATTCCACCTGTCACCAGATCGCTGATGGACTGGCTCGAATCCCAGCCGCCGCGTGAACTGGGCGAATGGGAGCTTTCGGTCCACGACCTCAGCCCGCGCGCATTCTATCCGCGGACCCTGATTGGCGAATATCTGGGATCTGAATTTGTCGACCTCTGCACGAAGGCCCGGCAAGCGGGCTTCGATCTCGAGATCAATACAGGATGCGAAGTGAAGGACGTCTCCATCGACGGCAGGCAGGCCGTCGTCACCTGTTCGGAAGGTGGCGGCGACGTTCGACAGCACTTCGACATCGTGCTCATCGCGACAGGTCACAGATGGGAGGCCGAACCGGTGATCGACGAGGCGCGGCTTGTGTCCCCATGGCCCTACACCACCATCGAAGCCCTCGAACCGGGCGCCATCGGCGTTCTCGGCTCGTCCCTTTCGGCGATCGATGTGGTGGTTGCCCTCGGCCATGCCCACGGACAGTTCGAAGAACAGAGCGACCGGATCATCTGGCACCCCGACCAGGCTGACGGCAATCTGCGGGTGACGATGGTCTCGCGCAACGGGGTGATGCCGGAAGGCGATTTCTACTACCCCTTTCCCTACGAACCCCTGAACCATCTGACCAGGGAGGCCGTGGCAAGGGAGATCGCCGCCGGCAGCCCGGGGCTGTTGCAGCGCACGTTCGATCTGTTGTGCCGGGAACTGGACAGCGCCGACCCCGAATACCTCAGGCGCCTGGGCCAGGATGCGCGCACTCTCGACGGGTTCGCCCCGAACTATTTCGCCTCCCGCCGGGACGTTGGCGGCCTTCCCGCGGTGAAGGAAAATCTGGCCGAAATGCGCAAGCTGATGCGGGACCGCGAGACGGTCCCCCACCGCTATGCGCTGTTGCGCGGACATGAGGTGTTCGGCGATGTCCTCCCCCACCTGGGCGAGGAAGAGTACAGGCAGTTCACCCAGGCCCTGATGCCGGTGTTCGGCGACTGCTACGCGGCGGTGCCCCATGTGTCGCTGGCGCGAATCGTTGCGATGTATGATGCCGGCGTGCTCGAATTGCTTGCGACCGCGAACGACGCGGCATTCATTCAATCCGAGGACGGCCGGGTATCGGTCGAGACGGAAGACGGCCACCGCACATTCGACGCCCTGGTCGATGCGCGCGGTCAATCGGCGAAATCGCCGTCCGACCTTCCGTTCCCGTCGCTTGCGACCCGCTTTGCCGATGATCCCGGGCCGATTCTGGAGCCGTTCCGGCTCGACATCGGCGACCCCGGATCCGCGCAGGTCTACTGCCTCGCCCTGCCGCAGGTGCTCGAGCGTTACCCGTTCTCGCAGGGTCTCGCCAATTGCGACGCCCTTGCCAAGATCGTGGTCGATGATCTGGCGGAGCATCTTGAGATCTCAAACAGACCGTAGCGATAGCAATTGGCAAGGTGTAAGGCTGACGGGGTGACACTCGCCACTCGCGATCAGATCCCGGTCAGAACCCAGATCGCCAGGCAACTGGCGATCCCGACGGTGATGTTCATGATCAGCCCGACCCTCAGGAAATCGGTGAAACGGTAGTTGCCGGCCGCATAGACCAGCGTGTTGGTCTGGTAGCCGATGGGTGTTGCGAAACTCGCCGATGCGCCCAGCATGATGGCGTAGATGAGCGGTTTCGGATCGAGCCCGAGAGATTCGGCAAGGCTGATGGCGACAGGCGTGAGGATCACCGCCACCGCGTTGTTGGAGACCATCTCAGTAAGCAGCGAGGTCAATCCGTAGATCGCCAGCAGAAGCAGCAATGGCGATGCGCTCTGAAGCAGGGGTGTCAAAGCTTCGACGATCCCCTTCACCACCCCTGTATTGTCCAGCCCCTGGCCGATTGCGAGCATGGCGAAGATCAGCACCAGGATCGATCCGTCGACCGACTTGAGCGCATCGTCCGCCTCGACGCAGCGGGTCAGCAGGATGGCGCCGACGCCGAGAAGCGACAGCGTGACGATCGGCGCCACGTTGAAAATCGACAAGGTGATGACGGCAATCATCGTTGCCATGGCAAGCCAGGCCCTATGCCGCTTGTAGGGCCGCAGTTTCGGCGCGCTTGCCGCGACGAAGCTCTCAGACTGGAGGATGTCCGCCAGATCCTGCGGACTGCCTTCGAGCAGGATGCGGTCGCCAGCGCGCAATCGCACTTCCGCCAGCTCAGACCCGGGATTGTGCTTCCGCCGGGAGATGCCGAGGACCCTGACGCCGGTTCTGAACCAGTCTAGATCGCGCAGCCGGCGCCCGCTGCTGCCCGCATCGCCGGCATAGACGGCTTCAACCTTCTCGGTCTTTTGTGCTTCGGCCGCCGGCTGCTGCGACTTGAAATAGCCGAGCGTGTAGTTCGGGTGATCGCGCAGGGTCAAGAGTTCGGACTGGTTTGCCCGGAGAATGACGCGGTCATTCCTGTGGATTTCAAGGTCCGGCTCCGGGTTCAATCGTTCGCCCGACCGGATGATTCCGAGAACGCGGGTCTTCGACAGCGCCGTGAAATCCTTGAGCATCCTGCCCGTGGACGGGTCTTCATCCGCATCTTCGCGCGGGGCAACGATCCGGACTTCCGACATGAACTCCGTGGCGCTGTCATCGAGGGCTTCGCCAGAGGCCATGTGGGACGGCAGCAGCCGCGGTCCCAAGACCAGCAGCGTGAGAGCGCCCACCACCAGTGCCACCAAGCCGAAGGGCAGGATCTCGAGCATCCCCATCGGTTCCATGCCCTGGCGCTGTGCCACACCGTCGATCAAGAGGTTGGTGGAGGTCCCGACCAGGGTCAGCGTTCCACCTAAGATCGCCATGTAGGAGAGCGGGATCAGCACCTTGCTCGACGCGATATTGAGCGCCTGGGCCATCTTCGATATCACCGGGATGAGCACGATCACCAGCGGCGTGTTGTTCATCAGGCCCGAAGCTACCGCCACGCAGAGCAGCAACAGCAAAAGAGCAACCGGACCGCGCCGCTCCGACAGGCCGACCAGCCAGGACGAGGCCGTATCAAGGACGCCGGTGCTGACCAGCGCCGACGACAGGATGAACATCGCCGCGATGGTGATCGGCGCGGGATTTGAAAACACCGCCAGCGCTTCCTCTGTCGAGATGTAGCCGAGCAGCAGGTAGGCCGCGGCACCCGCGGTCGCCACCGCAGCGGGAGGAAGCTTTTCGAACAGGAACCCGAGGAAGACGAGCCCGAGGATCAGGGCCGAAAGACCTGTTGGTGTATCGGCCATGAACTCGGCGAAAAAATTCTGGAGCATGAACCCGCCCGGATCCGATTGCGTAAATCGTGAGGAAAACGCCGGGGCGGCAATCGGGTTGCATCTGAACCGGAATATTCCGGGGCGGCTGCAGCTCCGGTCAGGCCCTTACGGGGTTGACGCTTCGGCGCCATTCTTCCTGCGTCCGCTTAAGTCTCGTTGCCGAACGGGCCCTGGTACCCCTTCGCCATCACCTCACGCTCGTGGCCGAGCATCCAGTGCACGGTCGGGAAGGCGATTTCGTCCATGGGGAGGTCGTCCCAGTCGAACAGTTTGACTTCCAGGCTTTCCTCGCCGACGCCGAAGAGCGCTGCGCCCGCACCCGGATCGAGCAGCTCGGCCCGCCAGATCAGCTGCACCTGGCTCAAATGCGTGACGGAATAGATCGCCAGCAATTCGCCGAGCTTGAGATGCGCCAATGCCTCCTCGCGCGCCTCGCGCCGTGCGCCGTCCTCCGGCGTTTCACCGAGTTCGAGATAGCCCGCCGGTACCGTCCAGAAACCGCGCCGTGGCTCGATGGCGCGGCGGCACATCAGCACCTTGCCCTGATGCCGGACCACCGATCCGACGACGATGCGCGGGTTCTGGTAATTGACGAAGCCGCAGGTGCGGCAGACATCGCGTTCATGGGTGTCGCCCTCGGGAACAAGGCGATCAAAGGTCTTGGGCGTGTTCATGCCCGCAAAGATAGAGCCGCCGTCACCCCAAGGCGAGAGCCGGATCGGCGCATGGGCGCAAAATCATTTGCGGGAGGGTTTCGGATCTCCGGTCAGGATCCCGCAGGCGCAAGCGCCTTTTCGATCGCCGGCAGAAGCTTGTCCCGCAGGCTCTCTGGCGTGAACGGGCCGATCTGCTTGAACAGGATCTCGCCGTCGGGCGCGACCAGGTAGGTCTCGGGGATGCCGTAGACGCCCCAGTCGATCGCCGCCTGGCCCGCCGGATCGACACCGACGGCGGCGAAGGGATTGCCCAGTTCGCCCAGGAACCGCAAGGCGTTGGGGGTCTTGTCCTTGTAGTTGATGCCGACAAGCGTGACGCGGGGATCGCGCGCCAGTTCGAGAAGGATCGGGTGCTCCTGCCGGCAGGGCACGCACCAGGACGCCCAGACATTGACCAGCGAAAGCTTGCCGTCGATCGCGGCGTCGGTGAGCGCTGGCACCGGTTCGCCGTTCTGGACAAGACCCTCAAGCGGCGGCAGATCGAGCGACGGCGCCTTCGACCCGATCAGCACGGAAGGGATCTCGCTGGCATCCTTGCCCGAGCCGAGCTGGTAGAGGAACACGCCGGCAAGGCCCATGAACAGGACCAGCGGCAGGAAGGCGATCAGCCAGCGCCGGCCGGAGGCCTGGTCTTGTCCCTGGCCGCCCGAGTCCCTGGCCTGTGTGACGTCCTCGCCCATCAGGCTGCATCCCGGCGGGCATCGGAGCGGCGGCGCACGCCCTGCGCCTCGAGCTCGCGTAACTCGCGCTTGCGCGCACGGCCATCGAGCAGGATCGCGGCCAGAAGCCCGCCAAGCGTCACCGCAGTCGCGGCATAGGACCAGAACACGAAGGCTTCATGGCTCATCGATGGTGACCTTTCACGCGTCGCGGCCGATGGATTGCGCCGCCTGGCGGCGCATGGTCTGGACACGCCTGCGCCAGATCTCGTTGCGCATGGTCATCAGGTGCAGCGTGAAGAAGATCAGCGTGTAGGCGAGCGCCATCACCAGAAGCGGGTAGAGCATCGAGGGGTGGATCGTCGGACCGTCGAGCCGGACCACGCTGGCAGGCTGGTGCAGCGTGTTCCACCAGTCCACCGAGAACTTGATGATCGGAATGTTGACGAAGCCCACCAGGGTCAGCACCGCGGCGGGCCGGGCGGCGCGCGCCGGATCGTCCATGGCCCGGTGCAGCGCCATCAGGCCCAGATACATCAGGAACAGGACAAAGACCGAGGTCAAGCGCGCATCCCACACCCACCAGGTGCCCCACATCGGCCGGCCCCAGAGCGACCCGGTCAGAAGCGACAGGAAGGTGAAGGCTGCGCCGATCGGCAGCGCGGACTTGGCCGCGACATCGGCCAGCGGATGACGCCAGACGAGCGTGCCGATCGAGGAGATCGCCATGACCGTGTAGCACATCATCGCAAGCCAGGCGGCAGGCACGTGAATGAACATGATCCGCACCGTGATGCCCTGCTGGTAGTCCTCGGGCGCGGCAAACGACATGTAGAGCCCGATCGCCAGCGTCAGCACGGCGGCGGCAGACAGGAATGGCAGGATCCGCCCCGACAGGGACAGGAAACGCGTCGGATTGGCGAGGCTGGTGAACCAGCCCTGGCTAACGGTTGTGTCGCTCATGTCCAAGTCCTAATGCCTGCAGCGCCCGGTTTCAATGCGGCAAATCAAACCGCCATTGGACCGCCATCCCTGCAGGCGGCGGTCAGTCGGCAGCGCCCCGCAACGCCGCAGCCGACGCCACCGGCCCGATCACCGCGAAAAACAGCGCGATCGCCGAAAGGATCATGAACGGCGGCCAGAACGGATCCGGGTCGGTGACGGCCGCGTAGGAGGCGCTGACGCCGAAGATCAGGATCGGGATTGCCAGCGGCAGGATCAGGATCGAGACCAGCAGCCCGCCCCGCGGCAGCGCCACCGCGACCGCAGCGCCCACCGCCCCGATGAACGAAATCGCCGGCGTTCCCACGAGCAGCGTCAGCATCACCGCCCCGGTGGCCGTGGCGCTCATGTTCATCAGCAGCCCCAGGAGCGGCGCGGCAAGGACCAGAGGAAGACCGGTCGCAAGCCAGTGTGCGAGGCTCTTGACGAAGACCGTAAGCGTCAGCCCCAGCCAGTCCTGCATCACGAGCATGTCGAGCGAACCGTCCTCGCGGTCGGCCTGAAACAGCCGGTCGAGGCCCAGAAGCGAGGCCAGCAGCGCCCCGATCCACAAGATGGCCGGCCCGATCCGCGACAGGAGGTTGAGATCCGGCCCGATGCCGAACGGAATGACGGCGACCACGGCAAGAAAGAACAGGACCCCCAGCATCGCCGCCCCGCCGGAGCGGGTGGCAATCGCGAGATCCCTTTTGAGCAGAGCCATCATGCCCAGACCTCGTCGCCCTGGGCCGACAGGTCCGTCAGCGGCTCCCTGGCGCCGGAAAGTTCGAGCGAGGTGACTCCTTCCAGCCCGAGCGGCTGGTGGGTGGCCGCAATCGCGATCCCGCCGCCGGCAAGATGACCCCGCACCAGATCGGCGAACAGTTCGTCCGAGCGCCGGTCGAGCGCCGCCGTCGGTTCGTCGAGTAGCCACAGCGGGCGCGGCGTGACCAGAAGCCGGGCCAAAGCGATTCGCCGCTGCTGGCCGGCGGAGAGATAACCGAACGGCAGGTGCGCCACGCCGGTCAGCCCGACAGCCTCGATCGCGGCGTCGATATCGAGCCCGGAATCGCCTTCCGGGGCCTGCAGCTGTTTCCAGAAGGCAAGGTTTTCCGAGACCCGCAATTCGCGCTTCATGGCGTTGCGGTGGCCCAGATAATGCGCGTGGTCATAGACCGTCAGTTCCGCGCCCTTGTCGTCAAGCAGGGCAAAATGCCCCGATTCCGGCCGCAAAAGGCCCGCCAACACCCTCAAAAGAGTGGATTTTCCCGCGCCGTTGGGACCCGTGACCACCAGAGCCTCGCCGCCCGAGAGCGAAAAGCCGATGCCGGCAAACAGCAGGCTGTCGCCGCGCCGGCCGGAAAGTGTGGTGGCGATTGCCTGCATTGGCTGCCTGGCCCCTGTTTCACTGTCGGCCGGAACGGCATCCCGACACATGCCCAAAAAAACATCCAAATGGGCCAATGGTTGATCTGGCACGTTCTTACGAAATTATCTATAACGCCCGCAACCACGCCAGCGGTCGGCGTGAATTCAATCTTGTGCCGAACATGGCGCCTCCGGGTGTCACGGGCGGACAGCGGAAATGACCGTACCCGCATCCTTTCTCACGCTCGAGCGTGCAAGGAGTTCGCCTGGAACCTTCGGCTGAACTGACGAAAGCGGGTTGCCTGTGGCCAAATCACTCGACAGCTTCAATTGCCGTTCCACCCTCAAGGTGGGTGACACGGAATATGTCTATTACAGCCTGACCGAGGCCGAGAAGAACGGCCTGACCGGGATTGCGGCGCTGCCGTTCTCCATGAAGGTGCTTCTGGAAAACCTGCTGCGCAACGAAGACGGGCGCACGGTGAAGAAGGACGACATCCAGGCCGTCGTTTCCTGGCTCACCAACAAGGGCAAGACCGAAGCCGAGATCGCCTATCGTCCCGCGCGCGTGCTGATGCAGGACTTCACCGGCGTTCCCGCGGTCGTCGATCTGGCGGCGATGCGCGACGCCATGGTGGCGCTTGGCGGCGACGCCCAGAAGATCAACCCGCTGGTTCCCGTCGATCTCGTCATCGACCACTCGGTCATCGTCGACGAATTCGGCACCGCAACGGCGCTGAGCCGCAACGTCGAGCTCGAATACGAGCGCAATGGCGAGCGCTACCGGTTCCTCAAATGGGGCCAGCAGGCGTTCAAGAACTTCCGCGTCGTGCCGCCCGGCACCGGCATCTGCCACCAGGTCAACCTCGAATATCTCGGCCAGACCGTCTGGACCAAGGAAGAGAACGGCGAAGTCACCGCGTTTCCGGACACCTGCGTGGGCACCGACAGCCACACGACCATGATCAACGGCCTGGGCGTGCTCGGCTGGGGTGTGGGCGGCATCGAGGCCGAGGCCGCCATGCTTGGCCAGCCGATCTCCATGCTGCTGCCGGAAGTCATCGGCTTCCGCCTCACCGGCAGCCTCAAGGAAGGCGTCACCGCGACCGACCTGGTGCTGACCGTCGTGCAGATGCTGCGCAAGAAGGGCGTCGTCTCCAAGTTCGTCGAATTCTACGGCCCCGGCCTTGATTCGATGTCGCTCGCCGACCGCGCCACCATCGGCAACATGGGCCCCGAATATGGCGCGACCTGCGGCTTCTTCCCGGTCGACGGCGAAACCATCAACTACCTGACCATGTCGGGCCGCGACGAGGAGCGCATCGCGCTCGTCGAGGCCTACTCCAAGGCGCAGGGCATGTGGCGCGAGGCAGGGTCCGCCGATCCGGTCTTCACCGACACGCTCGATCTCGATCTGGGCACCGTGGTGCCGTCGATGGCCGGTCCGAAGCGCCCCGAGGGCCGCATCGCGCTCGAAGACATCGGGTCCGGTTTCGCGACCGCGCTCGAAAACGAGTACAAGAAGCCAGGCCAGCTCGACAAGCGCTACCAGGTCGAAGGCGAGGACTACGATCTTGGCCACGGCGATGTCGCCATTGCCGCGATCACCTCGTGCACCAACACCTCGAACCCGAGCGTGCTGATCGGCGCGGGCCTCCTGGCCCGCAACGCGATTGCCAAGGGCCTGAAAACCAAGCCCTGGGTCAAGACCTCGCTCGCACCCGGCAGCCAGGTGGTTGCCGAGTACCTCGAAAAATCCGGCCTGCAGGACGATCTCGACAAGCTCGGCTTCAACCTGGTCGGCTTCGGCTGCACCACCTGCATCGGCAACTCCGGCCCGCTGCCCGGCCCGGTCTCCAAGACCATCAACGACAAGGGCCTGATCGCCGCCGGCGTGCTCTCGGGCAACCGCAACTTCGAGGGCCGCGTCTCGCCCGACGTGCAGGCGAACTACCTCGCCTCGCCGCCGCTGGTGGTCGCCTATGCCCTGGCCGGATCCGTGCAGAAGGACCTGACCAGCGAGCCGATCGGTGACGACAAGGACGGAAACCCGGTCTACCTCAAGGACATCTGGCCCTCCTCCAAGGAGATCCACGAGTTCATCATGAAATACGTCACCCGCGAACTCTATGCGGCCAAATATGCCGACGTGTTCAAGGGCGACGAAAACTGGCAGGCGGTGGAAGCGCCGGAAAGCCAGACCTATGCGTGGGACGACAACTCGACCTATGTGCAGAACCCGCCCTATTTCGAGGGCATGCAGAAGACCGGTGGCGGCGTGTCCGACATCGTCGGCGCCCGCGTGCTCGGCCTGTTCGGCGACAAGATCACCACCGACCACATTTCCCCGGCCGGTTCGATCAAGGCGCAGTCGCCTGCAGGGTCCTACCTGATGGATCACGGCGTCGGCGTTGCCGACTTCAACCAGTACGGCACCCGTCGCGGCAACCACGAAGTCATGATGCGCGGCACCTTTGCCAATATCCGCATCCGCAACCACATGCTGGGACCGAACGGACGCGAGGGCGGCTACACCATTCATTACCCGTCGAACGAGGAAATCTCGATCTATGACGCGGCCATGAAGTACAAGGAAGAAGGCGTGCCGCTGGTGATCTTTGCCGGCGGGGAATACGGCAACGGTTCGTCGCGTGACTGGGCGGCCAAGGGCACCAACCTGCTTGGCGTCCGCGCTGTCATCTCCCAGTCCTACGAGCGCATCCACCGCTCCAACCTGATCGGCATGGGCGTCATCCCGTTTGTCTTCGAGGACGGCGCAAGCTGGGAGAGCATCGGCCTGAAGGGAGACGAGACCGTGACCATCGAGGGGCTGTCCAACATCCAGCCGCGCGAGAAGAAGGTCGCCAAGATCACCTTCGCCGACGGAACGGTCAAGGATGTTCCCATCCTGTGCCGGGTCGATACGCTCGACGAGCTCGACTATCTCAAGAACGGCGGCATCCTGCAGACGGTCCTGCGCGACCTCGCCGCCTGAGCCGAACGGGCAAGTCGGAAACAATGACGAAAGGCCGGGCGCGACGCCCGGCCTTTTTTGATCCCGGCCTAAAGGCTGTGGGAACCGGCGGTGGCCTCGAGGCGGATCTCCCCGCCGTTGAGGAAGCAGGCCTTGTCGAAGAGCTGCAGATCGAGCGGATTGGGCAGGCGGATATCGGAGAGCGCCGGAAACGGCTGCCGCACCGGATCGTACCTCCGGTCGACCTGCGAGATGCAGACAAAGGTGACCTTTCGGGCGCGCGCAAACCGCCTCAGATCGCGGATCTGGCTCATCAGGTCCGGATTCTCGCGCCGCTGGTCGAGAAGCTGCAGATAATCGATCACGGCAAGCGTTCCCGGCGCGGTTTCCTCCAACCGGGCGATGATGTGGCCGGCCGAAATCATTTCCGACCCGTCGAACACGAAACGCTCGCCGAACGCGGCGAAATCAACTCTGAGCGCCGAAAACCGGTCCGCCACATCGGCGCGTGTGTAATCGAGCGAGAAGAAGCAGGCCGGATTGCCGGCCTTCATGGCCTCGACCGCCAGCGCCAGCGCCAGCAGCGTCTTGCCCTGCCCCGGGCGCGCCGCGCTGATGACGAGATCTCCCGGCGCAAGCGCGCGGTACAGTGCGGCCACCGAACGGCTTCCGGACTGGTGCTGCGAAAGGTGTCCCCAGGTTCCAAATCCCTCGCCGACGGCCACCCTGTCGAGAGCCGCATGCAGTGGAATTCCCTCGTCGCGCGCCTTGCGCCGGGCGGTTTGCTTCAAACGGTAGATGGGTGTCGATGTCTTCATGCCTGACCTCCTGGTCCGGGCGAAACCGGCAATCCCCCCGACATGCCGAACGCCCGCAACAGGCCTGGTCTGATCGACGGGTCCCGCATGAAAGGTGCTTCCCGGGGTCGGGGGGCGGAGGCTTGGACCGGAGCCTTGGCGAAGTAAAGCTGATTCGACGGGACTTTTGAATTGCCCCGCCATCGCATCAGGGTCGCGACGGCTCGCGAAGGTCTCAATCGAAAGTGATTTGGACGTGTGAGCGGCTTCGCGCTACAAATCGGCCCTTCATCAGGCGCATAGCCGCCTTCCCTGGCCTTTTGCCGGCCTCTAGCCGATTGGACCCCGATGACCGCGCGCGCGCTCATATCTGCTTTTGGTTTTCCGCTGCTGGCCCTGCCGGCCGCCTTGGTCGCCTTGACCATGGGACCATTGACGGCACCGGCCGCCGCGAGCGATTTCAAGGGCGTGGTCGAGCTGTTCACGAGCCAGGGCTGTTCGTCCTGTCCGCCTGCGGACGCCGAACTTGCCCGGTTGGCGGAGAAAGGCGAGGTGCTGGCGCTGAGCTATCACGTGGATTACTGGAACTACAAGGGCTGGGTCGACACGCTTGCCACCAAGGCTTCCACCAGCCGCCAGTACGGCTACGCCGAGACGCTCAACCGCAAGAGCGTCTACACACCGCAGGCGATCATCAATGGCCTGGATCACGCCAATGGTGCCAATCCCGCGGCCATCCGGACGCTTGTCGACAAGCTCTCCGCCACAGGGCAGGGCCTGAGCGTCGATGTCGGCGCCGCCTACGACGATGCCGGGGTGACCATCACCATCGGCCCCGACAGCGGTGAGCGCAGCGGCGAGGCCAGCATCGTGGCGGTCTATTTCGACGACGCCAACACCGTCGAGATCAAGCGCGGGGAAAACGCCGGAAACACGATCACCTACCGCCACAGCGTTCGCGAGATCGAAACGGTCGGCATGTGGGCGGGCACCGCCCAGACGCTCAGGCTTCCCGCCTCTGTTCTGTCCGCACGCAAAGGCAGCGGCTGCGCGATCCTGCTGCAGGTCGTCGGGCGCGATGGCGCCCCCGGCAGGATACTCGGCGCGGCCATGATTTCGGGCGCACAAGGCGGCTGAGACCACCGGCCGCTTCCGAGGCATGCCTGCGGGCAAAAAAAGACCGGCCAGAAGCCGGTCGAATTCAGGGTTTTGGGGATGCCTCGATGCACAGGGCCGCGGGAACAGCCCTTTGCTCTGTCAGATCCGTCCCGGGGACCCCGAGGGGGCTGGGGGGCTTGAATTTCGAAGTCCCCGGTTCGAACCGTCTGAGGCAACACCTGAAGGATTGGCGGGAAATCTGGCACGGGTTTGGCTGAATTGCGGCCCAATTATGCCAAAAGCCGGTTTCTCCCCCACACCCGGTAAACAAACGCAACCGTGTGAGGCTTTTCGTGATGCTGCAGCGCACAGTCTCCGCCGTACGCCTTTGACATCCCGCAGCGCCCAAGCCGCCGGGCCCGCCCCGGCACCGTGAAGGCGGCGAAGCGGTGGGAGAAACATATGCGTTGCGCGAAATCCATGCCTTGAATTCCGCGCCCGCTCAGGCAAACTGGCCGGATGACTTTTGATTTGGTTTGCAGACGATGACGGACGGAGCGGACACTTCATCGCGCCGTGAGCGGGGGGAACCGGCAACGACAGTGGACCTTGCAGAGATCCGCCGCCGCAACACGCCCGAGCCCGTCACCTTTCAGCGCCGCGAGCTCGACCTGATCCTGCGCATCTATGGCCGGATGGTCGCTGACGGGCACTGGCGGGATTATGCGATCGACCATCTGCGTGATCGCGCGGTGTTCTCGGCGTTCCGGCGCACCAGCGAAGTGCCGCTCTACCGGATCGAGAAAGACCCCTCGCGGGCCAGGAAACAGGGCGCCTTCGCCATCATCTCGGCCGCGGGATTGGTGCTCAAGCGCGGCCATGACCTGGCGATCGTTCTGAGATATTTCGACAAGACGCCGCGGCTGGTGCGGTAGCGGCCGCAACCGGCATCTCAGCCTCTGAACAATGTGCCGGGATAGCTATGGGGATCCGGATCGGTGGCCGTTCCTTCGCCGAGGCTCCGCTGCATGAACACCGTGTCGAGCCAGCGTCCCTGCTTGTGGCCCGATCCCCTGATCATGCCGGCGCTCGAAAATCCGGCCTTGTGATGAAGCGCGATGGAGGCCGGATGGCCCGCGCCGATCACCGCAATCATCTGCCGGAACCCGAGCGCCTCGCACCGCGCGATCAGCACCTCGAGCAATGAACTGCCGACGCCTTTGCCCCGCGCGTCCGGGGCCAGGTAGATCGAATCCTCCACCAGCCAGCGATAGGCGGGCCGGGTGCGGAATGCCGAGGCATAGGCATAGCCGAGCAGGGTGCCGTCATCGCTGTCGGCGGCGAGATAGGGATAGCCGTTCGAGGCAATCGCGGTCATCCGCTGCGCCATCTCCGCCTCGTCGGGCGGGGTGAGTTCGTAGCTTGCCGTGCCATGGCGGACGCTGTCGGCATAGATGCGGGTGATGGCGGAAAGGTCGGCGGAGGTGGCGTCACGGATCTGCATTCTGTTGGTCCGGTTCAATCAGGCACCGGCGGCTCATCCGGCCCGTCTTCCTTATCATATCGGCGCGCACAAAAAAGGCGGCCCGGAGGCCGCCCTTTCAATGTCCGTTCCGATGCTGTTACTCGCGGTTGCCGAGGAACTGCAGCAGGAACATGAACAGGTTGATGAAGTCGAGATACAGACGCAGCGCGCCCATGATCGCCTTGCGGCCTGCGGTCGCCTGGCTGTCGCCTTCGTAGTACATTTCCTTGATCTGCTGCGTGTCGTAGGCCGTCAGGCCCGCGAAGATCAGCACGCCGATCGCCGAGATGGCGAATTCAAGCGCGCTCGACTGCAGGAAGATGTTGACCACCATCGCGATGATCAGGCCGAACACACCCATGATCAGGAACGAGCCCAGACCCGACAGGTCCTTCTTGGTGGTGTAGCCGTAAAGCGACAGCGCACCGAAGGAGGCAGCGGTCACGAAGAAGGTCTGCGTGATCGATGCGCCGGTGAAGACGATGAAGATCGACGAAAGCGAAAGGCCCATCATCGCTGCATAGACCCAGAATGTGGTCTGCGCGGCCGACACGCTCATTTTCTCGATCCGGAAGCTCAGGAAGAACACCATTGCCAGCGGCGCCAGCATGACGACCCACCGGAGCGGGCTTGCGTAAAGCAGCTGTGCAAAGGCCGGATTGGTCGACGCCAGCATGTAGGTGCCGTAAGCGGCAACGCCGGTGATGCCAAGGCCCAGTGCCATGATGTTGTAAACGCGGAGCATGTAGGCGCGGAGGCCCTCGTCGATCGAGGCGTCGGCCTGGACGCCACCTGCTGCGCGGACATTCGAATTGCGAAAGTCAGCCATGTTTCCCTCTTTACAAGCCCCGTTGTGGGTTACGGTGTCGGGTTCAAGATCCCAGGCGCCGCTGCGGGGCTCCAGCATGCCTGCACACAATATGATGACGAACGGTCCCCGGGACAAGACCCTGAAAGCGCCAAGATCGCACGATACTTGCGTTTTTGCTTAATGCCGCCGGCGATTCCGGTCACAATTCGCGCAATACCGGTGCGGCCTTTTGTCCGAGCACGCGCCATGTGCCGAGGAGTCCGATCCCGACCGTGACCACCAGCGCACCCACGAGCGTGGCGACCGCGATATCGGGCATGAAGCTTGACGGCAGGGTCATGATCCGGCTGACCACGAACCAGGAGGCCACCCCGCCAAAGGCGAGCGCGAACACCGCGGTGGCAAGACCGAGCAGCCCGTACTCGTAGACATAGGCCCGGATCAGCGTGGCCCGCGTCGCGCCAAGGGTCTTGAGAACCACCGCATCATGAATGCGCGACCGGTTGCCCGCTGCAAGCGCCCCGGACAGCACCAGCACGGAGGCGATCAGGGCCACCAGCGCTGCCGCCCGGATGGCGATGCCGATCTGGCCGACGACCCGGTCGGCGAGTTCGAGGGCATCTTTCACCCGCACGCTGGTGATCGTCGGATAGGCCTGCGTGACCGCCCGCAGCACTTCACCCTCGACGGCCTCCGTGGCGTCCGGATCCGTCAATGTCGCCATCCAGGAGTGCGGTGCGCCGGCAAAGGTGTTGGGCGAAAACACCATGACAAAGTTGATCGACAGCGATTCCCATTCGACATCGCGCAGATTGGCGATCCGCGCAGTGATCGACCGTCCGAGGACGGAAACGGTGATGGTGTCGCCGACGCCGAGGCCAAGTTCGGCGCCCTCTTCGGCAGCAAAGGAGACCAGCGGCTCGCCCTCGTAGTCGGGCGCCCACCACTCGCCTGCCGACAGCCGCGAGTTTTCCGGCAGGTTGCGGGCATAGGTGACGCCGCGGTCGCCGCGCAGCACCCAGCGTGCCTCGGGCGGCACATTGTCCGCGTTGACCGGCTCACCCTTGAGTTCGGTGATCCGCCCCCGGAGCATCGGGACCTTGATGATCTTGCCGTCGGGCGCAACCTCCGAGACCGTGCGCTCGAACCCGTCGATCTCGCTCGACTGGATGTCGACAAAGAAGAAATTGGGCGCCCGCTCGGGCAGGTTGCCGGAAAGCTCGCGCCGCAGGTTGCTGTCGATCAGCGCCAGCGTGACGAGCAGCGCCAGGCCGAGACCCAGCGAGAGCACCACCGACGGCGTCAGCGCGCCGGGGCGGTGGATGTTGCCGATCGCGAGCCGCAGCGGGGTCGAGCGCACGGTCGGAACCGCCCGCGCGATGGCCTGGACCGCAAGCCCCACGAGCCTGAGAACGCCGAAGGCGACCGCCACGGCGGCGACGAAGACGGTGGCGATGCGGCGGTCGTCGGCAAACCAGATGGCGGCCACGCACAACACCGCGAGCGTTGCCCCCGCCGCCAGAAGATAGGGCCAGCGCGGCAATCCGCCGCCCTCGAAGCCCTGCTGCCGGAACAGCGCCGTGGCAGGCACTTCGCCGGCGCGGCCAAGCGGCAGCACGGCGAAGGCAAAGGCCGTCAGCAGACCGAAACCCGCCGCGACCAGGAGCGAAAGCGGATAGACCGAGGCCTGAACGGCGATCGGGATGACGCCCGAAAGCGCGCCCGCGGCGAGAAACGGCGTCGCAGCACCCAGCAGGACGCCGAGAAACACGCCGAATGCGGCAATCAGCATCACCTGGATGAGATAGATGGCCACCACCAGCTGCGATGGTGCCCCGACGCATTTCAGCGTCGCGATCACGCCGCGCTTGCCCTCGAGCCAGGCGCGAACCGAATTGGCGATGCCCACGCCGCCGACGATCAGCGCGGTGAGACCGACAAGCGTCAGGAACTGTGAAAACCGCTCGATGTTGCGTGTGAGCGCCGGGGCCGCGTTGCGGCTGGTGCGGATCGACCAGCCCGCATCGGGGAACCGTTCACCGGCCTCCGCGCGCAGGTCCGCCAGCCGGCCCGCATCGGCACCGCCGTCCAGGCGGACGCGATAGCTGTATTCGATCAGGCTGCCCGGCCTGATCAGCCCCGCCGCATCGAGCCCCTGAAGCGAGATCATCATCCGGGGAGCGAAGCCGAAGCCTTCGGACAGTGCATCGGGTTCGGTGACGATCGTTGCGCGCAGTTCGAACCGGGCCTGACCGACGAGGATCTCGTCACCGACCGAGAGATTCAACCTGTCCAGCAGGATCTGCGCCACGGCCGCGCCGTAAACGCCGTCACGTTCGGCGAAGACGTAACCGATGGGCATCGACGGCGTGGTCTCGAAACTGCCGTAGAGCGGATAGACGTCGTCGACGGCCCTGAGTTCGACGAGAGACTGGTCGGACCCGTCTTCCATGCGCGCCATGGTGCGCATGTTGGCCCCGGCCGAGACGCTTCCCAGACCCTCGACATAGCTGCGCTCAGCCTCGCCGAGGTCGATGTTTTCACTTTCGAAGCGGACGTCACCGCCGAGGATCGTGCGGCCCTCCGACGCAATCGAGCCTGTCATCATCTGCGAGACCGAGTTGACGCCGGCGATCGCCGCAGTGCCAAGCGCCACGCAGGCGAGAAAGATGTAGAATCCCGACAGGCCGCCGCGCAGTTCCCTGAGCGCCAGCCGAACAGCCAGCCCAGGCCGGAAACGGTTCGGCGCGGCCATCAGGCAGTCACCTTGGCATCGGCCGCAACCGCACCGGCGCTGTCGTCAACGATCAGGCCCGAGCGCACCGAAACCTGCCGGTTGCATCGCGCTGCCAGGGACGGATCATGGGTCACCAGCAGCAGCGTCGCGCCGCGTTCGGCCTGTTTGGCAAACAGGAGATCGGCGATCTGGCGACCGGTGTCGCCATCGAGGTTGCCGGTGGGCTCGTCGGCCACGATCAGCGCCGGATCGGGCGCAAGCGCACGGGCGATCGCCACGCGCTGCTGCTCACCGCCCGAAAGCTGGCCCGGGTAATGGGTCAGCCGCTCGCCCAGACCGACTGCCACCAGTTCCTCGCGCGCACGCTCGAAGGCATCGGTTCGGCCGGCGAGTTCCAGCGGGACGGCGACGTTTTCGAGTGCCGTCATGTTGGGAATGAGATGAAACGACTGGAACACGATGCCGATCGACGAGCCGCGCACGGCCGCCACCGCATCCTCGCCAAGGCTGTGCAGCGCGTGTCCGGCGATATACACCTCGCCCCGGTCAAGCCGCTCCAGACCTGCCACCACCATCAGCAGCGTCGACTTTCCCGAACCCGACGGGCCGACAATGCCGACCGACTGACCGCCGGAGATATCGAGGTCGATTCCCTTGAGCACATGCACCGACGAAGCGCCGTCTCCGAGCGTGAGATGGGCCTGCCTCAGCATGACGATGGACTTGTCGACGGATTGAGACACGGGCGCAGCTTCCTATATGGAGTGGGATCGGCAACAGGTTTGTTGCGGAGCACTTAGGAGACCGTGCGTTCAATTTAAAGGTTTGCCCCATGCGTTTTAGAAAGCTCGCTGTCATCGCTATTGCCGTCCTAGGCCTTGCGGCCCTGCCGGGAACCGATGCAAATGCCGCCGACGGCGAAGACCCGGTGCGCATTGTCGGCTTTGGCGACAGTCTCATGGCCGGCTATGGGCTCAACGGGTCGGAAGGGTTTCCGGCGCGGCTTCAGGCGG
Organism: Hoeflea sp.; assembly: GCA_965233445.1. GTDB lineage: Bacteria > Pseudomonadota > Alphaproteobacteria > Rhizobiales > Rhizobiaceae > Hoeflea. The sequence continues at coordinate 347,565 of OZ247491.1, forward strand.
CCCTGGAAGCGCGGGGCCACGCTGTCGAGATCACGGATGCGGGCGTGTCCGGAGACACGAGCTCCGGCGGCCTGGCCCGGCTCGACTGGTCGATCCCCGACGACGTGGACGGCGTCATCCTGGAGCTTGGCGCCAATGACGCCCTGCGCGGCGTTCCGCCCGAGAAGACCCGGGAGAATGTCGATGCCATGATCACCCGGCTCAAGGCGCGCGGCATCGAGGTGCTCTTGGCCGGAATGCTCGCGCCGCCGAACCTGGGGGCGGACTACGAGGCCCGTTTCAACGCGATCTACCCCGAACTGGCGAGCGGGCACGACGTGATTCTGTATCCCTTCTTCCTCGATGGCGTGACCGGAAACCCGAGCCTGCTCCTGGATGACGGCATGCACCCGAATGCTAACGGAATCAACAGGATGGTAGAGGGTATCCTGCCCTATGCCGAAGACTTTCTCGCCCGGATCGAAGCCGAGTGAGGCCAGCTGTTTTTCGCACCTGCGAAATATAGCCGCTTGCCCTGAAGGGGTTTGCGTGATTCGCTCGATCCAAGTCGATGATTCGGGGGACCAGTGATGCCAAGGCTCTTTACCGCTCTCGAAATACCGCGCGACGCGGCCCTGTCGCTTTCGCTGCTGCGCGGCGGCCTTCCCGGCGCCCGCTGGCTCGATGTGGAGAACTACCACATCACCTTGCGCTTCATCGGCGATGTCGACTGCCCCACCGCGGACGAGGTCATCAGCGCCTTCGACCGGATCGACAGGTCGTCGTTTCCACTCTCGCTGTCCGGCATGGGCTCGTTCGGCTCGAAGAAGCCGCATTCGATCTGGGCGGGGGTTTCGCCGTCGCCCGAACTGATGGCGCTGCAGGCGGAGATCGAGCGCATCTGCCAGCGCATCGGCCTGTCACCGGATCCGAGACGCTTCTCGCCGCATGTCACGCTTGCAAGATTGCGCAACGCAAGGCTTTCGGACGTCGTCTCCTATCTTTCGGGACGCGGCGATTTCCGCACCGACTCCTTTGACGTCGGACGCTTCGTCGTCATGTCGTCACGCGATTCGGTCGGCGGAGGGCCCTACCTCGTCGAGGAAGCCTATCCCCTGGGCTGGCGCAATTCCGCCCCAAGCCTTTCGAGCAGCACCTGGCAGCCCTCGCGCAGCAACTGATAGACATTTTCAAAGCCGTCATCGCCGCCGTAATAGGGATCGGGAATGTCGGCGCGCGTGCCCATGGTATGTTCGAGAAACAGATGGATGCGCCCGTGCCGGGACGAGGGCGCATGGGCCTTCAGCGTCGCCTCGTTCGAGCGGTCCATGGCGAAGATCAGATCGAAGCGCTCATAGTCTTCCGGCTCCACCTGGCGCGCACGCTGCATCGTGATGTCGATGCCGTGGCCGGCGGCGGTTTCCACCGAGCGGGGATCCGGCGGATCGCCGGCATGCCAGTTGCCGGTCCCGGCGGAATCAACGTCGACTTGCGCCTCAAGACCCGCATCACGGAGGCATTGCCGGAAGATGCCCTCGGCGAGCGGAGAACGGCAAATGTTGCCCATGCAGACGAACAGCACGGAGATGCTGCCCTTTTTTCCGCCATGTGATGCGCTAGAGTCCATGCCTGTCACTTCTGAATTTGCGCGTTGCCAAGCCTGAATTCATTGAAAAGTCATCCCAAGGCAATCCACGGAGTACGTCATGACACGTCAGAAACTCGATAGCACAGCCGTCGCCGAAAAGCTTGCCGCAGTTTCCGGCTGGAGCATCGACGCCGGCGAAACAGCACTGTCGCGCAGCTTCAGCTTCAAGGATTTCAGCGAGGCTTTCGGCTTCATGGCGCGCGCGGCCCTGGTCGCCGAAAAGCTTGATCATCATCCCGAATGGAAGAATGTCTACAAGACCGTCGATGTGCGGCTGACCACCCATGATGCCGGCGGGCTGACCGGGTCGGACTTCGACATGGCGGCAGCCATGGACAAGATCGCCGCTTCCACGGGGCATCAGGATTGAGCACAATTGAACCACGGGGGTTAAAATCCCATATCGGATGAAACCGACACCCAACGCGGAGGCCAGATCATGAGCGTTCTTGATGGTGAAATACTCGGCCCCGAGGCCGGCGCCCGGAGTTCAGGTGCCAAGACCACGGGCGCGAAGGCCCAGGCCGGCGATGCCAGCGAGGCTTCGGTGCGGGCCGGTTTCTGGAAGACATTCAAGAAGGCCGCGCGGCAGATCCCCTTCACCGAGGATCTGGTGGCTGCCTATTTCTGCGCCCTCGACCCGGAAACTCCGACAAAGGCCAAGGCCGTCATCCTCGGGGCGCTGGCCTACTTCATCATGCCGTTCGACACGATTCCCGACTTTTTGGCGCTGGTCGGCTTTTCCGACGACATCGCGGTGCTCACGCTCGCCATCGCCACGATCCGCTCGAACATGACCGAGGCCCACCGCCTGGCCGCCCGCAAGGCGCTCGCGGACATGCCCGGGGAAACCGATCCGGCCTGAGCCGCTGGTTTCGGAGGGCTCTTGCGGATGCGCTCCGCATCCGCCGCTTGAGTACCCGGGCCGTTTCAGTGCCCCGTACCGCTTCAGTGCCCCGTACCGCTTCAGTGCCCCGTACCGCTTCAGTGCAACGTGATGTCGCCGTCGCCGCTTTCGAGCGTGCGGCGCAGCCGCGCGAAAGCCAGCCTGATCCTTGATTTCACGGTTCCGAGCGGCAATCCGGTTTCATCGGCGATCTGCGAATGGGAACGGCCCAGGAAAAAGGCCTGCCGCACCAGCATCGCCTGCTCATCCGGCAGGTCGAGCATAGCCTGACGAACCCTTTCATCGCGCTCTTCGGCTTCATAGATGTCGTCGGCGGCCTCGGGCTGCGACGGATGCAGCGCGGGATCCTCTGGGTCGAGAAGCCCCGACCGGTCGCGCCGCAGCGCATCGATCCGGCGGTTGCGGGCAACCCTGAACAGCCAGGTCGCCAGCGATGATTTCGACGGATCGAAGAGTGCCGCCTTGTGCCAGAGCACGATCATGACTTCCTGGGTCAGTTCCTCGGCCTGCGAGGGCTCCATTCCGAGCCGCTGAAGATAGGATTTCAGCCTCGGTGCAAAATGGTCGAACAGTTCCGCGAAGGCATTTTGATCCCGCCTTTCGGCCACGGCCTCGGCGAGACGAGCGAACCGCTCTTTCAGATCACCCGACATTGATGGCGCTGTACCCCGTTACCTGAATGCATCGGCCCGCCGCCACGCCGGCCAATACCAAACACCTACACCGGTTTCGTCAAAGGTCAAACTCTTGCCGGATTCCGATTGTTACAAAAGGTAACGGTCGGTCCCGGCCGGCGGAGGTCTCTCAAGTTAGCACACCCATCGCCGAAATCTTGACGCTTTGGTAACCAGGATTAAGTCAAAATGCACCAATCACCTCGCCAATCGAGGGAATCGTTTGGGCCGCCGGCCCTGACCACCCGACCACAAAACGGTAGGAACACCATGCTTGGGAAGACAATCGCAACCGCTTTGACGGGGCTTTTTGCTTTGACGGCCGCCGCGTGGGCGCAATCGCCCAACCGAATCGAACAGTTTGACGCCTGGGGCGCCTATTCCTACGATTCCGCAGGCGGAAAGGTTTGCTATGTCCTGTCTGTACCGATCAGCAAGGCTCCGACGAATGTCGACCACGGCGACATCTTCTTTCTGATCTCGCAGCGGCCCGGCCAGAACGTCAGCTACGAGCCGCAGGCGATGATGGGCTATCCGCTTCAGGAATCCTCGAAGATCACCGTCGATGTCGACGGCCGCAACTTCACCCTTTTCAGCCGCGGCAATTCCGGCTGGGTCGAGAATGCGGCGGAAGAGCCGCAGCTGGTCAACGCCATGAAGGCCGGCGCCTCGATGACCGTGAAGGCGACCTCGCGTCGCGGCACCGACACCTCCTACAGCTATTCGCTGAAGGGCGTGACCGCGGCACTGAGCAAGATTGCGTCCTGCCAGTAGTTATCCGGACCCCCTTCGAAACACCATCAAGGCCGGCGCAAGCCGGCCTTTCCTGTCTGTGAGCCGCGAGCCGAGGCATGACGGGTGGTGCGTCCTTGCGCAGCCAGGGATGCTCGTCCACCCAGGTCTTGCAGCGGAAAACGGGGCAAGGCCTTTGAAAAGCGCTGGATTCTGACTGTACCCGAGGTATGGTGCGGCATGACCCCAAGGCAGACCCTTACCCGGACCGACTGGATCGATACCGCTTTCGACCTGCTTGCCCGGCAGGGCGCGAAAGCCGTGCGGGTGGACCTGTTGTGCAAGGCGCTCGGGGTCACCAAGGGATCGTTCTATTGGCATTTCGATGATCTCGCCGCGCTCAAGGCCGCGATGATCGCGCAATGGAGGCGCGCGGCGGCGCGCGATCTCATCGACACCGCCACCCAGACCCAGCTGACGCCCCGCGACCTCATCATCGGCCTGTTCAGGGGTATTCAGCAACGTCACGCAAAGGGGGGATCATTGGCCGAGACCGCACTCAGGCAATGGTCGTCCGCCGATCCGGTGGTGCAGAAACTGGTGCGTGACGCGGACAATGAGCGTCTCGCCTTTCTGACGACGCAAATCCGGGCTGCGGGAATCACCGGGGGAGCGGCCCGGTCACGAGCCGCCTTTCTCTATGCGGCGCTGATCGGTATGGAGCAACTCGCCGGAGAACCGGCCCTGACGCCCGCCGACATGGAAGACGTGATTGATTCGATCCTCAGAGGCGAAAGCTGAACCGGCGCGGCGGCGAGTTTCATGCCGGCTCGGGCAGGGAAGCGGGAGCACAGGTGACGCGCGCGTCAAAAGCTGGTAGGACGCGGCCAATCTTGCAACATGTCCGAGCCCGCGATGCCAGCCACCATTGACCTGACAGACCCTTCCGCGCGTCCCGTCCGCGCCTCCGCAGCCCAGGAAGGCAAGCCGATGCTTGTCGGGATGACCCGTGACGAGCTGGTCGCCGCCATGGAAGAGGCCGGCGTGCCCGAGCGCCAGCGCAAGATGCGCGTCAACCAGCTCTGGCACTGGCTCTATGTGCGCGGATGCTCGGATTTTTCCGACATGCACACGATCTCGCGCGAACTCAGAGAACGGCTGGACGCCAAATTCTCGATCGCCCGTCCGGAAATCGTCGAGGAGCAGATCTCCTCTGACGGCACCCGCAAATGGCTGATGCGGTTTCCGGCCCGCGGCGCCGGGCGTCCGGTGGAGGTCGAGACCGTCTACATCCCCGAGGAAGGCCGCGGAACCCTGTGCATCTCGAGCCAGGTCGGCTGCACGCTGACCTGCACCTTCTGCCACACCGGAACCCAGAAGCTGGTTCGCAACCTGACGCCCGAGGAGATTCTGGCGCAGTTGCTGATCGCCCGCGACCGTCTCGGCGATTTTCCCCACAAGGACACGCCCCAGGGCGCGATCGTGCCGGCCGAGGGCCGCAAGGTCACCAACATCGTGATGATGGGCATGGGCGAGCCGCTCTACAATTTCGAGAACGTCAAGAAGGCGCTGCTGATCGCCTCGGACGGCGACGGCCTGGCGCTGTCGAGACGGCGGATCACGCTGTCGACTTCCGGCGTGGTCCCCGGGATTGCCCGGACCGGCACCGAAATCGGCGTCATGCTGGCGATTTCGCTGCACGCGGTGCGCGACGAGCTCCGCGACGAACTGGTGCCGATCAACAAGAAGTATCCGCTCAAGGAACTGCTCGACGCCTGCAGGAACTATCCCGGCCTGTCCAATGCGCGGCGCATCACCTTCGAATACGTGATGCTCAAGGGCGTCAATGACAGCCTGGCCGACGCCAAGGAGCTGGTCCGCCTGCTCAAGGGCATTCCCGCCAAGATCAACCTGATCCCGTTCAATCCCTGGCCCGGCTCAGCCTATGAATGTTCGGACTGGGAGACGATCGAGACGTTTGCCGATTTCGTCAACGCCAATGGCTACGCCTCGCCGATCCGGACGCCCCGCGGCCGCGACATTCTCGCCGCCTGCGGTCAGCTCAAGAGCGAATCCGAGCGCATGCGCAAGACCGACAGGCTGGCGCTGGAGGCGATGATGATCGCCGGCCACGGCGCCGACTGAGGACCAGCCATGGGTGACATCCTGCGCACGATTGGCCGGATGTTCGTCATCATGGTCGGGTTTTTCGCCGGCTGCCTGGCGGCGGGCGCTTCCTACGTGTTTCTGGCGCGCCTTGTGGTTCCCGCCGATTTCGGCCGCATCAATGAGCTTGAGCTGACAGTGACGCTGGCCGTCGGCATTCTCGGCGTCTCGGCGCTGTTTGCACGGGCGATGCTGCTCCCGGCCCTCGCCGCGATCGCCGTTTTCGAATTCCTGCGCCTGCGCGACTGGCTGAGCCAGGCGCTCGCCTCCGCCGCGCTGGCGCTTGGCGTCGCAGGCCTGCCGGTGCTTTCGGGCAGCGGCGCTGCCGAAGGCCCGCAGGATCCGGTTAAGATGGCGGCCATCATCGTCGCCTGCGCGATCATCGGCGCGACATTCTACTGGTTGATCTCGGGGCACCGGGCCGGGCGCTGGCTGCCCAGCGAGCGTGCGAAGCGCGACAAGCCCGGCGACATCGAAGCCTGATCAGCGGCTCTGGGTGAGAAGGATCCGGACCGCAAAGACCGAAAACACAGCGGCAAAGACATAGTCCACGACCCGCATCACCTGCGGTTTGCGCTTGAGCCAGTCCGAAAGCCCGTTGGCGCCAAGGACGACGACGATGGCGACCGGCAGGGCAATGACGATCGACAAAAGCCCGAGGAAAACCAGCTTGCCGGTCACATGCGGATCATCGACGCGGACAAATTGCGGCAGGAAGGTCATGAAGAAGATGATGACTTTGGGATTGAGAAGATTGACCCAGAATCCGTTGAGGAACGCCTTGAAATAGGAGGCATCGTTCTTGCCCGTCGTCTTGACGGCGAGCACCGAATGGTTGCGCACAGCCTGGATGGCAAGCCAGAGCAGATAGCCGGCGCCGCCGGTTTTCAGAACCAGGAAGGCGACGGGCGAAGCGACGACCAGCGCCGAGATCCCGAAGGCAACCAGCAGGGTGTGGATGACAATCCCCAGATTGGTCCCAAGCATCGCCATCATGCCGATGGCCCTGCCGTCACGAATGGCCCGGCTCATCCAGAGCGTCATGTCCGGACCGGGGGTGATCGCCAGCAAAAGCACGGCAACACTGAACGCGACGAGGACCGGAAGTCCGGGAATGTAGTCCATGAACATGTGCGGGTGACCCAAATCGGCAAAGACCCTGTCTTAGGCCAGTTTCGGCGCGCAGCCAATCCACCCGCCCGAACGACTTCGAAGGATTTCACAGGCATTGCACAGTTGCGCTACGTCTTCAGGTAGGCCTTGAACTTCTCCGCAAAATCCGGATGCCAGCGCGACAGCGGCGGCCGGTTTTCGATGATGTCGCCCGCAGCCCAGGCAATGCGCTTTTCGTCGGTCGCCCGATCCACGTCGTTGTCGGGGCAAAGAATGTAGAAATCGCCTCTCGCGAGGCTCTCGATCATGAAATCGACGGTCTGCTCGGGCGTCCACGCATCGTCCGGCTTCTCGGTCCTGCCCCTTGCCGCCAGCGGCGTGAAGACAAAGCCGGGGATCAGCAAATGGGCATTGACCCGGCACCCCTGTGTGGTGCGCAGTTCATGCTGCAGGGCTTCGGTGAAGGCCTTCACGCCAGCTTTGGCGACGTTGTAGGCCGGATCACCGGGCGGCGTGGTGATGCCCTGCTTCGAGCCGGTGTTGATGATCATTGCCGGTTCGCCATGCGCAATCATCTTCGGTCCGAAGATCCGGGTTCCGTGAATGATGCCCATCAGATTGACCTTGAGCACGCTGTCCCAACTGGCCTCGGGCCCGAAGAGGCTGCTGCCGGGCTGAATGCCGGCATTGTTCATCAGCACATGCACATCGCCAAACTGCTCGGACACGGTCTGCTCGAGAGCCGCAACAGCCTCCCGGTCGCTGACATCGGTTGTGATCGCGGCAATCCTTGCATCCGTGTTCTTGGACTGCGCGGCCACGGTCTTCCGGGCATCCTCGAGCTTGCCCTGGTCATTGTCGACCAAAACCACGTGCATGCCCCGCTCCGCAAAGCGTGTTGCGGCTGCAAGCCCAATGCCGGAAGCGGCCCCGGTCACCACCGCAACCTTGCCGTCACTCAGGATCGTCTGCAGATCAGCCATTTTTGTCCTCCATTGCGTGAAACCAGTTTTACGGCAAAACCGCCCGATGGCCATGCATCGGACGGATTGCCCGCCGGGCTGCCTGGCCTGGAAAGGCTTCACCCTTGCATGGCGCGGCAAACCGGCTAAAAGTGCCGCCAAAATCCGGGGTGGCCGCACAGCGTGCACCATCGGTGACACGAAGCGAACAGGATCTCAAGCATGGCTACGCACAAGGACGTCAAGAAGGTTGTTCTCGCCTATTCGGGCGGCCTCGACACCTCGATCATTCTCAAATGGCTGCAAACGGAATTCGACGCGGAGGTTGTCACCTTCACTGCCGATCTCGGCCAGGGTGAGGAACTCGAACCGGCGCGCAAGAAGGCCGAACTGCTGGGCATCAAGGAGATCTACATCGAGGATGTGCGCGAGGAATTCGTGCGCGACTTCGTTTTCCCGATGTTCCGCGCCAACGCGGTTTACGAAGGCACCTACCTGCTCGGCACATCGATCGCCCGGCCGCTGATTTCCAAGCGCCTGGTCGAGATTGCGGAAGAGACCGGCGCCGACGCGATCGCCCATGGCGCCACCGGCAAGGGCAACGACCAGGTCCGCTTCGAGCTTTCGGCCTATGCGCTGAACCCGGACATCAAGATCATCGCGCCCTGGCGCGACTGGCAGTTCAAGAGCCGGACCGATCTTCTGGAATTCGCTGAGAAGAACCAGATCCAGGTGACCAAGGACAAGAAGGGCGAGGCGCCCTTCTCCGTCGACGCAAACCTGCTGCACTCCTCCTCAGAGGGCAAGGTGCTCGAGGATCCGGCGGAATCGGCGCCCGAATATGTCCACATGCGCACGATCTCGCCGATGGATGCGCCCGACACGGTCACCGAGATCGAGATCGGTTTCGAGAAGGGCGACGCGGTGTCGATCAACGGCGAGAAGCTGTCACCGGCCACCCTGCTCGCCAGGCTCAACGATCTTGGTCGCGACAACGGCATCGGCCGCATCGATCTCGTCGAGAACCGTTTCGTCGGCATGAAGTCGCGCGGCGTCTATGAAACGCCGGGCGGCACCATCCTGCTTGCCGCACACCGGGCAATCGAATCGATCACCCTCGATCGCGGTGCCGCCCACCTCAAGGATGAGTTGATGCCGCGCTATGCCGAACTGATCTACAACGGCTTCTGGTTCTCACCCGAGCGCGAGATGCTGCAGGCCGCGATCGACCACAGCCAGAAGGACGTCGAAGGCACCGTCAGGCTCCGGCTCTACAAGGGCAACGTGATGGTCGCAGGCCGCGCCTCCCCGAAGTCGCTCTACTCGGATTCGCTGGTCACCTTCGAAGACGACCAGGGCGCCTACGACCAGAAGGACGCCGCGGGCTTCATCAAGCTGAATGCGCTCAGGCTGCGGACACTGGCGGCGCGCAACCGCAAGGGCTGACCCGAAAGTCATGAACGATCCTCAGGGCGGAGCACATCGCGGCTCCGCCCTTTTTCTTGGGCCACGAGTTGGCCGAGGGTCGCTGTGCCTTGCCCCTACCCGGTGTCGTGCCTACATGACCGCCATCACAAGGAGCCTTTCATGACCTCATCCGCTTCCCCGCTGTTCGACTGGACCGGCCCGCTCGGTGTTCCCGCGTTCGAAGCCGTCTCCGATGAAGATTTCAAGCCGGCGTTCGAATTGGCGTTCAAGGAGCACGACGCCGAAATCGAGGCGATTGCGGAGAACCCGGACCCAGCGAGCTTCGACAATACGCTGGTGGCGCTGGAACAGGCCGGCGACAAGCTCTCCAAGGTCGCCGCGATCTTCTGGAACCGCGCCGGAACCGACACCAATGACGCGATCCAGGCACTGGAACGGGAGATCGCGCCGAAGATGTCGCGGCACTATTCCAAGATCGCCATGAACCGTGCCTTGTTCGAGCGGGTGGACAGCCTGTACCGGGGCCGGAAGGATCTCGGCCTGACGCCGGAGCAGGACCGCTTGCTTGAAAGGGTCTGGAAGTCCTTCATCAAGGCCGGCGCAGGACTCGATCCCGAAGGCCAGGCCCGCCTGGCCGAGATCGGCGAGACACTGGCGGGCCTCGGGGCGCAGTTCGGGCAAAACGTATTGGCCGACGAGAGAGACTGGATTTTGTTGCTTGAAGAAGGCGACGATCTTGAAGGCCTGCCCGACGATCTGCGCGCGGCGATGGCGGCGGTGGCCGCCGACCGCGGCCATGACGGCAAGTACGCGGTCACCCTGTCACGCTCCATCATCGAACCGTTCCTGAGCCAGAGCGCCAGTCGTGACCTGCGCGAGCGCGCCTTCCGCGCCTGGACCGCCCGCGGCGCGGGCGGCGGCAAGACCGACAATGCCGCCCTGATCTCCGACATCATCGCCCTGCGCACCGAAAAGGCCGCGCTGCTCGGCTACGACAGCTACGCCGACTTCAAGCTCGATGACACCATGGCCAAGACGCCCGGCGCCGTCGAGGCGCTGCTCGGCGATGTCTGGACCCGCGCCGTCGATCGCGCCGCTGCCGACAGGGAAGAGTTGGCCGGCCTGATCGCAAAGGAAGGTGGCAACCATGATGTCGCCGCCTGGGACTGGCGCTACTACGCCGACAAGCTCAAATCCCTGAAGTTCGATTTCTCCGAAGCCGAGCTCAAGCCCTACCTGTCGCTGGACAAGATGGTGGACGCCTGTTTCGACGTGGCCAACCGTCTGTTCGGGATCACCATGATTGCCCGGCCGGACATCAGCGGCCCGCACCCCGATGCGAAGGTCTTCGAGGTCAGGGACCGGGACGACACGATCATCGCCACCTTCATCGCCGATTACTTCGCCCGCCCCTCCAAGCGCTCGGGCGCATGGATGAGCGCGCTGCAGAGCCAGCACAAGCTCGCCATGCCCGACGGCTCCACCGGCAGGTTGCCGATCGTCGTCAATGTGATGAACTTCTCCAAGCCCGCCGCCGGAAAGCCGGCGCTGCTCTCGCTCGACGACGCGCGGACGCTGTTCCACGAATTCGGCCACGCCCTGCACGGCATGCTGTCGGACGTCACCTACCCGTCGCTCGCAGGAACCTCGGTGAGCCGCGACTTCGTCGAACTGCCGTCACAGCTGTACGAACACTGGCTCACGGTCCCGCAGATCCTGCAGAGCCACGCCCGGCACTATCGCACCGGAGAGCCGATCCCGCAGGCGCTGCTCGACAAGGTGCTTTCGGCCCGGACCTTCAACGCCGGTTTCGGCGCAGTCGAGTTCACGGCCTCCGCGCTGGTCGACATGGCCTGGCACACCGGCGGCGACAAGGGCGACCCGGCGGCGTTCGAAGCCGAAACGCTGAAGAAGCTCGGCATGCCCGAGGCAATCGTCATGCGCCACGCAAGCCCGCACTTTTTGCATGTCTTCTCGGGCGAAGGCTATTCGGCCGGCTACTACTCCTACATGTGGTCGGAAGTGCTCGACGCCGACGCCTTTGCCGCCTTCGAGGAAACCGGCGATCCTTTCGATGGGACCACCGCGGAAAAGCTGTACACCCACATCTACTCGGCCGGCGGATCACGCGACCCGGCAGACCTCTATCAGGCATTCAGGGGCCGCATGCCCGACCCCTCGGCGATGCTGGAAAAGCGCGGCCTAGCCTGACCGCACAAGCCGCCGGGCAGCCCGGAAGGCTCAATAGGCCTTTTTCGGTGTCCGGTCGTCGGACAGCGAGCGCTGCGAGCGTTCGACGATCGCCTCGATGGCGTCGGCAAGATGGATCTCGGCGATGTTGTAGTCGCCGCGCTCCACCCGGATCCGGTGGGCTTCGATGAACACGTCCGCATGGGTGGCGCCTGCAGGCGGCTCGAACCGGTAGGCCGCCAGCTCGATCAGGAACCCCATGGGGTCCTTGAAATAGATCGAATCCATGAAGCCGCGATCCTTGACGCCGCTGTGCTTGATGCCGCGCTCGTCGAGCCGCTCGACGGCCTGGGAGAAGGTGGCCTTGGATAGATTGATCGCCAGGTGATGCACGGCTCCGGGCTCGGTCGAGGTCCGCGCCGGGTCGGGCTTGCGGCTCTCGTCCGTAAAGATGGTGATCAGCCGCCCGTCGCCCGGATCGAAATAGAGATGGCTTTCCGACGGCGTGTCGAGATTGGGCTGCTCGAAGATGAAGGGCATGCCCAGCAGTCCTTCCCAGAAATCGATCGAGGTCTGCCGGTCCGCCCCGACAAGGGTGATGTGGTGAATGCCCTGTGCCTGCAGTTTTCGCATCCCTGCCTCCGCTAATATACACACGGAATTGTTACTCCCATATCGGTGCGACGGTAAAGCAGGACAGACCGTTCAACGGCGCAGCGGTGGCTCCGCCAACCAACCCGGTATTGTTCCGGATCCGGTATTGTTCCTGCAATCGTTGAATTCTTCACGATTGTTGCGCAACCCGTCGCGCGCATGGCCTTCGCCTCTTTCGCATCCGCAAAAAACCTTGTATAAGCCGCGCAAATTCCGGCCAGTGCCGGCCCGCGCCGGGATCATGATTCCGGCGCTTTTGTATTCTCAAAAACGAGACCTGAACCATGTCCCTGCGCAATATTGCGATCATCGCCCACGTTGACCATGGCAAGACCACGCTTGTCGACGAGCTGCTCAAGCAATCCGGTGTCTACCGCGAAAACGAACGCGTCCAGGAACGCGCGATGGATTCGGGCGACATCGAGAAGGAGCGCGGCATCACCATTCTCGCCAAGGCGACTTCGGTGGAGTGGAAGGGCACCCGCATCAACATCGTCGACACCCCGGGCCACGCCGACTTCGGCGGCGAGGTCGAGCGCATCCTGTCGATGGTCGACGGCGCCATCGTGCTGGTGGATGCCGCCGAAGGTCCGATGCCGCAGACCAAGTTCGTGGTCGGCAAGGCGCTCAAGGTCGGCCTCCGCCCGATCGTCGCGATCAACAAGATCGACCGTCCGGATGGCCGCCCCGACGAGGTGATCAACGAGGTCTTCGACCTTTTCGCCGCGCTTGACGCCACCGACGAACAGCTCGATTTCCCGATCCTCTACGGCTCGGGCCGCAATGGCTGGATGGCCGACAGCATGGAACGTCCCGCAGATGGCGGATCGCTGACGCCGCTGTTCGACCTGGTGCTCGAGCACGTGCCGGAGCCGACGGTAGCGGAAGGTCCGTTCCGGATGATCGGCACCATTCTCGAGGCGAACCCGTTCCTGGGCCGCATCATCACCGGCCGCATCCATTCCGGTTCGATCAAGCCCAACCAGAGCGTCAAGGTGCTCAACGGTGAGGGCAAGCTGGTCGAAAACGGCCGCATCTCCAAGATCCTTGCGTTCCGCGGGCTCGAGCGCCAGCCGGTGGAGGAAGCCCATGCGGGCGACATCGTCGCCATCGCCGGTCTTTCCAAGGGCACCGTCGCCGATACGTTCTGCGATCCGTCCGTCAGCGAGGCGCTGACTGCCCAGCCGATCGACCCGCCGACCGTGACCATGACCTTCCTGGTCAACGACAGCCCGCTCGCCGGCACCGAGGGCGACAAGGTGACCAGCCGCGTGATCCGCGATCGGCTGCTCAAGGAAGCAGAAGGCAATGTGGCGCTGAAGATCGAGGAGTCCGAAGGCAAGGATTCCTTCTACGTCTCCGGCCGCGGCGAACTGCAGCTCGCGGTTCTGATCGAGACCATGCGCCGCGAAGGCTTCGAACTCGCGGTCTCGCGTCCGCGCGTCGTCATGCACAAGGACGACAGCGGCACCCTGATGGAGCCGATCGAGGAAGTGGTCATCGACGTCGACGAGGAACACTCCGGTGTCGTCGTTCAGAAGATGTCCGAGCGCAAGGCCGAGATGACCGAACTGCGCCCGTCGGGCGGCAACCGTGTCCGCCTTGTCTTCCACGCCCCGACCCGCGGCTTGATCGGCTACCAGTCGGAGCTTCTGACCGACACCCGCGGCACCGCCGTGATGAACCGGCTGTTCCACGACTACCAGCCCTACAAGGGCGAGATCGGCGGCCGCACCAACGGCGTGCTGCTGGCCAACCAGCCCGGCGAGGCCGTGGCCTATGCCATGTTCAACCTCGAAGACCGCGGCCCGATGATCATCGAGCCGGGCGACAAGGTCTATATGGGCATGATCATCGGCATCCACACCCGCGACAACGACCTCGAGGTCAATGTGCTCAAGGGCAAGCAGCTCACCAACATCCGCTCCGCCGGCAAGGACGAGGCCGTCAAGCTGACCCCGCCGATCCGGATGACGCTCGACCGGGCACTGTCGTGGATCCAGGACGACGAGCTGATGGAAGTGACGCCGAAGTCGATCCGGCTTCGCAAGCGCTACCTCGACGCCAACGACCGCAAGCGCTTCGCCAAGGCCGGCGCCAGCGCGGCCTGATGCAGGACGCACGCGAAATCGATCTTGCTGCCTGGCCGAGGGCCGGGCAGTACCAGCTGTTCCGGACCTATGACCGGCCGCATTTCGCCACCACGGCACGCGTTGACGTGACAGCGCTGATGACCAAGGGAAAGCCTGCAGGCGTTTCGCCCTACAGGGCGTTCATCCATGCCATCGGCGCGGGCGTTCATGCGGTTCCCGAGCTCCGGATGCGCTTCGTGAGCGGCGAAGACGGCGAGAAGGTGCTCGAATACAGCGCGATCTCGCTGTCGGCGACCGTGCCGCGGCCCGGCGACACGTTTGGCTACGCCTATATTCCCTACATCGCCGACTGGCGCGACTTCGATGAAAGCTGCAGGGCGATCATCGAGGAGACCGCCCGCGGGACCGATCTCGGGGCCAACACGGGCCAGCGCTTCGATGTCGCCTATCTCTCCTGTCTTCCCTGGATTGACTTCACCGCTCTCGACAATGCGCTGCCCGGTCCCGATGACTGCATCCCCCGGTTTTCATGGGGAAAGTTCGTCGAGGACGCGAATGGCCGGGTGACGTGCCCTGTCGCCGTGCAGGTTCACCATGCGCTGGTTGACGGACTGCAGGTCGGCCGCTTCTTCGAGGCCGCGCAGGCAAGCCTCGACCGCTTTTCGGGCCCCCAATCCTGATCTTTCCGGCTCCGAAGCCGCCAGTGCCCAAAAATGTCCCGGTCGCTGAACGGCCCCCGCCAGGCAGACGATGCCGTCGGCCCTTGCATAAATCGTTAACAGACGGTTAACTTCCCGAGAGCCGTCCACAAAACAATGCTGTGGGCAGACCTCGATGTCCGCTGAAACCGCCTACTGCGGTTCCTCCGGATCGGTAATATGGGCCCATGAGCAAGACGCTAACGATCGACATCAGGCACGCTGAGCCGCAGGACGCAGAGGCAATCGCCGACGCACACCGCGCGGCCTGGAGCTACGCCTATGCCGGGATCTTGCCGCACAAGTCCCTGCGCCAGATGCTCGAGCGGCGCAATGTCGGCTGGTGGCGGCGCGCGATCCGCGGAGCGACATCAATCCTGGTTCTCGATGTCGGCGGCACCATCGCCGGCTACGCCACGCTCGGCCTCAACCGTGCGCGCTCGCTGCCGCAGGAAGGCGAGATTTACGAACTCTATCTCCGTCCGGAATACCAGGGCGTCGGACTGGGCAAGCGGCTTTTCGTCGAGGCCCGGCAACTGCTCGCCTCGCTCGGTTGCGAGGGCGTGGCGGTGTGGTGTCTCGAGGACAATCATCCGGCAGCCGATTTCTACCGCTTGCAGGGCGGCCGCGACGTTGCCGAAGGCCATGAGACCTTCGACGGCAGAACGCTCAAGAAACTCGCCTTCGTCTGGCCCTGATGCCGGAGTGGTGTTGCCGCCACGTTTCCCCGACAGCCGCACTCCGAGCCGAAAGTACAGTTGCGTCCGCGCCGCTTTGGCTTTAATCCCGGGGCCGCGACAGGCCCGCTGACCCGAATGTCCGTCTTCGGCGCCCCGCGGCAGTTTCCCGTCTGCAGACCCGGCTCATGACCCAAGCATGGAACCGGAGTGCCGGCGCCAAAAGAAGCAACAAGAGAAATTGGAGCGATCATGCGCATAGACGCGATCAGCATCGGCGACAAACCGCCACACGACGTCAACGTGATCATCGAGGTGCCGGTCGGCGGCCAGCCCATCAAGTACGAGATGGACAAGGAAGCGGGAACGCTGGTGGTTGACCGGTTCCTCTACACGCCGATGACCTATCCGGGCAATTACGGCTTCGTGCCGCACACGCTTTCCGACGACGGCGACCCGATCGACGTGCTGGTGTGCAACACCCGCCCGCTGCTTCCGGGCTGCGTCATCAACGTGCGGCCGATCGGGGTCCTGGTGATGGAAGACAATTCCGGTCAGGACGAAAAGATCATTGCCGTGCCTTCGCCGCACCTCACCCAGCGCTACGCGGGCGTGTCCGACTTTTCCGATCTGCCGGACATCACGCTTCAGCAGATCGAGCATTTCTTCAAGCACTACAAGGATCTCGAACCCGGCAAGTGGGTCAAGATCGGCGACTGGGGCAATGCCGACGCCGCCCGCAAGCTGATCGTCGAGGCAATCGAGCGGGCCCAGGCCTGAGACCGGACAGCGGCGGCATCAGCCCCGCGTTTCGCCCAACAGCATTTCAAGCTGCTCCGAGAGGTCCTGCGGATCGTGATCGATCCGCAGGACCTTGTTTCTCATGGTGGCGCCCGTCGTGACGCTGACCAGCGACTTGGCGATTTTCAGCTGCCTCGCGACAAGGGCTTCCACCGCCCTGTTGGCCTTGTTGTTCTCGGGCACTGCCCTGACACGGATTTTCAGGCGTGTCTGGCCGGCATCATCGGTCACCGGACCGTCGATCCGGTCTGCGGCGGCCGATGGCGTCAGCCGGATCGAAAGTTCGAACCCGCCATCGACAATCCTGCAGCAGGCGGTCAGAGGAATATCGGCGCGATCGAGGTTGCGATGAAGGTGCGCACGAAGAAGATCGCGATCAGCAGCACGATGGGCGAAATATCGAGCCCTCCGAGATCCGGCAGCACCCGGCGGATCGGCCTGAGTGCCGGCTCGGTGGCCTTGTAGAGGAACTCGCCGATCATCCCGACGAAGCGGTTGTTCGCGTTGATCACGTTGAAGGCGTAGAGCCAGGAGAAAATGGCGCTGCCGATGATGATCCAGGTGTAGATCCCCAGCGCCAGGTCGATGGTTTGAAAGACTGCAATCATTGTGGTTCTCCGGCTTTTTGTCGCGTCAGCGACATGTAGACACTCGGACCCGGGGCGGCAAGGGCGGCAGTTCGTCAGATGCGCCTCAAGGTTACCGCCCGTATGGCATAGCCCGGCATCCGGTGTATAACGGCCTGGCCGACCCGATTTGCAATGACCTTCAAGCGCTCCCGGTCCGGCCCTTGTGCGAGCGCACAGCCGGACACCCGCAATGCAGACCCCAATCCTCGCGGAAGACCGCTTCGCAGCCTTTCGCCATCGTGCCTTTGCCTTCTATTTCGTCGCCAGGTTTCTCTCCACCTTCGGCCTGCAGATCATCAGCGTCGCGGTGGGATGGCAGATCTATGATCTGACCCGCGACCCCTTCGATCTCGGGCTGGTCGGCCTGATCCAGTTCATGCCTGCTCTGGTGCTCATCCTGTTCACCGGATCCGCTGCCGACCGCTACGGCCGCCGCACCATCATGATGATCTGCGAAACCGTCATCGGAATTTCCGCACTGGCCCTGGTCTGGTTCGCCTGGCGCGGCCTCACTTCGGCCCTGCCCATATTTGCCGTGCTGCTGGTGATCGGCATCTCGCGGGCCTTTTTCGCGCCGGCATCCCAGTCGCTCGCACCGAACCTGGTCCCCGCCCGGGACCTGCCCAACGCCATCGCCTGGAACTCGACCTCCTGGCAGACCGCGACGATCGTCGGACCGGTCGCCGGCGGCCTGCTGTACGGGCTTGGCCCGGTCGCGCCCTACGCAACCGCGCTCGCGTTTTTCGTTCTCGCCATCGTCTCCATCAGCATGGTGCCGCCGCCCGAGCAGCGCTCGCGCGGCCAGGCCCAGAGCTGGGACACGCTGATGGCCGGCTTCAGCTATGTGCGCAACCAGAAGATCGTGCTGGGCGCCATTTCGCTGGACATGTTTGCCGTCCTTCTGGGCGGGGCGGTGGCGCTGATGCCGGTCTTTGCCCGCGATGTGCTGGAATTGGGACCTGCAGGCCTGGGGTGGCTGCGCGCCGCGCCCGGGATCGGCGCCATCGGCATGGCGATCTATCTCGCCTCCCGGCCGGTCAAGCGCCATGCGGGCTCGAAGATGTTTGTCGCCGTCGGGGTTTTCGGTGCCGCCACCATGGTCTTTGGCCTGTCGACCTCGCCGCTGCTGTCCATCTGCGCGCTCGTGGTGATGGGCGCCTCAGACATGATCTCGGTCTATGTGCGTCAGAGCCTTGTGCAATTGTGGACCCCGGACGAACTGCGTGGCCGGGTCAGCGCCGTCAACATGGTCTTCATCGGGGCATCCAACGAACTGGGAGAGTTCCGCGCCGGCACCATGGCCGCGCTGATCGGCCCCGTGGCCGCAGTGGTGATCGGCGGCGCCGGCACCCTTGCCGTGGCTGCGGCCTGGAGCTTCGGCTTCCCTGCGCTCAGGCAGATTCAATCCCTGGACAAGGATGCGGAGGAAGCCCGCGCGGTCCTGAAAGCCGAACAGGACGAGAAGACCAGGACAGGCCGCGATCTCGCCTGAAGGACGATTTGCGAAAAAAAGGGTGCGTCAGATCCCGTCGGCATCCTCGTCCGTGTCCTCGAGTCCGGCCGCCTTCAACGCTCTTTGGCGGGCGAGCACGCGGTCGCGGTTGGACACGCCCATGAGGTCGGAGATCCGCCAGACCACGTGGTCCTCGAGTTCATGCCGGTGCCCGTCCGCATAGGCGAGCCGCCACAACAGCTCAATGAAGTGAACCTTCCCCTCAGGGCCGAGGCTGCGATTGAGAACGCTGGTGAAGGCATAAAGATCGACCGATTCGCGGTCAGCCTCCTCGCCCGCCTTGAGCAGGGCCTCGGCGGATCTGGAACTGCCCGCATACTCCTCGGAGATCATTTTCCTGAGCGTTTCGGCCTCCACCTCGTCCACGACACCGTCGGCGCCGATGACATGGTAGAAAAGCGCAACGGCGGCGACATCCGGCTCGCTCGCGTCCGATCCCGACGACTGGTCTTCACCCGTCAAACTGCTCAGGAACGCCCTTATCTGGTCAAGCATACTGGATCCTCATAGGCAAATCAGTGTCAGAAAAGCCGGAACCGGCCCGGTTTCTCCGGCTCGGCATCCGTATCGACGCCCGGATCGTCCGGACGGTGGGTCAGAAAGGCTGCCTCGCGGGCGCGGGCCTCCTCTTCCGGATCGGGTGGTGTATCGGCTGCGGCTTCGGATGATGCCTCGGCCTTCGCGGCCTTGGCCGTCTGTGCGGATTTTCCGGTATCGGCGGCCTTCGTCACAGTCCCGCCGGTTGCTGCAGCCGCCTGTGTATCGTCAGCGGGAGCAGCCGGGCCCGGCTTTGCGGCATGGTCCTTGCTGCTGCCACTTGCATCGGCGGATCCGGTCTCCTGCCGCTGCTTTTCCTGCTTCCGGTCGGCAACACGGGCAGCCAGGTCCACCTTGACCCTGGATCTGGCATCCTCGCCGCTGTCGGGCGGAGCGGTCTTGTCCTCCGCTGAACTCTGCGCGGTCTCTGCATCGATCACCGCATCGGCATCCGCGATCGGGGCCGGCGCGGGACGCGGCACATCCCGCACATTGGCGGCGGGCGCCAGCGCACCGGCAA
Organism: Hoeflea sp.; assembly: GCA_965233445.1. Taxonomy (GTDB): domain Bacteria; phylum Pseudomonadota; class Alphaproteobacteria; order Rhizobiales; family Rhizobiaceae; genus Hoeflea. Next base: position 367,486 of record OZ247491.1, read on the forward strand.
CAGGATCGGCCACCACACCGGCGGTGGTCACCAGCGTCGCGGAGGACGCGGAGGGTTCCACATGGGTTTCCGTGCGTGATGTCTCCGGCGGCTGGCGCATGGCCGGTTCGGCCTTGTCTTGCGAAGGCTTCGCCCTGGCGCCAGCCTCGTGTTCCACGGATTTGCCGCTTTCGGACCCGTCCTCGGACTGGCGAACCGGCGGCAGGCCGGCGATTGCGCGGTCAAAGGATTTCGCCGACATTTCGGCCTCGTGCTGCGGACCGGAAAGCTGTTCCACCGGCACCTTCCATTCGAAGGCGTCCAGCTTGCCGGAAACCGGAGACACCGGCTCCCAGGTTTCCGAGACATACCCGTCCGCCGTCCAGGCAGGGTCGCGCGGCGCACGGACCGCCTGGCCCAGCCAGTGCCGCACACGGCCCTCGTCACCGGTCTGCGCTTCCTCGATGTCGGCGAGAAGCAGATAGATGCCCTCGCAGGGCTGCAGCCGCGCCGAGGCTTCCGCCTTTTCGCGGGCGAGATCGAATTGCCGCGCTTCCAGAGCCGCGCGTGCGACCGTGTCATAGGCCTGGGCGTTCAGCGGCTTGAGTTTTTCCAGCCGCTGGGCCCGCTTGAGCCGGTCGGCGGCGGTATCGCCGACACGCGCATGCACATAGGCTTCCGCGATTTCCGGATGCGGATTGGTTTTCCACGCGGATTCGAGGATACGCGCGGCCTTTCTCAGATTGTCGTTCCGAAGCAGCGCCTTGCAGGCGACCACCGCCGCAGGGGCGAAGCTGGGCGCGCTCTTGAGCGCCGCCAGCGCATCGTCGCGGGCGCGCAGCGGCTCGGCATCGAGCCTGTCGCGGCCGCGTGCCGTCAGCAACACCGCTTTCTTGCGATCGGCCTCGGCCGCGTCGAGGGTTCCGGCCTGGCGCTGCTGATCGAGCAGACGCAGCGCCTCGTCCCACTTGCCTTCCTGGGTCTTGTAGGCCAGGGCGGCCGCACCGGCCCATGGCAATTGCGGCGCCTGTTCCGCGGCCCGCTCGGCATATTGCCGCGCTGCCTCGTGCGCACCCTGCCGCCGGGCTTCGAGATACAGTCCGCGCAACCCAAGGAGCCGCGTTTCGGGATCTTCGGACATGGCCTCGAACCGCTCGCGCGCCTCGTCGTTGCGTCCCTCGATCAGGGCAGCCTGAACGTCGAGAAGATGAATCAGCGGCTCCTGGTCGGCGCTCAGAAGTCCCTTGCTTCGCTTGTTCATTTTCCGGGCCGTCACCGCGTCGCCGGCGCCCGCGGCCAGAAGCCCCGTCGACAGCGCCTGATAGCCGCGGTCGCGCTTGTTGGCGCGGAAGTAGCGGCTGACCATGCGCGGCGACTGCCAGATCGTCCGGATCAGCCACCAGGTGATCATGACGGCCGCAATCAGCGACACCATCACCGTCACCGCTGTCATCAGGGTCATTTCTATGCGGCGGCCTTCCCAGACGATGGACAGGTCTCCCGGGCGATCCGCAAGCCAGGCGAAACCGAAGCCCAGCGCAAGCACCAGCACGACAAAGAGTAGCAGTCGGATCATGTTCGATCTCCTAGTTCGCGGGTGCTTCGGGCGATTCAGTGGCGGGCGACAGTGACGACGAGATCAGCTTCTCTGCCTGGACCCTTGCAGCCAGCCCGTCGCCGAATTCGGACGCAGCCTGCTGCGAAGCCTCGGGAAGGCTACGCCACTCGCCCAGCGCGGCCTCGAGGTTGCCGTTCATGAGGCGGGTTTCCGTGCGCGCCACGACGGCTTCCGCCGTGTCGCCCGCGACGTCGCCAACCGGGCGCACCTTGACCACCGACAGGGCGCTCGACATCAGACGGTCGACAAGCCCGGCGTCGGGATCGACCGGATTGGCAGCGGCAATGGCCTGGCCCGCAGCCTCGGGAAACGCCTCGATCAGCTCGGATCGGCTCGGAACGCCACGGGCCGCAAGATCGCGCAATTCAGGGACCGCCGGATCCTCCGGCGCAACCGATGCGAATGCTTCGAGTTCGGACATGAAGGGTCCGCCGCGATCGATCGCGGTTCTCAATCCCGCGCCGGCGATCGCGCGGGCAAGATCGACCTGCCGAGACGGCTCATCAAGACGCTCTTCGATCGAGGACAGCCGCTGCTCGAGATCGGCCTGGATTTCGGTTTGGTCCTGCCGGAGGTCAGACACCGTCCCTGCAAGGTCGCCGGTTCGGGACTGCAACTCGGAAACGGCGTCGGTGAGACCGGACTGCGAGGCGCTGAGGTCGGTTAGCGCTGATGCGAGTTCCGGGTCGCCGGCGCCGTTCCCGGCGCTCGAAGCAAGTGTGCCGAGGCGCGATTCAAGTTCATCAAGCCGGTCGGTCAGCCCGGTCAGGCCCGCAGCCGCTTCCGGACTGCCGGTCTCCCCGGCGGCAAGTGCGGCTTCGAGACGCTCGAGCCGCGCCATCATCTCGGCGCCATCCTGTCCGGCGCCACCATCCGCGCCCGCAGAAGACAGACCCGAGACTTCAGACGACAGATTGTCGACGGTGCCGGAAAGTCCGTCCACCCGCGAGGCCAGTGCCTGAACATCAACCTGACCCTGAGAAGACGACTGGGACGCGGGCGCAGGCAGCAATCCCGCCGTCTGCAGCCCGTAACCGCCACCAAGTGCAATGATGGCGCCGATCACGCCTGAAGCGACCATCCCGAGACCGCCGCCTTTTGAGCCTGCAGGCCGTGCATTTGGTGCCGACGTGCCCTTCGGCGGCGAATCCTTTGCGGCCGTGGCGGGACGGGCAGACGCAGTGTCCTTGCCTGTTGGCTTGTCGGCGCCTTTTTCCGAACCCTTGTCAGCATCTCCGGCCTTCCCGGAAGCGGCTGAACCGTCCTTCGCGCCCTTCGTGTCGTCCGTCTTCGTTTGAGCCGATGTGCTCGCGGCTGAAGAACTCCCGGTCGACGCATCGCCGCTCTTGCGGGAGCCCGCGCCCGGAACGGAAGTCGGGTTCTTGGCGGCCATGCCTCCGCTTCCGCTTTCCACGGCCTTTGCCGCCGCCTTGTCCGCGGCGGGCTTGTCCTTCGCGGCAGCTGGTGCAGCGGCGGAAGCCTTTGCGGCGCCGGATTTGCCCCCGTCCGCGCCGGTGTTCGCGCTTTTTCCGGACGCAGTCTCGCCCGGCTGGGCCGGCGTGACATCGGTGGCGTCAAGATCGATGGTGAGCGGTTTGGGCGGCTTTGAATGTCGCGGGGTTGGGCCCTTGCTCATGGCGTCTCCTGGGGATCGGGTTGGGTCTGGCACCGGGCGGGACGGACCTGGGCAAAACGCGCCAGGTCCCGCCTTCGTTCCCCCAAATCAGCCCAACCTGGTCAGGGATGCAAGCAGGCTGTCCTCATCCGGCCGCTCGGGCGCGGTCGCACGGTCGCGCCACGGATCGGGAAGCCGGTCGCGAATTTCCGTCGAAAGGCAAAGAAATCGCGCTGAATGCAGTGATTTGCCGAGGTTTTTCGCGGCAACAAGGTTCACCAGGCGCTCGGCGGCGTTGGCCGAGTAGAGCAGAATGACGTCCGGTGGAGGATCAAAAACCTCGCTGATTACAGAGTCAGTCGAATAACTTATTTCGACCATTTCGTAGGTTTCGAGGACCGTGAGAGACATCCCCGCTCCGACAATTTCCGCCTCGAGGGCGGGCTTGCGCGGTCGCCCGGCCAGATAGAGCAGCCGGAGCGTCTCCCCTGCGCTGCCGGTCTCCGCCGGCATGCCGGGTCCGGTCGATTGGCCGCCGCCGGATTGCTTTTCGGGCGATTGCCCCGCGACGGATTTCGCGATGAGGGATGCGGCGAGCTCGCGCGCGGTGCCGCCGGCTTCATGGACAATCGCGAACCCCGCGTCCGATGCCGACCGGGCCGTCGCCGGCCCCACCGCATGAACCGGAATCCGCTGATAGGGCGAAGATACAGGCGCACCCCCAAGAAAGTCGAAGGCCCGTGCGCTTGTTGCCACCACCGCATCAATCAGGCCGGCATCCGGAAGCTCCTGGGGCCGGGCGGTGATCAGCGGTTCGAACAGGGGCAGGCTCAAAGGCTCATGCCCCATCTCGACGAGCCGCGACGCTGTGCGCTGGCCGCCGGGCTCGGGGCGTGTGACCAGCAGCCGCATCCCGCGCGGCTCAGACCCAGCTTTCGAAGAACGCGGCTCCGGCACGGCCCCGGACCTCGGCGCCCGCATCGGCCCCCAATGCCGCTGCATCGGCTTCGGCGCCTTCTGTCCGGATTTCATGAAAGGTCGCCCCGTCCGGGGTGAGAATCATGCCGTAGAACGAGACCCGACCATTGTCGAGGGTCGCATGGCCGGCGATCGGGGTCCGGCAGGAGCCGTCGAGTGCGCCCAGGAACGCCCGTTCGCAGTTGAGCGCGGAATGGGTCTCGGAATGGTCAATCGGCGCCAGCAGGTGCTGGATGCGCTCGTCACCGAGCCGCGCCTCTATGCAGATCGCGCCCTGACCGAGCGCCGGCGGGAAGCTCTCCGGGTCCATCAGGTGCGTCGCGACTTCGGCCTTGCCGAGCCGCTTGAGACCGGCATAGGCCAGCATCGTCGCATGGACCTCGCCGTCGGCGAGCTTGCGCAGCCGGGTGTCGACAAGACCGCGAAAGGTGATGACCGAAATGTCCGGGCGGAGCCTGCGGATCAGCGCCTGACGCCGCAGCGAAGACGATCCGACCACGGCATTGTGCGGCAGGTCCTCGAGCGTGCCTCCGGCTCCGGAAATGAATGCATCGCGCGGATCCTCACGCTCGAGATAGGCAACGATCCCCAGCCCTTCGGGAAGCGCGGTCGGCATGTCCTTGGATGAATGCACCGCCAGGTCGAGCCGCCCGTCCGTAAGTTGCTCCTCGAGTTCCTCGGTGAAAAGACCCTTGCCGCCGATCTCGGCCAGCGGACGGTCTGTGATCCGGTCACCCTTGGTCGACAGCACCACGATCTCGAACGCCGATTCGGGCAGGTCATGCGCCGCCATCAGCCGGTCACGGGTTTCATACGCCTGCGCCAGCGCAAGCGGACTGCCGCGGGTACCGATCCGGTAAGGTTTCATTTGCAAGACATCCGTTCCGTTGTTACCGACAAACAGGTATCGGGATCGCACCCTCAGCGCAACACGCCTCGCAAAACGGAACCATCCCCCATCAACGCCGGTCAGGCTCGACAGGATCATGAACAACAGGCTCGACATACTCGGGATCGAAACCAGCTGCGATGAAACCGCAGCGGCGGTGGTGCGGCGCAATTCCGACGGAAGCGGCAAGATCCTTTCCGACGTGGTGCTGAGCCAGCTCGATCTTCATTCCGCCTTTGGTGGCGTGGTTCCCGAACTCGCTGCGCGCGCCCATGTCTCGACACTCGACCGTCTTGTCGAACAGGCCCTGGAGAAATCAGGGGTCGCTCTCGCGGAGATTGACGCGGTCGCGGTGACCTCCGGTCCGGGCCTCATCGGCGGCCTCATGGTTGGCCTCATGACGGCCAAGGCGATCGCGATGGCCTCGGGCAAGCCGCTTTACGGCGTCAATCATCTCGAAGGCCATGCCCTGACCGCACGGCTGACCGACGGTCTCGAGTTTCCCTATCTGCTGCTGCTGGTCTCGGGCGGGCACACCCAGATCGTTCTGGTCGAGAGCGTCGACCGGTACGAGCGCTGGGGCACGACCATCGACGACGCGCTGGGCGAGGCTTTCGACAAGACCGCCAAGCTTCTCGGCCTGGACTATCCCGGCGGCCCGGCGGTCGAAAGGGCGGCGCTCAAGGGTGTGCCCGACCGGTTCAGGCTGCCGGTTCCGATGCGCCGCGACCCGCGGCTGGTGTTCTCGTTTTCAGGCCTCAAGACTGCGGTCAGGCAGATGGCGCAGGAGCAGGCGCCGCTGTCCGGGCAGACGATCGCCGATCTCTGTCTCGCCTTCCAGACCGCGGTGACCCGCAGCCTGGCTGACCGGATCGCCATGGCGCTCGAGCGGTTTGCGGCGCGCTTTCCCGGCCACGAAAGTCCGGCGCTGGTCGTCGCCGGCGGTGTCGCGGCCAATCAGGCGATTCGCACGACCCTTCTGGAGCAGACCCGGTCCGCGGGCTTCCGTTTCGTGGCGCCGCCTTTGCATCTGTGCACGGACAATGCCGCGATGATCGCCTGGGCGGGCGCCGAGCGCATGGCCCTGGGCCTGCCGCCAAGTCCGCTCGATCTGGCGCCCCGGTCGCGCTGGCCGCTCGACCTCGACGCAACGGCCGCCATCGGCCACGGCAAGCGCGGCGCCAAGGCGTAAGCCGGCACCGGCCCCAGATGCGGGCGCGCACCGGCATTGAAACCCGCGCCGGACCGGGGCATAGAGTGGGCCACAGACCCGTGAACGGCGCTTTGCCTTCACCGCGGGACGGGACGGAAACCACAGGATGGAGATTTCATGCTTTACGCGCTGATGTGCAAGGACAAGCCGGCTTCGCTCGAAAAACGCATGGCCGAGCGGCCTGCCCATGTCGAGTTTCTCAAGGATCTCGATGCGGAGGGAGTCCTGAAAATGGCCGGGCCGCTGCTCGGCGACGACGAGAAGCCGATCGGCAGTCTCGTGGTCATCGCCGCCGACAGCATGGATGCGGCCCGCGATCTTGCCGCCCGCGATCCCTACGCCATCGCCGGATTGTTCGAGACAACGGAAATTCGCGCCTTCAACTGGGTCTTCAAGAATCCGGAGGCCTGACATGGCATATTGGCTGTTCAAGTCCGAACCCTTCAAATGGTCCTGGGAAATGCAGAAGGCCAAGGGAGATGAAGGCGAGCAATGGGACGGAATTCGCAACTACCAGGCCCGCAACAACATGCGGGCGATGAAACTGGGCGAAAAGGGCTTCTTCTACCACTCCAATGAAGGGCTGGAGGTGGTCGGGATCGTGGAGGTTTCGGCGCTGATCCATCCCGACACCACCACCGACGATGAGCGCTGGGAGTGCGTCGACATCCGCGCGGTCTGCGACATGCCGAAACCGGTCACGCTCAAGGACGTCAAGGCCAATCCGAAGCTTTCGGACATGAGCCTTGTCACGTCGATGCGGCTGTCGGTGCAGCCCGTGACGGAAGCGGAGTATCTGGAGGTCTGCCGCATGGGCGGTCTCGACAATCCGCCCCGGTCGCCGGAGTGAGCCAAAGCCATACGAACCCGGAATGAAGGCCCCGCGATGAAGACCGATCCGGAGCGCTTCATCCTCGACAACACGGCGCTTTCCACTCCTCCGCATGTGCCGGAGATCGCGCTGCATCTCGCCGACGAAGCCCATGAATTGTGGCTCAAGACCGAGGATGAGCTGGAGGCGATCGGCCTGCCGCCGCCGTTCTGGGCCTTCGCCTGGGCCGGCGGACAGGGCCTGGCGCGCCATATTCTCGACAACCCGGACCTGGTCGCGGGAAAGATGGTGCTGGATTTCGCTTCGGGCTCCGGGCTTGTCGCGATCGCGGCGGCCATGAGCGGCGCGCGCTCCGTTTTGGCTGCCGACATCGACCCCTGGGCTGCAACGGCTGCCCGGCTCAACGCCGGGGCCAACACGGTCGATCTCGATATTACCGCGGCGGATCTGGTCGGAACCGATGATGGCTGGGACGTGGTGCTGGCAGGCGACGTGTTCTATGACCGGTCAATGACGGACCTGGTCCTTCCTTGGTTCCGGAGCCTTTCCAGACGCGGCGCACGGATGCTGGTCGGCGATCCGGGGCGCGCCTACTGCCCGCGCGACGGAATGGAGCTCCTGGCCACCTACCAGGTCGCCGTCACCCGTGCGCTCGAAGACAGCGAGATCAAGCGCACTTCGGTCTACCGGTTGACTGAATGTCGGTAAGAGGTTCAACTTGCTTTGTATATACATTTAGTATATACGTTTTGCGTCTCAGCGCAGATATCCTCTGCAATGTGGCAGCAGCCAATTGTGGCGACCATTGAGGAACCCAAAGATGAAACGATAGATGAAGCAATCTACGTCGAGGGCTGGAGAATGGAATTTGAATGGGATGAAGCAAAACGTGCTGAGATTTACCACAAGCACGGCGTCGACCTGTTGGAAGCAGCCCTGATTTTCGAGAATGACGTCCTGGAAAAGCAAGATACGCGAAGAGGTTACGGCGAAAGGCGCATGATCGCTCTGGGGATGGTTGATGGCGAAGCCTACACCGTTGTTTACACTAGGAGAGGCGCCGTCTATCGCCTGATTACCGCATGGAAAGGAGGCCGAAATGACCGGGAAAGATATCAGAAGAGCAGGCCTTAGTGACCTGCGCAGGATGAAGGAAAGCGGCGAACTGCGTCCCCCGATCAAGGCAGAGCCCGCTCCCGACCTCCCGGATGATTTCTGGGACGATGCCGACGTGATCAATCATGGCAAGCCCAAGGAGGCCATCAGCCTGCGGGTTGACCCGGACATCCTCGAGTTCTTCAAGGCGCAGGGAAAGGGTCATCTCACGCGGATGAACGCGGTCCTGCGGTCTTATGTCGACGCACAGAAGTCAAAGGCTTCAAGGAAAGCATAACCGGCTGAAAGACCGCGTGGTCACATGACCTGAACAACCGTTCCGCGCCTCAGGAGCGGCATCGCCACAAGCATGTCGCGGCGCGAAAGCGCGATGCAGCCTTCGGTCGGCGGATGGCCCGGTTTTGCCACATGCAGGAAGATCGCGCTTCCGAGACCGCGCCGCCGTGACCGCAGGTTCCAGTCGAGCACAAAGCCGAAATCATAAAGCACGTCGTCGCGCAGCAGGGTTTCGTGGCTGGCGCGAAACGGCAGCCGGACCGCACGGTTGTAGCTGGGATGTGTCGGCGCATCGCACCAGCCGTCCCGGGATCCGACCCGCGAAAGCCTCAGACCGGCATTGTCCCGGTCCGGCATGCCGGCACGCCTGAAGCCTGCAAGCACCGGCATGCGTGCAAAGGGAGTGGCGCCGTCGCCTTCGCGTTTCCGGCTGGTCAGGCCGCCACGCCCGAGCGCCGCGCGGAACAGCAGCGGACCGATCCGAACCAGGCCCTGAAGCGGATCCATCGGAGACCGTCGCACGACCAATGTTTCTCCGCTTTGATGCTTGTAAAACGGCTGTCGTAACGCCAATTTCACGATCAAGTGCTCCCAGTGTGAATGAATGATGGTATTTATCACTTTGCCGGAACTTCGAAAGTGCATAAACAGGGCACGATATTGCAATGATTTGGCATGCCTTGACGGCGGCACCGGCCGCATGACGTCGAATTGAAGAGGGGAAGCCGAAAATGACAGCGCGTTCGATTTTGCTGGTGGATGATGACGAGGACCTGCGCGAGACGCTGGTCGAGCAATTGTCCCTCTACGAGGAATTCGCGATTCTGCAGGAATCCTCAGCCACCAAGGGGGTTCAGACAGCGCGCGGCAACCACATCGACCTGCTGATCATGGATGTCGGCCTGCCCGACATGGATGGCCGCGAAGCGGTGAAGCTCCTGCGCAAGGGCGGCTTCAAGGCCCCGATCATCATGCTGACCGGCCATGACACCGATTCGGACACGATTCTCGGTCTGGAAGCCGGCGCCAATGATTACGTGACCAAGCCGTTCCGCTTCGCCGTGCTCCTGGCCCGCATCCGGGCGCAACTGCGGCAGCACGAGCAGAGCGAGGACGCGACATTCTCGGTCGGGCCCTACACCTTCAAGCCGAGCCAGAAACTCCTGCTCGACGACAAGGGCGGCAAGATCCGGCTCACCGAAAAGGAATCGGCGATCATCCGCTATCTCTATCGTGCGGATCAGAAGGTGGTCACCCGCGACGTGCTGCTCGAGGAAGTCTGGGGCTACAATTCAGGCGTGACGACACATACGCTCGAAACCCATGTCTACCGCCTGCGCCAGAAGATCGAGGCTGATCCGTCGAATGCGGAAATTCTGGTCACTGACGGAGGCGGCTACAAGATCGTCCCCTGACTTCGCCCCTCATCGCAGCAGCCTTCAGTTTTAATGGCGATGGTCCCAAGGGTGAAGGACTGATTTGGGACCGGTTGGAGGGGAACAGGTCTTCAAGCTTGAACAAGGAACGCGCATTTGGCGCTCAATGACGACATCGATCTTTTGTCCTCGGTCCAGCTGTTTGGCGACATCGGCGAAGACAAGCTGCGCCTGATTGCCTTCGGCGCCGAACGACGCAAGCTGCAGGCCGGGCAGACGCTGTACCGGGAGAACACCGCCGCCGATTGCGCCTTCGTCGTCGCCGAAGGACGCATCGAGCTGACAAGGAGCGACCGCAATGGCCGTTCGGTCACGGTGGGAACGGTCGGGCGCGGCGCGCTTCTGGGGGAACTGGCGATGGTGACCGCCGTCGAGCGGACGATGACCGCCATTGCCGTCGACGCATCCGAGGTGATCCGGATCAACAGGCCTCTGTTTCGCCGCATGCTGGAGGAATATCCCGAGATCGCCGACGTGGTGCGCGGCCGCATCGCGGCCAATCTCCAGGCGTTGAACCGGGAACTCGGCCGAACGGCCACCCGCTTCGCCGACTGACCTGCATGCTAGCTGAAATCGAAATGCGCCGTCACCGGAACATGGTCTGACGGACGCTCCCACCCGCGCGCTTCCCGCAGAACCTCGATCTTCGACAGGGCCGGGGCGATATCGGCGGAAGACCAGACATGGTCGAGCCGCCGGCCGCGATCGGCAGCGTCCCAGTCCCGCGCCCGGTAGCTCCACCAGGTGAAGATCTTCTCTTCCGGCGGGATGTGCTGGCGGATCAGATCCACCCAGCCGCCACCCTGCTGCATTGACGTGAGGTTTTCGGTCTCCACCGGCGTATGGCTGACCACCTTGAGAAGCTGCTTGTGCGACCAGACATCGGTTTCGAGCGGGGCAATGTTCAGATCGCCCACCAGAATCGATGAAATGCCGTTCTTCAGCTCGGATTCGGCATGCAGCGCCCGCATTTCCTCGATGAAATCGAGCTTGTGGGCAAATTTCGGATTGATCTCGCGGTCGGGCTCGTCGCCGCCCGCCGGCACATAGAAGTTGTGAATCCGGACAAGACGCCCGCCGGGCGCTTTCACCACGGCCGAGACATGCCGTGAATCGGCGATCCCGCAATAGGATTGGCGCTGATCATCCGAAAGGGGCAGGCGCGAGAGTATCGCAACCCCGTGATAGCCCTTCTGTCCGTGGATCGCGATGTGGTCGTAGCCGAGCTTTCGAAACGCCGAGGACGGGAATGCGTCGTTGGGGCATTTCGTTTCCTGAAGGCACAAGACATCCGGCGCTGCGGTTTCCAGGAAGTGTTGCACCAGCGGCAGCCGGAGCCGCACGGAATTGATGTTCCAGGTGGTAACGGAAAATGCCACGGTGATCGCCTTTGCCGGATGAGTGCCTGCCCCTATCTGGCCGATCGACCGGAACAGGGCAACCCGCGCCGGCCAACCCCTGGCCAACCGGCGGCATCATCCACAGGCATCAGGCATTCCAGGGCCCGGTCGGCGATCAGCCGCCGCCGCGGGTGCGCTTGTGAACCTGGTCGTAGGGCACCTTGAAGACATTGCTGGCAAAGCGGACGCCGGTCTGGACGTTGAAGATCATGACCGAGGTGTCCTTGCCCTGCGCGTCCCTGATCGTCCACTGCCGCAACTCGTAGCTCTTCGGATCGAACATCAGGCTGATGGTCGAATCCCCGAAGATGGACTTGTTGCCGAGCACGATGGTGATCAGGTCGGGGTCTTCCTTCACCGAACGCACCATATCGGCCGAAAGATCGATCCTTTCGGCCAGCAGCAGCTTCAGCGGCGTCTTGTCGAGCGGATAAAGATCCCAGGTCCTGAGTTTGCGGTTGCCGATCACGACGGCCTTGCCGTCGGCAATCACGCGAACCGAAGAGGGCTCTTCATAGTTGAACCTGAGCTTGCCGGGACGGTCGATAAAGAACTTGCCGCCGGTCTGCTCGCCGTTCGGGCCGAACTGGATGAACTCGCCGGTCATGGTCTTCACCGAAGCAAAGTGATTTGCAACCTGCTGGGCGGCGTCTGCCCCGCGTGCACCGCCGGGAAAGGCCAGAAGTCCGGTGGCGGCCGCCATCAGCGACAATCCCAGCCCCAGTCCGCCGCCAAGCGCCGCGCGGCGCGACACCGAAACCCGGTCGATTGCGACGGTGCTGTTCTGTCTTGCCATGTCATTCTCCATCAAGCTTGTTGGTCCTGCCATTGCCGAAGACTGCGGCGTCAGTGTGACGCGAGCCCTGACCGAGACGCTTAGCGCGGATCGATCTCATCTTCTGTCGGCACGAGAATTTCACGTTTGCCGGCGTGATTGGCGGCGCTGATGATGCCTTCATTCTCCATCCGCTCGATGAGCGACGCCGCGCGGTTGTAGCCGATCCCGAGCCGGCGCTGGATGTAGGAGGTCGAGGCCTTGCCGTCGCGCAGCACCACTGCCACCGCCTGGTCGTAGGGATCGTCCGATTCGGCCATGTTCGATGTGCCGGCCGGGCCCCCGCCGCCGCCATCGCCTTCGTCGTCGTCCTCGGTGATGGCGTCGAGATATTCCGGCACGCCCTGGGTCTTGAGGTAGGAGACGATGTCCTCGACCTCGTTGTCGGAGACGAACGGCCCGTGGACACGCTGGATCCGGCCGCCGCCCGCCATGTAGAGCATGTCGCCCATGCCCAGAAGCTGTTCGGCGCCCTGTTCGCCAAGGATGGTGCGCGAATCGATCTTGGAGGTGACCTGGAAGGAGATTCGGGTCGGGAAGTTGGCCTTGATGGTGCCGGTGATGACGTCCACCGAAGGCCGCTGCGTGGCCATGATCACGTGGATGCCGGCCGCACGCGCCATCTGGGCAAGCCGCTGAACCGCCCCCTCGATGTCCTTGCCCGCGACCATCATCAGGTCGGCCATCTCGTCGATCAGGACGATGATGTAGGGCATCGGCGAGAGATCGAACTCCTCGGTCTCGTAGACCGCCTCGCCGGTCTGCCGGTCGAAGCCGGTCTGCACCGTCCGGGTGATCGGCTCGCCCGATTTCGCGGCCTGCTCGACACGTGCATTGAAGCCGTCGATGTTGCGCACGCCGATCTTCGACATCTTCTTGTAGCGCTCTTCCATCTCGCGCACGGTCCACTTCAGCGCCACGACCGCCTTCTTCGGGTCGGTCACCACCGGCGTGAGAAGATGGGGAATGCCGTCATAGACCGAGAGTTCCAGCATCTTCGGATCGATCATGATCAGGCGGCATTTCGACGGGTCCATCCGGTACAGGATCGACAGGATCATGGTGTTGATCGCCACCGACTTGCCGGAGCCGGTGGTGCCTGCGACCAGCAGATGCGGCATCTTTGCGAGGTCGGCGATCACCGGCTCGCCGCCGATGGTCTTGCCGAGTGTCAGGCCGAGCTTGGCCTTGGAGCTGTCAAAGTCGCGGCTGCCGATCAGTTCGCGCAGATACACGGTTTCGCGTTTCTGGTTGGGAAGCTCGATGCCGATGGCATTCCTGCCGGGCACCACCGCCACGCGGGCGGCGATGGCGCTCATCGAGCGCGCAATGTCGTCGGCAAGGCCGATCACGCGCGAGGACTTGATGCCGGGAGCAGGCTCAAGTTCGTAAAGCGTGACCACCGGCCCTGGACGGACGTGAATGATCTCTCCCTTGACCCCGAAATCCTCGAGCACGCCCTCGAGCATGCGGGCGTTCTGCTCCAGCGCCTCCGGTGACAGGGAGGCGTCCTTGACGACATTCTTCGCCTCGTTGAGCAGGTGCACCGACGGCAGGGTGAAACCGTGGTCGTCCAGCATGGAGGTCTGAGCATCGCGATTGACCCGTTCGCCCGGCTTCGGCCTTGCGGCCGGGGCCGATACGCGGGGTGAACCGGCTGCTACGCGCGGGGTTGCCGCAGGGCGTGCCGGCGCGGCCTGTTCGCGCCAGTCGGCGGCAGGATCTTCATCGGCGTCGTCGTCGAGATCCGCCGAGAGGATCCCGTCGGGCAGGCTTTCCTCCTCGACGTCAAACGGCGGCGCGTCGTCGTCGGTATGCCGGCGCGGATGCCGGGCCTGGCCATCGAACCCGGGTTCGACGCGTTGACCGCCCGCCCGCGGCTCCGCGTAGACATCCGGTGCATCGAACTCGTCGTTGAGGTCGAGCGGTTCATCCGGCATCGCCCGGCGTCCATGCAAGGGCGATAGACCCGCCATGCGCCGGATCCGGCCGCGCAGGGTGTACCAGCCATGCGTAAGGGCGCCGAGCGCAAGCGCCACCCGGCCCACGGGCTCGTCATCCTCGAGGATTTCGTCATGCGTCTGCGCCGGAACCGGTGCAGCAGCTGTGTCGGCTTCGCTCCGCCCGATCAGCCCTGCGCCGAAGAGCAGCAGCCATCCGGCCGGTGGCAGCAGCAGGGCGCCGAGAATCACGGCCACGATGCCGGAAGGAAAGCCGCCGATGAAGGTCGCGGGAATCTTGAGAACCATGTCGCCGAGCACACCGCCGAGCCCGTTGGGCAGCGGCCAGCCTTGCGCATGCGGCAGAAGCCCGAACAGCGCTGAGGTAAGCCACGCGCCGCCGAACCAGGCCGGCGCCCGCTTCGACAGGCGGTCGACGGGACGGTTGCGCATCAGTTGAATGGCCCAGGCCAGGGCCGGCAGCAGCGCGATGACGCCGGCGAGGCCGAAGAACTGCATGACCAGGTCTGCAAACGCCGCACCGCTGAAACCCAGCGCATTGGCCGGCGTCGCGCCATTGGCATAGGAAAAGCTCGGATCCGAGACGGTCCACGTCGCCAGCGCAGCAACCGCGAGCATCAGTGCGGCGACAATCGCCAGTCCCAGCGCGAACCTGAGCTGGCGCTGCAGCATCGCGGCAAAGACGGAGCCGGAAGGCGAACTTGCTGATGAAAGGGTGGATGAGCCTGTCTGCATGGTTACAACATGTCCGAATCGGGTTCAGGCCCTTTCAGGCCATGGTCGCAGAACCCTAACCGGCCTACGGTTAATGCCCTATTAACCATGGAACGCGGCCGCATCGCGCGAATGCAAAACGCGGCCCGGTGTCCCGCGCCGCGCTTCCGACTTCAGATTGACGAGGGGCCTGCAGGCGGCATCGCCGCCTGCAGGCGAACCGTCAATTGTGGTAGGCAGCCTCGCCATGCGAGGCAAGGTCTAGACCCTGACGCTCGTCCTCGACCCCGACACGCAGGCCGACAGCGATATCGACAATCTTGAACAGGACGAACGAGGCAATCCCGCACCAGAGGATGGTGATGCCGACGGCTGCCGCCTGGGTGACCAGCTGGGCACCCATCTCGTAATCCGCACCGCCCGCGCCACCGAGGCCGGGCATGTTGACCACGGCGGTTCCGAGCGCACCGACAATGCCGCCGATGCCGTGGATGCCGAAGACGTCGGCTGTGTCGTCGTAGCCGAACCTGTTCTTGACCACGGCAACGAAGAAGTAGCAGACGCCCGAGGCCACCGCCCCGAGGACGATCGCGCCGACCGGGCCGGCAAATCCGGCCGCCGGCGTCACGGCCACAAGACCCGAGATCATGCCGGACACCGCGCCCAGGAGCGAAACCTTGCCGCGATGAAGGGTTTCGATGACCGCCCAGGCAAGGATCGCACCGGCGGTGGCAGTGAAGGTGTTGATCATGGCGAGCGCAGCGCCGCCATTGGCCTCGAGATTGGAGCCGGCGTTGAAGCCGAACCAGCCGAACCAGAGGAGCGCGGCGCCCACCATCGTCAGTGTCATCGAGTGCGGGGCCATCATGTCACGTCCGAAGCCGGTGCGCTTGCCCACCAGGATTGCCCCGATCAGGCCGGCGATCCCGGCATTGATGTGCACCACCGTTCCGCCGGCGAAATCGAGCGCGCCCATCTTGAACAGCAGGCCGTTCGCATCCCACACCATATGGGCGACCGGGAAGTAGACAATCGTCGCCCAAAGCGCGGTGAAGAGCATGACGGCGGAAAACCGGATGCGCTCGGCAAACGCGCCGACGATCAGCGCGGGCGTGATGCAGGCAAACGTCATCTGGAAGGCAATGAAGATGTATTCCGGGATCATCACGCCATCCGAGAAGGTCGCCGCCTCGCTGTCGGCGGTCACCCCCGCAAGGAACATCTTGGCGGTGCCGCCCCAGAAGGCGCTCTCCGACCCGCCGAATGCGAAGGAATAGCCGTAGACCACCCAGATCACCATCATCAGCGCGGTAACGAGGGTGCATTGCAGGAGGACCGACAGCATGTTCTTCGTGCGCACCAGCCCGCCGTAAAACAGCGCGAGACCGGGCAGGATCATCAGCAGAACGAGGATGGTCGACAGCAGCATGAAGGTGGTGTCACCCTTGTCGATGCTGGATGCTGCCGCCTCCTGAGCGAAGGCGGGAAGTGCGAAGACAGCCATTGCCGCGGCGGCGGTGAGGCCGGTTCGCAGACTGGACTTGAGAGACATCGATACTGTCATTGGGGTAACTCCTTGAGCCTTACAACGCGTCCGCGTCGGTTTCGCCGGTGCGGATGCGCATGGCCTGGTCAATCGAATAGACGAAGATCTTGCCGTCGCCGATCTGGCCGGTCTTGGCGGCCGAAGAGATCGCCTCGATCGCCTTGTCGACCTGGTCGGACGCAATCGCGATCTCGATCTTCAGCTTTGGCAGAAAGCTCACCGCGTATTCGGTGCCGCGATAGATCTCCGTATGCCCCTTCTGCCTGCCGTAGCCTTTGACTTCGCTCACGGTCAGGCCCTGAATGCCGATCCCGGTGAGGGCTTCGCGCACCTCGTCGAGTTTGAACGGCTTGATGATGGCCATCACAATTTTCATCTGGTTTCCCATCCTTTTTGTCTGCGGCAATTGCCGCCTGAGAGGAACGAGCAGAAGGCAAAGCCTCTCCATCCCGCTCGCGAGGCAGCAATCAAGTGCCGTGCCAATCGGCAAAGGGGAGAGAAAACCGCCGAATCAGGGTGCAGAACGCTGCTCACGCGTGCACGATGGTGCTTTGTTGGGCGTTATTGCCTGAAATATGACTATATTTTCAGCAATGCCGACTTTCCCGGCAGTCGTTCGCGGGAAGGCGGCTTCAAGCAATCAGCAGTCCGCGACAGGCAAAAAAAGGGGCCCGGCGAACCGGGCCCGAGGCAGGGATGAATGTCATCCCGACGGGATTTTTATCTCCAGGGCGCGCGTTACGCCTTGGTGAACTCCGGATAGGCTTCGACGCCGACCTCGGACATGTCGAGCCCGTTCATTTCCTCTTCTTCCGACGGACGGATGCCGACGGTCATCTTGAGGATGAACCAGATGATGCCCGACAGGACGAAGGTGAACACACCGAACGCCACGATGCCGAGGATCTGGGTGCCGAAGGAAGCGCCGGAGTTGGAAACTGGAACCACCAGTGTGCCCCAGATACCGGCCAGCAGGTGAACCGGGATCGCACCGACGACATCGTCGATCTTGAACTTGTCGAGCAACGGCACCGCGAAGACCACGATGACGCCACCGACGGCACCGATGATGATCGCCGTCAGCGGGGACGGCATCAGCGGCTCTGCGGTGATCGAGACGAGGCCGGCGAGTGCACCGTTGAGCGCCATCGTCACGTCGATCTTCTTGTACATGATCTGGGTCAGGATGATCGCCGCGACCACGCCGCCGCAAGCAGCCAGGTTGGTGTTCACGAAGATGCGGCTGATGTCGGACACGTCACCATTGGTGCCCATGGCAAGCTGCGATGCGCCGTTGAAGCCGAACCAGCCGAGCCACAGGATGAAGGTGCCGAGCGTTGCGAGCGGCATCGACGAGCCCGGGATCGGGTTGACCTTGCCGTCGGCAGTGTACTTGCCCTTGCGTGCGCCCAGGATGATGGCGCCGGCAAGTGCTGCCCAGCCGCCGACCGAGTGAACGATGGTCGAACCGGCGAAGTCGGAGAAACCGGCTTCGCTGAGCCAGCCGCCGCCCCACTGCCAGGAACCCGAGATCGGATACAGGATGCCGGTCAGGATCGCGGTGAAGATCAGGAAGGGCCAAAGCTTGATGCGCTCGGCCAGCGTGCCGGAAACGATCGAAGCGGTGGCTGCGCAGAACACCATCTGGAAGAACCAGTCGGAGGCCACGGAATAGTCGCCCTCGTTCGCCGTGCCCGCGTCAGGCCAGCTGTAGGGCAGCGGGGTTCCGAAGTAGCCGCCGTTGACGTCGGTGTACATCAGCGAATAGCCGACCACCCAGAACATGATGCCGGCGATCGAGTAGAGCGCGATGTTCTTCAGGCACTGCATGGAGACGTTCTTGGAACGCACCATGCCGGCTTCCAGCATGGCAAAGCCCGCGGCCATGAACATGACCAGAAAGCCGCCGATGAGGAACAGCAGCGTGTTGAAGATGAAAGCGGTTTCCGCAGCCGAAGCGAATTCCGGCGCAGCGGCTTCCGCTGCCTCCTGAGCGAAGGCGGGAAGTGCGAAGACAGCCATTGCCGCGGCGGCGGTGAGGCCGGTTCGCAGACTGGACTTGAGAGACATCGATACTGTCATTGGGGTAACTCCTTGAGCCTTACAACGCGTCCGCGTCGGTTTCGCCGGTGCGGATGCGCATGGCCTGGTCAATCGAATAGACGAAGATCTTGCCGTCGCCGATCTGGCCGGTCTTGGCGGCCGAAGAGATCGCCTCGATCGCCTTGTCGACCTGGTCGGACGCAATCGCGATCTCGATCTTCAGCTTTGGCAGAAAGCTCACCGCGTATTCGGTGCCGCGATAGATCTCCGTATGCCCCTTCTGCCTGCCGTAGCCTTTGACTTCGCTCACGGTCAGGCCCTGAATGCCGATCCCGGTGAGGGCTTCGCGCACCTCGTCGAGTTTGAACGGCTTGATGATGGCCATCACAATTTTCATCTGGTTTCCCATCCTTTTTGTCTGCGGCAATTGCCGCCTGAGAGGAACGAGCAGAAGGCAAAGCCTCTCCACCCCGCTCGCGACTCAGCAATCAAATGCCGTGCCAGATTCAAAAAATCAGGCTATCTAATTGATAAAGAACGGAAAAAATGATCACGATGAATCCCTGTGCACAAATGCTGCAGGCGCGAAGGCTATAAATTATTCATTTGTAAAGAAATGCACATTTATTAGGCATTTGCCCGATCTCGAATCAGACCTTCCTGCGCAACGGAAGCAATCAGCCTTCCGTCACGCTGATAAAGGCTGCCGCGCGTGAACCCGCGCGCCCCGTTGCTGTTGGGCGAATCCATGCTGTAGAGCAGCCAGTCATCAAGCTTCGAGGGGCGGTGGAACCACATGGCGTGATCGAGGCTTGCGACCTGGAGATTGCGGTCAAACACCGATCGACCGTGCGCGAACAGCGCGGTGTCGAGCAGCGTCATGTCCGACAGATAGGCGAGGATGGCGGCCTGGATGATCCGGTCGTCGGGAACCGGCCCGGTCGCCCGGATCCACACTTTCTGCTCGGCATCGAGCTTACGGTCCGAGATGTAGTGTTCGAGCGACAGCGGACGTACCTCGATGGGTCGTTCGCGCTCCCAGTAGGTCCGGATGTGATCCGGTGCTCCGGACAGGAACGCCGCGCGCATTTCCTCCTTTCCGGGAAGATCCTCGGGCGGCGTGACGTCGGGCATCTGCGCCTCATACTCGAGCCCGTCCTCCTCCTTCTGAAACGAGGCCGAGAGCGAGAAGATCGCCTTGCCGTGCTGAACCGCGACCACCTGGCGCGTGGTGAAGCTCAGGCCGTCGCGTATCCGGTCGACGGTGTAGATGATCGGTGCCGCCGGATCGCCCGGACGCATGAAATAGGCGTGGAGCGAGTGCACCGGCCGGTCCGGGCTGACCGTGCGCTGTGCTGCCACCAGCGCCTGGCCGATCACCTGGCCGCCGAACACCCTTTGCCAGCCCACCTGCGGACTGGTGCCCCGGAACAGGTCCTCCTCGAGCTTCTCGAGATCAAGGCTGCTGACCAGCTGCTCCATGGCGGAGGGGGGTGTGCGCGACATTTTGGTTCTCTGGCGGGTGTGGCTCGAATGCTGCAAAGCGGTGTAGGATGCGGTATAAGCCCTGTGAAGCCGGGTGCAAAGACCGCCACGACATGGCACCCATCCCAGCCATGCACACCGGCGGCCCATGCAAGGGCCGAACCGCGAGAACGGCAAGGACGTTTAGATGACCAAGCAGACAATGGACATTCTGGTATGTGGCGGCGGCTATGTCGGCCTGTCGGCGGCGGTGGCCCTCAAACTGGCCGGACCCTCGCTCGAAATCGCCGTCATCGACGCCGCGCCGCCGGAAGTCTGGCGCAAGGATCAACGCGCCTCTGCCGTTGCCGCCGGCGCCAGGCGGCTGCTGTCCCAGCTCGGCGTCTGGAACGAGATCGAAGCCGAGGCGCAGCCGATCAACGAAATGATCGTGACCGATTCGCGGACTTCCGATCCCGTGCGCCCGGTGTTCCTGACATTCGGCGGCGAGATCGAGGACGGCGAACCCTTCGCGCACATGGTGGCCAACGTGACGATGGTGGGAGCCCTGCGCAGGAAGGCTGAGGAAATCGGCGTCAGGATCCACCAGTCGACGCCTGCAAGCGGCCTTGAGATCGACGAGCACGAGGCACGCGTCGAAACCGCAGGCGGGGACACGCTCGCCGCACGCCTGGTCGTCGCCGCCGACGGGGTGAAGTCGCGCATGCGCGACATGGCCGGCATCAAGACCCAGCACTGGGATTACGGTCAGTCGGGCATCGTCACCACCGTCGCCCACGAGCGCCCGCACCATGGCCGGGCCGAAGAACACTTCATGCCATCCGGCCCCTTCGCCATTCTTCCCCTTTCCGGAAACCGCTCGTCACTGGTCTGGACCGAGCGAACCGCGGATGCCGAGCGCCTGGTCAACGAGGACGACTTCATCTTCGAAGCGGAACTCGAGCGCCGGTTCGGCCATCACCTGGGGGAACTCCGCGTCGAGGGCGGGCGCCGGGCGTTCCCGCTCGGCCTCACGCTTGCCCGCGACTTCGTCAAGCCGCGCTTCGCACTGGCCGGCGACGCCGCCCACGGCATTCACCCGATTGCGGGGCAGGGCCTCAACCTGGGTTTCCGGGATGTCGCGGCCCTGGCCGAGACCGTGGTGGAGGCAAACCGTCTCGGCCTCGACATCGGATCGCTGGCGGTGCTCGAGCGCTACCAGACCTGGCGCCGTTTCGACACCGTGCGCATGGGCGTGACCAGCGATCTGCTGACGCGGATGTTCTCCAACGACTTCACCCCGCTGCGGATGGTTCGCGATTTCGGACTGAGCCTCGTCGATCGCATGCCCGGGATGAAACGCTATTTCATCGGCCAGGCAGCCGGAATTCCGGACGCTTCCGGGCCGAGACTGCTGCGCGGCGAGTCGATCTGAGACCGGACACACCGGGCAGCCTTTTCGTGCCAGACGCCTGTCAAATCGGATGAAGGCAGATCGACTGCGGCCTCAGGGCCCGAATTGCAGGCTTTGCTCGGCGCGGCGCAGGCTTTCGGCCAGGACCGTCATGTCGCCGAAGGCATGCGCAAGGGCGATTCCGCCCTGCCACTCCACGACCACCGAGCGCGCGCGGGCCATCGCAATCGACGGCCGAGGCCCGGTCTTCTGCAGTTCACGCCCGATGAAGCCGACGATCAGTTCAAAACTGTGCGCCGCGCGCGCCGAGGCCTCCGGGGCCGCCTGCCGGAAGTCCCGAACAGCGGCACTGATCGGGCAACCCTTTTCCACCCGGCTGGCATTGGACTGCCCCAGCCGGTCCAGCAGGAAGCGAACGCGCTGGCGGGGATCGGCGGTTGCCGCTTCCGCCTCGGAAATCAGCGACCGGGTCTCATCGACGAAGATGTCCGCCACCGCCAGGGCCAGGTCGGCCTTGCTGCGGTAGTAATAGAACATGTTCCCCTGCGGCACGTCGGCCTCTCTGGCGATATCGGCAAGACTGGTCGAGGCAAATCCGTTGCGCCAGAACATCCGCGCTGCAGCGGCAACGATCGCCTCGCGTCTCCGGTCACCCTTTTTCGACATGATCCGCTTCTTTTTTGATTAAGTCGAATAACTTATAAATCAGCTACCGGGACGCGCCAAGCGCTATCGGAGTCGGCGAGCAACCGGCCCTGAGGTTGCTCGGTTTGGAAACGGGGAACGTGTCAGTCGTCCTCGGGCAGTTGCCGCGCCTCGGAGACCAGCATGATCGGGATGCCGTCGCGGACGGGATAGGCCAGCCGCGCACGCTCCGAGATCAGCTCGTTTTTCTCAGCATCATATTTGAGGGTGCCATAGGTGAACGGGCACACCAGCAGCTCCAGCAGCTTCACGTCGACGGATCCCGCCGACCGCGCGCTCCGCACCGGCTTTTGTCCTGGCGGTTCGCTCGCCGGATTGCCGGAGTCGGTCGCCATGCTACTGCAGAACCCGGTCGGGATCGTCGCTCTCACGCGCCAGCGAAATCTCGGTGATGGCAACCAGCGTCTCGGCCCGTGTCTTGATGTCGTCGGCTTCAAGCAGCGCCTGCTTCTCCGCCGGGCCGTAGGGCGACATCATCGACAGCGAATTCACCAGCGTCACGGTGCTGGCACGTTCCACCGAACTCCAGTCGGCTTCCAGGTTGTTGGCATCGAGATAGGCGCGGAAGCTGTCGAGCAGCGCCTTGCGATCCACATCCGTGCCGTCATCTGCAGGCTCGAGGTCGGTCAGAAACGGCTTGATCGCGCACACCCGGTAGGGTCTGCCCTTCTTGTGGATCTCCTCGGTCAGCCGGAACCTGCATATCCCGCCAAGCGTGATCACGTAGCGGCCATCTCCCGTCTCGCCGAAGGAGAGGATGCGACCGAGACATCCCACCGCGCACAGATCGTCCACCGGACCCGACGGCTTGCCGCCTTCCAGCGCGGGCTGGATGATGCCGATCACCCGGTTGCCGCTCAGCGCCTCGTCAAACATTGCGAGATAGCGCGGCTCGAAAATGTTGAGCGGCAGCTGTGCGCCCGGCAGCAGCAGCGCTCCCGACAGCGGAAACACGGGGACCTGGTCGGGAATGTCCGTCGCTATACGATAGGATTTGTTGCCAACCTGCATGCTTGCCTGCCTTGCTTGCGCCATTGCTATCAATGTGGAGCGAGACGCAAGTTTCTCAAGTGCCCGGAGATTCTCAGATGCCCCGGGAATTTGCGCCTCCGCTACGAGAACAGCAGCGACGAAAGCTGCCTGCGGGCCGATAGCGTGGCCGAATCGGTCGGTCCCCATGCCTCGAAGAACTCGATCAGTGTCTTGCGCGCCAGCTCATCTTCCCAGGACTTGTCCTTACGCATGATCTCGAAAAGCTCCCCGGCAGCCGCTTCACGGTCTCCCTTGGCATTGAGGATCTTCGCAAACTGCAGCCGCGCATCGTGATCCGCCGGATTCTTGACAATGCGCGCTTCGAGCTCGACCGGGTCACCGAGCTGGGCGACCTCCCGGGCCATTTCGAGCCGTTTGAGCACCGCGGCAACCTCGACATCCTTGCGCCCGTCCGGTCCGATCGTCGCAAGCATCTGTTCTGCGCGATCGAGATCGCCCATTTCGATCATGCAGGCGGCGAGACCCGCGGCAGCACCGGCGTTGTCGGACTGCATCTGCAGGATGGCGGCAAAGCCCTGTGCGGCCTGTTCCACATCGCCATTGGCCAGCGCCTCGCGCGACTGGGCCAGAACCGCCTCGATCTGCATCTCGGCTTCCGACACCGGCGGCGGTCCGGCGACCTTCTCGATGAACTCGCGCACCTGGCTTTCGGGCAGCGCACCCATGAAGCCGTCGACCGGCTTGCCGCCCGAAAAGGCGACCACGGCGGGGATCGACTGGATTCCCATCTGGCCCGGAATTGCCGGGTGATCGTCGATATTGAGCTTGACCAGTTTCACCCGGCCGCCTGCCTCGCGCACCGCCTTTTCTATGATCGGCGTCAGCTGCTTGCAGGGTCCGCACCATGGCGCCCAGAAATCCACGAGCACGGTCACCTCGCGGGAAGCCTGCAGCACATCGGCAGTGAATTCGGCCGTTGTCGTGTCCTTGACCAGGTCGCCCGCCGGCGCGCCTCCGACCAGACCGCCGGCCCCAAGGCCCGGGGCCGGACCGGCTGTACCCTGCGCCGACGACTTCGGCTTTTCGCCATACGTCACCGTACCGCTCATCTGGCTGCCAGGGGAGGGTGCATAAGGGTTGTCAAAATCGCTCATGGTCCGCTTCCGTCATTGAATTATGGATCGTGTGCTCAAGGTCGTGCTTCAGGTGGAGACTTTCAAGATCATCGGTTCATGGCCGGTGTCGGCAAGAAACTTCTCCAGATCCTTCCTCCCGATCGAGGTTGTGGCCTCGTTGATCAGGGGATGGGCATTGATGATGTCATACTCCATCAGCGGCGCGTCAATGACGATTGTCACTTCCTGGTTCGGATCGTTGATCGCCGCCAGCACGGTCACCGATCCCGGCATCACGCCGAGCTTCTCCATCAGTGCATCCGGCTTCCCGAAGGAAACCCGGCCGCTGGCGCCGATCAGCGTATGAATGGTCTTCAGGTCAACCTCGGCGTTTTCCTCGAGCGTCACCAGAAAATACCGGCTTTTCTTGTCCTTCAGAAACAGGTTCTTGGTGTGTCCGCCCGGGATCTGGTCGCGCAGCCCCTGCGATTCGGCAACCGTGAACACCGGAGGGTGCTCGATGGTGGTGTGCGCTATGCCCAGTTCGTCCAGGCGTTCAAAAAGCTCTTTGGGGGTCTTGGGCATCGCTCTACCGGCACTCCAGCAACAGGTCATCTCGGGTCATTCGGGCGCGAAACCCTGCCCTTTTCACGCCACCGGCAGAAAAGCAGCATCTCCGGACCCGCATCAAGAGGCTCTTGATAGGCAACTCGGCACGGCTTCGCAATGGCGCTCACCAGTGCGGGCGGGCAGCTCCCGATCCATGCGCATCCGGCAACACCGGTCGCCGGGCCGAAACAGTGCTTCCCCCATGCAGACGGGGTGCGATGCAACCAGCTGGCCCGCCTTTGCCGGTGCCAGCGAAAAAGGCTGAAAATTCCCTGTTGCATTTGAAAGCAGGTTGCGCCATATAGCGCCGGTCCGGACGCGAAACGCGCTGGACAGCCGGTCCGGTTACCCTCGGACGTGAACGGTCAAGCGGGTGTAGCTCAGGGGTAGAGCACAACCTTGCCAAGGTTGGGGTCGGGCGTTCGAATCGCCTCACCCGCTCCATTCTTCAAAAAGACTCGGATGATTTTGCCGCGGAACATGACCGCTGGCTTCGATCGGCGTGGCGGGCATATGATCTCCGTCAAGGCGGCGGGTCCGTGCAGTTGCCAACATGACGCGTCGCCAGGGCTTTACCTTGGGGGCTCGAACACCGCGTGCACGGGAGCAGAACATGTCCTCAACATCCGCGCCTCATCCGGCCGGACACAAACCGGCCCGATGATTGCCGAACTCGCCATCGGAACCGTGACGATCATCGCCTCGATGGCGATCATGATCGGCTTCATGCTGGCAACGCTACGCTTGGTTCGCAGGGCGGAAGACGCCTATGCCGACCGTCGGCCCGCGCTGTGGCAGTTCTTCGTGCTGCTGTCGGGAACGGTCACGCTGGTCCTTTTGGCGCACACCATCTGCGTCTGGCTCTGGGCCGCGTTGTTCCGGCTGCTCGGCGTCTTCCCGACCCTGGAGGAAGCCGTCTATTTCTCGTTGGTCTCGTTCACCACTGTCGGCTACGGCGATGTGGTGGTGGATCCCGGCTGGCGGATCCTCTCTGGCTTCGTGGCGGTCAACGGTCTGCTTGCCTTCGGCATCTTCACGGCCGTGCTGATCGAGGTCATCCGCAGCCTGTCCCGGCGCTACATGCCGCGCGGATGAACCCGGCCGTTCCGGCACATCTCCGCGCCATCCTTCGCCCGAGACTCGAAAGTGCCGAATTTTTTTCCTATATGAAGCTGAAAAAGACGGGCGATGGTCCCGCTCGAGTACAGGAAACCTCATGGCCCGCAGTGATCAGACAGGAGATTGGCAGGGACGGCATGCCCCGAGCCTGAGCGTGTTCGAATCGATAGCCATCGATGCCTATGCCCGTCTTCCCGATACATTCCGCAAGCTCACCGGAGATCTGACAATCGTGGTGGAAGACTTTCCCGACGACGAGATCTTCGAGGACATGGGTCTGGAAACGCCGTTCGATCTTCTGGGACTGTTCGAGGGCCGCGGCCTGTCCGAACGGTTCACCATCGAAACCGGCGAACTCGCCAACCGCATCATGCTCTATCGGCGTCCGATACTCGACTACTGGGCCGAAAACGATGAAACCCTCGGCGACATCATAACCCATGTTCTCATCCACGAGATTGGCCATCATTTCAGCCTGTCCGACGATGACATGGAGCGCATAGAGGCCGCCGCCGACTGACCAGGATGCCTCCGGGCCAGACCTGTGCACCGAGCCAATGCCGCTGCGATCCGCTCGGCCTTTCGCCGTGCGCTCAGCCGGTCGCCTGCCCACCGCAGAGATCGCGCACGATGTGTTCGAACATCGCCACGCCCGGACCGATGAGTTCATCGGGAAAATCGAAATCCGGATTGTGCAGCCGGGGATGATCTTCACCTGAACCGAGCACGAAGAGCGCTGTCTTCGCCACGCTGCCGAAGCGGCCAAAATCCTCCGACCAGCGAAACGGGTCATCGACCTCGACCCGGGGTGCGCGCAGCGCATCCGCGGCAGCCTCGATATGGGCAACCGCGTCCTGGTCATTGTGGCCGGCTGCGAAGTTTTCGTGCCGTTTCAGATCGATCCCGAGCCCGCCGGCCTCCGCCAGCCTGCGCGCGAGGCCCTCGGCTTCGCCAATCAGCTCTGCCTGAAGCTTGTCGTCGATCGCACGAATCGTGACCCACACATGCGCCTCGCCGGGCGAGATTCCGAAAGCCGCCTCCCCGAGCCGGGTATGGGACAGCGTCACCAGCGAATGCCCGGGCTGGTGGCCCAGCGTCTCGGGCAATTCGGGCAGCGCTTCCATCAGGCGCACCGTGACCGCCGCCGGACTGACGCCCGCCTCGGGCTGGGCCGCATGCGACGTGCGCCCGGTCAGCCGGATCGCCAGCCCCTCGGAGGCAAAGGTGAACGGACCCGGCCGCACGCCCACCGCGCCGAGCGGCAGACCCGGCAGGTTGTGCAGCGCGAAGGCAAAGTCGGGCCGGATGCGCTCGAAACGCGGATCGGCGATCACGCCGGCAGCACCCGTCCCGGTTTCCTCCGCCGGCTGAAACAGCAACACCACGCGTCCGCGCGCCGGCTTTCTCGCCGCCAGTTCGGCCGCAAGGCCGCAAATGATCGCCATGTGACCGTCATGGCCGCACAAGTGACCCTTGCCCTCGATCTCCGAGCGCCAGCCAAACGTGGAGATCTCGGTGATCGGAAGCCCGTCGAGTTCGCAGCGGAACAGCACCGTGGGTCCTTCGACGCCGCTGTCGTACACCGCTGCCACGCCATGGGTTCCAAGCCCCTGGATGATCTCGTCCGGCCCATGCTTCTCGAGTTCCTCGGCGATGCGCTTTGCTGTTTCGCCTTCCTCGTCCGAGAGTTCGGGATGACGGTGCAGATCATGCCTCAGGTTCACGAGGTCGGGTGTTGCGGTGCGTGCCAGAAAATTTGTCACGTCACTGCTCTCCCAGTTTCATCTCCGGAGTGTACGCCTTGCCCTCGACGTCCTTCACCACGGCCTGGCCGCATTGCATGACCCCGGTCTGGGCGTTGAACGCATAACTCGGCGATCCGTGCAGCACCCATCCCTTGTTGAGCGCGGCGGTGACCTTGTGGCAGAAGGCGGAATCGTCCGGCCCTGTCAGGAATCGATAAAGCTTCATCTTGAAAACTCCTCCTCAGCCCTTTGTCGCCTGGGCCTCGGCCCTGGCAATCAGCTTCTCGGCAATCTCGGCATGCAGCCGTTCGACCATCCGTCCGTCAAGGTTGATGACGCCGGCGCGGGCATTCTCGGGCAATGCGAATTCGGCCACAATCGCCCGGGCTTCCTCAAGTCTCGCGGGATCAACACCAAAGGCGAGGTTTGCAGCCTCGATCTGACCCGGATGGATCAGTGTCTTGCCGTCAAACCCCATCGCCTTTCCATCCCGGGCTTCCGCCTCGAGACCGGCTATATCCTTGAAATCATTATACACGCCATCAAGGACGTCAAGCCCGTAGGCACGTGCCGCCAGGACGATCTGCATCAGCCAGGAAGAAAGCCAGGGCCTGCCCGGCACGTTCGCCACGCCCGTTTCCTTGACGAGATCATTGGCGCCGACCACGAAACAATCGAGCCGGGCGCCATCGGTGCGCGCGCACTGTGCGATCCGTCCGGCGTTCATGATGCCCAGCGGCGTTTCGATCATCGCCCAGAGCCGCAATTGCGGGGGTGCATCGGTTTGCGCCAGCGCATCCTCCACATCGACGATGTCATCGGGTGCATCCACCTTGGGGAGCAGGATCGCGTCGGGCCTGCACGCGCGTGCGGCGAGCAGATCCTCGGCGCCCCAGGGCGAGGAGAGGGCATTGATGCGGATGATCGTCTCCATGCGCCTGGGCAATTTTGCAGCATGCCCCTCCCTGAAGAACGCCCGGAGGGATTCGCGGGCTTCGTCCTTGGTCTCGGGCGCTGCCGAATCCTCGAGATCAAGGATGACGCAGTCGCAGTCGAGTTGTGGCAGCTTGGCGAGCGCCCGCGCATTGCCGGCCGGCAGATAGAGGACAGAACGGCGCGAACGGACGGGTCTTGAGGAGGCGCTCGGGGTCATGTGTGCTCCACGGTTGGGTTCATGCCGGGGGTTGGGTTCATGCCGGATGCATGTCGACCGTATCAGGCTCGACTGCTTCCCTTGCCGCTTTATTGCCCCTCGACGGATGGCCGGGCAAGGGGGCATGAGCGCGCCGCGACCGATCAGCCGGATGCAGGCCGTGCCCGACCATTGAACCGAAGCCGTCAAATACCCACATCTGTAAAGGTCGGCCGGTACCGCGCATTGCGGTCCTGGTCAGGGCCTGGAAAGGGATTGACCATCATGAGAAAGATCGTTGGAGTGTTTGCAGGCCTTGGTCTGATCGTAGCCGCCTTTACGGGATTGATGCTCGCGCTGATTCTGACCGTCACCGCCACTGGCGCCATGGCGATTGCCCGCATGACCGGAAGGTTTCAGCCCGCTGTGGCGGGAAATGCCGCCTCGCGAAACGGTGACCGATCCTCTGCAAAACGCGAATACCGGGTGTGGAACGACGGTCGCGGCACCATCATCGACATGTAGGGTGGCCGCCATCTTTGCGGCACCCGCTTGTTTCAGGACAGCGGCTTTTCCTCTCGTCGCAGCAAACCGTGGCGCCTGACACGCAAGGTGCCTGTGACGGGACGCAGAACCGGTTCGGACCCGAATCGTGCCGTCAATGACCTGAAGTGGCCCCCGGGTACTTCTTTTTCTCCGCCATGTTTGTTAAATGCTCCGGCAAAGACATACAGGACCTTCAAGCCATGCAGAAATTCGACCGTCTCACCGGCGTCGCCGCTCCGCTTCCGGTAGTCAATATCGACACCGACATGATCATCCCGAAGGACTACCTCAAGACCATCAAGCGCACGGGTCTGGGCAAGGGGCTTTTCGCGGAGGCCCGCTACAATGAGGACGGTTCGGAAAATCCCGATTTTGTCTTGAACAAGCCGGCATGGCGCAATGCCTCGATCCTGATCGCCGGCGACAATTTCGGCTGCGGGTCCTCGCGCGAGCACGCGCCCTGGGCGCTTCTCGACTTCGGCATTCGCTGCGTGATCTCGACGAGCTTCGCCGACATCTTCTACAACAACTGCTTCAAGAACGGCATTCTGCCGATCGTGGTCAGCCAGGAAGACCTCGACAAGCTGATGGATGATGCCCGCCGGGGCGCCAACGCCACCGTTTCGATCGATCTCGAAGCCCAGGAGATCCGCGGCCCTGACGGCGGGGTCATCAAGTTTGACGTGGACGCCTTCAAGAAGCACTGTCTCCTGAACGGCCTCGACGACATCGGCCTGACGCTCGAGAAGGCTGCCTCCATAGACACCTACGAGACACAGGCTGCAGAAAACCGTCCCTGGCTCTGAAGTCTTTACCGGGCAGGATATTTGCGTCACGCCGGGGCGCCAGAGGAAGCCAATATGTCAGACAACGTCGAAACCTCAGTCATCGCCCTGATCGCCGAAGCAGCCGAAACCGAGCCCGGCAAGATTTCACGTGAAACCGAACTGTCGGAACTCGAGATCGATTCCCTCGCCCTGACGGAAATCGTCATGGAAATCGAGGACCAGCACGACATCGAGATCGACCTGAACACGGCCGAAGCCTGGGAAACGCTCAAGACGGTCGGCGATCTGGTCGACATGGTGAAAAAACTCATCGCGGACCAGCACTGAGCATGGGCAACCGCCGCGTCGTCATCACCGGCATGGGTGGCATCTGCGCGTTGGGCGGCAACGCAGCCGATATCTGGACCGCGATGAAGCAGGGCCGGAGCGGCTGCCGTCCGCTCACCATCGAACGGCGCGACCTCAAGACCAACATCGGCTGCAGCATCATCGACTATCCCGAGGATGACGGGATCGAGAAGCGTCAGGGCATGACCATGAGCTTCATCAGCCGGATTGCGGTGATCGCTGCGCGCGAGGCCATGCAGCAGGCCGGACTCTCGATGGACACGACAGATCCGCGGCGGACCGGCAGCGTTGTCGGCGTCGGCACCTTCGGCACCGATGCACTGGACGAAGCCTACAGCGACATCTTCCTTGAGAAGAAGAAGCGAACCCATCTTTTCACGGTTCCCAAGGTCATGCCGAGCGGCCCGGCCAGCCATGTTTCGATCTCGCTCGGCCTGCAGGGTCCGGTCTTTGGTGTCTCCTCGGCCTGCGCATCGGGCAACCATGCCTTTGCCTCCGCCGTTGACCAGATCCGCCTGGGACGCGCGGACGTGATGTTTGCCGGCGGCGCCGAACTGGCGCTGGTCTACGGTCCGCTCAAGGCCTGGGAAGCGCTCAGGGTCCTGGCGCGGTCCGAGTGCAGGCCGTTCTCCGCCGATCGCGATGGCCTCATGCTGGGCGACGGCGCGGCGATCCTGGTGCTCGAATCCTATGAACACGCCAAGGCCCGCGGCGCCGAGATCCTTGCCGAGATCGCCGGGGTGGGGCTCTCCGCCGACGCGTCCGACATCGTGAATCCGACCGTCGAAGGCCCTGCAAACGCGATGCGGAACTGCCTCGAGGACGCCGGAATCTCCGCCGACCAGGTCGGCTACATCAACGCCCATGGCACCGCCACGCAGGCCAATGACAGGACCGAGACACGCGCCATCCGCGATGTGTTCGGTGCTGCGGCCGACAAGGTGGCGGTATCGTCGACCAAATCCATGCATGGCCACTGCTTGGGCGCCTCGAGCGCCATCGAACTGATTGCCTGCGTCAATGCGGTTCGGGAAGGCGTCATTGCGCCCACCATCAACTACACCACCCCCGATCCGGACTGCGATCTCGACATCACGCCCAACGAGGCGCGCGAGCGCAACGTCGATGTGGCCATGTCCAACGCCTTTGCCTTCGGCGGCACCAACGCCGTGGTCGCGGTGAAGAAGATTTAGCCGAGCGATCTAATTGACGGTGAATTCCTGGCTCTCGGAGACAATCGTCCTGCCCTGCCTGATGATTGCGGCTTCCAGCCGGTAGCGGCCCGCCGCCGGGCTGCCTCTCTTGCCGGTGTAGGCGACGTAGACCGCCTTTGACCGGTCGAGCGGCTCGCTTGTCTGTTCGCTGAACAGCCGCCCGTCCTTCTCGATCCGCAGGACAAGGCGATCCGCCTTCGCCAGGTTGATGGCCCAGACATAGCCGACCAGAGCCGGTGAACCGGCGTTCGGCAACGCCGGAAGGCCGGACTGCACGAGGTCCCTGTCGGTGACCGGCCGATCCGCAAATCCGGCTGACAACAGCGTCGGCCTGTCAGGGGCGGCAAGAGCCGCCATCGCCATGGCGTCCAGCCATCCGCGCCCGCCCTGCCCCGCAGTCTCGCCGGAACCGGATTCGGCGCAATCCTGACCCGCATGCAATCCGGTAAACGGGTCCACGACATTGCCGTCGCGCCGCAGGGTCACGTGAACATGCGGAAACTGCGCCATGCCCGACGCCCCGACAAGTCCCAGCATGTCGCCCTTTCGCACCTTGGTGCCCGGCGCCAGCCGCAACGAGCCCTTTCGCATGTGGCAATACTGGGTCTCGAGACCATCGCCGTGATCAAGGATCAGGCCATTGCCGCATTCCCGCGAGGCGACCGCCTTCCGGTCTTCATCACTCGCCACGAGCCGGTCGGCCATGCCGTCGCGCGAAGCCTTGACGGTGCCGTCAGCCATGGCGACGACCTCCACCCCCCGCGCCACATCCTGCATCGACAGGACCCGGAAGTCCGTTCCCTTGTGGCCGTCATAGGTCTTAGTTCCGCACCAGGGGTCGCGAGCGCCGGGACCCGCATCGAGATCGACAAATTGCTGAATCGGGCAGATGGAGCCTTCCGGACAGACAAGTGGAAGCCCGAACAGCGGCTCCGCCGCAGCCGGCAGGGCGAACACCGGCAAAAGCAGGATGAGCTGAATTGACCGGCGCAGCGCAGGCAAAAGACACGTTGGCAAGCCAGACAGTTGAAAACCCTCCACAGGGTGTTTAAGGACGCTTCATCTTTTCGATTTTCGTCCGGGGACCTCAAAATGGCAACACGCTCTCTCTTTCTCCTTCCAGGTGACGGCATTGGCCCGGAAGCCATGGCCGAGGTTCGCAAGATCATTGCGCACATGAACGAGAAGGAAGACGCCGGTTTCGCAACCGACGAGGGCCTGGTCGGCGGTTCCGCCTATGACGCCCATGGTGCTGCGATCTCGGATGCCGACATGGAAAAGGCCATGGCCGCGGATGCGGTGCTGTTCGGCGCCGTCGGGGGGCCGAAATGGGACGCGGTCCCCTATGAGGTCCGTCCGGAAGCAGGTCTGCTGCGTCTGAGAAAGGACATGCAGCTTTTCGCCAACCTCCGCCCGGCGATCTGCTATCCGGCACTCGCCAGTTCATCGTCGCTGAAGCAGAACGTGGTCGAGGGCCTCGACATCCTGATCGTGCGGGAACTGACCGGCGGCGTCTATTTCGGCGAGCCCAAGGAAATCATCGATCTCGGAAACGGCCAGAAGCGCGGCATCGACACCCAGGTTTACGACACCTACGAAATCGAGCGCATCGCCGGCGTGGCGTTCGAGCTGGCGCGCAGCCGCCGCAACGAAGTGTGCTCGATGGAAAAGCGCAACGTCATGAAGTCCGGCGTCCTCTGGAACGAGGTCGTCACCGCCACCCACAAGGCAAAGTACTCCGACGTCAAGTTGAGCCACATGCTGGCCGACGCCGGCGGCATGCAGCTCGTGCGCTGGCCCAAGCAGTTCGATGTCATTGTCACCGACAACCTGTTTGGGGACATGCTGTCCGACGTCGCCGCCATGCTGACCGGATCGCTCGGCATGCTGCCCTCGGCTTCGCTCGGCGCGCCTGACGGCAAGACCGGCAAGCGCAAGGCGCTGTATGAGCCGGTTCACGGCTCTGCTCCGGACATCGCCGGACAGGGCATCGCCAACCCGATCGCCATGATCGCATCCTTCGCGATGTGCCTGCGCTACTCGTTCGAAATGGTGGCCGAGGCCGATCGTCTCGAAGCCGCGATCGCAAGCGTTCTCGACAAGGGTCTGCGCACCGGAGACATCATGTCCGAAGGCTGCACGCAGATCACGACAGCCGAAATGGGTGACGCGATCCTGGCTGCCTACGCAGGCTGATCCTGAAACGCCGGATCGCCTTCGGCCTCGTTCGACCCGGTCCGGCGCATGCCGGGCCGGGTTTTTCCTTGCAGGCTCAGACCGGAACCCGCCCGCGCAGCGGCGAGGACTTGATGATGGCCGTGTTGGTTTCGGCGCGGTCATGAAAGGGCAGCAGCAACGGATCGAGTTCGGCGATGGAGCGGAGCGCCAGGCGCGTGACGAAACAATCCTCGCCGGTGACCTTGTCGCAATCGATGAAGCGGGTCTCGTTCATGATCATGTCCTCGACGATGTGCAGGTTTCCCGGCCTCGGCTTGATCCGGACAATCGCCTGCAGCACGAAGCCGAGCGCCTCGAGATCAAGATCCACCGTGTACCGGTCGATCACACCGTTGGCTTCAAGCCGCCGCATCCGCTCCGATGTCGAAGGTCCGGAAAGGCCGACCCGCTTCGCGAGTTCGCTCACGGGCATGCGCGCATCCTGGCGCAGATTGCCGATGATGAGCTTGTCTTTCTCATCCATTTTCATTTTGAAGGCTTCTCCGTTCAGAACACCAGAAATTGAAAGAAAATTTATGAGCTGGCCTTCGATATGACAAGGTACGGCAGCGCGCCGATACCTATCTTTGCTGCATGTCAGACTGCAAGGAGATCATCATGACTGTCGAACATATTGCCGCTTTCTCCGATGCCGGGGAAGGCGGAAACCCCGCCGGCGTCCTGCTCGCCGAGAGCTTTCCTTCCGAAGCCGAGATGCGCCGGATCGCCGCCGATGTCGGTTATTCGGAAACCGCCTTCGCGGTTCCCGATGGTGCACCGGACCGGTGGCGGGTGCGTTACTTCTCGCCGGAATCGGAAGTTCCGTTCTGCGGCCACGCCACCATCGCCCTGGGCGCGGCGCTGGCCCGGCATTCCGGAGAGGGTCGCTACGCGCTCGCTCTCAATGAGGCCGAAATCTCCGTCGAGGCTGCCGCCACGGCCGACGGATACGGCGCGGCACTGCAGTCGCCGCAGACGCGCAGCAAGGCCGCCCGTCCCGAACTGGTCGAAAGGGCGCTCGGTCTTTTCGGCTACACCGGCGATCAGCTCGATCCGGCACTGCCGCCTGCTGAGATTCACGCGGGCGCAGACCATCTTCTGCTGGCGCTGAAGGATCGCGCCGATCTTGCGGCCATGACCTACGACCTGGACGCCGGCCGCGCCCTGATGCGCGAATACGGCCTGGTCACCATCATGCTGGTGCATGTTCGCGGCAACAGCGAATTCGATGTGCGCAACGCCTTTGCCTCCGGCGGTGTGCTGGAAGACCCGGCAACAGGCGCTGCCGCCGCAGCCTTCGCCGGTTATCTCCGCGACCGCGGCTGGCCGCACGGCAACCGCATTCACATCATCCAGGGCGAAGACATGGGCGCCCGTTCCTCGATCATTGCCGAGTTCGGGGACGAGAAGGGCACGTCCATCCGTGTCTCCGGCACCACGCGCGACATGGTCGGCAAATGACGCAGACTGCGGCGGGAACCGGCAGCGAAAACTTCAGGACGCCGGCCCGCCGCACGCAATTGACATTTCACCACACTTGCATCAAAACACCGCCACCATGCGCACCACGATCAAGACCAAAACCACGATCTGACCCGTTCCGCCCCTCACTCTCCCCGGGGCGGGAAGAGTGGCGCTTGACCGCTAACAAGGGGAGAGAGGAGCACGGGAACCATGGGTTTCAAAATCGCAATCGCCGGGGCGACGGGCAATGTCGGCCGCGAAATGCTCAACATTCTTGCCGAGCGCGACTTCCCTGTCAGCGAAGTCGTGGCGCTCGCTTCCAGCCGTTCGGTGGGCACCGAGGTGTCCTTCGGCGACAAGACCCTCAAGGTGAAGAACCTTGAAACCTATGATTTCTCCGATACCGACATCTGCCTGATGTCGGCAGGCGGATCGGTGAGCAAGAAATGGTCCCCGAAGATCGGCGCCCAGGGCTGCATCGTCATCGACAATTCATCGGCCTGGCGCTACGACGCCGACGTTCCGCTGATCGTGCCGGAGGTCAACCCCGACGCGATTTCCGGCTACACCAAGCGCAACATCATCGCCAATCCGAACTGCTCGACAGCACAGCTGGTCGTCGCGCTGAAGCCGCTGCATGATCACGCGAAGATCAAGCGCCTGGTGGTTTCGACCTACCAGTCGGTGTCCGGCGCAGGCAAGGATGGCATGGACGAGCTGTTCAACCAGACCCGCGCGGTGTTTGTCGCGGACCCGATCACCAGCCAGAAGTTCACCAAGCGTATCGCCTTCAACGTGATTCCGCACATCGACGAATTCATGGAGGACGGCTACACCAAGGAAGAATGGAAGGTGCTGGCCGAAACCAAGAAGATGCTGGACCCGAAGATCAAGGTGACCTGCACCGCCGTTCGCGTCCCGGTGTTCATCGGCCATTCGGAATCGGTCAATATCGAGTTCGAAAACGAGATTACCGCCGAGGAGGCCCGCAACATCCTGCGCGATGCGCCGGGTTGCCAGGTCATCGACAAGCACGAGGATGGCGGCTACATCACGCCCTATGAAAGCGCCGGTGAAGACGCAACCTTCATCTCCCGCATTCGCGAGGACGCGACCGTCGAGAACGGGCTCAACATCTGGGTGGTTTCGGACAACCTGCGCAAGGGCGCGGCGCTCAACACCATCCAGATTGCGGAGTTGCTGTTGAACCGGCGGCTGATCACGCCGCGTCTCGCAGCCTGAATAATCCAATCCCAAGCTTCGAAAGCCCGGTATGGCAACCACCATGCCGGGCTTTTTCATGCCGCCTGCCCTGAACCGGACCGTGACTTTTCGGCGAATCGCTGGCAATCTCCGTCCCGGGTCGGTTTCAACAGACGCGAGGATGAGGTCGAATGCTTATCAAGAGTGGCAAACTGATGCTGTGTGGCGCCGCAGCGCTTCTTACGCTGAGCCTTGGTTCACCGGCCATGGCCGCCAAATGCGGCAATACGTCCGCGGGCTTCCCGGCATGGGTCGAGCAGTTCAAGAAGGAAGCGTCGCGGGCAGGCATTTCGCAACGCACGCTCGACCGGGCGTTCGCCAATGTGCGCTACGCCACCAAGACCATCTCTGCGGACCGAAACCAGCGCAGCTTCAAGCTCTCCTTCGAGCAGTTCATGCAGAAACGCGGCGCCAACTCGATCATTTCCCAGGGCAAGAAGCTCAAGCAGCGCAATGCCCGCATGTTTGATGCGCTGGAACAGCGCTATGGCGTCCCCGCCGGCCCGCTGATCGCGATCTGGGGCATGGAGTCCGGTTTCGGCCGCTTCATGGGCAACCAGCACACCGTCTCGGCGGTTGCGACACTCGCCTATGACTGCCGCCGTTCGGCGTTCTTCACCGAACAGCTCTACGCCCAGCTCCAGCTGATCCAGAAGGGATGGTTGAGCCCGGACTTCAAGGGCGCTGCCCACGGTGAAATCGGACAGACGCAGTTCCTTCCGGCAAATGTTGTCCGTTTCGGCGTCGATGGGGACCGCAATGGCAGCGTCAATCTCGGCACCACAGCCGATGCGCTGGCTTCAACCGCGAACTTCCTGCGTGGACACGGCTGGCGCCGCGGTGGGGGGTATCAACCCGGCCAGGCCAATTATCGGGCAATCCAGGGATGGAACGCCGCCGGTGTCTATCAGAAGGCCATCGCCCACATCGGTGCGGCCATCGACGGCTGAGCCTCTGAACCCGGCCGGAAGCTTTGACCCGGCCGATGCGGCAACGCTCTAGAATTCCTCGCAGGTATCACCGACGGCTGATTGCACGCTGCCGGTGATCTTGCCGTTGCCGAAGCTGAAGACCTCGCGCATCATCAGGTCGTTGTCGGGAAACTGATAGCACACCAGCGCGGTGGCCTGGTCGGCGTCCTGGGGAGCCTCGGCATCAATTTGCCAGGCAAAATTGGTGTTGGCGGCGATCTCTTCCCACTCGTCAAGCGACGCGATGTATTCCGCCTTGGTCTGGGTCACGCCGAGATCCTCAAGCTGGATGACGGCCTCTTCAGCCAGAAGCTCGGAGAGCGCCTCGCGATCAACGTCGAAAAGCGCCGTGTACCACCGCTCGAGAATGCCGTTCTCGGCCCGGGCCGACGCCATGCCGATCCCGGAGATTCCGGCCACCAGATAGACCATTGCAATTGCGGACTTAATCCTCGCCACCATCAAGCTCCCGTGCCATCTTCCGCCGCTGGCGGAGAGCCGCATGGAACCGGACGGCAGGGGCCGATGTCAAGTCACTGAGGCTGGGGCCGGGAGAAATCCCCGCTCTGCGGATCCATCACCCAGAGCTCGCCGGAGGAGATGTCGAACCATGCGCCATGCAGGGAGAGCTTTCCCTTGTCTTCGAGGATCTTGACGCAGGGGAAGGTCCGCAGGTTCGCGATCGAATTGCGGATCGAGATATGTTCGAGCGCGAATTGCCGCTCGCCGCTGGTCAGCAGCGAACTGTCCTTGATCTGCTGTGCCGCGGGCTTGAGCAACCCCATCCACTGCCCGATGAAATCCCCCGGGGACAGGGGTTCGGCATTGGGATCGAGCGCAGCCTGGATGCCGCCGCAGCGCCCGTGGCCGAGAACAAGGATCTGCCGGATCTTCAGCGACTGCACCGCGAATTCCAGGGCGGCGGATGTCGAGTGATAGTTTCCGTCCGGAGCATAGGGGGGCACCAGATTGGCGACGTTGCGCACAACGAACAGTTCGCCCGCGCCGCAGTCGAAAACGGTTTCGGGCGCTGCACGGGAATCGCAGCAGGCAATCACCAGCGTATGTGGCTTCTGCCCGGCTTCCGCCAGATTGACATACCGGTCGCGTTCGGTGTTGTACCGACCGCTCATGAAGGATTCATAGCCGTCCAGAAGCCGGCGCGGAAAAGTCGACATGACAAGCGGAATAAACGTGCCGGGCACGAAGATCAATCAGGCTTTTTCAGCCTTGTCGATAAAGACCCGGACAGACTTCCGGAGTCAGCCATGAATGGCGATGGTGATTCCGTGGCGGTCACGCCCCGGTCGTGAGGGAAACGGCGTCGTCCGTCCGGCGGCATGCCGCTCGGCCATCAGCAGGTTGACGGCCGCGTCCACCACGTCGTCCATGGACGCGCCGCGCGGCGCCCCCGTGTCGAACAGCCCGCGATCGAGACCCCAACGCTCAAGCACATCGATCCGCTCGGCGATGCCATCGGGATTGACCGCGCCCTTGATCTTCTTCGGCTTTGACATCGGCTCGCCATTGTTGAGCCGGCAAAACGAAAACTCCGGATGGCACTCGAGCACGCGCGTCCTGAGACCCTCGTCACGCTGAAGCTCGGCGTCGATCTCGAGGATGCGTGGAAACAGGTTGAAGGCCTGTTTCGAGACCTTTTTCGGCGGATCCGATGTTTCAAGCGCCCTGGCGCAAGCTTCGCCATAGCTCCGGGCTTCCACCGCGGCGCGTGCCGGGATCGAGAACACGCTCGATTGCCTGGCGCCCAGAAACGGCCGGATTGCCTGTTCGGGTCCCCGCCCCGGACCCATGATCCGGTCCGATAGTCCGATCGGCATGTCGACCGCGATGACCGCACCCTCTCCCAGATCGGCCACGAGATCCCGGAACC
This sequence comes from Hoeflea sp., assembly GCA_965233445.1. Classification (GTDB taxonomy): domain Bacteria; phylum Pseudomonadota; class Alphaproteobacteria; order Rhizobiales; family Rhizobiaceae; genus Hoeflea. The sequence continues at coordinate 406,935 of OZ247491.1, forward strand.
GGGTGTGGATCCGCAGCAGCGGCGCAGACCCGCCCTTGTCCCTGCTCCAGGAGATCCATCCCGCCTTGCATCCGTCCACGCCGGCGAAACCCTGCTCCGGAAGCATCAGGGCCTTTTCCGCCCCGCGGCCGTCACCACGCGGCGCATGTTGATCATGGCCATCGGCGTGCGCAGGCTTTGGGCATCGGTTTCCAGTGTCAACTCATCGGCCCCGCGCCGCGCCGTGCGCGCCAGGATCTCGAACACGGTGCCGGAGGCAAGTTGCAACGCCTTCTCCTCCGGCTGGCCTTCCAGCAGCCGCGCAAGCAGCGTCGCCGACATGAGATCGCCAAGCCCATTCGGCGCATCCGGGATCAGGCGATGCTCGGCCATTCGCGCCTGGCCACCGCTGACCAGCAGGTTCCCGGTGCTTCCGGCCATCATCGCCGGCGCCGACGTCACCAGCACCCGCGACGGACCCAGGGTCTCCGCGGCGGCAACGACAGAGGATGGGTCGGGAAGTTTCGCGCCCGAAAGCCAGGCGAGCTCGTAAACGTTCGGTGTCGCGATATCGGCAATCGCCACAAGCCGGTCGAGCATCGCCTCGGCGAGGTCCTGCGGAACATAGAGTCCGCCCGCATCGCCGATCACCGGATCGCACATGTAGAGTGCATCGGGATTGGCCGCCCGCACCGCACCCACCAGTCGCGCGACATCCTCCGCCTGGTCCGCATTGCCGAGATAGCCCGACAAAACCGCGCCGACTTCACCGAGCCAGGAAGCGCCGCACAGATCGTCGATCAATGCGGTAAACTCATCCTTGCCCGGAACGATCCGGGTGGCCCGCGAGTGGCCGGGATGCCAGGGCAGCACAACGGTAGGCAAGGCCCAGACCGGAAAACCCAGCGTTTCGAGCGCAAACACCGCGGCGCGGTTGCCCACCGAGCCGCGAACCACATGGCTGGAGATCACGATCACGGCCGGCCGTATGTCGCGGTTTTTCTGCTGGTCCGTGGTCATCGTCCGATTTGCCCGAAGAGAAACCAGACAAGGCCGATCAGCGCCACCAGCGCCAGGGCACGGGCAATGCGCGTTCCCCACACCTCGGTGGGATCGGTCCTGTCGGCGTCGGCGGCGGCAAAATGATCCCGCACGCCCTTTGCGGCGGATTTCATGGCCGGCGTTGCCGAAAGGCCGCCTTCCTCGCCGATCCTGTCGAGAGTCCGCCGGGCTTCCCGGACCGTTTCGTCATCATCGTCCTTCATCGGCACTGCTTTCCGCTTGTTTCATGCCTGTCTCCGCATCGCCGGATCATAGCATCCTCATCGAGCCTGCGCATGATACTCCGGATTGGGCCGCATGTCGGTCGCCGAGGCCATCCGGTTGGTCATGTTGAAAAACGAGGCGACGGCGGCGATGTCCCAGATGTCGCGGTCGGAAAACCCCGCATCGCGCAATTCCTGGCGGTCCTCCTCCTCGATTGCGGCCGAGTTCTCCGTCATCAGCACGGCGAAATCGAGCATGGCCTTCTCGCGCCTGCCGAGGTCTGCGGCCCGGTAGTTCATCACCATCTGCTCTCCCAGTTCCGGTCTGCCGGAGAGTTGCCGCACCGCCGCGCCATGGGCGGTCAGGCAGTAGTAGCACTGGTTCACCGATGAAACGGCAACCGCGATCAATTCACGATCGAGCTTGCTCAGGCCCGAATCAGCCAGCATCAGATCGTTGTAGAAAGCCACGAACGCCTCGAGCTTCTCATTGTTGAAGGAGTAGGCCTTGAGGACATTCGGCACCATGCCGAGCTTTTCCTCGCATTTGGCGAAATACGCCGTCATCGCGTCGCTCAACGGTGTTTCCGCCTCCAGTTCGAGCGCCGTGACCGCCTCGGCTTTGCTGCCCATCACAAATCCTCCACCTGTTCGAATTACTGTCGCATTGGCTGACACTTCTGATAGGTTTCGGTCAAAGATCAAGACTTGGAGGGATGGGAAATGGGGCCGAGGAACAGCCGAAAGCCGGAATCTTTGCTCGCTGACGCTGCTTCGATAGCAGAAAAGGGCAAGAAACCGCATGTCCGGCTCGACGTGATGTTCTCGCGGGTCAGCAAGGACGACCTTGAGGTCATGACCCCGGAAAGCCTTGCCGCCTCGGCTGTTCTGGCAGAATCGGAGATCCGTGCTTGGGACGGCAAGACCGCGCGGATGAGCCTGGTCGAACGCGATTCCGCCACCCATGACGGCCGCGACGTTTCGGTGCTGGCCATCACCACCCGCAATAAGCCGTTCCTCTATGATTCGGTGATGGGCGAGGTCACCTCGCAGGTTCGCGACATCCTCATGGCGCTGCATCCGATCATGGTCGTCGACGGCGAGTCCCCGGTTGTTCTGTTCTCGCATGGCGACGGCAGCGAACCTGAAAACCGGATAAGCCACATCCAGATCCACATGCCCCGGCTCGGCGCCGCTGCCGCCGAGGAACTGAGCAACCGGGTTCGCCATGTCCTCGAACAGGTTCGGTCCGCGGTGACGGACTGGAAGCCGATGCTTGCCATGATCGACCATGCCGCCGCCGATCTCGTGGCGCTTGATGTCGACAAGAAGACCGAACCGGCGCGCCAGGAGGCCCTGGCCTTCATCGCCTGGCTTCGCGAGAACAATTTCACGTTCCTGGGCATGCGCGAATACGTCTACAGCGGCGAGGGCGACGCGGCCGAACTCAGCCGTTCGTCCACCGAGGGCCTCGGCATACTTTCCGACCCGGATGTGCGGGTGATGCGCCTTGGCAAGGACCAGGTGACCACCACCCCGGAAATTCTCGATTTCCTTCAGGGCCCGGACTTTCTCATCGTCACGAAAGCCAATGTCAGGTCCGTGGTCCACCGCCGCGCCTACATGGACTACATCGGCATCAAGCGGTTCGACATCCGCGGCCGTGTGACCGGCGAGTTGCGCATCGTGGGCCTGTTCACCTCGACCGCCTACACCCATTCCGTCGCCCGGATCCCGTTGCTGCGCTCCAAGGTCCAGGCCGTTGTCGATGAGTTCGGCTACGATCCGGAGAGCCATTCCGGCAAGCTTCTGCTCAATACGCTGGAATCCTACCCGCGGGATGATCTGTTCCAGATCGACGCCCAACTGCTGGCGCGGTTCTGCGGCCAGATCAACGAACTGGCCGACCGGCCGCGCGTCAGGGTTCTGCCACGCATCGACCGGTTCGACCGCTTCGTCTCGCTTATCGTCTACGTGCCGCGCGACCAGTATGATTCGGACGCGCGCGAACGGATCGGCGCCTATTTCAAGACCGTGTACAACGGCCGGGTTTCGGCCTTCTATCCGGCCTTCCCCGAAGGTGGCGTCGCGCGTGTCCACTTCATCATCGGCCGCTCGGAGGGCAAGACCCCGCAGGTGAGCCAGGAACAGCTCGAGCGGGATGTCCGCTCCATCGTCACCCGCTGGGAGGACGAGTTTCTTGCGCTTGGTGGCAACGGCGCAGAGCGCCTGAGCGTCAGCCAGTCCTTCAAGGAGCGGTTCCGGCCCGAAGAAGCGCTTGCCGACCTGGACGACATCCTCGCTTGCGCGGAACCCGGCACCATCCGCATCGCCTTTTACCGCAACGAGGACACGCCCGACGACCACCTGGCATTGAAGATCTTCCATGCCGGCGAGCCCGTGGCCCTGTCGCGGCGGGTTCCGCTTCTGGAAAACCTCGGCTTCAAGGTGATCAGCGAGCAGACCCACGAGATATTCCTCGACGAACGCGGTGGCCGGGCCAACACCGTGATCGTCCATGACATGGAAATCGTTCACGAAGCCGGGCGCAGGATCGACCTCGACACCGATCGCGCACGTCTTGAAGAGGCATTTCTGTCGGTCTGGCGCGGCGAGACGGACAATGACAGCTACAACCGGCTGGTCGCAAACACCACTTTGTCGGTTCGCGAGGCCATGGTCCTGCGCGCCTATGCACGGTACCTCCGCCAGGCCGGCATTGCCTATTCGCAGGAATACATGGCCGAGTGCCTCAACCGGCATGCTTCCATTGCCGGCAAACTGTTCGAATTGTTTCACATCCGATTCGAAACCGGCGTGAAGAAGGACAGGCGGGAGAAGCAATGTTCCGAGCTTGTTGACGCCATCGAGGCGGCGCTCGCGGAAGTTCCGAGCATCGACGACGACCGCATTCTCCGCCGCTACATGAATGCCATCCTGTCGTCGCTGCGGACCAATTACTTCCAGACCGGCGAGGACGGCGCGGTTCGCCCAGCGCTCGCCTTCAAGCTGGATCCGAAGGCGCTCGATGGCCTGCCCGAACCGAGGCCCTACCGCGAGATCTTCGTCTATGGCTCGGAAGTCGAGGGCGTTCATCTTCGTTTCGGCCCCGTAGCGCGCGGCGGTTTGCGCTGGTCCGACCGGGCGCAGGACTATCGCACCGAGGTGCTCGGACTCGTCAAGGCGCAGCAGGTCAAGAACGCGGTGATCGTGCCGGTTGGCGCAAAGGGCGGCTTCTACCCCAAGCGACTGCCCTCCGAAGGCGGTCGCGACGCGGTGTTCGAGGCCGGGCGTGAGGCCTACAAGCTCTTCATCCGCACGCTGCTTTCGGTGACCGACAACATCGTCGGCGACGACATCGTTCCACCGGCCGCCACCGTGCGCCATGACGGCGACGATCCCTATTTCGTGGTCGCCGCGGACAAGGGGACCGCGACGTTCTCCGACACCGCCAACGCGCTCAGCCAGGAGCAGGATTTCTGGCTCGACGATGCGTTCGCCTCGGGCGGATCCGCAGGCTACGACCACAAGAAGATGGGCATCACCGCACGCGGGGCCTGGGAAGCGGTCAAGCGCCATTTCCGCGAGATGGACATCGACATCCAGACGACGCCGTTCACTGCCGCGGGCGTCGGCGACATGTCCGGAGACGTGTTCGGCAACGGCATGCTCCTGTCCGAGAAGATCCGCCTTGTCGCTGCCTTCGATCATCGCGACATCTTCATCGATCCGGACCCCGACTGCGAAATCGGCTTTGCCGAACGGAAGCGGCTGTTCGAACTTGGCCGCTCGAGCTGGCAGGACTACGACACGTCGAAGATGTCGAAAGGCGGGATGATCATCCCGCGGAGCCAGAAGTCGGTCGATCTGACCCCCGAGGCCGCCGCCGCAATCGGCCTTTCGGCAGGCAAGTCGACGCCGCAGGACATCATGACGGCGATCCTGTCGATGGAAATCGACCTGCTCTGGTTTGGCGGCATCGGGACCTACATCAAGGATGCGCGCGAAAACGATGCCGACGTGGGCGACCGCGCCAATGATCCGATCCGGGTCATCGCCCGGCAGGTCCGCGCCAAGGTGATCGGTGAAGGCGCAAATCTCGGCGTCACGCAGAAGGGCCGCATCGCCTACGCCCTCCAGGGTGGCCGATGCAACTCCGACGCCATCGACAACTCCGCAGGCGTCAATTCCTCCGACGTCGAGGTCAACATCAAGATCGCGCTGGCCAACGCCATGCGCGAAGACCGCCTCACCCGGCCCAGGCGCAACACGCTGCTTGCGGCAATGACCGACGAGGTGGCCGAACTGGTGCTTCGCAACAACTACCTGCAGACGCTGGCAATCTCGCTGGCGCAGGCGCAGGGAACGTCCGGCGTTGGCGAATTGAGCCGGGTCATGACCAATCTCGAATCGCGCGGACTGCTCAACCGGAAGGTCGAAGACCTGCCCGACGATGCCCTGGTCGCCGAACGCGTTGCAGCCGAACAGGCGTTTACCCGGCCCGAAATCGGCGTGCTGCTCTCCTATGCGAAACTGGTGCTGTTCGACGAACTCGTTGCAAGCTCGCTTCCCGACGACGCGTATTTCAGCGAGACGCTGAAATCCTACTTCCCCAGGCGGATGCTGAAGGCGCATGAAACGGACATCATGAGCCACCGGCTCAGGCGCGAGATCATTTCCACGCTCATCGGCAATGATGCCATCAACCGAGGCGGCCCTGCCTTTGTCATCGCGCTCGGAGACAAGTCCGGCGCCACAGCAGCCGAAATCGTCAAGGCTTTCGTTCTGGCGCGCGACGGCCTTTCGCTGGATCGTCTCTATGCCGAGGTGGATGAGCTCGACACGAAGATCCCCGGTCTGGTGCAGAACAGGCTCTATGCCCGTATCGGTGACACCCTGCGCACGGTCACGGCCTGGGCCCTGAAAACCGGCGCCGCCAATGGCGATCTGGGCGAAGCCGTGTCCTCCATGCGCCAGGGCGTGAAGAAGATCGCGCCAAAGATCCACGCCGCGATGCCCGATTTCATGCGCGCCGAGGCCGATGAGCTGCGCGCCGACCTGATCGAGCATTCGGTTCCGGAGAAACTGGCGGGCGAACTGGCGGGGCTGGTCGGCCTCACCCTTGCGCCGGATATCTGTCAGGTGGCGGCAACGTCGGACACCGATCTGCCCCGGGCCATGGACACCTTCTTCTCTGTTACGGAAGCGTTCCGGATCGGGCGTATCGTGGCAGCGGTCGACCGGATCCCGGTCTCCGACCATTTCGAGGGGCTGGCGCTCTCGCGCAGCCTGGACGAAATCTCCGAAGCCCGGCGCATCATCGCCTGCGCAGCCCTCGGCAGCCACCGCGAAGAGGAACATCCGGCCGCCGCATGGCTTTCCGGCAACAAGGACAGAATCGCCCATGTCGGCGCACAGATCCTTTCGCTGACCGACAGCGGCGAACTTTCGCTCGCCAAACTGACTGTGGCAGCGGGCATGATGAGCGATCTGGCGCGCTCGTTGCGATCCTGAAACAACCAGCCGGATGGGGACGAGACATGGCGGATGAACTTTCGGGCGGCAACGCCATGAGCCCGGGCCAGAAATCCGGCAAGCGCGGCATCTACGGCTGGATGATGTTCGACTGGGCGGCGCAACCGTTTTTCACGGTGGTCACCACATTCATCTTCGGCCCCTACTTCATCAGCCGGATGGCAAGCGATCCGGCGGCCGGTCAGGCCGCCTGGGGGTATGGCATCGCCGCAGGCGGTTTTCTCATTGCGGTTCTGTCGCCGGTTCTGGGCTCCATCGCCGACCAGACCGGTCCGCGCAAGCCATGGATCGCCTTTTTCGCGATTCTCAAGATCCTGGCGCTTTGCGGCCTCTGGTTCGCCGCACCGGGTTCCAGCCTGGTGGCGGTCGTGGCGCTGTTCACGCTCGCCTCGGTGGCGGCCGAATTCTCCATTGTCTTCAACGATTCCATGCTTTTGCGGATCGTGCCGAAATCCGATATCGGCCGCGTCTCCAACCTCGCCTGGGGGATGGGCTATCTCGGCGGCATGATCGTGCTGATCTTCATCATCGCCTGTCTCGCCGCATCTCCCGAGACCGGACGAACGATCATCGGGATGGAGCCGCTTTTCGGGCTCGATCCTCTCCAGGGCGAGGACGCGCGGGCATCGGGGCCGATCTCGGCCCTCTGGTACGCGGTTTTCATCCTGCCGATGTTCCTGTTCACCCCCGATGCCGGCGGCCGCCGCGCCATGGGAACCGCCGTACGCGAGGGTCTGGCCGAGCTCAAATCCACCATTGGAGAAGTACGGCAGCGGGCCGGCATCTTCCGCTTTCTGATCGCCCGCATGATCTACCAGGACGGCGTCAACGCGCTTCTTGCTTTGGGCGGCGGTTTCGCCGCGGCGATGTTCGGCTGGTCGATCACCGAGATCGGCATTTACGGTATTCTGCTCAATATCGTCGCCATTTTCTCCTGCCTCTACGCAAGCCGGCTCGACACCAGGCTCGGCTCCAAGATCGTGGTCCTGATCTCAATCGCCATGCTGCTTTTCGCGACCATTGGAATCGTGTCCACGGGGCCCGGATTCACACTCTTCGGTGCACTGGCTTTCGGTGCTGCGGATTCGGGAGGTCTTTTCGGCACTGCCGCGGAAAAGGCCTATATCCTGTTCGGCCTGTTCATCGGCATCGCCTTCGGGCCGGTGCAGGCGTCCTCGCGCGCCTACATGGCGCGCAGCGTCAGCGAGGAGGAAGCCGGCCGTTTCTTCGGCCTTTACGCGTTGGCAGGCCGCGCGACGAGCTTTCTGGCACCGTTCATGGTCGCGACCGTGACCGCGGCATCGGGTTCACCGCGGCTGGGGATGGCGACCATCATCCTGTTCTTTGCCGCCGGTCTCTGGATTCTCTGGACGACGCCCTATCCGGCCGACCGTCCCGACGGGAAGCCGGCAACGGATCTCGCCGTTTAGCTGCAGCGCTGCGCAGCCGGTTCTTCTGGATGGTGCTCTGCAGAACCGCTCAGTGGCGGAAATGGCGCATTCCGGTGAACACCATCGCCACGCCGGCTTCGTCGGCCGCGTCGATCACGTCCTGATCCCGCATCGATCCGCCCGGCTGGATGACCGCGGTCGCACCAGCCTCGATGGCCGAAAGAAGCCCATCGGCAAACGGGAAGAATGCATCCGAGGCCACCACGCTGCCTTTCGTAAGCGGCGCGTCGAGCCCCAGCGCTTCGGCTGCATCGACTGCCTTTCGGGCTGCAATGCGCGCCGAATCGACCCGGCTCATCTGGCCCGCGCCGACGCCGACCGTGGCGCCATTGAGCGCATAGACGATGGCGTTGGATTTGACATGTTTTGCGACCCGGAAGGCGAAGGCCATGTCAGCCAGTTCGCGCGCATCGGGCGCACGTCTGGTGACGACCTTGAAATCCTCAGCCGACAGCGCGCCGTTGTCGCGGCCTTGCACCAGCAGGCCGCCCGAAACAGACTTGACCATGAGCCCGGGCTGGCGCGGATCGGCAAGGCCGCCGGTGATCATCAGCCGCAAGTTCTTTTTCGCCGAGAGAATTTCGCGCGCCTCGTCGCTGGCGTCCGGCGCGATGATCACCTCGGTGAAGATCTTGACGATCTCCCGGGCAGCTTCCGCATCGAGCGGCCGGTTGAAGGCCACGATGCCTCCGAAGGCAGACGTCTGGTCGCAGGCGAGCGCCCGGCCATAGGCATCAACAAGGCTTTCGCCCACCGCCACACCGCAGGGATTGGCATGCTTGATGATGGCGCAGGCCGCGTCCTTTGAAGGATCGAACTCGCTCACGAGCTCGAAAGCGGCATCGGTGTCGTTGATGTTGTTGTAGGAAAGCTGCTTGCCCTGAAGCAGTTCAGCGGTCGCAACGCCCGGCCGCGGGTCGCCATTGGTATAGAACGCAGCCTTCTGGTGCGGGTTCTCGCCGTAGCGCATCACCGCATGCAGCTTGCCGCCAAAGGCCCGGTGGCGCGGGGCTTCGAGGTCGAGTTCGCCCGCAAACCAGCCGGAAACAGCCGCATCGTAAGCGGCCGTCCGCGCAAAGGCGAACGCGGCCAGCTCCTTGCGGAGCTTGAGCGGAACAGAGCCGTCATGCTCGTCAAGCGCTGCAAGAACGCGCGGATAGTCCTCGGGATCGGTGACAGCCGACACATAGGCATGGTTCTTGGCAGCCGCCCGGATCATTGCCGGACCGCCGATGTCGATGTTCTCAACCGTGGTTGCGGCATCGGCGCCACCCGCGACAGTTTCCTCGAACGGATAGAGATTGATTGCGACGAGATCGATGCCCGCGATGCCGTGCTCATCCATTGCAGCCGTGTGCTCGGCGTCGTCGCGGATCCCCAGAAGGCCGCCATGGACCCCCGGATGCAGGGTTTTCACCCTGCCGTCCATGATTTCCGGAAATCCGGTCAGTTCCGACACGTCGCGGACCGCAAGCCCTTCCTTCTCCAGCGCAGCCCTCGTCCCCCCGGTCGAAACCAGTTCGACGCCCGCATTCGCAAGACCCCGGGCGAAAGCGATCAGCCCGGTCTTGTCGGACACGGAAAGCAGGGCGCGGCGGACCCGGACCAGGTCCGGTGCGGGGTGATTTTTCGAAACAACGGCCATGGGAAACGTCCTCGTCAAGGCTGCCGGCAGGATCCGGCCCGATCGGGCCTTGCGGTACCACAGCGTGAAACCGGTTGAAATCCGAAAACCGGCTTTTTCCTACGGCTTTCAGTCGCGGGCGCGGGGCAGCACGGTCCGGACAAGCTTCCAGGCTATCTCTGGCGTTTCGCCGACCTTGAACGTCAACGTGATCTGCTTGCTCGCGCGGGCGCCGGCAAGATCGGCAAAATGCACGTCTTCCTCGATCTCCGGACTGAGATCGCGGGCCATGAACTTCCAGCTTTCACCGTCGGTCGCCGTCAGTTGGACGGCGCCGCTCTCGTCCTGGTCCACTGCGATCGAGGGATGCACATGGAACCGCGCAACCCCGACCGCCGGGTTGTCCGCGCCGGGCGGGTTTTGATCGAGACCGAGAATGTAATCCCTGCCCTGCACCTCATGCCCCGATGCCAGCAGCCTGATCTTCCGGCGATGCAGCAGCTTCATATGTGCCGCATAGCCGTTGTGGGTGGCGCTGAAACCCTGGTGATTGCCGGCCTCATCCAGCGACTCGACGTCAACCTTGCTCACGCCACCGGTCGCGATCGGACCGAGAAAGGAGGATTGCGAAAACCTGAGCGACGAAGTGTCGTTGAGGGCAACCGTGCTGTGCGCTGCCGTCATGCGCGAGAACTCGAGATGCTCGGGATCGCGGAACACGGGCGCGCCGGCATTGACGATGTAGCGATTGGAGCCCGATGACATTTCAAACGACAGGCATCCCGCATGCGCGGTCTCGGACGCAATGCCGGGCGCAGGCGCGCCGGTATCGGCGAGCACAACCACATCGCCGATCGACAGGCGTTGATAGTTCGAATGCGGCATCTCCCGAAACGGCGCTCCGGAAGTTTCATCATACCTGAGCGCCGCCAGCATGCGGTCGGCAGAGACCGCCGACGCACCGTTGAACAGAGCCAGCTCCCCCGAAGCATGCCGAAAGAAACGCAGCGCGGAAAACAGCCGGTCCATGCCGGCAGCCATGTTGCGCGGCGGTTTCTGGCCGACATTGACGTAGGTCTGCCGCAATGGAAGCAGATCGGTGAGCAGTTCGATCAGGATCATCGGATTGCGCGAGATGTGGCCGCCATCTGCAAGAACCTGCTGGTCGAATTCGTGATCGAGGTTGCGGGCTGCCGCCCGGATCGCACCCTGGCTGGCCGGCAGGCACAGGCTCGCCATGGCCAGCGCGATTCTCGCCTGAAACCGCGTCGCCCCGATGGGCAGGCTGGCCGAAACACGCCTCAGATACCGTGTCTGCAGCGCGATGCTTCTCAAGAACCGCCGGTAAAATCCGTGATCCGCGCCGCGCAATACGATGGGGGAATGGGAAAACCAGGCGATCAGCCGCGTCGCGACGATTTCCGGCCGATAGGAAAGGCCGTTGAGACGCTTGCCTTCGACCGTGATCCAGTCGTCGACAAGTGCTCTCGCATTGGCAAATGCCAGCTCGTGATCAGCCGCACGCATGTGCCTGAGCCAGCCGAAGCTGTGCAGACTGCGCAGGAATGCGCCATCCTGCAGGTCCATTTGAAACGGGCTTTCGCCCCCGGTGTCGATCATCCGACCCGCCATGGCGAAACGTCCGGCGTAGATCTCCGCCGCGATGTGGGCGTCAGCCATCCGAAGATCGATCGGGGCTACCACCAGCCGGTCCGGTATCGTGCCGGCAAACCGTATGGCGCTTAGACGGCCGATCGCCGCACGGCGGGTCAACCGTCGCCAGAACTCGGCACCATAGAGAAAAGACAAGCGTTGCAGATCTGGGATCGAGGTTGCCAATCGGTTGTTCCTGAAAACCGCTCCGGTCTCTCACGGGAGACGAATCGTATCATATTGGCTTGATGGTTCAATTGCGGGCCGCAGTTTCCCGCGGCAAAGCCCCACCGACGACGGCCTGTGAACGTCTACCGGTAAGCAATGCCTATCTTCGCGTCAATATCACCGCGTAGAATCCATCGAGACCGGCCTGTGCGGGATCTTCATGGGCAAGCATCGCCGGATGCGTGCGTATTTCGCCCAGATCGGTGATCGCGCCTTCCAGTCCGGGCCAGCGTCCGGGATCCACCGGCCTGATCTGCCAGGCCGGATGATCGGCCAGAAATCCCGCGACCATCGTCTCGCCTTCCAGCGGATCGAGCGAGCAATTGGAGAAGACCAGCTCGCCTCCGGGACGCACCAGGCCGGCGGCGTGATCGAGCAAGGTTCGCTGAACCCGCGCGAGGCGGACAATGTCATCGGGTCCCTTGGTATAGGGGATATCCGGATGCCGGCGAACGGTCCCCGTCGACGAGCAGGGCGCGTCGACCAGAACGCCGTCAAAACCCTCGGGCGCGATCAGGTCCTGGGCACGGGTCAGTTGCGTGGCGACATCGAGGCCGAGCCGCGCAAGGTTTGCCCTGAGCCGCTCAAGCCGGTTGGCCGACTGATCGCAGGCCGTCACCCTGGCGCCGGCATGAGCCAGCTGCGCCGTCTTTCCTCCCGGTGCGGCGCACAGATCGACGATGTCGAGACCTTCGAGCCTTGAGAAAAGCTGCGCGGGGATGCTCGCAGCCGCGTCCTGAACCCACCAGGCCCCCTCCTCGAATCCCTCGAAGGCCGTCACCGGACCCTGGGGCCGCGCGATCCGGACTGTCCCCGTCGGCAGCACGATCCCGCCCAGCCGCTCGGCCCAGAGATCGGGGTCTGACTTGACTGTCAGATCAATCGCCGGAGGCGCCGCCAGCATCCTGAGGATCGGGTCCCTATGCTCGGGATAAGCCTCCTGAATCCGGCTTACGAACCAGTCTGGAAAAGGTGGCGTGCCGGCGAGAAGGTCCGGAAGCCGGCTTTCCTTCTCCCGTCCGATGCGCCGGAGCAATGCATTGACCAGGCCGGCAAACCGCCGGTTTCGCGGATCGCCATCGGCGAGACTGACTGCCAGATCGACAGCGGCGTGATCGGGCACATCCAGAAACAGGATCTGTGTCGCCCCGACGCGGAGCAACTGCCGAAGCGCCTTCGCGCCGTCAGGCAGGGGAGACGCCAAAAGCTCATCGATAAAGGCGTCGATCACCCGAAGATGGCGCAATGCGGAAAGCAGGATCGCGCGCACCAGAAGCCGGTCTTGCGGACCTAGTCCGGTGAAGGCCGGGTTTCCGCCGACAGGATCCAGCAGCCCATCGAGCGAAGCGCCGCTTTCCGTCACTGTTGCCAGCAACCGGGCCGCCGCCTTGCGCGCGGCAAGGCCCGGCTTTCCATCCTCGGCATGTGAATCCTGGTGCTGATCGCCGGTCCCTTGCGACGAGGCCCGGGAGGCCCTGGAGCGATTCCGGCTCTGGCCGCCCCGGTTGCGCGAATCCGCCGGGCGCTTGCCGTTCAAGACCAGGGACCCTGGCGGCCGGCGCCGTCGCGGCCCCATGGCCCGGAGGTCCGGGATCCGGATTTGGGCTCAACCGGGCGCCGGGAAGCGGCGGACATTTCATTCGCCATGGCTTCCAGCGCCGCGATGCGGTTTTCCGTGGCCGGATGGGTGGAGAACAGGCTGTCCATCTTCTGGCCGTTCAACGGATTGATGATGAACATGTGCGCGGTGGCCGGGTTCCTCTCCGCGTCCTCGTTGACGATCCGGCCGGCACGGGAGGCGATTTTTCTGAGCGCCGAAGCCAGCCAGAGCGGGTTTCCGCAGATTTCCGCTCCCCGCCTGTCGGCAGCATATTCCCGGGTCCGGCTGATCGTCATCTGCACCAGCATCGCCGCAAAGGGCGCAACGATGATGGCCACGAGAACACCAATGAAGCCGAACGGATTGTTGTTGCGGTTGCCGCCGAAGAAGAAGGCAAAATTGCCCAGCATCGAGATGGCGCCCGCCAGGGTCGCCGTTATGGTCATGGTCAGCGTGTCACGGTTCTCGACATGCGCGAGTTCGTGCGCCATCACGGCCGCGATTTCCTCCTCGCTCAGGCTTTCGAGCAGACCCGTCGAAGCCGCCACCGCCGCATTCTCCGGGTTCCGTCCGGTTGCGAATGCGTTCGGCTGGGCATTCCTGATCACATAGACGCGCGGCATCGGAAGACCGGCATTCTGCGCCAGATCCGCCACCATCTGGTAGAACTCCGGTGCTGTCGAGGCATCGACCTCGACGGCATTGTGCATCCTGAGCACCATCTTGTCGGAGTTCCAGTAGGAAAACAGGTTCATTGCGGCCGCGACGATGAACGCGATCGTCATTCCGCCGGTGCCGCCGATCATGTAGCCCACGCCCATGAACAAGGCCGTCATCAGGGCCAAAAGCATGGCTGTACGAACAAGAGTCATGCACTACATCCTTCTTTGCCACAGCGATCCGGGTCCGGGATCGGTTTGCAGTCCGGCAGCCCGAAACAAAGTTCCCTGCAGGCTTGGCTTATCTGAGCTTGTGGCTCTAAAGATGGGGAGTTTCAAGCCATTGTTCAATGCAAACGCAGTTCTCTTGGAGCCGCGCAGATGACAGACGACACAGTAAAACCCGAAATGGCCGACACCGGGACGGAGTCCGATCCCGCCTGCGGCAGAAAGCTGAGCGCCGCGGCCAGACGCGCCCTTGCGGAAGCCGAAGAGCGGCGCAAGGCCAGGCAAGCCGACGAGCAAGAGCCCGAACGGGAACTCGGCGGCCGCGGCGGCGCCGATCCCGCCCGCTTCGGCGATTGGGAAATCAACGGTCGCGCGATCGATTTCTGAAACCGCGTCGCCGAGCCGCTTGCTTCGGTTGCAGGAGCAACGAGCCCTGCGACGACGAGTGAAGCACAGCCGGACATTGTCGTTGATCATCGACTAACAAAGGAATATATTCCTTTGTCATGAGTCGCCCGTTGAATCCCATCGTCCCTGCCGTCCTGCTGATTGTCGCGCTGTCGGCCGCCTTTTCCGGCGCATCGGCGGATGCAACGGAAAGGATCTGGCGTACGGTTCCCGGGCCGGTGGCGGCGCGGGTCATCCGTGTCATTGACGGCGACACGCTGCTGGTCGACGCCCATCCCTGGCCGGGCCAGGCCGTCCGGGTTTCGGTGCGACTTCGCGGCATCGACACGCCGGAACGACGGTCTCAATGTGCCAGTGAACGCAAGGCAGCCGACAAGGCCCGCGGTGAGCTCGAGCGGCTGGTGGCCGGGCATGAAACGGTCAGCCTGATCAATGTGGCCGGCGGCAAGTATTACGGCCGCATCCTTGCCGACCTCAAGGCCGGCTCTCGCGACATCGCATCGGCCATGCTCCAAAGCGGGCTCGCGCAACCCTATCAGGGCGGCAAGCGCCCTCGCGTTTCCTGTCCGAGGACAGGGTCGTGATGCGTCACGGGCTCGTGCCTGGAGAATTGCGCGGGGACATTCCGGCCTTACCGCAAATCGAAAAGGCCGCCCGATGGGGCGGCCTTCGCAATTCCGGTTGCCGGTCGGTCGTCAGACCGCGTGTCCGGCTGATCGGATCATGACACCACCGTCAGAGGCTGCTCCGACGGAGGACGACCCGCATAGACCGAACCGGAACCTGGGAACCACTCGACATCGGATCACCTCCTTTCAATACGTTAAAGACACTCAGAGTGTGGGGCCGATCACCCGGCTTGGCAAGAGCGAAGCTGGAAAAAAGCATCGCCGGTACCGGCCGGCCGCACGTCCACCCGCCCGTGACTGCGATCATGCCCCGGTCGCGCGGAACGCCTGACGGGCAACCGGAAGCCCGTTTGGCGCCGCGAAAAAGCCCGCCTGCCGAAGACGGCAGACGGGCCATGACGGATCGACGGATTGTTCGCCTACTTCTTGTTCTGGCGGTTCTCGATCAGGTCATCGACGACCGCCGGATCGGCGAGCGTCGAGGTGTCGCCAAGCGCGCTGAATTCGTCTTCCGCGATCTTGCGCAGGATCCGGCGCATGATCTTGCCGGAGCGGGTCTTGGGGAGGCCGGGTGCGAACTGGATCTTGTCGGGCGAGGCGATCGGCCCGATTTCGCGGCGGACATGATTGACAAGCGCCTTGCGCAACTCGTCGTCTCCCTGCTGTCCCTCCATCAGCGTGATGTAGCAATAGATCCCCTGACCCTTCACATCATGCGGATAGCCGACAACGGCGGCTTCGGACACGGAATCGTGCGAGACCAAGGCGCTTTCCACTTCCGCCGTGCCCATCCGGTGCCCGGAGACATTGATCACGTCGTCGACGCGGCCGGTGATCCAGTAATAGCCGTCCTCGTCTCGACGGCAGCCGTCGCCGGTGAAGTACTTGCCCTTGTAGGTCGAGAAATAGGTCTGGATGAACCGCTCGTGGTCGCCATAGACCGTCCGCATCTGACCCGGCCAGGAATCGACGATGCACAGGTTGCCTTCGGTGGCGCCTTCCAGCACCGCGCCTTCATTGTCGACCAGTTGCGGCTGAACCCCGAAGAACGGTCGCGTTGCCGAACCGGGCTTGAGCTTTGTGGCGCCGGGCAGCGGAGTGATCAGGATTCCGCCTGTCTCCGTCTGCCACCAGGTGTCGACAATCGGGCATTTCTTGTCGCCGACAACGTTGTAGTACCATTCCCAGGCTTCCGGGTTGATCGGTTCGCCCACCGAACCCAGTGTCCGGAGCGATTTGCGGGATGATTTCGTGACATGCGCATCGCCTGCACCCATCAAGGCGCGGATCGCGGTCGGCGCGGTGTAGAAGATGTTGACCTTGTGCTTGTCGACGACATCCCAGAACCGGCTCGGCGAGGGATAGTTCGGCACCCCTTCGAACATCAGCGTCGTCGCGCCGTTGGCGAGCGGACCGTAGACGATGTAGGAATGTCCGGTGACCCAGCCCACATCCGCCGTGCACCAGTAGATGTCTCCCTCGTGATAATCGAAGACATACTCGTGCGTCATGGATGCGTAGACGAGATAGCCGCCTGTGGTGTGAAGCACGCCCTTCGGCTTGCCGGTCGATCCGGACGTGTAGAGAATGAAAAGCGGATCTTCCGCCTTCATCTTGGCCGGCGGGCAGTCCGGTTTTGCTGCGGCACAGGCCTCGTGATACCAGATGTCGCGGTCGCCGAACCATTCGATCTTGCCGGCCGTGCGCTGAACCACCACCACCTTCTTGACGATGACCTCGCTGCGCTCGGCGATCTCGATGGCGAGGTCGGTGTTGTGCTTGAGCGGGATCTTCTTGCCGCCGCGCAGGCCTTCGTCGGCGGTGATCACGAATGTCGATTCGCAATCGATGATCCGGCCGGCAAGCGCGTCGGGGGAGAACCCGCCGAAGACGATCGAGTGGATCGCACCGATCCGCGCGCAGGCCAGCATGGCGTAGGCCGCTTCGGGAATCATCGGCATGTAGATGGTGACCCGGTCACCCTTCTTCACGCCGTTCGATTTCATCACATTCGCCAGGCGGCAGACCTGATCGTACAATTCGCGATAGGTGATCTTCTTGTCGTCATAGGGGTTGTCCCCCTCCCAGATGATCGCAACCTGATCGCCCCGCTTCTCAAGGTGCCGGTCGATGCAGTTGTAGGCGACATTGGTCACCCCGTCCTCGAACCACTTGATCGAGACCTTGCCGGTGTAACTGGTGTTCTTCACCTTGGTGTACGGCTTGAACCAGTCGATCCGCTTGCCGTGCTTGCCCCAGAATTTCTCGGGATCCTTGACGCTCTGCTTGTACCATTTTTCGTAGGTGTCCTGATCGATCAAGGCTCTCGCCTTGGCGTCCTTCAGGACCTTGTAGGTTTTCTGCGGCATTTGAACCTCCTCACATACAGGTACGCGTTGCGCGTCATTCTAGACGCTGCATGACTTGATTGACGACCATTAATAGCAGCGTAAATCCTTGCGGCAATTAGACCTTGGACCGGTTTTGCAAAAGCTAAAGGCAAGAATTGCAATTGCACGGGCTTGCGGTTATAACGACGCCGATTTCCCGGAATTGGTGGTTTCATCCACGGCCCGCGACCCCGGCGCGGACGTACAGGAGGAATGTATTCATGGCACAGCAGCTTCTCATGCCCAAGGCGACAGCCGTCTGGCTTGTCGACAACACGGCGTTGAGCTTCGATCAGATTGCCCAGTTCTGCAAGCTTCACCCGCTCGAGGTCAAGGCGATCGCCGACGGTGAATCCTCGCAAGGCATCAAGGGACTCGATCCCGTCGCCACCGGCCAGCTTTCGCGCGAGGAGATATCCGCCGCGGAAGCCAATCCGGAGCACAAGCTGAAACTGTCCGACCCCAAGGTTCGCGTTCCCGAAAACAAGCGCAAGGGTCCGCGCTACACCCCGGTGTCGAAGCGTCAGGATCGGCCGAACGCCATTCTCTGGCTGGTCCGCAACCATCCCGAACTCAAGGACGCGCAGGTCTCGCGGCTGGTCGGCACCACCAAGTCGACCATCGAGCAGATCCGCAACCGCACCCACTGGAACGCCGCCAATCTGACGCCGATGGATCCGGTGACGCTCGGCCTCTGCACCCAGATCGATCTCGACCTGGAAGTCGAACGCGCTGCCAAGAACCGGGTGCCGACCGCCGAAGACCAGCAGGACAGCCTGCTGCTCTCGGCCCGGGAGACCGAGGCAGCCGAACCGGCCGAGGAGAATGATGAAAAGGAAATCGATGCCGATGCCGTTTTCGCCAAGCTCAGCTCGATGAAGCGGACGGAAACCGAAGACGACGAGGACGACGGCAACCGCTGATCCCCTTGAAGACAGACAGAAAAAACCCGGGCTCGTCGCCCGGGTTTTTTGTTTCAGGCGAACAGCGACGGTCGCGTTCGGTCTTACTCCTTGACAGGAACCGTGTAATTGAGCGGCAGTCGCCCGCCATCCGCATAGATGGTCTGCCCGGTCACATAGCTTGCGTCCGCCGACAGCAGGAAGGCGGTCACCGAGGCAATCTCCGAGGGATCGCCGATACGACCCAGCGGCGTGCGCGACAGGATCCGGGTGCGAATTTCGGGGTTGTCCGCCACCGAAGCCAGCATGTCCGTCATGATGGAGCCCGGTCCGACGGCATTGACCCGAATTCCGTGGGGCGCCAGCGCCAGCGCCATGACCTTGGTCAGCTGGCTCACACCGCCCTTGGAAACGGAATAGGGCACCTGATTGGGAATCGCGAAGGTGTCGTTGATCGAGGACATGTTGACGATCGAGCCGGGTTCTTCACCGGCGGCGATCTGTTCGACCATGTGACGCGCCACAGCCTGGCCGCACAGGAAAGCACTCTTGAGATTGACGCCGAGAACGCGATCGAAATCCGCTTCCTCCAGATCGAGGAATTCTGCCGCATGGACGATCCCTGCATTGTTGACCAGCGCGTTGATGGAACCGAAGGCATCAATCGTCTTGGCAACGAGATTGTGCACGTCGAGCCGTTCGGAAACATCGGTAGCCGTGAAACGAACCTCGCCTTCGCCGGAAATCGCTTCAACCGCCGCCGCACCGGCTTCCTCGTCAATATCGGCAATCATCACCCGCGCTCCGTCAGCCGCCAGGCGCCGAACGATTGCGAGCCCGATCCCCTTGGCCCCTCCGGTCACGATTGCCGTTCGTCCTTCGAGTCTCATGATCACTCCTTCAAGCTCTTGGTCCGCACGCGCGATCTCCCGCGCATGCGTCCGGTTCGGGTGATCCGTAGAATCAATCGGACGGGGCGTCCACCTCGTTTCGGGCTTTTGCCCGAAGCTGCCAGTGGAAGACAGGGCCGTTCATGGCGGGAGGACCCCCGAAAGCGGCAGGGGCGTCAACCGGGACCGGAACCCGCGATCAGGTCTCGTTCTTTTTCAGCCCGCGCTTTGCCAGAACCTCGGAGATCTCGTCGAGAATGGCCGGATCATCGATGGTTGCGGGCATTTTCCAACCCTCCCCGTCGGCGATTTTCTGCATGGTGGCGCGCAGGATCTTCCCCGAGCGGGTCTTCGGAAGCCTCTTGACCACCATGACGTTCTTGAAAGCGGCAACCGGTCCGATCTTGTCGCGAACCAGCTTGACAACTTCCTTCTCGACGTCCTCGTCGGACCGCTCGACACCGGAATTTATCACGATGAAGCCCGCGGGAACCTGGCCCTTCATTGGATCGGCGATGCCGATGACGGCGCATTCCGCAACGTCCGGATGCCCGGCCACCGCCTCTTCCATTCCGCCCGTGGACAGGCGGTGCCCGGCAACATTGATGATGTCGTCGGTGCGCGCCATGATGAAGAGGTAGCCGTCGTCGTCGATGAAACCCGCGTCAGCCGTCTTGTAGTAACCGGGAAACTCCGCGAGGTAGGAATCGCTAAACCGCGCATCGGCGTTCCACAGCGTCGGCAGACATCCCGGCGGCAGCGGAAGCTTGACCACGATGTTGCCCAGCGTCCCTGCTGGGACCGGATGTCCCGCATCATCGACAACCTGAACATCATAACCCGGCATCGGAACCGCAGGCGAACCGTGCTTGATCGGCAGAAGGCCCAGTCCCATCGGGTTTCCGGCGATGGTCCAGCCGGTCTCCGTCTGCCACCAATGGTCGATCACCGGCACCTGAAGCAGGCGCTCGGCCCACTGGATCGTGTCCGGGTCGGCGCGTTCTCCGGCCAGGAACAGGGCCCGGAAGGCGGACATGTCGTAATCCGCGATCAGGCTGCCCTTCGGGTCTTCTTTCCGGATTGCGCGGAACGCAGTCGGAGCCGTGAACAGGACCGAAACGCCATGTTCGGCGATCACCCGCCAGAAGGTGCCTGCATCGGGCGTGCCCACCGGCTTTCCCTCGAACACGATCGAGGTGTTGCCGTGCAGCAGCGGCGCGTAGACAATGTAGGAGTGGCCGACCACCCACCCGATGTCCGATGCGGCCCAGAAAACCTCTCCGGGCTTGACGCCATAGATCGCGTGCATCGACCAGTGGAGCGCCGCCATGTGGCCGCCATTGTCGCGGACAACCCCCTTCGGCTGCCCGGTGGTCCCCGAAGTGTAGAGAATATAGAGAGGATCGGTGGCCTGGACCGGCGTGCAGGCCACCTTGCGGCCCGCATTGGTCAGCATCAGCGCATGATAATCGAAATCCCTGCCTGCAATCATGTCGCAGCGATGCTGGTCACGCTGCAGGATGATGACCGCTTCCGGCTTGTAGGAGGATTGCTCGATGGCCGCATCAAGCAGCGGCTTGTAGGCCACGATGCGGCCCGGCTCGATGCCGCAGGAGGCGGACACCACAAGCTTCGCCTGGCAATCCTCGATCCGGGAGGCAAGTTCGGAGGCTGCAAATCCGCCGAAAACGACCGAATGAACGGCACCCAGGCGCGCACAGGCGAGCATGGCGACCAGCGCTTCGGGAACCATCGGCATGTAGATCACCACCCGGTCGCCCTTGGCGACACCGCGGTCGGAAAGCGCACCGGCAAACGCCTCGACATCGGCGAGCATCTCGCTGTAGCTGAGTGTGCGTTTTGTCCCGGTGATCGGGCTGTCATGGATGATCGCCGCCTGGTCCCCGCGTCCCGCGGCGACATGGCGGTCAAGGCAATTGTGGCATGTGTTGGTTACGCCGTCGGGAAACCACCGCCCATAGGCGCCACTTCCGGGATCGAAGGCGGTCTTCGGCGCTTCAAACCAGTCGATCGCCGACGCCCGGTCCAACCAGAATCCGTCGGGATCCTTGCGCCAGCCGTCATACACAGCCTGGTAGTTGCTTGTCATGCTGTCCTCCTCCAACGGAACCCGCCGCCACGATCCGGCCTCGAACGACCGGGATCCCTCACCCCGAAATGGCCGCTCGCCTCCCTATTATGCCTGCTTTTGCATCTGTGAAACTAGACGAAGGGCTAGAGTTTCGGTTCAAATCGATTTGATCATGGAGCGGAGTTTGAGCGTGTCGCAAGCATTGGCCTGCCCACAGCGCGGATCGCCGTGCAGCCACCGCGAAAACCGCCAGACCGGAAGTTCCGCGGAACGTTGGACGACCCACGAAGGTTCAGGACCATCGTGCAGGCCTGGAGCAATTTCCATACCTTGAGTATTGGGACCGTGAACATGCGCCGGCAACTCCGGAGCAGACCCCTTGTCAGCCTCCGGCCTGCGTCACCTGGTTTCGCGCGCGCCGAAGATTGCAGAGCCGACACGAACCTGTGTGGCGCCCATGGCGATACCGATCTCGAAATCGTCCGACATGCCCATGGAGAGCTGCCCGAGCCCGGCCGCCGCCGCGATATTGGCCAGAAGCGCGAAATGCGGGCCGGGATTCTCGTCGACCGGCGGAATGCACATCAGGCCGACGATACCGAGACCGAGTTCGTTTCGGCACAGGTCGATGAACTCTTGCGCCTGGTCCGGCTCGATACCCGCCTTTTGCGGCTCGGACCCGGTGTTGATCTGGATGAAGAGCTCGGGCGATCGCCCCTGCTTCTTGATCTCGCGGGCGATTTCACGGGCGATCTTCTCCCGGTCCACGGTCTGGATGACATCGAAAAGCGCCACGGCGTCCGCTGTCTTGTTGGATTGCAGCGGGCCGATGAGATGCAACTCGATCTCCGGTGTTTCGGACTTCAGCGCCGGCCATTTCGACTGCGCCTCCTGAACCCGGTTTTCACCAAATACGCGCTGGCCAGCCTCGATCACCGGTCTGATCTCCTCGACCGGTTTCGTTTTCGACACCGCGACCAGCCCCACGGATCCGTTTTCACGTCCGGCTTCGCGTTCCGCGGCGGCGATTGCCGCACGCACTTTCGAAAGGTTTTCCGTAGCAGCCACCTGGCGCTCCATCCTGTCGGTTCCGTTTGATCTGGGGTGTTAGCGCACGGGCGCCGCCTTGCCAATGCGCGTCAGGGGTCATGAATCGGGCCGGCGGCGCGCAATCGCGGGCCTGGAGTACCAATGGGCGCGGCTCAATGGTTGACGGTCGCCGGGTTTCATGGTGAAGGTCGCGGCCAAATCCGAAGAGGTTTCTGGTGGTCGCACATGGCAATTGAACGATACAATCCCAAACAGGCGGAAAGCCGCTGGCAACGCCGCTGGGAAGACGAACGGATCTATGAGACGGACAACGAAAGTCCGCTGCCGAAGTACTATGTGCTGGAGATGTTTCCCTACCCCTCGGGCAGGATCCACATGGGCCATGTCCGGAACTATGCGCTTGGCGATGTGGTGGCGCGCTACAAGCGTGCACGCGGTTTCAACGTATTGCACCCAATGGGGTGGGATGCGTTCGGCATGCCTGCGGAAAACGCGGCGATCCAGAACAACATCCACCCGCGTGACTGGACCTATGCCAACATCGACGCCATGCGCAAGCAGCTCAAGTCGATGGGTCTTTCGCTCGACTGGAGCCGCGAATTCGCAACCTGCGACGTCGATTACTACAAGCAGCAGCAGGCGCTGTTCCTCGACTTTCTTGCGGCCGGGCTGATTTACCGGCGCAATTCGAAGGTCAACTGGGACCCGGTCGACATGACGGTTCTTGCCAACGAGCAGGTCATCGACGGCCGCGGCTGGCGGTCGGGCGCTGTCGTCGAACAGCGTGAACTGACGCAATGGTTCTTCCGGATTTCCGATTTCGCGGAAGACCTGGACGCATCGCTCGATACGCTGGACGGCTGGCCGGACAAGGTCCGAACGATGCAGCGCAACTGGATCGGCAAGTCCCGCGGTATCGAGATCCGCTTCCCCCTCGTCGAGGCCCAGGGCGAGATTGACACCGTTCAATGCTTTTCGACGCGGCCGGACACGATGCACGGCGCCAGTTTCATCGCCATTTCGCCCGATCACCCGTTGTCGCTGGCGCTCGAGGCGGAGAATGCAGAGCTCGCCGCCTTCAACGCCGAATGCCGGCGCATCGGCACGTCCGAGGAAGCTCTCGAGAAGGCCGAGAAACGCGGCTTCGACACCGGCCTCAAGGTCAGGCATCCAACCGAAGACCGGGATCTGCCGGTCTGGGTCGGAAATTTCGTGCTGATGAGCTACGGAACCGGCGCGGTGTTCGGCTGCCCGGCGCATGACCAGCGGGACCTGGATTTCGCGCGCAAATACGACCTGCCGGTGCGCAACGCCTTCTATCTCGTCGGAGATGAAACGCCGGTGCTGAACGAAGCCCTGGTTCCCGCCAAATCCGAGACTGTTGTCTATGTCGACCATTTCGCCGGCCTGACGGAAATGTCCGGGCAGGAGGCGATCGACCGGACAATCACCTGGTTCGAGGACAAGAACCTGGGCACCGGCATCACGCGCTACCGGCTCCGCGACTGGGGCCTGTCGCGCCAGCGCTACTGGGGCGCGCCCATTCCGGTCATTCACTGCGATGACTGCGGAGCGGTCCCGGTCCCGGCCAAGGATCTGCCCGTCGAACTCCCTGCGGACGTGACGCTCGGCAATCCGGGCAATCCGCTCGATCATCATCCGACCTGGAAACACGTCGATTGCCCCGCTTGCGGCAAGGCTGCGCGGCGCGAAACCGACACGATGGACACCTTCGTCGATTCATCCTGGTATTTCGCAAGGTTTACGGCGCCATGGCATGAAACACCGACCGATTCGGCCGTTGCCAGCGCATGGTTGCCGGTGGATCAGTATATCGGCGGCATCGAACACGCGATCCTGCATCTTCTCTATTCGCGCTTCTTCACCCGAGCCATGCGCCAGACCGGTCATCTCGATCTGAAGGAGCCTTTCCGCGGCCTGTTCACCCAGGGCATGGTTGTCCACGAAACCTACCGTGCCGAACGCAACGGCAGGAACGAATGGATTGCGCCGGCCGACGTCGTCATCGAGGAAAAGGACGGCCAGCGGCAGGCCCGCCATGCTCAGACCGGCGAAACGCTGCTGATCGGCTCGATCGAAAAGATGTCGAAGTCCAAGAAGAACGTTGTCGACCCCGACGACATCATCGAAGGCTACGGAGCGGACACCGCACGCTTCTTCATGCTGTCCGATTCACCGCCGGACCGTGATGTGATCTGGTCCGAAGCCGGGGTTGAGGGCGCACACCGCTTTGTCCAGCGGATCTGGCGCCTGATCGGCGAAGCCTCCGAGAACCTGAAGGCCGCGGAAGCCAGGGCGGGAACGGGCGGTCAGGCGCTTGAAGTCTCGCGCGCATCGCACAAGACGGTCAAGGCTGTCGGCGAGGACATCGAGAAGCTGGCGTTCAACAAGGCCGTTGCCCGTCTCTATGAGCTGGTCAATACGCTTGCCGCTCCGCTGTCCGACGTTGCTGCCGGAAAGGCCGATGCGGATCTCACCGGCGCCTGCAAACAGGCCGCAGGCCATCTGGTTCAGCTGTTTGCTCCGATGATGCCGCATTTTGCCGAGGAATGCTGGAACCTGCTGGGAAACGCCGGTATGGTTGCCACAACCCCGTGGCCGGACCATGACCCGGCTCTGGTAATCGACGACCAGATCGTCCTGCCGGTGCAGATCAACGGCAAGAAACGTGGCGATTTGACAATTGATCGCGATGCCGACCAATCTGCTGTCGAGCAGGCTGTCCTGTCGCTCGATTTCGTGCAATCCGCGCTTGGCGGCAATCCGCCACGCAAGCTCATTGTGGTTCCCCGGAGGATCGTGAATGTCGTCATCTGAAGTCATGCGGCCGGAGCGATCCGCCAAGGGGATGTTCCGGGTTTCGGCGATCTTGCTCGGTCTCGGCATGCTGGCCGGCTGCCAGGTACAACCGCTTTACGGCAATGCTTCCGGCGAAAGCCAGTCGGTGAGCGTCTCGAGAGTCGATTCGAGGGTCGAACAGGTGGTCCGCAACGAACTCGTTCTCGGTTTTGGCGGGGAACAACCCACAGGCGCCTACACGCTCGACATCGACGCCACCTCATCTGTCGGCGGTATCCTGCCCGGCGGACTCGACAACGAGTTTTCGGCCGCCCGCGCCACGGTGACGGCCACTTACGTGCTCAAGACCACCGCGAACGGTGAGGTCATCAGGAACGGGACCCGCTCCGCCGATGCCCAGCTTGATCTCCCGTCACAGAACTTTGCCCAGGAGCGGGCCAAGCTGGAAGCCGAAACCCGCGCGGCCAAGGCGGTTGCCGCCCAGGTTCGCGCCGATGTTGCCGCCGCGCTGGCGCGCTAGCCTGCGGCTGGCTTCACGGGCGCAATGGCTGAGATAAAGAACCACGAGTTTGCCGGCTTCATACGGCGCCAGGGTACGCCCTACCGGATCGTTCTGGTCTATGGACCGGACCGGGGACTGGTGTCGGAGCGCGCGGCTCAGGTCGCTGCCAAGACCGGTATCGACCTCTCGGATGATTTTTCGGTGCTCAGACTGGAAGCTTCCGACCTCAATGGCGATCCTGGCCGGCTGGCCGATGAGTTTGGCGCCATAAGCCTGTTCGGCGGCGACCGCCTTGTCTGGGTCAAGAATGCCGGCAATGACCGTGGGCTTGTCGAGGCGGTGTCCGCGGTTGCCGGCGTCGATCCCGGCGGATCCCACCTGCTCATCGAAGCCGGGGACCTGAAAAAGGGTGCAGGCCTGCGAAAGGCGGTTGAAAGCGCCAGGACCGCACTTGCGATCCCCTGCTATGCCGATGACGCCCGCGGCATACAGGCCCTGATTGACGAGGAACTCGGCAATGCCGGTCTCACCATTCAGGGTGACGCGCGCCAGAGGCTTGGCCAGTTGCTGGGCGGCGATCGTTTGGCAAGCCGCGGAGAGCTCAGAAAACTGGCCCTTTACTGCGATGGCACCGGGACCGTGACCGATGCCGACGTGATCGAAGCCATCGGCGATGTTGCCGCACTCTCTGTCGATGACGCGATCGAGGCCGTGTTCAGCGGCGACGTGACGCGGCTCGAGGCCGCGCTCGAACGCATATTGGCCTCGAAGACTTCGGTCTATCTGGTTTTGCGCGGTTGCCTTGTTCAACTGGAACAACTCGACAGTCTGCGATCGCTGGTCGAGAACCATTCGCGCCAACCCGCCCAAGTGATGACGGAAAAGGGTCGCGGCATTCATTTCAAGCGAAAGCCGATCGTCGAGCGGGCGCTGAGGCACTGGACGCTGAAGGCGATCAACGCGGAAATGCAGCGCTTGGCCCAGGCTGTTCTGGAAACCAGAAAGAGGCCGCAGCTCGAGGCCTCGATCGCCCGCCAGGCCCTGCTTCGAACCTGTCTTCTCAGCAGGCAATTCAGCTAACTAATTGGAATATTTAGCGATTTTCGCCCAATAGCCGGCAAAGTTCATCCAGCTGCTCGAGTGATTTGTAATCAATTCGCATCTGACCGCCCTGACCTTTGTGGGCCAGTTGAACCTTCAGTCCAAGCACGTCGGACAGGCTTCTCTCGAGCGCGACCGTGTCGGCATCCTTGGTGTTCGCCGAATGTCCGGACTTGGTTTCCAGTCCACCTGGCTGGGACGATTGCTCCGCATCCTTCTGGGCCAGCTTTTCGGCATCACGCACCGAAAGGCCACCTTCGACAATGCGTCTGGCAAGCGCCGCGGGATCGGAGGTCGATACGATGGCGCGGGCATGACCGGCCGACAGCTCGCCGTCGGCAAGCATGGAGCGGACCTGGTCCGGCAACTTGAGCAGTCGCAGGGAATTGGCGACGTGACTGCGGCTCTTGCCGATCACTTCGCCGAGGTCGTTCTGCGTATAACCGTATTGCGCGATAAGCTGCTCGTAGCCTTGTGCTTCCTCCAGAGGATTGAGATCGGCCCGCTGGACGTTCTCGACTATGGCAATTTCCAGGGCTGTCTTGTCGTCGACATCCCGGACAATGACCGGAATCTCGACAAGACCGGCCATCTGCGAGGCGCGCCAGCGGCGTTCGCCTGCAATGATCTCGAACCGGTCCGTACCGGCGCTCCTGACCACGACGGGCTGGACCACCCCGTGCTGGCGAATGGACCTGGACAGATCCTCGAGCTCGGCCGGAGCAAAATTCCGTCGCGGATTGCGCGGGTTGCGAGTGACGTGCTCGATCGGAATCATGCGATCGGCCGTAACCGACGGTTTCGACTGCGCCGACGAAGGCTGGTCGATTTCGCCGATCAGCGCTGCGAGACCGCGACCGAGCCGTTTCTTGGATACATCTTCTGCCATCTTCGTTTCCACTCTTGCCCTCGACCGCGGACCGGTCAGGCGGCCTTTCTGTTGCGTTCGCGCTGGATCACTTCCGATGCCAGCTGAAGATACGCCTGGCTCCCGGCGCATTTGAGATCATAGAGAATAGCCGGCTTTCCGTAGGACGGTGCTTCCGAAACCCGCACATTGCGCGGGATCAGGGTCCGGTAGACCTTGTCGCCGAGATGGGCGCGAACATCATCGACCACCTGGAGGGCCAGATTGTTGCGTGCATCATACATCGTCATCACGATCCCCTGGATATCCAGCGTCGGATTGAGCGTATCGCGGACCTGGCCGACGGTTTCCAGCAGCTGGCTCAGGCCTTCAAGTGCAAAGAACTCGCATTGCAGCGGCACCAGGATGGAGTGGGCGGCTGCCATCGCATTCATGGTCAGCAGATTGAGCGAGGGCGGGCAATCGATCAGCACGTAGCTGTAGGAGGTGGCCGCCTCCGCCTGCAGGGCCTTGCGCAACCGGAAGACCCGGTCGGGCGTCCCTGCGATCTCCATTTCCACACCGAGGAGATCCATCGTCGACGGAATGATGCTCAAATGCGGAACCGCGGTCTCCACGACGGTATCCGCCACGCTCGCGTTCTGGGTCAGAAGATCGTAGGCGGAGACACCCCGGTCCTTTCG
The DNA here is from genome assembly GCA_965233445.1 of Hoeflea sp. Taxonomy (GTDB): domain Bacteria; phylum Pseudomonadota; class Alphaproteobacteria; order Rhizobiales; family Rhizobiaceae; genus Hoeflea. The sequence goes on from OZ247491.1 coordinate 435,492, forward strand.
GTCGATGCCAAGCCCGGTGCTGGCATTGCCCTGGGGATCGATATCGACGATCAGCACTTCCTCGCCGATCGCGGCAAGTGCCGTGGCCAGATTGATGGCCGTCGTGGTCTTGCCGACGCCGCCCTTCTGATTGGCGATGGTGATGATCCGGTTCTTTGCATGGGGCATCGGAGAGCGTCCGCAAAATCAGTTGAATGTCTTGAGATTGCCAATCTCCAGAATGACCGATCCATCCTGAAACTGACTTTCATGTTCTACCAGATCAAATGACCAAAGGTCACGCGCCGATCGTACTTCTTCCGCGTAATCCAACCCTTTGTGGAACCACATTCGAATTGCGGGGTTCCTGGCCGCAAAAGGCGCCGAATGTGACAGCAGATCCGTCAGTGGCGCCAGCGCTCGGGCCGATATGGCGTCGATTTGGGGCAGGCTTTTCAGCGCTTCATCGATTCTCACCGGAAGCACGCTGGCTCGGGCCCCGGTTTTTGAAATTGCCTGGCGAAGAAAGGCGGCCTTCTTGTTGTTGCTCTCCACCAGATGCACCCATCCGTCTCCCACTTCGGCAAGACAGATTCCGGTGACGAGACCCGGAAAGCCGGCACCGATCCCCATATCCATCCAGATGGATGGGCCGCGCCTGAGCGCGAACAGCTGAAGACTGTCCAGAATATGCCGTGTCCACAGGTCGGGCAGTGTCCTGGGCGAAATCAGGTTGATGCTGCTCTGCCATTTGCGAACAAGATCCGCATAGGTCGCAAGCCGGTCGGCTGTTTCACGTGAAACAGACAAGAACCCGGGAATCTCGGGCTCCCTTACATCGGACCATTCAACAGACATCAGGCAGACCTCGCCGCTTTCGAGGTTTCGCGACGACGCAGATACGCAAGAATCAGGGCAACGGCCGCCGGTGTCATTCCCTCGATTCGCTCGGCATGCCCAATCGAAGGAGGCCGCACACGGTCGAGCTTCTGCTTCAGTTCATTCGACAGGCCCACCAATGCGCCATAATCGAACCCATCCGGTATCAGGCGCGACTCTTCCCTGACACGCTCCGCTATGTCCTGGCTCTGACGCTCGAGATAGACCGCGTAGGACGCCTCGATCGCCGCCGCATTCAACACGCGCGCCTCGTAGCTTTCGAACTCGGGCCAGACACGGACCACATCTTCCAGGCCAATGTCGGGATAGGACAGAAGCTGAAACGCACTGCGCCGCAACCCGTCGCGGTTGAGCGAGATATCGTAGCGAGCCGCTTCATTTGGCGACAGCTGCCGTTGCTTGAGATCCGAAAGACATTCCGTAAGCGAATCGAAATACCGGTTGAAACGCTCCTGCCGATCCCCGCTTACGCACCCCAATGAAATCGCGGTCGGTGTCAGCCGAACCTCTGCATTGTCGGCCCGCAGCGACAGCCTGTACTCGGCGCGCGAGGTAAACATCCGGTAGGGTTCGCTGACACCACGCGTGGTGAGATCATCGATCATGACGCCGATGTAGGAACTGGAGCGGCTGAACACGACCGCATCACGGCCCTGCACCTTCAATGCCGCATTCAGGCCCGCAACAAGTCCCTGGGCCGCGGCCTCCTCATAACCGGTGGTGCCGTTGATCTGCCCGGCAAGGAACAGCCCCGGGACCTTTCGCGTTTCGAGTGTCTGTGCAAGTTCCCGTGGATCGACGTGGTCATATTCAATTGCATAACCGGGCTGGAGGATTGTTACGTCTTCCAGACCGGGGATTGTCCGCAGGAATTCCTCCTGAACGTCCTCCGGCAATGATGTCGAAATGCCGTTCGGATACACTGTATCGTCATCGAGACCTTCCGGCTCCAGAAAGATCTGATGCCCGTCACGTTCCCCGAACCGAACGATCTTGTCCTCGATCGACGGACAGTACCTCGGCCCGACACCCTCGATCTGGCCGGAATACATGGCCGACCGGTGGATGTTGTCCTGGATGATCTTGTGCGTGGCAGGAGTGGTACGGGTGATCCCGCACCTGATCTGTGGCACCTCGATCCTGTCCGTCATGAACGAAAACGGAATAGGCTCGGCATCCGCATCCTGCCAATCCACTCGGCTCCAATCGATGGTCGTTCCGTCCAACCGTGCCGGCGTTCCAGTCTTCAGCCGGCCAAGTTCAAAGCCGGCATTTTCGAGGACAGTCGAAAAACCGGTTGCGGGCGCTTCATTCATGCGGCCGGCCGGAATGCGCCGATCGCCTATGTGAATGAGACCCCTCAGGAATGTTCCCGTGGTGAGCACGACTGCATCGCATCCGATTTCCCGCCCATCACCGAGAACAACGCCTGAAACCGCGCCATCCCTCTGGAGCAGGCCATCCGCTTCGCCCTCGACGATATCCAGATTGGTAATGTCGTCCAGCTGCTTCTGGACAGAAGCCTTGTAGAGCCTTCGGTCGGCCTGGGTACGGGGACCCCACACTGCCGGGCCTTTCCGGCGGTTCAGCATGCGAAACTGTATTCCCGATTGGTCAGCCGCCAACCCCATGAGACCACCCATGGCATCGATTTCCCGGACCAGGTGGCCTTTTCCGAGACCGCCGATTGCCGGATTGCACGACATGGTGCCGATGCTTTCCCGCTTGTGGGTCACAAGTGCCGTGCGCGCACCAAGCCGCGCTGCAGCTGACGCTGCTTCGCTGCCGGCGTGACCGCCGCCAATGACAATGACATCGTAGTGAATCGGATTTTCCATTTTCGGAGTTCTCTTTTTCTCAAGAGCCAATGTCAAGGAGATTGGGTTTCACGTGAAACCAAAATCATACGGTAGGTCGACGATATGGGCCGAGAGCGGCGGACGAATGTTTCACGTGAATCACGTGTCGTGTAAAGCCGCCGGCTTGTGTTTCACGTGAATCATTTTCCCACGCAGAACTCCGAGAAGATAACACCGAGGAGGTCCTCGACATCGACCTTTCCCGTGATCCTGCCAATGTCATCCGCAGCGCGTCTGAGCACTTCGGCGCGAACTTCAATGGGCATGGTTTCACTGTTGATCGCGGTTTCCAATTCCGAGCTCGCCGACCTCAGGAGTGCGACATGTCGGTCTCGCGACGGAACGATATCACTGACCTCGGATCCCCGGGAAGACAGGCTTTCCAAAATTTTCGACACCAGAAGTTCGATTCCTTCACCCGTCTTGCTGGATATCCCGATGCCCGGTCCTTTTGCCAGACTCTTCCAATCAGAAGGCACAAGCTTGTCGATCTTGGTCCAAATCGGAATTGTCTTGACCGCAAGGTCTTGCAGAGTTCCTACATCGGAAGCGGCAGCGTCCCGCAACTCAAGAACGAGATCCGCTTCCTCGGCCGCCGCACGGCTGCGACGCATTCCTTCCATCTCGATCACGTCTTCGGAATCGTCCCGCAAACCAGCTGTGTCCTGAAGCGTGACCAGAAAGCCGTTCAGATCCAGCCGAACCTCGACGATGTCCCTGGTCGTTCCCGGCATCTCCGAGACGATGGCGACCTCGCGATCGGCCAGACAATTGAGCAGTGAGGATTTGCCGGCGTTCGGGGGACCGATGAGCGCCACCTTGAAGCCGGTGCGAACGATTTCTCCGTAGGACGCCTTCTCGAGATGAGAGCGGATTTCGCCATGCAGCGCACGCAGGTCGTACCATATCCGATCCGAGACCGATCCCGGAATATCGTCCTCGTCGGAGAAGTCCAGCTCGGCCTCGATCATTGCCCTTGCATGGGTAAGCCGCCCGGCCCAGTCCTGATAGAGCGCACGCAGTCCCCCACCGACCTGCGCCAGCGCCTGACGCCGCTGGGCCTCGGTCTCCGCAAGGAGAAGATCGGACAGACCTTCGACCTCGGTCAGATCCATCTTTCCGTTGGCGAAGGCCTGTCTGGTGAATTCCCCGGGCTCGGCCATCCTGTGGTCAGGCAAGCGTCCAAGTGCGCGCAGAACCGCATCTACCGAAGCTCGGCTTCCATGGATCTGAAATTCGGCGACATCCTCACCGGTAAAGGATTTCGGACCGGGAAAATAAAGCGCGAGCCCCCTGTCAAGGAGTACGCCTTCATCGTCCCTGATCTCGCACATCGTTGCGTGGCGAGGGACGGGGACGAAGCCGATAAGCGTTTCGAACCCGAATCCAACACCTGGTCCGGACACGCGGACAACTGCAACACCAGCCGGGACAGCGCCGCTGGAAAGCGCGTAGATGGTCTCAGCCATGAAGATACCGGTTCCGAATCGAATCGGAGGATTCCGCGATTCCTCAGGTGTTCATCGAATCGAAGAAATCGCTGTTGGTCTTGGTCTGCTTGAGCTTGTCGATCAGGAACTCGATGGCATCCGTTGTTCCCATGGGCGCCAGAATCCGACGCAGCACGAAGATCTTCTGAAGATCCTGACGTGGAACCAGCAGGTCTTCCTTGCGGGTGCCGGACTTGAGAATGTCCATCGACGGGAAGATGCGCTTGTCTGCAACCTTCCGGTCCAGAACGATTTCGGAGTTGCCGGTACCCTTGAACTCTTCGAAGATCACCTCGTCCATGCGCGAGCCGGTGTCGATCAGCGCAGTGGCGATGATCGTCAGCGATCCGCCTTCCTCGATGTTTCGCGCCGCGCCGAAGAAGCGTTTCGGGCGTTGCAGCGCGTTGGCATCCACACCACCGGTCAGCACCTTGCCCGATGATGGCACCACGGTGTTGTAGGCACGGCCCAGGCGCGTGATCGAATCGAGCAGGATGATGACGTCGCGCCCATGTTCGACCAGACGCTTGGCCTTCTCGATGACCATCTCGGCCACCTGGACGTGGCGAACCGCCGGTTCGTCGAATGTGGAAGACACGACTTCGCCCTTCACCGAGCGCTGCATGTCGGTGACTTCTTCCGGACGTTCGTCGATCAGGAGGACGATCAGATAGCAGTCGGGATGATTGGCCGTAATCGAATGCGCGATGTTCTGCAGCAGCACGGTCTTACCGGTCCGCGGCGGGGCGACGATGAGGCCGCGCTGTCCCTTGCCGAGCGGCGCCACGAGATCGATCACCCGAGAGGAAATGTCCTTCGACGTCGGATTGTCGATTTCCATCTTGAACCGTTCATTCGGATAGAGCGGTGTCAGATTGTCGAAATGGACCTTGTGCCTGATCTTTTCGGGATCTTCGAAATTGATCGTGTTGACCTTGAGAAGCGCAAAATACCGCTCGCCTTCCTTCGGTCCGCGAATCGGTCCCTCGACCGTGTCACCGGTCTTCAGTGAAAAACGCCTGATCTGCGAAGGCGAAATGTAGATGTCATCCGGGCCCGGCAGGTAGTTGGCGTTTGCCGAGCGCATGAATCCGAAACCATCCTGCAGGACCTCGACCACGCCCTCGCCGATGATTTCGACATCCTGTGCAGCAAGCTGCTTGAGGATTGCAAACATCAGCTCCTGCTTGCGCATGACGCTGGCATTTTCGACCTCTACGGATTCGGCGAAGGCAAGCAGATCCGTAGGCGTTTTGTTCTTGAGCTCTTGAAGCTTCATTTCCTGCATGGGAAATCCAAGTCTAGAATTTACATAAATGGGGAGAGGCGGACGAGAACACGCGGCAATGGGTGCCGGCCAGACAGAAACTGGTGCCCGCCCTTGAAGGCGTTACAAGCTAGATAGCGATTCACGTGAAACGCCGCAAGCCCCGTCATGTCGACAATTTGGAGAAGACGACTTCTCCAAGCAACGCAATTCCTGATCAAGCGAACGGTTTGATGACGACCATGATGATCGCCAGGATCATCAAAACGGTCGGTATCTCGTTGGCCATCCGCCATTGCCGGGCAGTCATCCTGTTCTCGCCCTTGGCAAACCTTCGCGCAGACCGGCTGAGAAAGACATGAAACACGGTCAGCCCCGCCACTGCGGCTATCTTGACCCAGAGCCATGCCCCCGCAAGACCGAAACCGTTCCAGGCAAGCCAGAGCCCGACCACCCATGACACCATCATCGCCGGGTTCATGATCACCTTGATCAATCGCCCTTCCATGATGACGAAGGTCTGGGCGGATTCTCCGCCCGGTTCCGCATCCGCATGATAAACGAACAGCCGAGGCAGATAGAACAGCCCGACCATCCACGAGATGACCGCGACCAGATGAAGCACCTTGAGCCAGCCATAGAGCCAGGCCGGCTGCAGCCACCAGGCAACACCCGCAAGGGCAACCACAACCGCGATCGCCAGACGAGCCTTCAGCCTTGCCCGCGAGCCTTCGCCAGCACTTGTCGCGACCGGATGCTTCACGACCTCGAAACACCCCTGACGCGGTTCATCAACCGGGTTACATTTTCAGGGTCGGCCTGCGGCGTGATTCCATGTCCCAGATTGAAGATCAGCGGTCCGTCGCCAAGCGTTTCGATCACCCGGTCGACACCCTCGTCCAGGGCCCGGCCACCGGCCACCATCCGAAGCGGATCCATGTTTCCCTGAACGGCGCCGCCCTTCTGGATACGGCGTGCGAGCCCGCCAGGCACGGTCCAGTCAAGCCCGACGCAGTTGACACCGGTATCGCTCCTGTAGGTCTCGAGCAGCGCGCCAGCACCCTTGGCGAACCCGATCACCGGAACCCCGGGTCGTTCGCGGTTGATCTTCTCTACCATCCGCCTGACCGGTCGGACCGAGTATTGCGCGAATTCGACCTCACCCAGGACACCCGCCCAGGAATCGAAGATCTGCACCGCATCCGCGCCCACATCGATCTGCGAAATCAGGTAATCCGCCGAGATTTCCGTCAGATGATCGATCAGCATCCCGAACTCTTCCGGGTGCTGCATGGCAAACAGCCGGGCAGGCGCCTGGTCGGGCGTGCCGTGGCCGGCAATCATGTAGGTCGCAACCGTCCATGGCGCTCCGCAAAAGCCGAGCAAGGTGGTTTCTTCCGGCAGTTCCGCCCGCAGCCTCCGGACCGTTTCATAGACCGGGGCCAGATGTTCGTGCATTCCCGAGGCATCGAGATCCGACACCGCTTCCGGAGAAATCGGATCCATCTTCGGACCCTCTCCCTGCACGAAGTGAACATTCCGGTCGAGCGCATCGGGAATGACGAGAATGTCGGAAAACAGGATGGCCGCATCAAAGCCGTAGCGCCGGATCGGCTGCAACGTGACTTCGACCGCAAGGTCCGGGGTGTAGCACAGATCGAGAAAGCCCTTCGCCGTCGCACGCGTCTTCCGGTACTCGGGCAGATATCTCCCGGCCTGTCTCATCAGCCATACCGGAGGTGGAGAGACCGTTTCCCCTGCCAGCACCTTCATCACCTTCCGATCTGCGGCCTTTGTCATCACCCGTCCCTTAAAACAAATCCTTATTGGAAAAGGATTCTTATTCTATGACTCTGTGGCTTCAGGGGATTATCACTTGTCCACAGCTCCTCCACAGGTGGCTCATATAAACAGTCGCATCTCAAAAGCACAATCGGCCAGTCCCGGTCATTCTGACACACGCGCTAAAGTCTTTGATTGACTGGCTTTATCTGCCTCGCTTCGTTCCAATTGCCGGGAACCCGGCTGCATTTTCCCCACAACGCTGAAAAAGCCGATGAACTGGATGCACAAAACACCCATTGTGGAAAAACAGGGCTGCTGTCCCTTGCCTTCGGGTGCCCCCGGCCCTTAGCTCTTGCTCGTCCACCCTTATCAACAGCTGCCGGAGATTTCTGTGGAGCAGGTCAAAAACTATTTCCATCTGCATCTCATCTCCGATTCGACCGGTGAAACCCTGATGGCCGCCGGCCGCGCAGCCGCCGCGCAGTTTCAGGGAGCCCAGGCGCTCGAACACGTTTACCCGCTGATCCGCACCCGCAAGCAGCTCTTTGCCGTGCTGGATGCGATCGACGGTGCACCGGGAATTGTCCTCTACACCATCGTTGATACCGAACTTGCCTCGATCATCGAGCTCAAATGCCGCGATATGGGCCTGCCGAGCGTTTCGGTGCTCGAGCCGGTCCTCAATGTGTTTCAGTCCTACCTGGGTGCGCCCTCGCGTCGTCGTGTCGGCGCCCAGCACGCCATGGGCGAGGAATACTTCAAGCGCATCGATGCGCTGAATTTTACGCTCGATCATGATGACGGACAGTTGCCGGCCGACTTCAATGAAGCCGATCTGGTGATCATCGGGATCAGCCGCACATCGAAAACGCCCACCTCGATCTATCTGGCCAACCGCGGCATCAAGACGGCCAATATCCCGATTGTCCACGGAGTGCCGCTTCCCGAGGGTCTGATCAAGGCAACGAAACCGCTGATCGTCGGCCTCGTCGCATCGGTCGATCGCATTGCCCAGGTTCGTCACAACAGGGTTCTGGGAACAACCGCTGGGTATCAGGGCGAGCACTACACGGACCGATCCCTCATCAGCGAAGAGCTCAAATATGCCCGTTCGCTGTGCGAGCGTCACAACTGGCCGGTGATCGACGTCACCCGCCGGTCGATCGAGGAGACGGCCGCGGCGATCCTTGCCTTGCGTCCGAAGTGGCGCTAACCCCCGGGATCAGGACGTTCACGCGAAAAGGAGCGCACATGACCACAAGGCTAGTGCTTGCCTCGGCAAGTCCCTTCAGGAAAGCGATGCTGCAGAATGCCGGCCTTCAGTTCGAGGTCGAGCCCGCCGATATCGACGAGCGCGCGGTCGAAGGCGCGCTGACCGATCTCGACGCCGAGAGTGTGGCGAGCGTCCTGGCTGAGGCGAAGGCGCAGGACGTCTCGGGCAGGAAGCCGGGTAGCATTGTGATCGGATCCGACCAGACGCTTTCGCTCGATCACCAGCTTCTTCACAAGCCGCAGGATATGGATGAGGCAAGACGGCGCCTTCTGGCGCTTTCCGGCCGCACGCACGCACTCAACAGCGCAGTTGTTCTGGCACGCGACGGAGAAACCCTGTGGCGTCACGTTTCCGTGGCCCACTTGACCATGCGCAAGCTCGATCCCGGTTTCGTCGGCCGTCATCTCGCCAATGTCGGCGCCAAGGCGCTGTCGTCCGTCGGCGCCTATCAGTACGAGGGTGAGGGAATCCAGTTGTTCGAACGCATCGAGGGGGACTATTTCACCATCGTCGGGATGCCGATGCTGCCGCTTCTCAAGGAATTGCGGGATCTGGCGGTGATCGATGGCTGACAATGGGGAGACTTTTCCAAAGGCTTTCGTGATCGGGGACCCGATTTCGCATTCCCGCTCGCCCCTTATCCACCGGCACTGGCTCGAAACGAATGCGATCAGGGGCACCTATGATCCCGTTCACGTTCGGCCCGCCGAACTTCGAGGCTTCGTGGCAGCGCTCAAGGATGGCTCGTCAGCCTATTCGGGCGGCAATGTCACGATCCCCCACAAGCAGGCAATAGCAGATCTGGTCGATCACGTTGACGAAACAGCCTCCCAGATCGGTGCGATCAATACCCTGTGGCTCGAAGACGGCGAGCTTCACGCCGGAAATACCGATTCCCATGGCTTCGCCGCCAATCTCGATGCTAACGCACCGGGCTGGGACCGGAGCCGGACAGCGGTGGTTCTGGGCGCGGGCGGTGCAAGCCGGGCCATCCTGCATGCGCTTGTGGCGCGGGGGATTCCCGAGATCCGGGTGGTCAACCGTACCGTCGGGCGCGCCCGGGAACTGGCCGACCGCTTCGGGCCCACACTGTACGCCCACCCTATGGATGCTCTTTATGAGGCTTCGAGCGGCGCCGACCTTTTCATCAACACCACGTCGCTTGGGATGGACGGCGCGTCTGCCCCGGCCATCGATTTCACCGGCATGAACGACGGCGCGCTGGTAACTGATATTGTCTACGTGCCGTTGCTCACACCGATCGTGAGGATGGCGGCAGAGCAGGGCTTCAGGACCGTCGACGGGCTCGGGATGCTGCTTCACCAGGCAGTTCCCGGTTTCGAGCGCTGGTTTGGCATCCGGCCCCGGGTGACGCCCCAACTGCGCGATCTTGTGATTGCGGACATGGAGGCGCATTGATGATCACGATCGGCCTGACCGGTTCCATCGGCATGGGGAAGTCAACCACGGCTGACATGTTCAAGGCTGCCGGCGTTCCCGTCATCAGCGCCGATGAGATCGTCCATGACCTCTACAACGGCGCCGCGACGCCATTGATCGAGGAAGCCTTTCCCGGCGCGACATCGAATGGTGTCGTCGACCGTGGCCAGCTGTCGAAGATGCTGCTCCGCGATCCCGGAGGCTTCAAGCGATTGGAGGCAATCGTTCATCCCCTTGTCCGCGAACGCGAGCACGCTTTCGTGGAAGAGGCCCGAACCGCAGGCCACAAACTGGTGCTGATTGACATTCCGCTTCTCTACGAAACCGGAGCCGAAGACCGCGTGGATGTGGTCGTGGTTGTGAGCTGCGGTCCGGAGGTCCAGCGGCAGCGTGTCCTTTCGCGGCCGGGGATGACCGAGGAGAAGTTCGAAGCTATTGTTGCGCGTCAGGTTCCCGATGGCGAAAAGCGCCGTCGCGCCGATTTCGTCATCGATACCTCCAAGGGCCTGGAGCCCGCCCGGCGGCAGGTGGACGAGATTGTCGGCAGGCTCAGAGAAACCATCAGGAAATAGGACAGACCCATGCGCGAGATCGTCTTCGACACCGAAACAACCGGCCTCGACAACCAGGTCGACCGTGTGATCGAGATCGGCTGCGTTGAACTGGAGAACCAGTTTCCCACGGGCCGGACGCTTCATCTGTTCATCAATCCGGATGGCCGCGCGGTCCATCCGGACGCCCTTGCCGTGCACGGCATCAGCGATGCGTTTCTGAGTGACAAGCCGGTCTTTGCCGATCTGGCCGACGAGATTGCACGGTTCTTCGATGGCGCGCGCTATGTGGCGCACAATGCAAATTTCGACATGGGGTTTCTCAACGCCGAATACAGGCGCCTCGGCCTGCCTCCGGTGGATCCCGGTCTGGTCGTGGACACCCTGGCGCTTGCCCGGCGGCGCCATCCGATGGGTCCGAACTCGCTTGATGCGCTGTGCCGGCGGTACGGCATAGACAATTCCCACCGCACCAAACACGGCGCGTTGCTCGACGCGGAACTGCTGACAGATGTGTATATCGAGATGCTCGGAGGCCGGCAGGCCGCCCTTGGACTGTCGTCGGGCCAATCCGATGCGCGCGAAGGCTCGAGCACCGAGGTGGTGGTCGAAATCGGTGAACGCCCGAAGCCCTTGCCCGAACGTCTGGCGCCCGAGGAACTGCAGGCGCACCGGGATCTGATCAGCCGGATCGGTGAGGACGCAATCTGGCTCAAGGCCGGGAAGAGCTGAACTCCGGCCGTTGATTCACGTGAAACACGCACGGTCTCTTGACCCGGCCCCGCGCGCTGACCGCGGAAACCGGAAAGCTTCGCTCCAGACCTGACAATCCGGACATGAAAAAGGCCGCCCGGAGGCGGCCTTCCCGAATTGATCCAACCGGCCAAAACCGATCAGTTGACCTGGTTTGAAACCTCGGACTTGGCCTTTTCCTCGGCCATGCGCTGCTGGAACATCTGCGCGAAATCGATCGGATCGATCAGCAGCGGCGGGAAACCGCCGTTCCGTGTTGCGTCGGCAACGATCTGCCGGGCAAACGGGAAGAGAATCCGCGGGCATTCGATGAACAGCAGCGGAAGCATGTGTTCCTGCGGGAAGTTCGCCACCCGAAACACGCCGCCATAGACCAGCTCGACATTGAAGACGACGGTCTGATCGTTCTTCGCTTCGGCATTGAGCGTCAGCACGACATCGAATTCGGTCTCGCTCAACGGATTGGCGTTGACGTTGACATTGATGTTGATGGCCGGAGCCTTCTCGCGCGGACCCAGCGATTTCGGCGCACCCGGATTTTCGAAGGACAGATCCTTCACATATTGTGCCATCACGTTGAGTGTCGGCGCTTCACCGTTGCCTTTTGCGTCCGCTGGCGCTGCGGCGCCCGTCGTGTCTTTTGCCATCTGGCTCTTCCCTGTTCTCATCCGCCAATGGCGGTTACCCGGTAAATTGTTCGCGGTTTCGCTAGCATTTCACCACCGGGGTTACAACCCGTTTGCTCAGTCCTGGTTATTCCGGTCCTTGCCGGAAATCCTGTCCGGATCGTCCGACCATGGTGAGGATTGATCCGGGTTCCGCTCGAATTCATCTTCGTCGAGATCCACCACGCCGTCCTGCGGCCCGCGGGAGCCAGGTCTTCTTCCGTCCTGCCGCGCCGACATGGTGGTGACCACGATACGGTCCCTGACCAGCCGCCAGACCCCGTCGCGCACGGCCGGCACGAACAAGAGGAAGCCGAGCGTGTCGGTGACGAACCCCGGCGTGAGCAGCAGAACGCCGGCCACCAGGATCATGACTCCGTGCACCAGTTCACGGCCTGGAACGCGGTTGGCCTGCATTTCGGCGTTGATCCGGTTGAAAAGACCGATTCCCTGCCAGCGGAGCAGGACGCTGCCGATGGCCGCGGTCAGCAGGACCATGCCGAGCGTCGCCCAAACGCCGATCTGACCGCCGATCACCACGAAGGCCGCAATTTCGGCCAGCGGAACGACCAGCAGCAGGAACGGGATCAGTGAGAAGCGCATGTCGGTGGTCCCGGGTGAGAGAGTCGCGCGGCGAAACCGTTTGCGACGAAGAATAAATAGAATGGCCGACCCTTTGATTGATCGGCCCGAGAGGATTATATGCATCCTAACAGACGATGAAAATGAAAGAAGGCGGGAATGGGTTCCTTTGATTTTGTGACGTTCTTCTTTTTCGTGGCGGCGGTGATTGTTTTCATCCAGCTCCGCTCGGTGCTCGGCAAGAGAACCGGGAACGAGAGACCGCCGCGCGAAAAGATGGAACGGCGCGAGCAGACTGCCTCACGGGATGGCGCCGACGATCCGAAAGTGGTCACGTTGCCGCGTCGTGGACGTGAAGCGGCAGAACCGGAAGCCTTTGCTGCGGTCGATGCCTATGCGGAACCGGGAAGCGATCTCAACAAGAGCCTTCGCGAACTCGTCTCGGCCGACCCTTCCTTCGATCCGAAGGAATTCGTGCGCGGTGCTTCCATGGCCTACGAGATGATCGTGTCGGCCTATGCGGACGGTGACCGGAAGACGCTGAAATCCCTGTTGTCGCGCGAGGTTTACGAAGGCTTTGTCGCAGCCATCAGCGATCGTGAAAATCGCGGCGAAACGGTCCGTTCCAATTTCGTCGGTATCGAAAAGGCCAGCATCATCCAGGCGGAGATGAAGGATACGGAAGCCAATGTGACCGTTCGCATTGTCAGTCAGTTGATTTCGGCGACGATCGACAAGGACGGCGAAGTGATCGAGGGCGATCTCGCCGAGGTGACCGACGTCAATGATGTCTGGACCTTCGCTCGCGACACCCGCTCGCGGGATCCCAATTGGCGTCTCATCGCGACGGAAGCCGATCAGTAATGCCTCTGTCGCTGCGGCGATGGGAATTCTCGCAGCTGCCCGGTTGGGCGGAGGATTCCCCTTCCGCAGGGTTTGATGCGTTTTGCAGATCAGCGCGCCGCGCTCTTGAGATCGTGCCCTACAGGACCGGCTCGCTCGGCCTGACCCATCACGATTTCGAACCTGCCTTCAAGGCGGCGCTTGCCCTGCAGGACCGGGGCAGGCCGGACGAGGCGGCCATCCGGACCTTCTTCGAGGACCGGTTCGTTCCGCTTGAGTTATGTTCCGCCGGTCTGCCGGGTCACGTGACAGGCTATTATGAGCCCGAGATCGAGGTTCGCGACAAACCTTGCGAGACCTTTCGCTTTCCGTTTCTCCGAAAGCCGGAAAACCTGGTCAAGGTTTCCGATCCGGCGCATCCCCCGCCCGGAATTCCGGCAGGTCATGCCTTCATGCTCGAGCGGCAAGGCCGGTTCGAGCCCTGTCCCGATCGAAGCCAGATAGAGACCGGCGCATTTGACGGCCTCGGCCTGGAAATCGCCTGGGCCGCATCGCGGACCGACGTCTTCTTCGCCCATGTTCAGGGGTGCGCACGGCTTCACGGAGCCGGTCGCCCGGTCCGGCGGATCACCTATGACGGCAAGAGCGGCCATCCGTTCACCGGCATCGGGCGTCTCCTCGTCAATGACGGTGAAATCCCTGCCGATGAGATCTCCATGGCCTCGATCCGGGCCTGGCTGGCCGAGCACGCCGACAGGGCCGATGAACTGATGCGGCAGAACCGGTCCTTCATCTTCTTTCGGGAGGCCGATGTCGACGACGCGCGGCTCGGACCTGTCGCTGCGGCGAAGGTGCCGCTGGAGCCGGGACGCTCCATGGCGGTGGACAAGGCCATTCACACCTTCGGGACCCCGTTCCTTGTCTCGGCGCCGGATCTCGAGGATTTCGACTCGCCCCGGCCCTTTGCCCGGCTGATGATCGCACAGGATACGGGCACGGCCATTGTCGGACCCGCACGCGGTGATCTGTTTGTCGGATCGGGCCCGCGTGCCGGTGACAAGGCCGGAGCGATCAACAAACCTGCAACATTTTTCGTGCTTGCGCCCACTTCGTCCGATCTTGCCCGGCGGACAGCACCATGAGCGGTGACAAGCACAAGCTGAGCCATGAAGACAGGATCATCTGGGCCCGCGTCGCCCGCACGATCGATCCGCTTCCCGGCAAGTCCGTCGAGGACGAGGAATGGTTTGTGGCCGGGCCGGAGAAACCGGATTTTCCTCCGGCAGATACTGCGCCGGCTTCCAGGCCGCCGAAGATGCGGACGTTTGTCGAACCCGCGATCACCGAAGCCAAGGCCGGATCGAAGCCTGTCCGGAAGCACACGATTGAAAAGCCTGTGGTCCGAAAACTGGCCCGCGGCCGACTTCCGATAGATGGAAAGATCGATCTGCACGGCCTGACCCAGGCGGAAGCCCACAATCTCCTGTTCGATTTCCTTGCGCGCGCCCATGAGCGCGGGCTTCGCCATGTGCTGGTGATCACCGGAAAGGGCTCCTCGAACGGCAGCGAGGGTGTCCTCAAGCGGGTCTTGCCTGAATGGCTGTCGAAACCGGAGTTCCGGTTTCTCATATCCGGTCACGAAAACGCGGCCCGAAGCCATGGCGGAGAGGGTGCGCTTTACATTCGCCTGCGTCGCGAAAGGGGCGGAGCGAGATGACCCCGTTCGGCGAGGCTGTGAGAAAACTGCGGGCTCAAAGGGGCGTCACCCAGCGCGAGATGGCGCGGGCACTCGACGTGTCTCCTGCTTATCTGTCGGCGCTCGAGCACGGCAGACGCTCTGAGCCGAGCTGGGAGTTCATTCAGCGCGTCATCGGGTATTTCAACATCATCTGGGATGAGGCGGAGGAGCTTCAGCTTCTGGGAAGCCTGTCGCGCCCGAAAGTCACCATCGACACTTCGGGGCTTTCCGCCAAGGCCACCGAGGTCGCCAACCGGCTCGCGTCGTCAATCGGTCAGCTGGATTCCCGGGCGCTCGACGAAATCGCCAGATTGGTTGATGCCGTGGATCCGCAACCTCCCGGACGGATCGCCCGGTCCCCGATCGGTCCCGGCAGCGGCGAGAAATTGCCGCGCTAGCGAGGTTTCCTACTTCGAGATCATTGCGCGGAGTTCGTCTTCGTGCTGGTTAACCAGCCAGCCGTAGTAATTCTCCGTCGGCATGAGCCGCTTCTGACCGCGGTTGGCACGCTTCCTGTTGGTCTCGGCCAGTTCTTCGGCCCGCTTGGCGGATCTGCCGACATTGTAGAGTGTTGCCGTGATTCCGGGATTGCCCGAAATGTCGAAACCGGCAATGTCGCGGTAGTTCTCGATGGAGTCGACGATCGATGCGGCCATGAACGCGAGTGTCGAATCCGGATCCATGATGGCTTCGTAGACCCGTGCGGCATTGTTCGCATCGAGCTTGCGAAGGCGCGAGACCTTGTTGACCCTGTCGGTGTGAACCAGTGCGGTCAGCGGATTGAGCTGACCCAGACCGAAGGTCTGCCCGGCATAGAACGGCTGGAAGAAGACCGCTCCGAAACGGTCGTTCGGGAACTTCTTGCCGTCGACCGTCTTGCCGCGGAAATCGCTCTCCCAGACATCCTCGCGGCAGGTCCACAGCTTTGCGGATCCGGCGTCTTCATCGCAAACGTCGAATTGGGGCCGATCGACAAAATCCGTGACCTTTTCGCCGTCATACTCGAAGCGGAAGCGTTCGCCGGCATAGGAAACAGCCTTGATGTAGTAGGTCTGCAGCCTGTCATAGGCATCCACATTGTAGGTGTGTTCGCCCACCAGCGCACCGACGATATGGATCGGATCGATCTTGTAGCGCTGGGAGACCGATCGGATCTTGCGCTTGAGCCTGTCGTCGTCCGCGATCAGATCGCGAATTTTCGCGTATTTCTCGTCAAAGGTCGACTTCATCGCCTGGGTGCGGCGTTTGGATGCGCCCGGGATATCGGGTTGCTTTGCATTCCGGTTTCCGGGCGGGACGACATCCACGGCGGCCATGGCGGACAACGGAGCCACACTCATGACAAACGCGGCCGAAATCGCCATCAATGTCCTGAGTGAATGGAAAGCCACGTTTCATCTCCTCTCAAGCAGCGTCGCAGATCAGGCGGGTGTCCGGCAGCGGGTGCGGTATTTCTTCCGCGATCTGCCGGATCCGATCAATGTTGCCGCTCATAGAATGAAACGCGACAAATCTGTGTTCTGCGCTAGGTCGCCAACGTTCTTCCGGACATAGTCCGAATCTATCTTGATTGTCGAGCCCGGCTGATCCGGAGCGGTGAAAGAAATCTCGTCCAGAACCCGCTCCATGACGGTCTGAAGCCGCCGCGCGCCGATGTTCTCGATGCTCGAATTGAGGTGAACGGCCACCTCGGCAAGCTCGTCGATCGCGTCTTCCGTGAATTCGAGAGTGAGGTCCTCCGTCGCCATCAAGGCCACGTACTGTTTGATAAGGCTGGCCTCCGTCTCGGTCAGGATCCGGCGGAAGTCGTCCTTGCCCAGCGGGCGAAGCTCGACACGGATCGGCAACCGGCCCTGAAGCTCGGGAAGCAGATCCGAAGGCTTGGAGACATGAAACGCACCGGAAGCGATAAACAAAATGTGATCTGTTTTCACCGGACCGTATTTTGTGGCGACGGTGGTGCCTTCCACCAGCGGCAGCAGGTCCCGCTGCACCCCCTCGCGAGACACGCCGGCTCCCATGCCGCCCTCGCGGTTGGCGATCTTGTCGATCTCGTCGATAAACACGATGCCGTCGTCTTCGGCCGATTTCAGCGCTTCCTGGTGGATCTGCTCCATGTCGAGAAGCTTGTCGGACTCGTCGTTGATCAGCGTGTCGTGGGATTCGCGCACGGTGGTCTTGATCTTGCGGGTTCGGCCGCCCATCGCCTTGCCGAACAGGTCGCCCAGGTTGATCATGCCGACATTTCCGCCCTGCATGCCCGGAAGTTCGAACTGCGGCATGCCCGAACTGTTGTCGGCAACCTCGATCTCGATCTCCTTGTCGTCGAGAAGCCCGTCGCGGAGCTTCTTGCGAAAGGACTCCCGCGTAGCCGGGGACGCTGTCGAGCCGACAAGGGCGTCGAGAACGCGCTCTTCGGCGTTCAACCGGGCCTTGGCCTCGACCTCACCGCGCTTGCGTTCGCGCACCAGCATGATGCCGGCCTCGACCAGGTCGCGGATGATCTGTTCGACATCGCGGCCCACATAGCCGACCTCGGTGAATTTGGTCGCTTCCACTTTGATGAAGGGCGCGCCGGCGAGCCGTGCCAGTCGGCGAGAGATCTCGGTCTTGCCGACGCCCGTGGGTCCGATCATCAGGATGTTCTTCGGCATCACCTCCTCGCGCAGGTGACCCTTGAGCTGCTGGCGCCGCCACCGGTTCCTGAGCGCGATCGCGACCGCACGCTTCGCATCCTTCTGGCCGATGATGTAGCGGTCGAGTTCGGTCACGGTTTCGCGGGGAGAATAATTGCTCATGTGAGGATCATGCCTTTATCGGTGGAAGCCTGTCGAGAACCGATGTGGGAAGAAGCGGCCGGATAATCAAGCGCCGGATCCGCTGCCAGCCGGCGCCGAACAGGATCACCATGGCTCCGATGGCAATCATGATCAGCGCAAATGGCGGGATGCCGGTGGTGTTTGCAGCACCGTTGACGAGATAGTAGATCCCCACCGACCCGAAATAGGCGAGCGTCGGAGCCAGCAGGGATCGCCTGTCGATCGCCAGGGCCACGAGCACGAATCCGGCCATCATCACGCCGAGCAGAATGCCTGCGCCGACACCGGGTTCGATCTGGCCGGACAGGATCTCCTGGCCGGTTGCCAGTATGAACAGCGGATGCACCAGCAGCGGCGC
This sequence comes from Hoeflea sp., assembly GCA_965233445.1. GTDB lineage: Bacteria > Pseudomonadota > Alphaproteobacteria > Rhizobiales > Rhizobiaceae > Hoeflea. Next base: position 453,794 of record OZ247491.1, read on the forward strand.
CGAGACGACATGCAGCCAGAAGGCGCAATCGGACCAGACGGTCTGGCGCTCCCGGTCGCGCAGATCGAGCAGGACCGCGACAATGAAGATGGTCAGGCCGCAAAGCAGCGGAATGGCAAGCGCGTCGGCCAGAATATCGGCGATCTGGTCCGCACGTGGCGCTGCGACCGCACCGCTGACCAGCTGATCGTGATAGAAAACGACCGCTCCGAGAAAGGCCAGACCGGTGGCCGCGACGGCGATGACGCCGGCGAGGACCGGGACCTTGAAGCGGGCGAAATAGATCGCGGCGGCAACGATCAGGCCTCCGCCGAGGATCAGGGCGATCTGGTCCGCCTCGGATCTCAGAGCGAACAGCGAGAACGCATTGATCTGGCCGGGAATGAAGATCCTGTCGCGCAGCAGGTTTGTCAGCAGAAGCGCGACCGCGACCGTGAAGATCAGCGCAAGCAGGGTGCTCGACAGCCGCATCCGCTTCTGGCGGGTGATGACCTCCGCGACAAGCCAGCTGGCGACCGTGATGGCGATCATGGCCGGAAGCCCGCCATCGGGGAAGATGGCGGCAAGCGCGAACTGAACACCGGCAAAAAGCAGGATGATGCCGACGGCGACAAAAATGTCGTTTCCTCCGCCGACAAGACGCATCTGGTCATCGACCGAGAGCCCTCCCGATACCGGTCCGCCATCAGGTTCACCGGGCGACGCGGAGCCGGACCCGCTTTCCGCCGCAAGATCGATCAGCGCCTGGCGCTGGCCTGCATCGAGGATGCCCCTTGCCACCGCCTGGTCGAGTGTCGCGCGGTCTATCATGGCCGGATTTCCCGATGTTCCGGGTCGTTGCCGGTCTGAAGATGCATGATCAGCGTTTCCCGCCCGTGCTCGCCCTCGGGGTTCGGGGCCACGAGCAAGCGGACGAATCCGGCCTTCTCATAGGCCCTGATGGCGCGTGCATTGGCCGCGTCGGGATCGATGATGATGTTGCAGCGGCCCTCATCGGCAAGTTTGCGCACAAAGGCCTTCAGTGCTGCGGTTCCAAGGCCCTTGCCGAGATCGGCTTCGACACCGACCGACAGATCGACGCCGACGCTGTCGGCGGGGACGTCGACCAGCCACGGCGCCTTGCTGATCCAGGGCTCCACGAGGTTGTCGCTCACCTGCCAGGACTGGATGTAGCCTGCTGGCCTGTCGTCAAGAAGGAACAGGAAAGCTCGTGTGGGGTCTCGCCCCTCCACCATGTCGCGGACGTAGCCGAGTTCGGTCTCGACGTCTCCCCACCAGTCCTGCCAGTGCGGCCGGCCCATCCAGTCTGCGAGGAGGTCGTAGTCCTTTGCGGTCACCGGCAGAAAGCCGATGCGATCAGGACCGATCGGGGACCGATCAGTCGAGTTCAAGGGTTTCAACGACGATGCTGCTGTTGGTGTAGACGCAGATGTCTGCTGCGATTTCCATCGCGCGCCGGGCCACATCCTCGGCGCTCTTGTCGCTGTCCATGAGGGCGCGCGCCGCGGAAAAGGCATAGTTTCCGCCTGATCCGATGGCCATGGTGCCGTGTTCGGGCTCCAGGACGTCGCCATTGCCGGTGATCGCCAGCGTGACGGTCTTGTCGGCTACCAGCATCATCGCCTCGAGCCGTCTGAGGTAGCGGTCCGTGCGCCAGTCCTTGGCGAGCTCCACGGCGGCCCGGGTCAACTGGTCGGGATATTGCTCGAGCTTCGCCTCCAGCCGCTCGAGCAGGGTAAAGGCATCGGCCGTGGCCCCGGCGAAACCGGCGATAACAGTGTCGTTCTTGCCGATGCGGCGCACCTTGCGGGCATTGCCCTTCATCACGGTCTGGCCGAGGCTGACCTGGCCGTCGCCGGCCATCACCACCTGCTTGCCCTTGCGCACCGTTATGATGGTGGTCGCATGCATCTGGCCAAAGGGATTGTGCTCGCTCATGAAGCGTCCTTTCCGTCAAGCGGCGCGGGGTCGGCCCTGCGCAGTCGATTTCAGTGCAATCGAGTGATCCCTATGTAAGCGCCCCGGGGGCGATTGCAAACCGCGTCAGGGCGGTCGATGACAGCCGCAGCACTTCTGGATATTTCCGGCACGGACTGGTATTGAGCGGCAACCACAATGCCCGGAGACGCCAGCATGGCCAGCACCGAGAGCGCGCGCGCCGCTTCAATTGCCCGCAAGACCAATGAAACCGACATCTCGGTCAGCCTCTCGGTTGACGGATCCGGAACCGGAACGATTGCGACCGGAGTGGGCTTTTTCGATCACATGCTGGAGCAGCTCTCGCGCCATTCGCTGATCGATCTCGACGTCAAGGCCAGTGGCGATCTGCACATTGACGACCACCACACCGTCGAAGACACCGGCATCGCCATCGGCCAGGCGCTGGCGAAAGCCCTCGGCGACCGCAAGGGCATAAATAGATATGCTTCTCTTGACTTGGCCATGGACGAGACGCTCACCCGGGCTGCCATCGACATATCGGGACGTCCGTTTCTCGTGTGGGACGTGGCCTTCAGCGCACCGAAGATCGGGACCTTCGACACCGAACTGGTTCGCGAATTTTTCCAGGCGCTTGCCCAGCATGGCGGGATCACCCTGCATGTCGCCAATCTCTACGGCGCGAACAACCATCATATTGCCGAAACCTGTTTCAAGGCGGTGGCGCGGGTTCTGCGCAGCGCGTGCGAGGTGGATCCGCGACAGAAGGACCGGATTCCGTCAACCAAGGGTTCGCTTGCCTGAGCCAGACCTTCGGGCCAGCTCCCGGAAACCGGACATACGGAGATCCGCAATGAGCAGTTATCTTGTCTTTGCCGGGCCCGGCGCCGCGGTCCCCGACGAGCGGTCAAAGCTCGTCGCAGACAAGTTTGCGCTGTTGGCCTTTGCATTTCCGGTGATCTGGCTTTTGTTCAACCGGCTTTGGTTCGAGGCGGTCATTGCCTTCGTGCTCTACGTGGCCTCGACGATGATGATGGCGGAAGCCGCCTGGTTCTGGCCCGGGCTGGCGCTCGGATTTGCGATTTCCCTGGTGACGGCGCTTGAGGGGCGCAATTGGAGAGGCGCGGCCCTGGCCCGCCGCGGATGGCGGCTGGTGGATCTCGTGGAGGCTGATGACGCCGATACGGCCTTCGAGATCCATGCCCGCCGGGTCAGTGCAGATGATTCCGTGGTCGCACCGAAACCCGGCCCGGCCAACCGTAAGGCTGCGATGCGACCTGGCGGGACAAGAAATGATACGGACGCAATCGGTCTCGTGCCGGTTGAAAGGAGCTGACCTTGATGCGTGTGGTTGTGGTTGACTATGGCTCGGGCAATCTGCGCTCGGCGGTCAAGGCGTTCGAGCGGGCAGCGCGCGAGGCGGAGGTTTCGGCCGAGATCATGTTGAGCGCGCAGGCCGATCATGTGGCCATGGCCGACCGCATCGTTCTGCCGGGCGTCGGCGCCTACGCCGATTGCCGGGCCGGCCTTGACGCGCTCGACGGCATGACCGACGCGCTCCGCCATGCGGTCGAGGACAAGGCGCGGCCGTTTCTGGGAATCTGCGTCGGCATGCAGTTGATGTCGAGCCGGGGTCTGGAAAAGACCACGACCGAGGGCTTCGGCTGGATCAAGGGCGATGTCGTTGAAATCACGCCATCGAATCCGGCTTTGAAAATACCGCAGATCGGCTGGAACACGCTGGATGTGAAGCAGGACCATCCGCTCTTCGACGGCATTGAAACCGGGCCTGACGGATTGCATGCCTACTTCGTGCATTCCTATCATTTGGCGGCTAAGGAGCCTGGCGATGTGCTCGCCACCTGTGATTACGGTGGACCGGTGACCGCCGCCGTTGCGCATGAAAACAAGGCTGGAACCCAGTTTCACCCGGAAAAGAGCCAAACGCTCGGTCTGGCCCTGATCGCGAATTTCCTCAAATGGAAGCCATGACATGATCCTGTTTCCCGCAATCGACCTCAAGGATGGTCAGTGCGTTCGTCTCAAACTCGGCGAGATGGACAGCGCCACCGTGTACAACGAGGATCCCGCTGCCCAGGCCCGCGCCTTCGAGGAGCAGGGCTTCGAGTGGCTGCATGTGGTTGATCTCAACGGCGCATTCGAGGGCCAGTCGATGAATGGCGCAGCGGTGGAAGCCATTCTCAAGGCCACGAAGAACCCGGTCCAGCTCGGTGGCGGCATCCGCAGCCTCGAACACATCGAGAACTGGCTCGACAAGGGCCTGGCCCGCGTCATTCTCGGCACCGTCGCCGTTCGCAATCCGGACCTCGTCCGCGAGGCGTGCCAAAAATTTCCCGGGCGCATCGCCGTCGGCATCGACGCCAAGGGCGGCAAGGTTGCCGTCGAGGGCTGGGCCGAGGCCTCCGAGCTCGGCGTGATCGAGCTGGCGAAGCGCTTCGAGGGCGCCGGCGTCGCCGCCATCATCTACACCGACATCGACCGTGACGGCGTGCTCACGGGGATCAACTGGGACTCGACGATCGAACTCGCCGAGGCCGTGTCGATCCCGGTCATCGCCTCGGGCGGGCTCGCGTCCATCGCCGACATCGTCCGCATGAAGATGCCCGATGCGGCCCGGCTGGAAGGCGCCATCTCCGGACGCGCGCTCTATGACGGGCGCATAGACCCGGCCGAGGCGCTGGCGGTGCTCAACGGCACTCTGACCATTTCCGATTCGGCGTTCGAGGAGCAGGACAGGTCATGACCCCCAAATCCCGTGTCATCCCCTGCCTTTACGTCAAGGACAGCCCGCGGCCCCCGCAGCGGCTTGGCCGCGAGGAGGCGCAACCAGGAAGGGCGGCCGTCCGATGAGCTTGAAATCCCGTGTCATCCCCTGTCTCGACGTCAAGGACGGCCGCGTCGTCAAGGGTGTCAATTTCGTGGACCTGATCGATGCCGGCGATCCGGTCGAGGGGGCAAAGGCCTATGATGCCGCCGGCGCCGATGAACTGTGCTTTCTCGATATCACGGCTTCATCCGACAACCGGGACACGATCTTCGATGTCGTGGCGCAGACCGCCGAGCATTGTTTCATGCCCCTGACGGTGGGCGGAGGCGTCCGCACGGTCGCCGACATCCGGAAGCTGCTGCTCGCGGGCGCCGACAAGGTCTCGATCAACACCGCGGCGGTGAAAAACCCGGAATTTGTCGCCGAAGCGGCGGACAAGTTCGGCAACCAGTGCATCGTCGTCTCCGTGGATGCCAAGAAGACATCCGCAGCCGGAGAGGCCGATCGCTGGGAGATCTTCACCCATGGCGGGCGCACGCCGACCGGCATCGATGCGGTGGCGTTTGCGGAGAAAATGGTGGAGCTTGGCGCAGGCGAGCTGCTGCTGACCTCGATGGACCGCGACGGCACCAAGTCCGGCTTCGACATCGGCTTGACCCGCACCATCGCCGACGCCGTGCGGGTGCCGGTGATTGCGTCAGGCGGTGTGGGCACGCTTGACCATCTGGTCGAAGGCATAAGGGACGGTCACGCCACGGCGGTCCTCGCCGCCTCGATTTTCCATTTCGGAACCTATACGATTGGCGAGGCGAAGCGGCACATGGCCGCCGCCGGGCTGGACATGCGGCTGGATTGACCGGACGCGACCGCCTCAGTTGAGGAAACGACACCGCGATGACAACGTTCACACTCGTCGATCTTGAGACCATCGTCGCTGCCCGCGCAGCCGCGGATCCGGATCAGTCCTGGACGGCAAAGCTCGCTGCCGCCGGTATGCCCAAGGCCGCAAAGAAGCTGGGCGAGGAAGCCGTGGAGACCGTGATCGCTGCCACTTCGCAGGGTCGGGTGGAACTGGTGAGCGAAACCGCGGACCTGCTGTACCATCTGCTTGTAGTGCTAAAAATCGCGGATATCCCGCTCGATCAGGTCATGGCAGAACTTGAGCGCCGGACCGCGCAATCGGGCTTGGCCGAGAAAGCCGGGCGTTCGGCGGAGTAGACATGGACCAGACCGATATTCAGCCTCGTGCCCTCGATCATTTTTCCGGCGACGACTTTTCACCCTACCGCTTCTTCTCTGCCGAGAACTGGGCCGAGTTCCGGGCCGATACGCCGCTGACGCTGACCGCCGACGAGGTTCGCACGCTGCGCTCTCTCAACGACCCGGTTGACCTCGAGGAGGTCCGGCGGATCTACCTGTCGCTGTCGCGGCTTTTGTCCGCGCACGTGGAATCGTCGCAGCTGCTTTTCGAGCAGCGCAAGCGCTTTCTCAATCTCTCGGACGTGATCAAGACACCCTTCATCATCGGCATTGCCGGATCGGTTGCGGTGGGCAAGTCCACCACCGCGCGCGTGCTGGCGCATCTTCTGGCGCGCTGGCCGTCGAGCCCGAAGGTCGATCTGGTCACCACCGACGGGTTTCTCTACCCCAACGAGGTGTTGCGCCGAGAAAACCTGATGGACCGCAAGGGGTTTCCGGAAAGCTACGACGTGGCGGCGGTGCTGAGGTTCCTCTCCGACATCAAGGCAGGGCAGCACAATGTCCGTGCACCCGCCTACTCCCACCTCACCTACGATGTGCTCCCCGGCGAATACACGGTGATCGACCGGCCCGACATCCTCATCTTCGAGGGCATCAACGTACTTCAGGTACGGGACCTGCCCGAAGACGGTAAGATCGTTCCCTTCGTGTCGGATTTCTTCGATTTCTCGATCTATATCGACGCCGAGGAAGCCGACATCCACAAATGGTATGTCGATCGCTTCATGAACCTGCGGCAGACGGCCTTCCGAAACCCCGAATCCTTCTTCCACCGCTATGCGACCATCAACGAGGACGCGGCGCTCGCCATTGCCGAAAGCCTGTGGGAAAACATCAACCTGAAAAACCTCAGGCAGAACATTCTGCCCACACGTCCCCGAGCCGATCTCATCCTGCGCAAGTCGTCGAACCACCTCATCGAGCAGGTGGCGCTCAGGAAGCTCTAGCACCGGCCCAGACGCCGGGGCCTCCTTGTGCGGGTTAATCCAATCTTATGATCGAAGCCCTAGGATCCGAGTCCGATCGGGACGGCGGAATCGGGCTGATGACCACACGGGATTTGAACGACATCCAGATCAGGTTTCTTGCAAGCCTTGGAGCGTTATGGGCGGCGGTGCTGCTCGCGCTGCCCTTCACCAAGGTCGCAATCGATCCTGGAAGTTTCGCGACGGTTGTCGGTCTTGCACTGGCCTTGGCCGCCGTGGGCATGTTCGCGGGCCGGTACGGCCTTCGCCAGTTTCGCGGCATCGCGTGCCTGATGGCAGGCCTGTTCCTGATCATGTTGCCGATGGTTGCGGCAAACTACATGGCCATGTCCTTCAACCTTCCGCTTGCCGATGAGTTGCTGGTCCGGATGGATGAGGCGATCGGCTTCGACTGGCACGGGTTCATCGGCTTCTTCAACGATCGCCCGCTGCTCGCCACGGCATTCTCCACGGCATATCAGTCTTTTCTGGTCCAGGTCGCGCTGGTGCCGGTGCTGTTGCTCCTGCTTGGCGAAGCACGCCGGGCCCATGCCTTCATGATCGCCTATGGGCTGCTGACGCTGATCGCGGCCATTGTTGCGATCTGGTTTCCCGCATACGGAACCTATGCCCACTACGGCTATTCCGGTGCCGAGTTTGCGAACATCAACACCTATTTCGGTTTCGAGTTCATCGAGCACTTCGAGGCGGTCCGGAACAACGAGGTTTTCGTGGTGTCCACCGATGCCATGTCGGGCATCCTCACTTTCCCGTCGGTGCATGCCGGCGTGGCCTATCTGCTGATCTGGGCAACCTGGACAAATATCTGGCTTCGCTATCCGTTTCTGGTGCTCAATCTGGCCATGGCGCTGGCGGCCGTGGTCAACGCCAACCACTATTTTGTCGATATCATCGCCAGCATTCCGCTCGCGGTGCTGTGTGTGCTGGTGGTGAGGTCGGTATTCGGGCTCGGCAGTCAGACTTCGCCTGGGTCTGTCACCGCGTCTTCACCCGCCCCCGCTCCCGCGTCCAACACCTGAAACCGCGCGCAGAGGTTCACGCATCGACGCGGCGCAGGGTCAGGTTGATGCGGCCGCCATCCTTGAGAAGCGTCGACGTTGCCGGATAGATCTTGTCGACACCGTGAAACGCCAGCCGGCTTTCGCCGCCGAGGATGACGATGTCTCCGCTTTCGAGCCGGAACGACCGTGTCGGCTGCCGTCTCTCCGTGCCGCCGAAGCGAAACAGGCAGGCGTCGCCAAGAGATACAGACAGCACCGGTGAGGACAAATCGCGCTCGTCGCGATCCTGGTGCAGCCCCATCCGCGCCGTCTCGTCGTAGAAATTGATCAGGCAGGCCTGCGGGGCGCGGCTCTCGCCGGTCAGCTCCGTCCACATGTCGATCAGTTTCGGAGGGATCGCCGGCCATGGCGTGTCGGTGACCGGATGCCTTGCCTGGTAGCGGTATCCTGCCGTGTCGGCGACCCAGCCGAGCTCGCCGCAATTTGTCATGCGGACACTGAGCGGCTTGCCGCTTCTGGGCATTGCCGGGCGGTAGAGCGGCGCCTGCCTAACCACCGCCCTGATGTCTTCAACCAGCGAGGCCTGTTGCTCCCGGTCCAGATGACCGGGAATGTGGCGCAATCCCTTCGGCAGGACCAGCATCAGGGCTCCTTCTGGTGCAGGCCTTGCGATCAGGCGGTTTCAAGATCGGGGATGCGCAGCACCTGCCCGGGATAGATCTTGTCGGGATGCGACAGCATCGGCGTGTTGGCTTCGAAGATCACCGTGTATTTCGGCCCCTTGCCTTTGCCGTAGGCGGCTTCGGCGATCTTCCAGAGATTGTCCCCCTTCTCCACCGTGTGGAACCTGGGCTCCTTGGCAGGCGTCGATGCCGCCACCAGGGCGGTCATGTCCGCATCTCCGAGCTTGAGGCCTGATTCGGGCACGACCACCTTGAGCTCCGAGGCTTCCACCTTCGAAATGCCGAGCGTGTTGCCAACCGCGACAATTGCCTTTTCGAAGATCGACTGATCCTCGACCACGCCCTTGAGCACGACCTTGTCGCCCACCACCTTCACATCGACCTTGTCGGTGCCAAGCTTGTGGGAATCGAGTTCCTTTTTCACGGCATCCGCATCCGGCGCATCGTCATCCCCGCCAATTCCGAGCTTCTTGCCTGCTGATTTGATGAAATCGAAAATGCCCATGGGTCTCCGTCTCCCTGAATGAATGGTAATGAACATAAGCACGCCGGTTTCGCCCTGCCAAGGCAAAGCTTTTGCTGAACTGTTCTTGGGCGGAATTGCGCTCTTGCCAGCCGGCGGGGCCTAAATCAGTCCGAAACCTGAATTCCGATCTTGCCGACGTGAGATTTGCCCAAGAAGGCGTCCTGCGCGTTCCGCAGGTCCGACAGAGGGTAGGTGGCCGCCAGCACAGGCTTGATCTCCCCCGCCTCGATGTAGCTGACAAGATCCTCGAAGACGGAATCCGGCTGGAAGGTGCTCCCGAGCAAGGTCAGGTCCCGCAGGTAGAGTGTGCGCAGGTCGAGCTCGACGATGGGGCCGGCAATTGCTCCGGAAGTGACATATCGCCCGCGGTCGCGAAGACCCTCAATCAGACCTGGAAACTGGGGGCCGCCCACAAGATCGAGAATCACCTCGAATGCTGTAGCCGGAATGCCTGAATCGCGATCAAGTGTTTCGTCGGCACCAAGCTTCCGCAGGGCCTCAGCCTTTGCGGCCGTGGTCACGGCCGTGACATGGGCGCCGCGACGTTTGGCAAGCTGGATCGCGGCCGATCCGACACCGCCCGAGGCGCCCGTGATCAGCACGGTCTCCGCACCGAGACCGCACCGCTGGATCATTGCTTCGGCGGTCGAGAACGCGCAGGGGAAACCGGCAAGCTCGATGTCGGTCAGGTCGGACGAAACCCTGAGCGCATCGCCGGAGGCTGCGACGGCGTATTCCGCAAAGCCGCCGTTGCATTCGGACCCGAAGGTGAAGGTGACGACGCTGCCATCCGGCTTCGCGCGCGATTGCATGGTTCTGACCAGCACCCGTTCGCCCACTCTCCCGGTGTCGACGCCGGTCCCCACGGCCACGATCCGTCCGCAGCAATCCGCGCCCTGGATCAGCGGAAACGCCAACGGCTCGCCCGACCAGCTCCCCTCGGCCCCGGATTGCGAGTCGTCATAGCCTTGCGTCGCTCCGGAAGCGGTGTCGCCGCGGACGGCTTTTGAGTACCACCCGGTCCGGGTGTTGATATCGGTGTTGTTGACTGCCGCTGCGCCGACCTTGATGAGCACCTCTCCGGCACCCGGTTCGGGGACAGCAAGGTCTTCCCGCCATTCCAGCTTTTCCAGCCCACCATGGCCGGTGAGGACCATGCCGCGCATTGTCTTTCTGTCTGTCATGCGGTTCTCCGGTTCTGTTTTTCGGCGTTCCCCGGTGGCCCGCTCTACTCGTCGCGCACCTTGCCCCGGGTTTTCTTGATCTGGCCGCGCCCGGTCTTGGCCGCCAGCCGGCGCTCCACCGACCCGCGCGTCGGCCGGGTCTTGCGGCGCGGCGGCGGCGGTGGCGCGGAAGCCTTGTCTATCAGGTCGGTCAGCCGCGCCCGCGCATCCGCGCGGTTGCGTTCCTGTGTCCTGAAGCGGTTTGCCTCGATGATCAGCACACCTTCCTTCGACACCCGGCTGCCGCCGAGCCGGATGGCGTTGGCCTTGACCCGGTCGGTCAGCGAAGGCGAGTTGGCAATGTCGAAACTCAGTTGCACCGCGGTCGCCACCTTGTTGACGTTCTGACCGCCGGGACCGGACGCGCGGATGAAGCTCTCGGTCAGCTCCCAGCCGGCAATCACGATGCCGCGCGCGGCGTACAGGGGGTCACTGCTCATTCCGCCACCCTCCAGAACAGGATCTCGCTTTCGTCCTTGCGGTCGATGGCCGGAACCCGTGCCCCCTCGGCCGGATGCCCGACAACCAGCAGAACCAGCGGTTTTTCATTGTCCGGCCTTCCGCAGATCTGGTTGAGAAATCCCATCGGCGAGGGAGTGTGGGTCAGTGTTGCAAGACCCGCCGAATGAAGACTCGCGATCAGAAGCCCGATGGCGATGGAGACCGATTCAGGGACGTAGTAGTGCTTTACACGGTCACCGTCGTCGTTGAAGCCCCAACGCTGCGCGAAAACCGCAATCAGCCACGGCGCCGTCTCGAGAAACGGCTTCTCGGCGTCGGTTCCGAGCGGAGCGAGCGCGTCGAGCCATTCCTCCCCGGCCCGTTCCTCGTAAAAGCGGCGTTCCTCCTCCTCGGCAGCGATCCTGATGGCGCGTTTGACCTCCGGGTCGCCGATGGCAACAAAGCTCCAGGGCTGCTGGTTCGCGCCCGAAGGCGCCGTACCCGCAGTACGGACGGCCAGACGGATCAGTTCGGGATCGACGGGATCGGATGAAAAGTCGCGCACGGTCCGGCGCGAACGCATTCTATCGTAAAATGCGCGCGCCTGGTCGAGCATGTCCGCGTCGCTTCTGCGCGGCGGCGAAAATGCAATGCTCTGGGCTGTGGCCATCAAACGAATTCCCTGCAGCGGATGCGCTCCGGCAGAAAATGCGCGAGCAGGACGGCCGGGTCAATGACACCGGGCGAATCTCCCGGCGTCTCGGCCGGAAGGGCGGCGAGGCGTCGGCGCTCCGCGGCGTTCTATTCGGCGGCTGCCCTGACGGCCGGTGCGGCGCTGAGAACGGATCCATCGACATGATCTTCGAACTTCTCGAAATTGTCGATGAACATGCCCACCAGCCGCTTGGCTGCTTCGTCATAGGCCGCCTTGTCGGACCAGGTTGACCGTGGATCGAGAATGCTCGTTTCGACGTCGGCGACGGACGTCGGAACCGCAAATCCGAAATTGGGGTCGATGCGGTATTCGGCGCCTTCCAGCGATCCGTCCAGTGCTGCAGTCAGCAATGTCCGCGTGGCCTTGATCGGCATCCGCCGGCCTTCGCCATAGGCTCCGCCGGTCCAGCCGGTGTTGACCAGCCAGCAATTGACCTCGTGATCATTGATGAGCCGGCGCAAGAGCGCACCGTATTCGGACGGATGGCGCGGCATGAACGGCGCTCCGAAGCAGGTCGAGAATGTCGCTTCCGGCTCGGTCACGCCCTTCTCGGTGCCCGCGACCTTGGCCGTGTAGCCCGAAAGGAAGTGATACATGGCCTGTTCCGGGCTGAGCCTGGCGATCGGCGGCATCACACCGAAGGCGTCCGCGGTCAGCATGATGATGTTGTGCGGGTGTCCGCCCCGGCCGGTGCTGCTGGCATTGGGTATGAAGTGCAGCGGATAGGCGCAGCGTGTGTTCTCTGTCAGCGATGCGTCGTCGAAATCCGGCACCCGGTTTTCGTCCAGCACGACATTTTCCAGGACGGTACCGAAACGTTCCGTCGTCCCGAAGATTTCCGGCTCCGCTTCGCGCGAGAGACGGATCGTCTTTGCGTAGCACCCACCCTCGAAATTGAACACGCCGTCCTCGCCCCAGCCATGCTCGTCGTCGCCGATCAGCGTCCGGGCCGGGTCAGCCGAGAGCGTGGTCTTGCCGGTGCCTGAAAGGCCGAAGAAAACAGCCGTATCGCCCTTTGGACCGATATTGGCCGAGCAATGCATCGGCATGACATTCTTCGCCGGAAGCAGATAGTTGAGTGCGGTGAACACCGATTTCTTCATTTCGCCGGCGTAGGAGGTCCCGCCGATCAGCACCAGGCCCTTGGTGAGGTTGACCGCAACGACGGTCTCGCTGCGGCATCCGTGACGTTCGGGATCGGCGCGGAATGAGGGAAGGTTGACGATGGTGAGCTCCGGCACGAAGCTCTCCAGATCCGCCGTCTCCGGCCGGATGAGAAGATTGCGGATGAACAGCGCGTGCCATGCGTATTCGGTGACAATGCGCGAGTTCAGCGCATGGGTCTCGTCGGCGCCGCCGACCAGGTCCTGCACGAACAGATCGCGCTCGCCGAGATGCGCTGTCATGTCGGAGTAAAGCCGGTCGAAGGCTTCGGGATCCATGGGCTTGTTGTTGTCCCACCAGATCTGGTCGTCGGTGGAGGCGTCACGGACAACGAACTTGTCCTTGGCCGAACGCCCGGTGTGTTGTCCCGTCAGGGCCCGGAGGGCTCCATGCGCCGTCAGGCTGGCTTCGCCCCGGGCGACTGCCAGCTCGATCAGCTCCGCCTCACCGAGATTGTAGCGCACCACGCCGCTTGTCCCGAGGCCGCCAGGGCCGAGGTCGGCGGATGAATTACGCATTCCCAAATCCTTACTCATGTCGGATTCCTTTTTCTTTCGGGCGCGGAGGAAGTTCAAATTTAGCGGGAACATAGAGAGGCTGGTTTTAAAAAACAACAATCGAATCGTCGAATCCTTAATGAAAACAAAGAATTAATCGATTTAAAAAAATACACCCAAGATTAAATCGTTTCAATTGGTGTCCAAGGACAGCCCGGCACCCAATCATGCCATGACATGGATCTCGATCTGTGCCACATTTTGTTCTCACTTTATCCTCATGGACGTGGGCACAGAGGTCGGCGGGATCAGACAGGCGGTCCTGCCCGGCTCGAAGCGGGGCACTTCCCAGAGGTTGCTAGACCATGACGGAGACGACCACCATGCAGACAATCGCGCTCGTCGACGACGACCGCAACATCCTTACCTCGGTTTCGATTGCGCTCGAAGCCGAAGGGTATCGTGTTGAGACCTACACCGACGGCGCTTCGGCGCTGGACGGGCTGCTGGCCCGGCCGCCTCAGCTCGCCGTCTTCGATATCAAGATGCCGCGCATGGACGGCATGGAGCTGTTGCGCCGGCTGCGTCAGAAATCCGATGTACCGGTCATCTTCCTGACATCGAAGGACGAGGAAATCGATGAGCTGTTCGGCCTGAAGATGGGCGCCGACGATTTCATCACCAAGCCGTTCTCGCAGCGCCTTCTGGTGGAACGCGTCAAGGCGGTGATGCGCCGTGCGGCGAGCAGGGAAGCCGCCGCCGCCACGCCCGGCCGCGCAGCGGCAGCGCCGACCAAGTCCCTGGAACGGGGCAACCTGGTGATGGATCAGGAGCGCCACACCTGCACCTGGAAGAACGAGCCGGTGACGCTGACCGTGACCGAGTTCCTGATCCTGCAATCGCTCGCCCAGCGCCCCGGTGTGGTCAAGAGCCGCGACGCGCTGATGGACGCGGCCTATGACGAACAGGTCTATGTGGACGACCGGACGATCGACAGCCACATCAAGAGACTGCGCAAGAAATTCAAGATGGTCGATGACGACTTCGACATGATCGAAACGCTCTATGGCGTCGGCTACCGTTTTCGCGAAGCTGCGTGATCCGGCCAGCACGCTGACATCCCGCGGCATGCGGCAAGAGTGACATGGCAATTGAGACGGACAATACGGAGGGCGGCGAAGCGGAGGCTTCGGCCGCACGCGGTCGGGAGAAGATCTGGATACATCCGGTCACGCTCGTGCGCCGGATGTTTGGCCATCTGATTTTCTCCAGCCTGACCCGGCGCATCCTGTTTCTCAATCTTGCCGCCCTCATCGTGCTGGTCTCGGGCATTCTCTATCTCAATCAGTTCCGCGAGGGATTGATCGACGCACGGGTCGAGAGCCTTCTTACCCAGGGTGAGATCATCGCGGGCGCGGTTGCCGCATCAGCGACCGTTGAAACGAATTCGATTACCATCGATCCGGAAAAGCTCCTCGAGCTTCAGGCCGGCCAAACAATCTCGCCGACGAACTCGAACGAGAATCTGGAGTTCCCGATCAATCCGGAGCGGGTTGCGCCGGTACTCAGGCGCCTGATCTCGCCGACGCGGACGCGGGCCCGAATCTATGATGACGACGCCAGTCTGATCCTGGATTCACGCTATCTGTATTCGAGCGGCCAGGTTCTGCGCTATGATCTTCCTTCAAACGACGCCTCGGATCGCAGCATCAGGGAGATTGTTGCGGGCTGGTTCAACCGCATGTTCCAGCGCTCGGACCTGCCCTTGTATCGCGAGCCACCGGGCGCCGACGGATCCATATATCCCGAGGTGATGAATGCGCTGGCTGGCGGGCGGGGCGCTGTGGTTCGCATGACGACAGCAGGCGAACTCATCGTTTCGGTTGCGGTTCCGGTCCAGCGTTTCCGCGCGGTTCTGGGCGTCTTGCTGTTGTCCACCCAGGCCGGCGACATTGACAAGATCGTTCATGCCGAGCGGCTGGCGATCTTTCGGGTCTTCGGCGTGGCGGCAATGGTGACCATCGTGCTGTCGCTGCTGCTGGCCAGCACCATTGCGACGCCGCTCAGGCGGCTGTCGGCGGCCGCCGTCCGGGTTCGCCGCGGCGTCAAGGCGCGTGAGGAGATTCCGGATTTCTCCGACCGTCAGGATGAAATCGGCAACCTCTCAGTGGCGCTGCGCGACATGACAAATGCGCTGTACGACCGGATTGCCGCGATCGAGAGCTTTGCCGCCGATGTCAGCCATGAACTCAAGAACCCGCTGACATCGCTGCGCAGTGCGGTCGAAACCCTTCCGCTGGCCCGCAACGAAGCCTCCCGCAAGCGGCTTCTCGACGTGATCCAGCATGACGTGCGGCGCATGGACCGGCTGATCAGCGACATTTCCGACGCATCGCGTCTCGACGCCGAACTGGCACGTCAGGACGGGTCCACTGTCGACATGCGCAAGCTGTTGAGCGAACTCGTCGACATTGCCCGCCAGGTCCGGGCGGGCGGCAAGGAGGTTGCCATCGACCTGCATGTCGAGGACCGCGGTTCCGGCAAGTCGAGCTTCGTCGTGGTCGGACACGACCTGAGGCTCGGCCAGGTGCTCACCAATCTGATCGAGAATGCGCGCTCCTTCGTGCCGGAGAAGGGCGGCCGTATCAGCGTGCGCCTGTCGCGCGCCCGTGGTTCCGTGCGAGTTCTGGTCGAGGACAACGGGCCCGGGATCCGCGCCGAAGTCATAGAACGGGTGTTCGAGCGGTTTTACACCGACCGCCCCGACGGAGAGGACTTCGGACAGAATTCCGGCCTGGGTCTGTCGATCAGCCGCCAGATCATCGAGGCGCATGGCGGAACCCTGACGGCGCAGAACATCGAAACACGGGAAGAGGGCAAATGGGCCGGCGCCAGGTTCATCATCGATCTTCCGGCGGAACGGTCGTGAGCGAACCTTCAGGCGCCCCGGGTGCGACCGAGCATGCCACCGCGATCATTGTCGCAGAGACCGGCATCCTGTTTGTCGGACCGTCGGGCGCGGGCAAGAGCGCCATGGCCTTCGCCTGTCTTTCAAGCGCGCGGACGCTCGGCTGGCACGCGGCGCTGATCGCCGATGACCGCACATGCCTGGAGATCCGGGCCGGCCGTTGCCTCGCGTCCGGCCCCGAACCGATCCGCGGCATGATCGAACTTCGCGGCGCGGGCATTGCGGATTATCCCCGGATCCGGCGCGGCGTGATCCATCTTGTGGTTGCTCCGGTCCCGGCGTCAGCGGACAGTCGCATGCCCGAAAGCGGTGAAACCTTCCCGTGCAAAGGTGTGGCACTGCCACTCCAGCGGATGTGGCACGATGGCGCAGTTGATCCGTTATCGGCTCTCCGCGCCCTTCGACCTGATTGTTTTTCCGGCATTTGACCATTCCAGGTGATGCAATTGCAGGCACGCGGGCGTTTTTTGGCTTGAACTTCCGTTTCTTCTGTCCAAGATGAAATTTCGTGTTATTCGCAGGTGCGAAAAGATCCGCATGCGTTGGCTCAGGGGTGGGCGAAACACATGCTGTTGGAGGCAATATGATCGGATTGGTGCTTGTCACGCATGGCAAGCTCGCTGAAGAGTTCCGGCATGCCCTTGAGCATGTGGTCGGGCCGCAGACTGCACTTGAGACGGTGTGTATCGGACCGGAAGACGATATGGACCAGCGCCGGATGGATATTGTCGGCGCCGTATCGCGGGTCGAAAGCGGCAAGGGTGTGATCATTCTGACCGACATGTTCGGCGGCACACCGTCGAATCTGTCGATTTCGGTCATGGATTCGGGCCATATCGAGGTCATAGCAGGCGTAAACCTGCCGATGCTTATCAAGCTCGCCGGCGTGCGCGGATCGAGCGGGATCGAGAACGCGCTTGCCCAGGCGCAGGATGCAGGCCGAAAATACATCAATGTCGCCAGCCGCCTGCTCGCCGGAAAATGAACACCGGCAATCCCGTGAACTCCCGGACTTTCGAGATCATCAACAAGCGGGGCCTGCATGCGCGGGCCTCGGCTCGTTTTGTCCAGACGGTGGAGAGGTTCGACGCGACTGTCAGGGTGACCCGCGAGGGTTCGACGGTCGGCGGAACTTCGATCATGGGGCTGATGATGCTCGCGGCCAGTCCCGGATGCTCGATCCGGGTCGAGGCGGAGGGCAACGAGGCGTCTGAAGTGCTCGATGCGCTGGAGGCGCTCATTGCCGAACGCTTCGGCGAAGAAGCCTGACGAACCCACATAAAGACATCTTTATATCGCATTGCCACCTTGGCTGTTTCCTGCTATGGCAGCGCCCACGCAAACACACCGTGCCCGATCGGCCGGTAAACCCGTGGGATAATGAACATGACCGCTACGAATGATTATGTCGTCGCCGATATCGCGCTGGCCGAATACGGCCGCAAGGAGCTCGACATCGCTGAAACAGAAATGCCCGGCCTGATGTCGCTGCGCGAGGAGTATGGTGCCAGCAAGCCGCTCAAGGGCGCGCGCATCGTCGGCTCGCTGCACATGACCATTCAGACGGCGGTTCTGATCGAGACCTTGACCTCCCTCGGCGCCGACGTGCGCTGGGCGTCCTGCAACATTTTCTCCACCCAGGACCACGCAGCTGCGGCCATTGCAAAGAGCGGCGTCCCGGTTTTCGCCATCAAGGGCCAGAGCCTTGAAGAGCACTGGGACTACCTCGACAAGTCGTTCCAGTTTGCCGACGGTCCGAACCTGATCCTCGACGATGGCGGCGATGCAACGCTCTATGTGCTTCTGGGCGCCCGCGCCGAAGCCGGTGAAGACATCATCCCGGTTCCGGCTTCCGAAGAGGAAGAAGTGATCAAGGCGCAGATCAAGAAGCGCATGCAGGCTTCTCCCGGCTGGTTCACCAAGGTGCGTGACCAGATCAAGGGCGTCTCCGAGGAAACCACCACCGGCGTTCACCGTCTCTACGAACTCCACAAGAAGGGCCAGCTTCCCTTCCCGGCGATCAACGTCAACGATTCCGTCACCAAGTCGAAGTTCGACAACAAGTACGGCTGCAAGGAAAGCCTGGTTGACGGCATCCGCCGCGCCACCGACACCATGATGGCCGGCAAGGTCGCCGTGGTCTGCGGCTACGGCGATGTGGGCAAGGGCTCGGCGGCCTCACTGCGTGGCGCCGGCGCGCGCGTCAAGGTCACGGAGATCGACCCGATCTGCGCACTGCAGGCTGCGATGGACGGCTTCGAGGTCGTCACCCTCGAGGATGTCGCCCCGACCGCCGACATCTTCATCACCACCACCGGCAACAAGGACGTCATCCGCATCGAGCACATGCGCGAGATGAAGGACATGGCGATCGTCGGCAACATCGGCCATTTCGACAACGAGATCCAGGTAGCGGCCCTGAAGAACCACAAATGGACCAACATCAAGGATCAGGTCGACATGATCGAGATGCCTTCGGGCAGCCGGATGATTCTGTTGAGCCAGGGCCGGCTCCTCAACCTCGGCAATGCCACCGGTCACCCGAGCTTCGTCATGTCGGCGTCGTTCACCAACCAGGTGCTGGCCCAGATTGAGCTCTGGACCAAGGGCGAGCAGTACGAGAACCAGGTCTATGTCCTGCCCAAGCATCTGGATGAGAAGGTCGCAAGGCTGCATCTCGACAAGATCGGCGCGAAACTGACCGACCTGAAGCCCGAACAGGCCGACTACATCGGTGTGACCGTCGAAGGTCCGTTCAAGCCGGAACACTACAGGTACTGATAGTTCTATCTGTACCCACAAGATATTGATGCCGCGCCCTTGACAAAAGTGGCGCGGCTTCTTTTTGCGCTCCGTCCTCTTCACCGTGATTCGCGAAGCCTGTATGTTTTAAGACGATGATTCGATTTTGCGTTCGGCGGCGCGAAAACGGATCGGCGATGTCTTGTCAAACAGGCGGCGAGGGGACCGAGACATGCCGGAAATGGCGGATTCAAACGAGGGATCACAGGATCAGGACAGCGGTTCCGGCTCCAGGCGCAGGCTGAAGCGAGGCTTCGGGCGCATCGGCGCACGGCTGCTTGCCGGCACGGCGCTTCTGACGGGCGCGACCGGTCTGCCGGTCTCCGCGGCACTTGCGCAAAGTGCCGGGGGCTTCGAGATCTCGTCTCTCGAAGTGGTCAACTTCGCGATGGTCATTGGCGCGATTTCGGCGGCGATGATATCGGCCATCTGGCTGATCCGCGAGCGTGCCAAGATAGATGCCGAAAACACCTCGCTGCGCGGCGCGCTCGCCGATGCGCACGCGCGTCTTTCACGGTACCAGTCCCTGATTGTCGACCGCGACCGGCAGATCGTGGTCTGGGACGGTGTCGGCTTGCCCGCCGAGATCCTGGGCAATCTTTCACCGGAAACCGGTGCGCCCCAGGAGCCCAAGGATTTTCTGGCTTTCGGACGATGGCTGGATCCGCGCTCGGCTGCAAATCTCGACAAGGCCATTGATTGCCTGCGGGCCCAGGCCGACCGTTTCGACCTGATCGTCGAAACGGTTCGCGGGCACGTCCTCGAGGCTCAGGGCCGTGTGTCCGGCGGCCGGGCCTTCGTCCGTTTCGTAGCCCTTTCCAATGTCCGCGCCGAGCTTGCCGAACTCAAGACCGAGCGGGACCGGCTGGCCACTTCCGTGGATACGTTCCAGACCCTGCTCGACGTGATCGACATGCCGGCCTGGCTCCGGGGCCCGGACAACCGGCTCATGTGGGTCAACAACGCCTATGTTCGCGCCGTCGAGGGCGAGGACAGGAACGACGCGCTGGACCGGCGGATGGAGTTGCTGGGCACGGCGGCGCGGGAAAAGATACGCGCCACAGTGACACCGGAACGGCCGTTTCTTGATCGTGTTTCAACGGTGATCAAGGGTCACCGCCGCTTTCTCGAAGTCGCCGACGTCAAGACCCAGTCCGGCAATGCGGGTCTGGCCCTCGATGTCTCTGTCGAGGAAGATCTGCGCGAAGAGCTGCGCCGCACCATTCAAAGCCATGCGGAAACGCTCGATCATCTGGCTACGCCTGTGGCCATTTTCGATCGCGATCAGCGGCTCCAGTTTAACAATCAGGCTTTCCAGCAGCTTTGGGAACTCGACGCTCCGTTTCTGGCCCGCCGGCCCGACAATGGTGAATTTCTCGAGCGCCTGCGCGCGGACGGAAAGCTGCCCGAACCCCATGCCTGGCGGGACTGGAAGGAAGAGATGCTCTCGGTCTACCGCTCGGTCGAGGCAACCCCGCATCTGTGGCACCTGCCGGACGGGCAGACGCTCAAGGTCTTCGCCAACGCTCACCCGCAAGGCGGCGTGACCTGGGTGTTCGAGAATCTGACGGAAAAGGTCGATCTCGAGGCCAAGTACAACACGTTGTTGCATGTACAGGGCGAGACCATCGATCATCTGGCCGAAGGCGTCGGCGTCTTTGGTCCCGATGGGCGCATCCGCCTGTCGAATCCGTCGTTCCGGGCGCTTTGGGGCCTGAACGAAGACCAGGTCCAGCCCGGCACGCACATCAGGGATATCGCCGCGGCCTGCGAGCCCTCCCATCACGAAGCGGACGGATGGAAGCTCTTCGCCCGCGAAATCACCTCGTTCAACGAGGAACGTCGTTCGCGCGAAGGCCGTATCGAACTCGCCACCGGCCTGATCCTCGACTATGCCGTCGTGCCCCTGCCGAACGGGCAGACCATGGTGGCCTTCGTCAACGTGACCGACAGCGTCGGGGCCGAGCGGATGCTCACGGAAAAGAACGAAGCGTTGCGCAAGGCCGATGCGCTGAAGAACGATTTCGTCAAACATGTTTCCTATGAACTTCGCTCGCCGCTGACCAACATCATCGGCTTCACCGATCTCCTCAAGACACCCGGCATCGGTGATCTGAACGAGCGCCAGGCCGAATATCTCGACCATATCTCCACCTCGTCTTCCGTCCTGCTGACGATCGTCAACGACATCCTCGATCTCGCCACGGTCGATGCTGGCATCATGCGGCTCGAAACCGATGTCGTGGAGATCGCCGGCCTGTTCGACGAGGCCGCCGGTCAGATCGCCGACCGGTTCAGGGAGAACGACCTTCGTCTGGAGATCGATATCGCGTCAGCGCCCGCCGAGATGGTCGGCGATCGAAAGCGGCTCAAGCAGATCCTGTTCAAGCTTCTGATGAATGCGGCCAACTTCGCGCCGGACGGCTCCGTTGTCCGTCTCGCCTGCGTCCATGACGGCGATTCCATCGTCTTTTCGGTTGCCGATACCGGTCCCGGCATCCCGGAAAACGCCCGCAAGGACGTCTTCGCCCGTTTCGAGACGCACGGTCCGGGCGGCCGCCGTCGTGGCGCCGGTCTCGGGCTTTCCATTGTCCAGAGCTTTGTCGCCCTTCATCAGGGCACCGTTTCCATCGAGGGCGCGGAGGGAGACGGTGCGACCATTCTTTGCCGTTTTCCGGTCGATCTGCCGCTGGCGCGCGACGCGGCCGAGTAGGTGACGGTGCAGACTGCGCCCCTGTCCATTGCCCTGCCCGATCTCGGCGCCACCACCGCTTTGGCCGAGGATCTGGCGCTGGCCCTCAAGCCCGGTGACTGCCTTTGTCTTTCCGGTGATCTGGGTGCGGGTAAATCAACCCTCGCGCGCGCCCTCATCCGGGCCATCGCCGATGATCCGGACTACGAGGTTCCCAGTCCCACCTTCACTCTCGTCCAGAACTACGATATCCGCTTCCAGATTGCGCATTTCGACCTCTACCGGCTGGCGAGTGCGGATGAACTCGACGAACTGGGCCTTGAAGAGGCGTTGGAAGACGGCATCGCACTTGTCGAATGGCCGGAACGCGCGAGCGAACGGTTGGGAAGCGATACAGTCGCCATCTCTCTTGAAGACATCGCGGACACCCGCAGAACTGCCCGGATATCGGCAGGTCCGGCGTTTCTTGAGCGGTTCGACAGGTCACGCACCTTGAGATCGTTTCTCGACGAGGCGGGGATGGGCCGCGCCGAACGGCGGTTTTTGCAGGGGGATGCCTCATCGCGCACCTACGAGAGAATCCGTCCCCTCACGGGCGATCCGCTGATCCTGATGAATGCCCCGCGCCGTCCAGACGGCCCACCGATCCGTGACGGCCTGCCCTATTCCCGCATTGCGCATTTGGCCGAGGATGTCGTGCCTTTCGTTGCCATCGACGAGTGGCTCCGCCAGCAGGGTTTTGCCGCCCCGGCCATTGTGGCTCGGGATCTCGACGAGGGCATTCTTCTGATCGAGGATCTCGGCTCCGATGGCCTGCTTGATCCGCAAGGGGCACCGATTGCCGAACGCTATCAACTGGCTGCCGAATGCCTGGCGGCGCTGCACCAAAAACAGCCGCCCCAAAGCATCCATGTCGATGGCCGCGAGCATCATGTGCCGGCTTACGATTCCCGGGCAATGCAGATCGAGATCGAGCTTCTGACCGACTGGTACCTTCCCTGGCGCACCGGTTCGCCAGTGGAAGCGCGCGTTCGTGCCGAGTACATCGAACTTTGGGCGGGACTTTTCGCACAGCTTCAATCCGCCGAAAAGGCGCTGGTTCTCAGGGATTACCACTCGCCCAACCTGATCTGGCGGGAAGACCGGACCGGTCTCGACCGTCTCGGCCTGATCGATTTCCAGGATGCCATGATCGGCCCCTCGGCCTATGACGTGGCATCGCTGTGTCAGGATGCACGGGTCACCATCGAGCCCGAACTCGAAGAGCGCCTTCTCGCTCGCTACATCGAAGAACGGCGCTCTGCTGACCCCGCTTTCGACGAGGCCGCTTTCCGCGAGGTCTATGCCATCATGGCGCTGCAGCGTGCGTCGAAGATTCTCGGCATTTTCGTCCGCCTCGACCAGAGGGACGGAAAGCCCGGATATCTGCGGCATCTGCCTCGCATCGAGGGCTATATCGCCCAATCGCTGCAGCATCCTGCGCTTCAGCCCTTGCGCAGTTGGTTCACACGCGTTGGTATCGTCAGCACCGAATCATAAACCGGGCCAACCAATGCGCATCCAATCCGCCATGATCCTTGCCGCAGGGCTCGGTACCCGCATGCGACCGATCACCGAGACGGTGCCGAAACCTCTGGTCGAGGTGGCCGGCAAGCCACTGATCGCCTACAGTCTGGAGGCGCTCCACGACATCGGCATCACCAACATCGTTGCCAACGTGCATTATCTCGCTCCGCTGATGAGCGACTGGCTTTCCCGTTGGCCTGAGACCGATGTCACGATCTCCGATGAAAGCGACGAATTGCTGGATTCCGGCGGGGGTGTCGCAAAGGCCCTGCCGCTGCTGGGCAGCGATCCGTTTCTGGTCATGAACGCCGATACATTCTGGTGCGAGGACCCTGCAGCCGGCAGCAGCAACCTTGCGCGGATGATCGACGATTTTGACTCCGCGCGCATGGACATCCTGATGCTGACGGCGCGGCTCGACCAGGCCACCGGACACACCGGCCGGGGTGATTTCACCGTCGATGCGGACAGTCGCCTTGCACGCTTCACCGGGAGCGGCGAGCCGGTGATCTATGCGGGCACGCTGATCCTGAGCCCGCACATTCTCGAGGGCTTTTCCGAGCCACGGTTCTCGCTCAATCGGTGCTTCGATGCCGCCATCGCCGAAGGCCGGCTTTTTGCTTCGCCGCTGACCGGCCATTGGCTGACGGTGGGCACGCCCGAGGCGATCGGCGAGGCCGAGGCCGCGATGGCGGACTACGCCAACGGTCGCCGCTCGTGACCCGCCCGGCGCCGCGGCTGGTCAGCATCCCGCCCGGTGCGCCGTTTCTGCGCGTTCTGGCCGACCGGATCTGCTCGGGCGACCTGGTCGACGGCCTCCGCTTTCGCAAGGAAGATCCGCTCTCGCTTGCCCGTGCGACGGTCTTCGTGCCCACGCGCCGCGCGGCACGCGTGCTCCGCTCGGAACTCACAGACAGGATCGGTCTCGGCTCGGCAATCCTGCCGGTGATCAGACCTCTCGGGGAAACCGATGAGGATACCGGGTTCTTCGACCCGGCCGACCCCGAAACCCTCGCGCTCGATCCGCCCATCCCGCAAACCGCCGCCATGTTGCGCCTTGCGGATCTAGTGCTTGCCTGGAAAGAGGCGCTACCGCGCGCGGTTCTCGACCATCTCGGCGGCGCGCCCCTGGTTGCCCCCGCAAATCCGGCGGACGCGATCTGGCTCGGGCGCAGCCTGTTCGATCTCATTCAGGCCGTCGAGACGGAGGAATGCGATTTTTCCGCCCTCGACACGGTCATGACCGAGGAACTGCAGCAATGGTGGCAGCTGACCCGGGAGTTCCTGACGATTGCCCGGAACTACTGGCCGGCGTTGCTCGAGGAGATCTCGCGGTCCAGCCCGGCCCGCCATCACAATGCAATGCTCGATGTCTTCACCCGCGCGCTTGCCGAAACGCAAGCCGACCGCCCCGTCATCGTGGCAGGATCCACCGGAACGCGGCCTGCAACCGCGCGGCTGATCGCCAGGGTGGCGCATATGCCGAAAGGTGCGGTCGTTCTCCCGGGTCTCGATCACGCGATGCAGCAAACGCACTGGATCGAGCTCGCCAGGGCCGCGGCCGCAACCGATTCGCCGCAGTCGCCAGCGGCTTTCGACGCCACCGTGCGCAGCCACCCGCAATATGGCTTGCTGCGCCTTGTGCAGCATTGCGGGGTGGATGTTCAAAGCTTCGGCGAGATCCCCGAAATCGCCGAACTCGGCACAGCCATGAACGTGCGGCGTACGGCAGTTTCGGCGGCGCTGCTGCCCGCTGGCGCCACGGAAGCCTGGGGACAGCCCGGTTTCCTGCCGGATGCGAACCTGCTGCAGCCGGCCTTCGAACAGGTGTCGCTGATCGAAGCTGCCAATGAACGGGAAGAAGCCGCGGCACTGGCTGCGGCCATGCGGCTCGCCCTGGAGCCTGCGCCGGCCACCCCGGAACCGGTGGTCGCACTGGTGACCCCGGACCGCAATCTCGCCCGCCGCGTTGTGGTCGAACTGCGACGCTACGGCATCGAGGCCGATGATTCGGGCGGCGCGCCCCTGACGTCGAGCCCGCAGGGCAGTCTCGCACGCCTCGCGGTGCAGGTGGCGTTTGCTCCGGGCGATGCCGTGGCGCTGGCGGGACTGATCAAGCATCCGCTTGCCCGCTTCGGATGTGACGGTCCGTCCGCGACCCGGTTGGCCGGCATCGTTGAACGCATTGCGCTCAGGGGCGGCAGCGGAGAAGCCGATGTCGATCAGCTTGAAACCCTTGTGACCACGCGATCCGCCAACCGCGAGGACCGCCATGCGCCAAAATGGCTTGCCCGGATTTCCGAGGACGAGGCCCGCCAGGCGCAGCACTTTGCAAAAAGGGTGTCGGCAGCACTTTCGCCTTTGACGTCGATCCTGCTTGTTGGTGCTGGAAGAAAGCTCACCGACGCTGTCGAAATCGGCCGACTTGCCGGATTGACCGCGGATGCGCTTGAACGGATCTGCGCTGACGAGACCGGCGACACAGGCCTCCTCTGGGGCAACGAGGCCGGCGAGGATCTTGCCGGGCTTCTGCTTGAGACCCGGGACAGCGGCGCAAACCTCGCCATCACGGGCCATGAATGGATCGGGGCGCTTGAAGCCTTGATGGCCAGCCGCATGGTCAAGCCCCGTGCCGGCGGGCATCACCGCGCGTTCATCTGGGGCGCGCTTGAGGCCCGGCTGCAGCATGTCGACACGATCCTGCTCGGCGGGCTGAACGAAGGCGTGTGGCCGCAGGCGGGGCGCGAGGATCCGTTCCTTTCCCGCTCGATGAAGGCCGCCATCGGTCTGGAGCCGCCCGAGCGGCGCATCGGCCAGGCGGCCCATGACTTTCAGATGGCGATGGGTGCGCCGAACGTGGTGTTGTCCCGGGCCCATCGGTCCGGCAAGGCGCCGACGGTCGCCTCGCGCTGGTTGCAGAGGTTGCTCGCCGTCATCGGCAAGGAATCCGGCAAGGCGCTTTCCGCCAGGGGCGATGCGCTTGTCGAGCATGTCCGGAAACTCGACGCGGCGGCGCAGTCCCGCCCCGCTGTCCGGCCTGAGCCGACGCCACCGCCAGACGTTCAGCCGATGAGCTATTCCTTTTCGGAAGTCGCGACGCTGCGCCGCGATCCTTACGCGATCTATGCACGCCGTGTGCTCCGTCTCGATCCGCTGGAACCCTTTCTTGCCGATCCCGGCCCGCGCGAACGCGGGACCCTGTACCATGCCATCCTAGAGGAACTGGTCGGTTCGCTTCCGCCCGCAGAGCGCCGAATGGAAGCGCTGGGCGCGATTGCCGACAGGCACTTTCGGGAAGCCGCCCTGCCGGGTGCGGCAGCGCTCATCTGGCGCTCCCGTTTTGACAAGGCGGCCGAGGCGATCGTGGAATGGGAGGCGAATAACGCCGGCAGCTGTGCCGCGGTCTGGGTTGAAGCCAGGGCAAGCCTTGAAATGCCTGTCGCCGGGATTCGCCTCACGGGCATGGCAGACCGCATCGACCTGCGCGCTGATGGCTCGGCCTGGATCATCGATTACAAGACCGGCGGCGCTCCCACCCGCAAGCAGGCCCGGATCCTTCTCGACCCGCAATTGGCGCTTGAGGCCCATGCCTTGCGCCATGGCGGCTTTGCAGATCTGGGCGAGAGGCAGGCATCGGCCCTGCTCTATCTGCGCCTGACCGGCAAGGACCCGTTTGCCGAACGCGTCGACACCGATCCGGAAAATCCCGGAAAGGCCGGGTTTGTGAGCCCTTCGGATCTGGCGCAGAAGGCGGCGGATGAGTTGACCCGGCTTGTCATTCTCTTGAGGAGCGGCAAACGCGGCTTCCTGTCCCGCGCGATCCCCCGCAGCGCCCGGGATTTCGCCGGCGACTACAACCATCTGGCGCGTGTGGCCGAGTGGCAGACGGCGATCGATTCGGAGGCCGGCGATGGCGATGAGTGAGGCAGGCGAAACCGACGTCATCTCCCAGACCACCCTGAGACAGAACCGGGCGGCGACCCCGTCCCTGTCTGCATGGGTGTCGGCCAATGCCGGATCCGGCAAGACCCATGTCCTGGCCCGGCGCGTGATCCGGCTTCTCCTGCGCGGCGCCCGCCCATCGGCGATCCTGTGTCTCACCTACACAAAGGCTGCTGCGGCAGAGATGTCGAACCGGGTGTTCAAGACGCTGGCGGACTGGGTGCTGCTCGAAGATGCGGAGTTGACCAGCCGGCTGGCCGAGCTGGAGGGCGCACATCCCGAGCCCGGACAGTTGATCCGGGCAAGGCGCCTGTTCGCAACGGCGCTCGAAACCCCGGGCGGGCTGAAGATCCAGACAATTCATGCCTTCTGCGAGGCCGTGCTGCACCGGTTTCCGCTTGAGGCCAACATTCCGGGGCATTTTTCGGTCCTCGACGATGAAAAGGCCGCCGAACTTCTTGCCGAGGCGCGCCGGGAACTGATGTCGGCGCAATCCCTCGAAGCGGATCCCGAGCTCGCCGACGCGGTTATGCAGGCGCTCGACATTGGAGGCGAAGCCGGCTTCGACAAGCTGTTGGCCGGGCTTTATCACCGAAGGCGCGAGTATCTTGCTTTCGATGCCGCTGCGGGAGGTGCAACCGGTGCCGCGGCGCTGATCCGTGCCGCTCTGGAGCTTGGCGAGGGTGAAACCGAAGCCGGCATTGTATCGCGGGCCTGGCCGCTTGATGCGCTCCCGGTGGACTACGTCCGTCAGGTTCATGAGTTCGCTGGCTCCGCCAAGTCCGCCTCGCGGGCATTTGACTTCAGCTACGGTATTCTCGCGGTTCATGCGCAAGCAGATGCGGAGCCGGCGGAACGGCTTGATCTGCTGCGGCAGGTGTTTTTCACCAAGAGCGGGTCTCCGTCGCGACTGGGCAGCGTCGCGTCCAAATCGGTTGCGGAACGATTCCCGGATTTTGCGGAGCGGGCACAACAGGCACAGGAGCAGGTCATTGAAGTTTTCGATCGTCTCGCACGTCTCAAGGCTGCCGAGGTGTCGATGCTGGCTTACCGTCTGGCGCGCCGGTATATTGGCGGGTTCG
Source organism: Hoeflea sp. (assembly GCA_965233445.1). Classification (GTDB taxonomy): domain Bacteria; phylum Pseudomonadota; class Alphaproteobacteria; order Rhizobiales; family Rhizobiaceae; genus Hoeflea. The sequence continues at coordinate 482,068 of OZ247491.1, forward strand.
CGGCGCTCAAGTCCCGACAGGCGCTGCTGGATTATGATGATCTGATTGCTGCCACCGCGGCCCTGCTTGAAAAAAGCGGTGCGAGCGCCTGGGTTCATTACAAGCTTGATCAGGGGATCGATCACATTCTTGTCGATGAGGCGCAGGACACCGCACCCCTGCAGTGGAGTGTCATCGGGAAGCTTTCGGAAGAATTCTTTGCCGGCGAAGGAGCGCGGGCCTCGACCCGAACCGTCTTCGCTGTCGGCGATGAAAAACAATCCATCTACTCGTTTCAGGGCGCCCGGCCCGAACGCTTCGCCCAGGAACGCAGGAGCATGGAAACCAAGGCCAGATCCGCTGAGGCGGAATTCGAGCATGTTCCGCTGAGGGTCTCCTTCCGCTCATCCTCGGAAGTCCTCAAACTGGTCGATCACGTCTTTGCGTCCGACGATGCTCTGCGGGGAATGGGTGAAGCCGGGGAACCGGTAGTCCATGAAACGGCGCGAAGCCGCGCGCCGGGCCAGGCTGAACTGTGGCCGATGATCGCCAAGCAGAAGGCCGAGGACGAGGAAGACTGGACCGCGCCTTTCGACGATGTTCCCGAAACGGCGCCCCCGGCACAGTTGGCGCGCCGCATAGCCGACGTTTTGGGAGACTGGATCGGTCACGAAATGATCGAGGACCAGAAGACCAGGCAGTTGCGGCCGATCACGGCGGGCGATGTTCTGGTGCTGGTGCGCAAGCGTGACGGCTTCGTGCCCACCCTGTTGCGCACCTTGAAGGCGCGCACGAACATACCGGTGGCCGGCGCTGACCGGTTGCGTCTGACCGATCACATTGCCGTTCAGGACCTGGCGGCTTTGGGACGGTTCGTGCTGCTTGAGGAAGACGATCTTTCGCTTGCCGCGCTGATCAAGAGCCCGTTGATCGATCTCGATGAGGACGCTCTGTTCGAACTGACGGCCAAACGACCGGAAAACCGTTCGGTCTGGCACCACCTTGGCGAGTTGGCCCGCACATCATCTGAGTTTGCAAAAGCCCGCGAGCGTCTGGTTCGCTGGCAGGACATGGCCGCTCGGCATCAACCGCACGATTTCTATGCAGCGGTCCTTGGCCCGGACGGCGGCCGCCAGGCCTATCTCTCGCGGCTCGGTCACGAAGCGGGCGACGTGCTCGATGAATTTCTCGGTCTGGCGCTGGATCACGAACAGGCCGGTCTGCCGGGCCTGCAGGCTTTCCTGGCCATGCTGGAAACGGACTCGCCGGAGATCAAGCGTGAGATGGAGGCCGGGTCCGGCGCTGTCCGGATCATGACGGTGCATGCCGCCAAGGGACTGGAGGCGCCGGTGGTGTTTCTCGTCGATTCGGGCGGCGAGGCGGTGCAAGCCAGTCACGAGCCGAACCTTTGGCTGCTGCCCCAGGGTGGCGTCTCCGGGCCGGACCAGACGCCCGTTCCCATATGGCTCCCGGACAAGAGCTACCACAATGGCGCCACCGAACCTCTGCGCGAAGCCGCGCGCGACCGGGCGGAGGAGGAATACCGGCGGCTTCTCTATGTCGGGCTGACCCGCGCCGCTGATCGCCTGGTGGTTTGTGGATACCGGGGCGTCAGGGAGGCCAGATTGCCGACCTGGCACAGCCTCGCGGCAGCCGGCTTCGAGCGTGCAGCCCAATCGGGCGAATACGAGGTGAGTCAGATCGAACGCGTTGAAGACCTTGTCCCCTACGAGGTCTTGCGGATGCAGCGAACCAGCGCGAGGGTTGCAACGGGAAGTCAAGACGTCCGCAAAGCCGGCCCTGTCGGAAAACCGGTCGCACTGGTGCCACAGTCGCCACTGGCGCCACCGAAACGGCTACCGCGACCGCTTGCGCCCTCGGGGGTGAGTGCTGTCCTGGAAGACAGTGTCGAGCCGCCATCGCGTTCGCCGTTCGCCGACAAGCCCTCAGGGTCTGCTCTGGCGCTTGAGCGCGGCAGCATGATCCACCGTTTGCTGCAGGTTCTGCCCTCACTCTCCCCCGACGGGCGTCAGGAGGCGCTGGCCCGCTATCTTGGGCGCGCGATGCCCGGCGCCGGGGGCCCGGAACGGGACATCGTCGCTGGGCAGGTTCTCTCCGTGATCAATGATCCCGAATTTGCGGCCGTTTTTTCATCGCCGGGCGAGGCGGAAGTCTCGGTGATGGGAACCCTGCGGATCAATGGCGAGGACCGCGCCGTTTCGGGCCGGATAGACCGGCTGGCGGTGATGGAGGACCGTGTCCTGATCGTGGACTACAAGACCGGCCATGCGCCGGAACCAGACGGTCCGGCTCCCGTAAGCCATGTCTCGCAGCTCGCGGTCTACCGCGCGCTTCTTGCGCCGCTCTATCCCGGACGGCGCATTCAGGCGGCCCTGATTTATGTCTCCGGGCCGTTGCTCATGGAAATCCCGGATGCTGCGCTCGATGCGGCGATATCGGCGATTGATGGCTGATGGACTCCGATTGCACTTGAATACCGGCACCCGAATCATCACATTGTCTGCATCCAAGACAGATCCCAAAGGAGTGCCGATCATGGCAACCGTGAAAGTAGACAGCGCCAATTTTCAGAGCGAAGTTCTGGAATCAGATGTGCCGGTCGTCGTTGATTTCTGGGCCGAATGGTGCGGCCCGTGCAAGATGATCGCCCCGAGCCTCGAGGAAATCTCCGACGAGATGCAGGGCAAGGTGAAGGTCGCCAAGGTCAACATCGACGAGAATCCGCAGATCGCCACCCAGTTCGGCGTCCGCTCGATTCCGACGCTCGCCATGTTCAAGGGTGGATCGGTTGCCGACATCAAGGTCGGCGCCTCGCCCAAGACGGCCCTTTCGAGCTGGATCAACGGCGCCGTCGCCTGATCCTGCGCAAGCTTGGTCCCGGATTTCCGGGACAGAGATCATGCCCGTCCGGTCTTGCCGGGCGGGTTTTTTGTCGCCGGTTCGCGATCGAGCGATGCCCGCGGCCGGTCAGGCCGGTGGCGTCCCGTTTTGCGCAAGCACATGGCCCAGCAGGTAGAGCGAGCCGCCGATGAGAATGCGCGGCGGCCGTTCGAGCCTGTTCCAGTTGCCGGTAATCGCGGCGATTGCCGCCTCGACATCAGGTGCGGATTCTGCCGTCAATCCGGCTTCATCGGCCGTATCGGCCAGAAACTCCGGGTCGACGCCGGCATCCGAACCGGGAACCGGTACGGTGAACACGTGCCGTGCAATGCTGGAGAAGGCCTCGAAATAGCCGACCGGATCCTTGGTGTTGATCATCCCCGTGATCAGGAACAGGGGCCTCGGGTCCCGTTCCTCCAGGTTGGCCATGGCTTCGGCGATGACCTGTCCTGCGCCGGGGTTGTGGCCGCCATCGATCCAGATCTCGACCTCCTCGGTGGTGGCTTCGTGAAGCTTCCCCTTTGGCAGCCGCTCCAGACGGCCGGGCCAGGAGACCGAAAGCAGAGCTTCCCCGACCGCCGCCTCCTCGAGCTTGAAACCGGCCGCTTTCAGCGCGCGGATCGCTGCAGCAGCATTGGCTTGCTGATGCCGGCCCGCCAGCCGCGGCAGTGGCAGGTCGGCCAGTTCCTCGTCGTCCTGATAGGCGAGCCGGCCATTCTCTTCATGAGCGAAATAGTCCTGACCGTACACGTAGAGCGGACACCGGAGCCGTTCGGCTATGCTCACCAGCACGTCTCGCGCGGTCTCCTCCGGCTGTTGGCCGATCACGACCGGAACCCCGCGCTTGATGATGCCGCCCTTCTCTGCCGCAATCAGTTCGACCCTGTCTCCGAGATAGGCCTGGTGATCGAGCGATATCGACATGATGACCGAAACAGCCGGGTTTTCGACGACATTTGTTGCATCGAACCGGCCGCCGAGCCCGACTTCGATGATCGCTGCATCCGCCGGGTGCTCCGAAAAAAGGACGAACATCACCGCCGTCAGGATCTCGAAGACCGTGATTGTCTCGCCGCGATTGGCCTCGGCAACCCGCCTCACCGCCTCGGCGAGAACCTCGTCGGAAACGAGCCGCCCGCCCCCTTCGGCGCCGAGCCGGTAGCGTTCGTGCCAGTTGACCAGATGCGGCGATGTGTGAACGTGGGCCGTATGTCCGTGGGCTTCGAGAATTGCGCGGCAGAAGGCGCCGGTCGACCCCTTGCCGTTGGTGCCGGCAATGTGGATCACCGGCGGCAAACGCAGGTGCGGATCGCCCAGGCGCCCCAAAAGCCGGGTAATCCGGCCGAGCGACAGGTCAAACCCCTTGGGGTGAAGCGCCATCAGCGCTTCGATCTCCCGTTCGGCCTCAGACATCGCCGATTCTTCCACGCTCATCGATCCTGTCTTGGCCACCGGCCATGGGCGCGGTGTCGGGGTGGTGTGGCCTATTCCGCGGCCTCGGCGGAGACAGGTTCGGATGCCGCCGCCTTTTCCGGAGCCGGCGCAGGAAGGGCCGCGGGCGCCGGGGCGTCGAGCTTGAGGAAGATCCTGAGCAGACGTGAAATCGTCTCCGGCAGATCATGGCGGTGGACGACCATGTCCACCATGCCATGTTCCAAAAGATACTCGGATGTCTGGAAGCCTTCCGGAAGCTTCTCCCGGATCGTCTGTTCGATAACCCGTTTGCCGGCAAAGCAGATCTCGGCGCCGGGTTCGGCCAAGTGCACGTCGCCCAGCATCGCATAGGATGCCGAGACGCCGCCGGTGGTCGGATTGGTCAGAACCACGATGTAGGGCAGCCCGGCTTCCTTGAGCATTTCAACGGCCACGGTGGTGCGCGGCAGCTGCATCAGCGAAAGAATTCCCTCCTGCATGCGCGCCCCGCCGGAGGCAGGGAACATCACGAGGGGGCATTTGCGCTCGATGGCCGCTTCGAAGGCCTCGATGATCGCTTCGCCCGCCGCGATCCCGAGCGAGCCGCCCATGAACGAGAAATCATGCACGCAGGCAATCAGGTCGACACCGCGCACCGCGCCATGGGCGGCGACCACGGAATCCTCCAGGCCGGTCTTGGTGCGGTTGTCGCGCAGGCGGTCGGTGTATTTCTTCGAATCGCGGAACTTGAGCGGATCCTGGGGCACCTTCGGGGCCGGAAGCATCTCGTACTTGCCGCCATCGAACATGTGCTTGAGCCGGGCTTCGGCCGACATCTTCATGTGATAACCCGAGGCGGGGATCACATAGTGGTTTTCCTCAAGGTCGTTGTGGAACACCATTTCCCCGGTTTCGGGACACTTGATCCAGAGATTCTCCGGCACCTCGCGGCGGCCGAGCATCGAGTTGATCTTGGGCCTGACGTAGTTGGTGATCCAGTTCACTGCAAAGTCTCCGGTTTGTCTCGGCCTTGCCGCGTCTTCGTGGCGCCGAGTCTGTCATGTGGGTGTGCTATTCGGCCGGTGCAAGCCGCGCTTCGCGGACTCCGGTCGCAAGGCCGCGCACCATGGTTGCCACGCTCTCCACCGTATCGCCGGTCGCCTTGCCCTCGGACGTGAGCGTGTTGGCGATCTGATTGACGATCGCGGTTCCGACCACGACACCGTCCGCGGATTTGCCGATCGCGCGCGCCTGCTCGGCAGTCTTGACCCCGAAGCCGACACACACCGGCAGGTCCGTATGGCCCTTGATCCGGTCGACCGCCGTGTTGACCTTCGAGGTGTCCGCGATCGCAGAACCGGTGATGCCGGTCATCGACACGTAATAGACGAAGCCCGACGTGTTGCTCAGGACCCGCGGCAAACGCTTGTCGTCGGTCGTTGGCGTGGCGAGCCGGATGAAGTTCAGCCCGGCTTGAAGTGCGGGCAGGCAGAGTTCCTCGTCCATCTCCGGAGGAAGGTCCACGATGATCAGGCCGTCGATGCCCGATTCCCGGGCATCCGAGAGAAAGCGTTCGACGCCATAGATGTAGATCGGGTTGTAATAGCCCATCAGGACGATCGGGGTTTCGTTGTCGCCCTTGCGGAAATCGCGCGCCAGATCGAGGGTGCGGGAGAGTGTCTGTCCACCCTTGAGCGCGCGCTGGCCTGCCATCTGGATTGCCGGCCCGTCGGCCATCGGATCCGAGAACGGCATTCCAAGCTCGATCACGTCGGAGCCGGCGCCCGGCAGCGCCTGCATGATCTTCAGCGACGTGTCGTAGTCCGGGTCGCCGCCCATGAAATAGGTGACGAGGGCCGGCCGGCCTTCCGATTTGAGCTTCTCGAAGCGGGTATCGATACGCGTTGTCATGGTCAGAGTTCCACTCCGAGGATCTTGCCGACGGTGAAGATGTCTTTGTCGCCGCGGCCGCACAGGTTCATTACGATGGTCTGGTCCTTGCCCATCTTCGGAGCGCGCTTGATGACCTCGGCCAGAGCGTGGGAAGGCTCAAGCGCGGGAATGATGCCCTCGAGCCTGGTCAGCAGCTGGAAGGCTTCGAGCGCCTCGTCGTCCATGATCGGAACATACTCGACCCGGCCGGACTCCTTGAGCCAGGAATGCTCCGGCCCGATGCCCGGATAGTCGAGCCCGGCGGAGATCGAATGGCCTTCCTTGATCTGCCCGTCACTGTTCTGCAGCAGGTAGGTGCGGTTGCCGTGCAGCACGCCCGGGGCGCCGGCGGTCAGCGAGGCGCAATGCTCTTCGCCGTCCAGTCCCTTGCCGCCGGCCTCGACGCCGACGATCTGCACGTCCTTGTCGTCGAGGAACGGGTGGAACAGGCCGATGGCGTTGGAGCCGCCGCCGACGGCTGCGACCAGCATGTCGGGCAGACGGCCTTCCGCGGCCAGCATCTGCTCTTTGGTTTCCTCGCCGATCACCGACTGGAAGGTGCGCACCATCTCCGGATAGGGGTGCGGACCCGCCGCGGTGCCTATCAGATAGTAGGTGTCGTCGACATTGGTCACCCAGTCGCGCAGCGCCTCGTTCATCGCGTCCTTCAGCGTGCCATGGCCGGACGTCACCGGATTGACCTTGGCGCCGAGCAGCTTCATGCGGAACACGTTCGGCGCCTGCCGTTCGACGTCCGTCGCCCCCATGTAGACCTCGCAGGGGTAGCCGAAGCGCGCGGCGACGGTGGCCGATGCCACGCCATGCTGGCCGGCGCCGGTTTCGGCGATGATCCGGGTCTTGCCCATCCGCTTGGCGAGCAGGATCTGGCCGACGCAATTGTTGATCTTGTGCGAACCGGTGTGGTTGAGCTCGTCGCGCTTGAAGTAGACCTTGGCGCCGCCCAGATGTTCGGTCAGCCGTTCGGCGAAATAAAGCGGCGAAGGCCGTCCGGTGTAATGGGTGTTGAGATGCTCGAGCTCTGCCCGGAATTCGGGATCAGCCTTGGCCTTGGTCCATTCCTCCTCCAGCTCGAGGATGAGCGGCATCAGGGTCTCGGCGACAAAACGTCCGCCAAAGATCCCGAACATGCCCTGCTCGTCGGGCCCGGTGCGGAATGAATTCGGATTGGTTGGCTGGTTCACTGCATCTACTCCCAAGAACGTCACATATGTGCGTCTGAAACTGCCCGGACAAAAGCATTCATCATCGCGGTGTCCTTGACGCCGGGCGCACTTTCCACGCCGGACGACACATCCACGCCCGGTGCGCCGCTGATCCTGAGCGCATCCGCGACATTGTCCTTCGTCAACCCACCGGAAAGCATGTAACTAGCGGACCCGTCAAGCGAGGAAAGGTCAAGCCCGGCAAGCAGTCGCCAGTCGAAACTCACCCCGTTGCCGCCGGGAAGGTCGGAGCCTTTCGGCGGCTTTGCGTCAAACAGCATCCTGTCGGCCACGCCGCGGAACGGCTCTATGGCCTTCAGGTCATCGGCCTCCCGGATCGAAAGCGCCTTCATGACGGGAAGACCGTACCGTACCTTGAGTACGGAAAGCCGCTCCGGCGTTTCGGCCCCGTGAAGCTGCAGCCAGTCCGGCTTCATGGTTGTGACGATTCGGTCGAGCGTATCATCATCCATGTTGACGGTGACGGCCACCGTCTTCAGTCCGCGTTCGCGGGCGCGGCTTGCAAGAGCGGCGGCGGTGCCGAGCGGGACGTTGCGCGGGCTCTTTTCGAAAAAGATGAACCCCGCCATCTCGGCGTCGAGATCGGCCGCGCGATCGACAGCCTCCGGCGTGCTCAGGCCGCATATCTTGATCGGTATCGTCATGGCGGCTGACGTCGCATAAAACGGCGCGAGAGTCGAGATGGGCAGGGTCGTGCGAGCCGGACCCGGGCTAGAAGCTGATGGCAAACAGCCGCGAGCCGTTCTGCTTGAGCCAGCGCTTGCCCTCGTCGGTGCGCGGGCAAAGCCTTCGGCAGGTGGCCCAGAACTCGGGACCGTGGTTCATTTCCTTCAGATGCGCCACCTCGTGGGCGGCCAGATAGTCGATGACGAAATCCGGCGCCATCGCGATACGCCAGGAAAACGAGAGATTGCCTTCCGAGGTGCAGGATCCCCAGCGGCTCTTGGTATCCTTGTAGGAAATCGACCGGTACGGTTTCCCGAGCGTCGCGGCATGCATTTGGACGAGCCGCTCCAGTTCCTGACGTGCGGTCCGTTTGAGATGATCGGCCACACGCCGGCCGGCATGTTCGGGAAGACCCGACACCAACAGGGTGGGGATGCCGTCGATGTCGCGCTCTTCCGCCAACCCCCTGAGCTTGCCGGTCAGTTCGATCCGGTGTTCGACCCCGCGTATCGAAACCCTGCCAATGTCCAGAAGCGGTCCGGCATCGCTCACCCGCGCAAGCCGTGTCATCAGCCAGCCGTGATGGCGCGTCAGAAAGGCATCGATCTCGCGCGCCGGGATGCCGCGCGGGATCGTCAGTTTCAGGGCCTGTCCGCCGGGCTCGATCCTGAGCGTCATCCGCGTCGCACGGGAGTTCTCCCGAATGGTCAGCGGCAGCGCGCGGCCATTCACCGTGACGCTGTCGGGCCGTGGTGCGGCGGATCTTGAAAGGGTGCGGGCCAGTCCGAACATATGAGAGGTCTATCCGATTCGCCGTCAGCGCCGGCCTGTTTTCGATGCGGGTGAAAAACAAAAAACGGCGCCCGCAACGGGGCGCCGTCCTGATGTCGTCCGGAGTTGAAGATCAGCCGTCGATTTCGGGGACCGAACCGCTCTTCTTGCTCTTGTTCTGGCCTTGCTGGCGCTTGGCCATGAACTGCTCGAATTCCTCACGGTCGCGCGCCATGCGCAGATCGCGCATGTGCTGGTCGAATTCGCGGCGCATTTCGTCAAGCCGCTTGCGTTCCTCGTCGAGCCGCGACAGTTCGCTGTCGCGCCATTCGTCAAAGGCGACGTTGCCGCTGCCATTGCCGAAGCCCTGGCCGCTTTTCTTGCGGAACGCGGAGGTGAACTCGTCGGTCGCCCGGTTTACGTCGGCCTTGAAGGTGTCGAGCCGGTCACCCCAGATGATGTAGGCGAGCATGGCCAGGCCAAGCGGCCAGAAAACCATGAAGCCGATCACCATCAGGGCAATGGTTGCCGGCGTCCAGGCCGGGCGGATCAGAGCGGTTTGTGTCATCGGGTGTACCTCATCTGTTCGATGGGAAGCGGGGATCGTTTCCTATTGAACTCGATGTGGTATGACGTCGGCGCCGATTCAAGAAATGCCGATAAAGAAACCGGTAAATCATTGATTTTCAATCAGAATATCGAACGGCTAAAATGCCGTGCGATTTTCGGATCACGCCGACTTGCTGCTTTTCACGAGCTTCGGGCGGCTATTCCCCGCCCGGTTTGCCTTGCCGTGGGACCGGATGAAATCGAGGATGCGCGGCGCGATTTCGGCGCGGTACCGCGAGCCGTTGAACACGCCGTAATGACCGACCTTGGGCTGCACGTAATGGTGACGCATGTCGTCGGGAATGTTGGTGCAGATGGTCTGCGCCGCTTCCGTCTGGCCAAGGCCTGAAATGTCGTCGTTCTCGCCCTCGATGGTCAGCAGCGCGACATTGCGGATCTTGCTCGTGTCGACCCGTTGGCCGCGATGCATCATCTCGCCCTTGGGAAGCGAATGCTTGATGAACACGGTATCGACGGTCTGCAGGTAAAATTCGGCTGTCAGATCCATCACCGCCAGATATTCGTCGTAGAAATCACGATGGCGCTCGGCGGAATCGCCGTCATTCTTGACCAGATGCAGGTAGAAATCCTTCTGCGCGATCATGTGGCGGTCCAGATTCATGGTCATGAACCCGGAAAGCTGCAGGAAGCCGGGATAGACCTGCCGGGTAAAGCCGGGCAGCGGCCACGGCACCTGCATGATCACGTTGTCCTCGAACCATTCGATCGGCTTGGTCTGGGCGAGCTCGTTCACGCCGGTGGGATTCTTGCGGGTGTCGATCGGCCCGCCCATCAGTGTCATGGTCGACGGGGCAAAACGGTCGCCGTTTTCTTCCATCAGCGCAACTGCAGCCAGAACCGGGACGGAAGGCTGGCAGACGGCCATGACATGGGTGTCGGGGCCGAGCGCATGCAGCATGGAGACCACGTAATCGATATAGTCGTCGAGGTCGAAGCGGCCTTCGGTGACCGGAACCATCCGGGCATCGGTCCAGTCCGTGATATAGACCTCTGCCTTGGGCAGCAGGGCCTCCACGGTACCACGCAGCAGCGTGGCGTAATGGCCCGACATCGGTGCCACGATCAGGATCTTGGGATCAGGGCGATGGCTGGACGGCAAGGAGCGCTCGAAATGGATGAGATTGCAGAACGGGCGCGACCAGACGACTTTCTCATGCACCGACACGGGACCCGAGTTCAGCTTGGTCGTATCCAGGCCGAACTCCGGCTTGCCGTAGCGACGGGTGGTCCGTTCGAAAAGTTCGAAGCCGGCTGCCACGGCGCGTCCGTAGGGCGTATGCGAGATCGGGTTGACCGGATTTCGGAAGGCCAGCCGCATCGCATCGGCATAGGCCCGCATGGGCGCCATCGCCGCATGGTTCAGCTCATACATCTGGTAGAACATCAAATATCGCCCCTGTAATCGGCAAGCTCGCTGCCTGCCAGCATACTCTCAGCTACCTTGTACCGGTCTGACCGGTAGTGCCGGGTAAACAGGCGATCAGCGTAGCATGCTTTTGCTGCATAGCAACAAAAACGCCGAACAATCCGCCTGCTTCGCGGCATATGGATAAGAAACGCTCAAGAAATCAGGCTATTGCAAGGACTGCCGGCAATCGCTTCTGTTGCTCTGCAGGCCGAAGCGAGTGCGGTGGCGAGGGCCGGAACCGAGCCTGCAGCCGCACTTCCGCGGCCTCAACGCCCGTGGCTTCGCCCGCACTTCGCTCCCGAAGTGTCCCCGGTTCGGTGCGTCCGGTCATCAATTGTCGCTATCCATCAACGGAATCTGGGCTTACCGCCGCCCACGGTTCCCGGCTAAGTCAAGACGGACAAAGAACTCTGGCACAGACCTCTGGAGCGCAGGCGTTGCAACCATTCGGCGGCAGTTTCACCCAACAGGAAGGGCTTGGCGAGGACGTGATCGAGGCGGCCGCCGACGTGCTGCGCTCGGGTCGCCTGCACCGCTACAACACCGCGCCGGGTGAAATGTCGCTGGCTGCCCGGCTTGAGGAGGCCTATGCCGCCTATCAGGGTGTCCGCTATTGCCTGGCCTGCGCTTCCGGCGGCTACGCGATGGCCATCGCGCTCCGGGCAGCGGGATTGAAGCCCGGCGAGACTGTCCTGACCAACGGATTCACCCTCGCGCCCGTCCCCGGCGCCATCGTGTCGGCGGGCGGCAGGCCGTTGCTGGTCGAAATCACGGAAGATCTCGTGATCGATCTCGGGGATCTTGAGCGGAAGGCGCAGGAAAGCAGGGCGCGCTTCCTGCTGCTGTCCAACATGCGCGGCCACCTGGCCGATATGGAACATCTCAATGACATCGTCCGCAAACACGCACTGATCCTGATCGAGGATTGCGCCCACACCATGGGAGCGTCCTGGAACGGGGTCAAAAGCGGCAATTTCGGTCTCGTGGGGTGCTTCTCCACCCAGACCTACAAGCATCTCAACTCCGGCGAAGGCGGATTGCTGACCTCCAGCGATCCGGACTTCATGGCCCGTGCCATCCTTCTTTCGGGCTCCTACATGCTGTACGAGCGTCATGGCGCGGCCCCGGCGCGGGAGGTTTTCGACCGGGTCCGCCTCGACACGCCGAACATGTCCGGCCGCATGGACAATCTGCGCGCCGCCATCCTTCTTCCGCAACTCGAAAACCTCGACGGCTCCATAGCGCGCTGGAACAAGCGCTACCGCACCGTGGAAGACGGCCTTGCGGGCGTTCGCGGGCTCGCTCTTCGTCCTCGACCGCAACAGGAGCATTTCGTCGGCAGCTCGATCCAGTTCCGGCTTCCGGGCTTCACTGCGGACCAGTCGCGTGCGTTCGTCGCCGATGCGGGCAGGCTGGGGGTTGAATTGAAGTGGTTCGGCGCCGACGTGCCGGTTGGCTTTACCTCCAATCACCACAGCTGGCGCTACGTGGATGCGCAGCACCTGCCAAACACCGACGCCGTTCTTTCGAGCCTGTTCGACATGCGCCTGCCGCTGACATTTTCGCTCGAGGATTGCCGCCATATCGCCGCGATCATCGCCCATTGCGCAGAGCGGCAGCTGCTCGCAAGGGCCTCGTGAAAACTGGCACTGCGGAGCGGCCAAACTGGCCCTAGAGCCATGCATTGCGGATGTGGATGGTAGCGCGCAATCAAGAGGAGTGTCTCATGCCCAGAATGACCACCGAGGAAGCCTTCGTCAAAGTCCTCCAGATGCATGGAATCGAACATGCGTTCGGCATCATCGGTTCGGCCATGATGCCGGTATCGGATCTTTTTCCGAAAGCGGGGATCACCTTCTGGGACTGCGCCCACGAGACCAATGCAGGCCTGATGTGCGACGGCTTCATCCGCTCGACCGGCAAGATGGCCATGGCCATCGCGCAGAACGGTCCGGGCGTCACGGGCTTTGTCACACCGGTCAAGACAGCCTACTGGAACCACACCCCGATGCTCCTGATCACCCCCCAGGCGGCCAACAAGACCATCGGGCAGGGCGGGTTCCAGGAAATGGAGCAGATGCGGCTGTTTGCCGATTGCGTGTGCTACCAGGAAGAGGTCCGCGATCCCTCGCGCATTCCCGAAGTGCTGAACCGGGTAATCATGAAGGCGTGGCGCGGCTCGGCGCCTGCGCAGATGAACATTCCGCGCGATATGTGGACGCAGGTCATCGATGTCGAGCTTCCGCAAGTGGTCCGCTTCGAGCGTCCCGGCGGCGGCGAGGAAGCCATTGCGAAGGCTGCCGATCTGCTCTCGAAGGCGCGCTTCCCGGTCATTCTCTCGGGCGCCGGCGTGGTGCTTTCGGGTGCAATCCCGGATCTCGTCAGGCTGGCCGAGCGGCTCGATGCCCCGGTCTGCTCGAACTACCAGCACAATGACAGCTTCCCCGGCTCGCACCGTCTGGCAGTCGGCCCGCTCGGCTACAACGGTTCCAAGGCTGCAATGGAATTGATCGCCAAGGCCGATGTGGTGCTGGCGCTCGGCACGCGGCTCAACCCGTTCTCCACCCTTCCCGGTTACGGCATCGACTATTGGCCCAAGGATGCGCAGGTCATCCAGGTCGATATCAACGCCGACCGCATCGGGCTGACCAAGAAGGTAACCGTGGGCATCGAGGGCGATGCAACCAAGGTCGCGCGCGCAATCCTCACGCAGTTGGCAGCCACCGCCGGTGATGCGGACCGTGAGGAGCGCAGGAACCTGGTTTCTCTGACCAAATCCCGCTGGGCGCAGGAACTGTCCTCTCTCGACCACGAGGACGACGATCCGGGAACCGTCTGGAACGAGGAATCCCGCAAGCGTGACGCGGACCTGATGTCGCCGCGCCAGGCATGGCGGGCCATACAGTCGGCTTTGCCCAAGGACGCCATCATCTCCTCCGACATCGGCAACAATTGCGCCATCGGCAATGCCTATCCGACCTTCGAGCAGGGCCGGAAATATCTCGCTCCCGGCCTCTTCGGACCCTGCGGCTACGGATTCCCGTCCATTCTTGGCGCGAAGATCGGCCAGCCCGACGTCCCGGTGGTCGGCTTTGCCGGTGACGGCGCCTTCGGCATTTCCATGAACGAAATGACCGCCTGCGGCCGCGATGAGTGGCCGGCGATCACCATGGTGATCTTCCGCAACTATCAATGGGGCGCCGAAAAGCGCAACACCACGCTCTGGTACGACAACAATTTCGTCGGCACCGAATTGGATCGCGACACCTCCTATGCGGCGATTGCCGAGGCCTGCGGCGCCACCGGCGTCGTCGTCAGCACCCAGCAGGCGCTCACCGAGGAACTCGGCAAGGCCGTCGAGCGGCAGATGAAGGATGGCGAGACAACCTTCATCGAGGTCATCCTCAACCAGGAACTGGGCGAGCCGTTCCGCCGCGATGCGATGAAGAAGCCGGTTGTCGTCGCCGGCATCAGCCGTGACGACATGCGTCCGCAGCAAGGCGCGGCCTGATAACGGGTGAACAAGGCCGGAGCCTCTCAAAGGCTGCGGGGGCTCTAGAGCCTTTCGATCGCGTCGGCGATGATATCGATCCCGGCCGGGATTCTGGCGCTGTCGATGGAGGAATAGGCAATCCGGTAGTGGCGGTTGCCGTCTTCGGGATTGGCGAAGAAGAAATGACCGGGCTCGATCAGCACGCCACGCTCCCGCACGGCTCTCGCCAGCGCGCGCGCGTCGGTGCTCTCGGGCGTCTGCATCCAGAAGCTTGATCCCCCCGATACGTCCGCACCGGCGATCTGCAGGCCTCGCCGGTCGATGGCTTCCTGCATCACCTCGCGCCGCCGCCGGTAGGTCTGTCCCATGCGCGCGACCAGCGCATCGAAATGGCCAAGCGAGAGAAAGTTCGCCACCGTGCGCTGAAGGTGGCCCGGCGGATGCCTGACGACCACCATCCTGAGCGCGCGGGCCTCGCGTATGAAGGTCTCCGACCCGACGATGTAGCCAAGCCTGAGGCCCGGAAACAGCGACTTCGAAAACGAGCCGACATAGATCACCCGGCCCTCCTCATCGAGCGATTTGAGCGCCGGCGCCGGCGGGTGGAGAAACGACATCTCGAATTCGTAGTCGTCCTCGACGATCAGGAAATCATGCCGTCCCGCCATCTCGAGCAGTTCCTGCCGCCGTTCGAGCGGCATCGTCACGCTGGTGGGACAATGATGGCTCGGCGTGGTGAAAACGACATCGGTCTCCGGCGGCAGCGAATCGAGGCACATGCCGGAATGATCGACGGGGACATTGACGACATTGCAGCGCGCCAGATTGAGGGCTGCGCGCAGTCCCGGATAGCCCGGGTTCTCCATGACGGCGGTCCGGCGCTGGTTGAGCAGCACCTGGGCTGCGAGCCACAGCGCGTTCTGCCCCCCCATGGTGATCAGGATCTGTTCGGGCTTGGCCTGGATGCCACGCCGGGGCAGGGTGTTGAGCGCGATGTACTTGATCAGCTCCGCGTCGTCGCGTTCGTAGCTGTCGGCGGTCACGGCCTCGAATTCACGCTTGCCCAGCGCCTGCAGCGCGCATTGCCGCCAGTTGCTGTGATCGAAGATCTTCTCGTCCGCCTGCCCGTAGATGAACGGATAGGGATAGCTGCGCCAGTCCACCGGCTTTTCCACCAGCACCTGTCCGGAATAGCGCTGGGCGATGGCCCGTCCCCAATCCACCGAATCCGAGGCCACGCCGGTCAGCGATTCGAACCGGGTGCGCTGCGGAGCCGTCGGCGAGACGTAGTATCCCGAACGCCCCTTTGCGACCAGGTAGTCGTCGGAAACCAGTTCGCTGTAGGCGAGCGTGACCGTGATCCGGCTGATGCCGAGATGGGCGGCAAGCTTGCGGCTTGACGGAAGTTTGGCACCGGGATTGAAACGTCCGGACAAAACGCCTTCGCTGATCATCCGCTGGATCTTCTGCTGCAGCGTGCCTTCGAATTTCGGGTCGAGAAAAAACGTGTCTATCGGGATCGACATAAAGACATCCAGCCGGTTTTGGCCAGCATATCCTTGAGCTTGCCGCTTAGGAAGGGCCGTGCGGCCGGTGCCGGCGGCCTGGCGGAGATCGGTGATGGTCGGGGAAACCGGCGCCGCTGTCCCGCTCGTCAGCCGAACACCCGCTTCAGCGCCTGGTCGACGCTGTCGGTGATCCTGTCGATATCGTCGGCGGTGGCAATCAGCGCCGGGCTGAAGCACAGCGTGTTGTTGAAGCCGGGAAGCGAACGGTTGGTCGCCCCGATGATCACACCCTGCGCCATGCAATCGGCCACAACCGCCTGGACCCTCTTTTCCTCGGCCGGTTCGCGGGTCGTGCGGTCGGACACCAGCTCCGCGCCGACGAAAAGCCCCTTGCCGCGCACGTCGCCGATCACCGCATGGCGTTCCTGCAGGGCGTGCAGATTGTCCATCATCCGCGCACCCATGGCCTGGGTGTTCGCAATCAGGCTTTCGTCCTCGACGATCCGCATGTTTTCGAGTGCCGCCGCCGGTCCGGCCGCACAGCCTCCGAAAGTGGAGATGTCGCGGAAGTAGGACATCGGATCGGACGGATCGTCCTTGAACTGTTCGAAGACCGCTTCCGTCGTCACCGTGCAGGAAATGGCGGCGTAGCCCGATGCGACGCCCTTGGCCATGGTGACGAAGTCCGGCTTGATCCCGTAGTGCTGATAGCCGAACCATTCGCCGGTCCGGCCGACGCCGCAGACCACTTCGTCGATATGCAGGAGGATGTCGTACTTGCGGCAGATCTCCTGAACCCGTGGCCAGTAGCCTTCGGGCGGGGTGATCACGCCGCCGCCGGCCGTGATCGGCTCGAGGCAGAGCCCTCCCACCGTGTCAGGGCCCTCGCGAAGGATCACCTCCTCGATCGCATTGGCGGCGGCCTCGCCGTAGCTCTCCGCGTCGGGGTACTGGTTGCGGTACTCGAGGCAATGGGGAACCATCACGAAACCGGGCGCCATCGGCCCGTACTGCTCGGCGCGCTGCGGCTGGCCGCCGGCCGAAAGCGCCGCCAGCGTCGTCCCGTGATAGTCCCGGTCGCGATACAGGATCTTGTATTTCCGCCCGCCGTGATGCCGATGCGAGATCTGGCGGATCATCTTGAAGGCCTTCTCGTTGGCCTCCGAGCCGGAATTGGAATAGTAGACCCGGCTCATTCCGGGCATCTTCTCGATCAGTTTCTGCGCGAACAGCGCGCCGGGGATCGAACCGGCGCTGTTGGCGAAATAGTTCATCTTCACCAGCTGGTCGCGGACCGCATTGGCGATGCTTTCGCGCCCGTAGCCCACATTGACCGTCCACACGCCGCCCGAAACCGCATCGAGATGCTCCTTGCCGGTCGCGTCCCAGACCCGCATTCCCCGTCCCTCGACCATGATGCGGGGATCGACGGTCTCGAACGGCTTGTGCTGGATGAGATGATGCCAGACGTGGCTCCGGTCGGCATCGACAATTGCCTGGATGTCGTTTGGCTGTATCGGCACGTTCATGGGTGGCCTCTTTGCTTGCGAGGGTGGCTGTAAAAACGCCTCACCGGACAATCGCTCTGCTTCCTGTCAATCCGATAGGGCCAGTGATTTTCAACCAATAGAGCCAGCGGATCCGCCGCTCGAACGGTTGCGCTGCAGCGTTGAATCATGCCGCAGGTGCGAACTGGTACAGTGGACTCTCCGGATTTGGCGCTATGGGTTTGGCCCATTGATTGTTCGACTTTGAAGCCTTGACGCCATAATCAAAGATCAACAACGTCAAAGAATAAACGGGAACAGGGCCGGGCGCGCAAGCGGCCACGGCAAATTGTGCAGCGCATGCCGGGCGATCCTGGCATTGGAAAGGGAGTGTCACATGAAACTCGCAACGAGAATGTCCTCACTGCTGGCCGGTATCGCCATGGTTGCGGCGGCTTCGGCCGCCAAGGCCGAGGAAATCACCGTCGCCTACTTCCTGGAATGGCCGATGCCGTTCCAGTACGCCAAAGCCAAGGGGCTTTACGACGAAGCCCTCGGCATGAAGGTCAACTGGAAATCCTTCGACGCGGGAACCGCGATGTCGGCTGCGATGGCCTCCGGCGACGTGCATATTTCGGTCAGCCAGGGCGTGCCGCCTTTCGTGGTCGCCACCTCCGCCGGCCAGGATCTGCAGGTTGCGGATATTGCGGTGGTCTACAACGACAACGACAACTGCGTCGTCAAGGCCGAACTCGAGATCGACAAGGACAGCGCCAAGGAGCTTGAAGGCAAGAAGGTCGGCGTGCCGATCGGCACGGCTGCCCATTACGGCTTCCTCAAGCAGATGGAATATTTCGAGGTCGACGTCTCGACCATGGAAATCGTCGACATGGCGCCGCCGGATGGTGCCGCCGCCTTTGCCCAGGGCAGCCTCGACATGGTTTGCGGCTGGGGTGGTTCGCTGCGGCGCATGATGGAGCACGGCAATGTTCTGCTGACCGGCGCCGAGAAGGACGAGATCGGCATTTCGGTCTATGACGTCACTTCGGTTCCGGCCTCGTTCGCTGCCGAGAACGGCGATGTCCTGGCCAAGTTCCTCAAGGTCACCGCCGACATGAACGCCAAGTGGCTGACCGACAAGGAAGAAATGCTTCCCGTCATCGCCAAGGACGCAGGCATGTCCGAAGAGGATGCCGCAGCGACCCTGGACGGCTTCCAGTTCCCCACCGTCGAGGCGCAGCTCTCCGACAAGTGGCTCGGCAAGGCAACGCCCGAGTTTCTCAAGGGCGTGGGTGACTTCTTCAAGGCGCAGGGCAACATCCCGTCGTCCCGCGACAGCTATGACGGTGCGGTCAACACCAGCGCGCTCGAAGCCGCCGCGCAGATGTAAGCCGCTTCGGCTGCAAGACCAAGAGACGGTCCGGCCTCAGGCCGGGCCGTCTGCCCGGCATTCCTATTCCCCGTGATTGGAGCAAAGATGGGCGATCTGGTTATCGACCAACTGTCCATGCGTTTCGATCTGCCCAATGGCGGATCGGTTCAGGCGCTCAAGGACGTATCCCTCGATCTTGCCAAGGGTGAGTTGCTTTCGGTTCTCGGACCGTCCGGCTGCGGCAAGACCACCCTGTTGAACATCGTGGCGGGCTTCCTGGCCCCGACCGGCGGCAAGGTTTCGCTCAACGGAAAGACCGTCACCGGTCCCGGGCCGGAGCGCGGAATGGTGTTCCAGCAGGGAGCGCTGTTCGAATGGATGAGCGTCAGGCGCAACATCTCTTTCGGTCCCGACATGGCCGGAAAACCGGCATCCGAAACCAGGCCGGTCGTCGACAGGCTTTTGCGGATCGTCGGGCTGCAGGACTTCGGCGACAAGATGATCTACGAACTGTCCGGCGGCATGCAGCAGCGCGTGGCGCTGGCCCGGTGTCTGGCCAATGATCCGGACGTGATCCTGATGGACGAGCCGCTGGGCGCGCTCGATGCCCTCACCCGCGAGAAGATGCAGGGACTTGTGCTCAAGCTCTGGAAGGAGACGGGCAAGACCATCATCCTGATCACCCACTCGGTCGAGGAAGCGCTGCTTCTGGGCGAGCGGCTTTTGGTGATGGCGCCACGCCCGGGCCGGATTCACAAGGAATACCGGCTGCCGTTTGCGGAAATGGGTGTCGGCCAGGACCTCAGGACGGTCAAGAAGGTGCCTGAGTTCGGTCAGCGTCGCGAGGAAATCCTCAGCATGATCTGGGACATGGAAGAAGAGATCATGGGCCGGCAGGAGGAACCGGCATGATCGTCCTGTTCATCTACATTGCCCTTTTTGCGCTTGCCTACATCGCCTATCGGGCCTGGGACCGGTCGCGCGAGCATCTGCATGATTTCTCGAGCCTCAAGACCGTTACCTTCGGCGACGAGAGTGCCGTTTCGCCCAACCGCTTTGCTTCGATCGTCTCCGTGGTGGTCCTGTTCGCGATCTGGGGCGCGTTCACCGGTTCTGCCATCACGCCTCTGCATGTTCCCGGACCGTTTGTCGGCGATTCCAGTTTTGACTACACAGCCCGGAACGCAGCCGGAGAAACCGACGATGCCACCGTCGCAATCCGTGTCTACCGGGTTGGCGAGGAGGTGCCGCTGCCCGAGGTCAGCGAGAATGCGGATGGCTTCGCGGTCGACGATGCCTTCAAGATCGGGGCCTGGCGCTCAAGCCTGAACCGTCCCCATGAAAACGACATCGGCGGAAACGAGGATGGCTATGCGATCATTGCCATCAACGGCCAGCCGATCGCGCCGGGTGAAACGGTTCCCTTCGCCGATGGCGAGGTGACCATGACCTCCAAGGGCAGCCTTTCCATCCGCCCGGAAACCGGCTGGCAGATGGAGCCGATCTGGCTTCCCGCCCCCGAAGCCGTGGTCTATCGGCTCGGCGAGATTGCCACCGAGGGCTACAAGAACTTTTCGCTCTGGGAGCACCTCGGCTATTCGCTCGGTCGGGTGATCGCGGGTTTCGTGCTGGGTTCGATCATTGGCATTCCGCTCGGATATGCCATGGGCCTGTCCAACTGGTTCCGCGGCTGGTTCGATCCGATCGTCGAGTTCATGCGGCCGGTTCCGCCTCTCGCGCTCATTCCGCTGATCATCATCTGGTTCGGCATCGGCGAGGAAGGCAAGGTCATCCTGCTCTTCCTGGCGGCGCTGTGGATCATGACCATTGCCGCGCGTGCCGGCGTTTCCGGCGTGCGCATCTCCAAGGTGCATGCCGCCTATTCGCTCGGTGCGTCCAGGTGGCAGATTCTCAGGCACGTGATCGTGCCCAACTCGCTGCCGGAGATCTTCACCGGCGCCCGGGTGGCCATGGGTGTGTGCTGGGGCACCGTCGTCGCAGCCGAGCTCGTTGCGGCCGATCGCGGGGCGGGCATGATGATCGTCAACGCCTCGAAATTTCAGCTCACCGACATCGTCATTCTGGGCATCATCCTGATCGGGATCATCGGGTACGGAATCGACATCCTGATGCGGATGGCGGAAAAATGGCTGGTGCCGTGGAAGGGACGGGGCTGACGCAGGTTCTCCGACTTCTGCAGACAAAAAAACCGCCGGTCAGCGCCGGCGGTTTTTTGTTTGAAGGGGAACGCTGCCCCCAAGAGAGTTCTGGCCGCTTCTCAGATATCGAGGTTTGCCACCGAGAGCGCATTGTCCTGGATGAATTCGCGCCGCGGCTCAACCTCGTCGCCCATGAGGCGTGAGAACAGGCTGTCGGCGTCGACCGCGTCGTTGACCTTGACCTGCAGCAGCGAGCGCGCGTTCGGATCGAGTGTGGTTTCCCACAACTGTTCGGCGTTCATTTCGCCAAGGCCCTTGTAGCGCTGCAGCGCCAGACCCTTGCGGCCGACCGAGAAAACCGCCTCGAGCAGTTCGCGCGGTCCGGCGATGGTCAGGCCGCCTTCCTTGCGCCTCAAGACGGGCGGTTCGGCATAGATCTCACGCAGCTTGGTGTTCATCTGGTCGATCAGGCGCGCATCCTGGCTGCCGATCAGTGCTGCGTCGATATGAACCGATTCCTTGACCCCGCGCACCATGCGCTCGAAGCGGAACCCGCCGTTCTCGGTCGCCGTGCCGATCCATCCGCGTTCGGTGTCGTCAGACACCATGTCGAGCCGTCGCGCGACTTCCGCGGCCATGGCTTCCGATGTCGCCGGATCGTTCAACCGGTCGGCGTTGAGTGCGCCGGCGATCGCCGCCTGCTCGACCACGGTGTGGTTGTAGCGCGAGTGCAGGCCCTCGAGCAGCATGCGCATCCGCAACGCGTCGGCAATCGTGTTTCTCAGGTCGGTGCCGGTGCGCACCTCGCCGGTCGAAAGCTCCAGCGAGGCTTCCTCGAGGCCGCTGCCGACCAGGTAATCCTCCATGGCCTTCTCGTCCTTGAGGTACTGGCTCGATTTGCCGCGCGACACCTTGTAGAGCGGCGGCTGGGCGATATAGAGGTGCCCGCGCTCGATCAGCATCGGCATCTGCCGGAAGAAGAACGTCAGCAGCAGGGTCCGAATGTGCGCGCCGTCCACATCGGCATCGGTCATGATGATGATCTTGTGGTAGCGCAGCTTGTCGGGATTGAACTCGTCCTTGCCGATGCCCGTGCCGAGCGCCGTGATCAGCGTGCCGATCTCCTGGCTCGAAAGCATCTTGTCAAAGCGCGCGCGCTCGACATTGAGGATCTTGCCGCGCAGCGGCAGGATCGCCTGGTTTTCACGCGAGCGGCCCTGCTTGGCCGACCCGCCTGCGGAATCGCCCTCGACCAGGAACAGTTCGGATTTGGCCGGGTCGCGTTCCGAGCAATCTGCCAGCTTGCCGGGAAGCGAGGCGATGTCGAGCGCACCCTTGCGGCGGGTCAGTTCGCGCGCCTTGCGCGCCGCTTCGCGCGCAGCAGCCGCCTCGATCACCTTGCCGACAAGGATCTTGGCTTCCGCCGGATGTTCCTCGAGCCAGGTGCTGAGCGTCGAATTGACGAGGTTCTCGACCACCGGGCGGACTTCCGAGGAGACCAGCTTGTCCTTGGTCTGCGAGGAGAATTTCGGATCCGGCACCTTGACCGACAGGACCGCGGTGAGGCCTTCCCGGCAATCGTCGCCGGTCAGCGACACCTTTTCCTTCTTGGTCATTCCGGAGGTGTCGGCATAGGCCACGACCTGCCGGGTCAGCGCGGCGCGGAAACCGGCCATGTGGGTTCCGCCGTCACGCTGCGGGATGTTGTTGGTGAAGCACAGGACATTCTCGTGGTAGCTGTCGTTCCACCACATCGCCAGTTCGACCGTGATTCCGTCCTTCTCGCCAAGCAGGGTCACGGGGTCGGCGACCAGCGGTTTCTTCGACCGGTCGAGATAGCGGACGAAAGCCTCAAGCCCGCCTTCGTAGAAAAGCTCGAGCTTCTTGACATCGGAATGGCGGGCGTCGGTCAGCAGGATGCGCACACCCGAATTCAGGAACGCCAGTTCCCGCAGCCGGTGCTCCAGCGTTCCGAAATCGAAATCGATCATCGTGAAGGTTTCGCTGCTCGGCATGAACGTCACCTCGGTGCCGGTCTCGTCGCCGCAATCGCCCAAAACCTTCAGCGGCGCATCCGCAACGCCATGCGTAAACGAAATCTCGTGCAGCTTGCCCTTGCGCTTGATCTTCAGCTTGAGCCAGACCGAGAGCGCGTTCACCACGGAAACGCCAACCCCGTGCAGACCGCCGGAGACCTTGTACGAGTTCTGGTCGAACTTGCCGCCCGCATGCAGCTGGGTCATGATCACTTCCGCCGCCGAGATGCCCTCGCCGGTGTGAATGTCCGTCGGAATGCCGCGACCGTTGTCCGTGACAGTCACCGAACCGTCGGGATTGAGGGTGACAGTGACCAGATCGGCATACCCGCCCAGCGCTTCGTCAATCGCGTTGTCCACCACCTCGTAGACCATGTGATGCAGGCCGGAGCCGTCATCGGTATCGCCGATATACATGCCGGGCCGTTTGCGTACGGCATCCAGGCCCTTGAGAACCTTGATCGATTCGGCGCCATATTCGGCCTCAACGGTCGGGTTTGTCTCAGGCGTATCTGTCATCATGCGGGGTCTTTCGGTCCAGAGCGGCGCGGCCGCGAGGAATAAAGGGGGGAGCGGCGACGAATCACCACATGTTCAGGCCCGCACTATAGGCGTCTGCATGGGGAAAACCAAATCGCCAAGGCCATGGAATTGTGGGTTTCAGAGTGCATATATGGGGATGAACCGGCGCTTCTGCAAAGCGCCGGGGCCAAAGGAGAATACATGCTCGTTTCACCCAGCCCGTTTGTTCCGCCGGCGCCGGTTCCGCGCAACACGCCGCCCTCGCGTTTGGAGATCATCCGCACGGTCATGCGCAACCCGCTGGAGCTCTGGGGAGAACCGTCTTTTCGGCTCAAGTGGATGAAGACGAGGTTCTTCAACGAACGCACTCTGATCGCCAACCATCCGGGCCTGGTCCGCCATGTGCTGGTCGACAATGCGCAGAACTACGAGATGGCACGGATCCGTCAGCTGATCCTGAGGCCGATCCTGCGTGACGGTCTGCTGACCGCCGAGGGCGACATCTGGAAGCGCTCGCGCAAGGCCATGGCGCCGGTGTTCACGCCCCGCCACGCGAGGGGCTTCGCCGAACAGATGCTCGAGCAGTCGCTGGCCTTCAAGGCGCGATATGCAAGGGCCGCCGATGACGACCAGGTTCGCGACATTGCGGTCGACATGACGGAACTGACCTTCGACATCCTGTCGGCGACCCTTTTCTCGGGTCATGTCGCCGGCAGCGAGGAGGAATTTGCCGGTGATATCGAGCGGCTGCTGTCCACCATGGGCCGGGTCGATCCGATGGATCTGCTGAAGGCGCCGCGCTGGATTCCGCGGGTCCGCCGGATGCTGGGGCAGGGCGTCCTCGCCAAGTTCCGGAACATCGTCAAGCAGACCATGGAAAATCGCCAGGCCATGATGCGCGATGATCCGGACAATGTGCCCGAGGACTTTCTCACCCTGCTGATCCGGTTGCACGGGCCCGGCGGGCTGACGCTCGACGAGATCGAGGACAACATCATCACCTTCATCGGCGCGGGTCACGAGACCACGGCCCGGGCGCTTGGCTGGACACTCTATTGCCTCGCCAACTCGCCCGAAGACCGGGAAAAGGTCGAGGCCGAGATCGATGATGTCATTGCCCGCGAACCCGATCCGGTCAAATGGCTCGAGATGATGCCGTGGACACGCGCGGCGTTCGAGGAGGCGATGCGGCTTTATCCGCCCGCCCCGTCCATCAACCGTGCAGCCATTCACGAGGATTCCTGGCAGGACGAAACCGGTGAGACCGTCACCATCGAGCCGGGTACAACGGTGCTGGTGATGCCCTGGACCCTGCACCGTCACACGCTCTTCTGGGACAGGCCCGAGGCTTTCATGCCGTCCCGCTTTTTGCCGGAGAACCGTGGCAGCATTGACCGTTTCCAGTATCTGCCCTTTGGCGTCGGCCCCCGGATCTGCATCGGCGCCACTTTCGCCCTGCAGGAGGCGGTCATTGCGCTGGGCGCGCTGTTGTCGGAGTTCCGCTTTGATTGCGTCGCCGAGACGAAGCCCTGGCCTGTCCAGAAGCTCACGACGCAGCCCGAAGGCGGGCTGCCGATGCGCGTCAGACGAAGATAAGGCAGGGCCGGGAAAAGGGGGAGCCGGTCTTCCGTCCGGCGTTGCAATGCGGGCGACCCGAGAAGACGAAAAACGAGCACCGGAATTCGGTTGCCTCCGCCCACAAGCCGATGGCGCGCCGCTGAAAACCCAAGTATGACGGCCATGAAACCGGCTGGGGCCGGATTGCGAGGGAGCAGGTCTGTTTCATGGCATCGCCTCTTTTTCTTGGCATCGACACCGGCGGAACCTACACGGATGCTGTGCTCTACAGCGAAAGCGAGGGCATTCTCGCCTCGGCAAAGGCGCTGACGACGCGCCACGATCTCGCGGTCGGCGTCTCCGAGGCGGTGGAAACGGTTCTTGCCCGATCCGGCGTCGCCGCAGCCCGCATATCCCTGGTCTCCCTGTCGACCACGCTCGCCACCAATGCGCTGGTGGAAGGTCAGGGCGGTCGTGCCGCGCTGGTGATGATCGGCTTCTCCAAGGATGACCTCGACCGTGACGGTCTCGGCGAAGCACTTGGCAATGATCCTGTGCTCTTCCTTCCCGGCGGACACGATGTCCACGGTCGGGAAACGCCGCTTGACCTCGGCATGCTGGAGGAAAGGCTGGCGTCCCTTCCCTCGGAAGTTTCGGCGGTGGCAGTCGCCGGGTACTTCGCGGTCCGCAACCCCGCCCATGAACTCGCAGTGCGGGATCTGATCCGGACCCGCACGTCGTTGCCCGTTACCTGCAGCCATGACCTGTCATCCCGGCTCGGTGGACCGCGGCGCGCTCTCACCACCTTGCTCAATGCCAGGCTGATATCGATGGTGGCGCGGTTGATCGACGCCACCGTCGGCTACCTCGAGCAGACCGGCATCGATGCCCCGTTGATGGTGGTTCGCGGCGACGGCGCGCTGATTTCGGCGTCGGAGGCCCTGCTCCGGCCGATCGAGACCATCCTGTCCGGGCCGGCCGCAAGCCTTGTCGGCGCCCGCCACCTGACCGGCCTTTCCGATGCCGTGGTCTCCGATATCGGCGGCACCACGACCGACGTGGCCGTGCTTGAAGGCGGCAGGCCGCGGCTCGATACGCAAGGGGCGACCGTCGGCCGCTACCGGACCATGGTCGAGGCCGTCGCAATGCACACATTCGGCCTTGGTGGTGATTCGGAGGTCAGCCTGGAGGAGACGGGTCTCGATGCCCGGATGACGCTCGGCCCGCGACGGCTGATGCCGCTGAGCCTTGCGGGGCATCTCTGCCCCGACAAGGTTCTCCAGGCGCTCGAGAGGCAGTTGCGGGCACCCTATGCAGGCCGCCTCGATGGCCGGTTTGCGCTCAGGACCGGCCTGCCGGATGCCATGGCCGCCGGTCTCGCAGCACAGGAAAGCGCGCTTTATGCCCGCATCGACCGCGATCCCCAGCCGCTCGACATTGTCCTGACGGGAACCTCGCAGCGCGCCACGCTCGACCGGCTGGTGTCCCGGGGGCTGGTCCTGATCGCGGGTTTCACGCCATCCGATGCGATGCATGTGCTTGGCCGGCAGTCGCAATGGAACGCCGAGGCCGCCCGTCTTGGTGCGGAACTGTTCACCCGGCGCAAGACCGGTTCGGGCAATCCGATCGCCCGGACCCCCGCCGAACTCGCCGAAATGGTATCGAGGCGGCTGACACGGCAGAGCGCCGAGGCCATCCTGACAGCACTGCTGGCCGATCAGGAGATCAACGGTGTCGACCCGGCCCGTTCGGTCGCCATTGACCGGGCACTTGAAAGGACGCCGGGTTTCGTGCGCTTCGCGCTCTCTCTCGACCGGCCGCTCGTCGCGCTGGGGGCTTCCGCACCGGTCCATTATCCCGCCGTGGCGGATATGCTCGACGTCGAGAGCTTCGTCCCCGTCCATGCTGGTGTTGCCAATGCCGTGGGCGCGGTCGTTGGCCAGGTGCGCAAGACCGCAGTCGCTTTCGTCACGGAGCCCGACGAAGGGCGGTTCTCGGTCAATGGCGGCGGGGAAGCGCGGATCGTCGCCAGCCGCGAGGAGGCCTTCACGCTCGCCCGCGAGATCGCGGTCGCCGCGGCCAGGGCGTCCGCTTTCGAGAGCGGTGCTGAAGACCTCGTTGTCGAAAGCTTCGAGCAGGTGTCCATGCCGGTCATCGAAGGCCATGAAACCCTGGTCGAGGCCCGGTTTACGGCGATCGCGTCGGGCAGGCCGCGCATTGCCGGCATTTGATTTGTTCCAGAACAGATCAAATCATTTGCACCTTAGATGAATTGACAGGGGAATGCCGGGCGGGTGAGGGTCCCGGCAAGACAATCGTCAGCACATGGCGGCCGTATCCCTGCGCTCAAGCTGCAGCGGATTGGCCTCCGCCCGGAACAGGGGAGACCGAACGTGGAAAGAATTGAGACCGACGGCCTGAAGATCAGCGCCGATTTGCATGAATTTGTCGTAAGCGAAGCTCTGCCGGGAACCGGCGTCGAAGCGGCTGGTTTCTTTCGCGCGCTTGGTCGCGCCGTAAGCGAGCTGGCGCCGAAGAACGCGGCTCTGTTGGCAAAGCGCGACGAGATGCAGGACAGGATCGACGCCTGGCACCGTGAAAACGGCGCCCCGGTGGACCTTGATGTCTACAAGGACTTTCTGCGGTCCATCGGATATCTCCTTGCCGAAGGCGGCCCGGTCCAGGTGTCGACTGAGAACGTCGATCCGGAGATAGCACTGATTGCCGGGCCCCAGCTCGTGGTCCCGGTGATGAACGCGCGTTTCGCGCTCAACGCCGCCAATGCCCGCTGGGGCTCTCTCTATGATGCGCTCTACGGCACTGACGCGCTCGGCGACGCGCCCGCAGGCGGCGGCTATGACGAAGAACGGGGAGCCCGGGTCATCTCCTGGTCCAAGTCCTTCCTCGATGACAGCGTTCCGCTCGCAAGCGGCAAGTGGGCCGATGCCACCGGTTTCGATTTCGAGAACGGCGAACTGAAGATCGAGACTGCATCCGGCGAGACCACGCTGGCCGATCCGAAACAGTATGCCGGCTTCAAGCGCGAAAACGACAAGGCCTACCGGCTGTATTTCACCACCAACGGACTGCACACGCTGGTCTTCGTGGATCCCGACAGCATGATCGGCAAGACGGATCCGGCAGGAATCGGCGACATCGCGCTCGAATCGGCGGTCACAGCCATCATGGACTGCGAGGATTCCATCGCCGCCGTCGATGCCGAGGACAAGGTTCTCGTCTACCGCAACTGGCTCGGCCTGATGAAGGGCGATCTTACAGAGGAGGTCACCAAGAACGGCAAGACGTTCACCCGCAGGCTCAAGGGCGACCTTGAGCTCGCCACGCCCGAGGGCAAGGCGACCTCGCTCAAGGGCCGCTCCTTGATGCTTGTGCGCAATGTCGGTCACCTGATGACCAATCCGGCAATCCTCGATGCCGACGGCAACGAGATTCCCGAGGGCATCATGGATGCCTTCATGACCGGCCTCATCGCGCTCCACGACATCGGACCGGACGGTCGCCGCATGAATTCTGTCGAGGGCTCCATGTATGTGGTCAAGCCGAAGATGCACGGCCCGGAGGAAGTGGCTTTCGCGGTCGAGATTTTCAGCCGGGTCGAGCAGGCGCTCGGCATGAAGCCCAACACCATCAAGATGGGCATCATGGACGAGGAGCGCCGCACCACGATCAATCTCAAGGAGTGCATCCGGGCCGCGTCGAGCCGCGTCGTGTTCATCAACACCGGCTTCCTCGATCGCACCGGAGACGAGATCCACACCTCGATGGAAGCCGGCCCGATGATCCGCAAGGGCGACATGAAACAGTCTGCCTGGATTGCCGCCTACGAAAACTGGAATGTCGACATCGGGCTCGAATGCGGGCTTGCAGGGCATGCCCAGATCGGCAAGGGCATGTGGGCGATGCCGGACATGATGGCCGCCATGCTGGAGCAGAAGATCGGCCACCCGAAGTCCGGCGCCAACACCGCCTGGGTTCCCTCACCCACCGCGGCCACCCTGCATGCCACGCATTATCACAAGGTCAATGTCGCTGAGATCCAGGACAGGCTGCGCACCCGTGAACGCGCGAGCCTCGATGACATCCTCTCGGTTCCCGTTGCGCCGAACCCCAACTGGACACCCGAGGAGATCCAGCGCGAGATCGACAACAACGCCCAGGGCATTCTCGGCTATGTTGTCCGCTGGATCGACCAGGGCGTGGGGTGCTCGAAGGTTCCCGACATCAACGATGTGGGATTGATGGAGGACCGCGCCACGCTGCGGATTTCCGCCCAGCACATGGCCAACTGGCTGCATCACGGCGTTGTCAGCCGCGAGCAGATCATCGAGACCATGAAGCGGATGGCGAAGGTGGTGGACGGCCAAAACGAAGGCGATCCGGCCTATCGTCCGATGGCTGCGGACTACGACGGTTCGGTGGCGTTCCAGGCCGCGCTGGAACTCGTGCTGTCCGGCCGCGAGCAGCCCAACGGATACACCGAGCCGGTGCTGCATCGCCGCCGTCTGGAGTTCAAGGCGAAGCACGCGAACGCCTGATCGTTCCAGGCTTCGGATCCGCTCCGCCTGTCAAAAGAAAGCCCGCCGGAGACGATGTCTGCGGCGGGCTTTTTGATGCGTGTTTCGCGGTTTAGAAGCTACTGCTTGACCACGACCTTGGCGTTGCGGCCCGGACGCACGCGATCGTAGAGATCGATGATGTCCTGGTTCATCAGCCGAATGCAGCCCGATGAGGCAGCCGTCCCGATGGAGTTCCACTCAGGGGTGCCGTGCAGGCGGAAGAGCGTGTCTTCGCCATCTTCATTGAAGAGATAGAGTGCGCGGGCGCCGAGCGGGTTGTTGAGACCGGGTTTCATCCCGTCTTCGCCATAGCGGGCCAGGTCCGGCCTGCGCTCGATCATTTCCTGCGGCGGCGTCCACTTCGGCCACTGCTGCTTCCAGGCAATGTAGGCTTCGCCTTCCCAGGCAAACCCCGCCTTGCCGACCCCGATGCCGTAGCGAACGGCCTTGCGGCCGGGCAGCACGAAGTAGAGATAGCGCTTGGGTGTGTCGACGATGATCGTGCCGGGTTTCTCCCGGGTGCTGTAATTGACGATCTGACGATGGTAGCGTTTGTCGACTCGGCTGATCGGGACGGCCGGGATCGAGTACCCGGCATCCTTCACGCTGCCATACTCCGACGTGAAGATCTGGGTGGTCGAATCCGAACCGCCATCCTGCGAGCTCGAGCAGCCGGCAAGCGCGAGTGCGGCAATCATGCCGAAAAGTGTGAGGAGAAAACGAGGTGTCATGGATATCTCTTGTGAAGCGGGGCGATCGCGCCGGATTGAGTCGCGCACAACCTGCCACGGGTTATTTTAAACAAGTCTTAACCATGCAACCAGAATTTCCGAAAACCCCGCGGTCTGTTCGCGCTTTGTCGCCGCTGATGGCTTTTGTGCAACAAGGTTGCCACCTTGCGTTGCGGCGCGCGGCCACGTTGGGCAGCTACAGGTAATGCCGATTGTCTCGCCCCACAATGAAAATCCGCTGATTGACGGCAGGCAATCCGAGCGCGCCATGATGGTGCGCCGCGGCGTTCAGCGGCTGTTCACCGACATGCGGTTGTCTCTTATGCCCGAACTTGTCCTCGCCTCGGGCCGCCGCGCCGATCTGGTCGCGATAAATGAAAAGGGGGACGTCTGGATCGTAGAGATCAAGACGTCCATCGAGGATTTCCGCACCGACAGAAAGTGGCCCGACTATCGCAAGCACAGCGACCGGTTGTTCTTTGCCACGCATCCCGGCGTGCCGGCCGACCTGTTCCCTCAGGATTGCGGCTTGATCCTGTCCGATGGCTGGTCCGCGGCTCTTGTCCGCGATGCACCGGAACACCGGCTGGCAGCCGCGACGCGCAAGGCGCTGCTGCTGCGTTTTGCCCGCGCTGCGGCAGACCGGTTGCTGCAGGCGGAAATCAGCGCAAATTTTTCCAGGACTGAATCCGGGCACGACGATCCCGGGCCATAGGCGGCCGCCAACGTGGCGTGGCGGTCTCGATTGCGCCGGTCGACGATGGTCTCGGGAGTTCCGGCGGGGCCGCAGTCAGCGCGGTGCCCGCTTGGCCAGGATGCGCTGCAGCGTGCGCCTGTGCATGTTGAGCCGCCGGGCCGTTTCAGACACGTTGCGCTCGCACATTTCGTAGACCCGCTGGATGTGCTCCCACCGCACCCGATCGGCCGACATCGGATTTTCGGGGAGTTCGGCGCGCTCGCCGGGTTTGCGCGTCAGGGCCGCAAAAACCTCGTCCGCATCGGCGGGCTTGGCCAGGTAGTCGATCGCGCCGAGCTTCACCGCGGTCACAGCGGTCGCGATGTTTCCGTAGCCCGTCAGCACGATGATCCGGGTGTCATCACGGCGCTCCCGGATCGCCTCGATCACATCGAGCCCGTTGCCGTCCTGCAGCCGCATGTCGACAACCG
Source organism: Hoeflea sp. (assembly GCA_965233445.1). Taxonomy (GTDB): domain Bacteria; phylum Pseudomonadota; class Alphaproteobacteria; order Rhizobiales; family Rhizobiaceae; genus Hoeflea. Next base: position 513,621 of record OZ247491.1, read on the forward strand.
CGTATTTGGGAGTGTGGTGACGCGTCTTCGCCAGGCCCTCGGCAACACTTTCGGCAATCTCCACGGTAAAGCCTCGGACCTCCATGGCGCGCGCCAGGCGCCGCAGGAACGGCCCGTCGTCATCTACGAGCAGCAGCGATGAATCCGGCCCGATGGCCTCAATGTCGATCTCGTTTGCGGGGTCACTGGTCATTTTCACCTCGGGGGCGTTACTATCGTCGCCTACCCGATTTAATGCGTTTGCGAGATATATCCAGTTCCAACCGGCGCGTGCTGGCGTTTGACAGTGCCGAAAAGGTCCATTTTCTCCCTCGGCCAGCTCACTTCCACGCTTGCGCCGGTGGCGGGAGCGGGCCGGTTGGCGAAATGAAGGCTGGCGCCAGAGCGTTCGAGAAGGGTCTTGGCAATGAACAGGCCAAGGCCCAGTCCCCCTGCATTTTCGCGGTCCGTCCGGTTTCGACGGTTCATGAACGGCACCCCGATCTGGGCCAGAACGTCGGGCGCGAAGCCCGGCCCGTCATCCTCGATCGTGATGGTGACCCTGTTCGCGTCATGCGACACTGTGACAGTGACCTTGTCACGGGCGAAATCGACGGCGTTCTCGATCAGATTGCCCAGCCCGAACATGATTCCGGGATTTCGGCGCCCGACAGGTTCCTTCTGCTGGCTGTCCTCGCCGACCACTTCGATCGCGATTCCGAATTCCCGGTGCGGCGCGATCGTCTCCTCGATGAGTGAACCCAGAGGCAGCCGCGCCATATGGACCTCGTCCTGGGTCGACAGCGTCGTCAGCCGTCTGAGAATGTCGCGGCAGCGCTCGCTCTGGCTTCTGAGCAGCATCAGGTCGTCGGCAAAGCGTGGATCGCTCGCCAGCGCCTTTTCCATCTCGCGCGCCACGACAGAGATCGTCGCCAGCGGAGTTCCGAGCTCGTGCGCCGCCGCCGCCGCCAGTCCGTCGAGCGCTGAAATGTGCTGTTCGCGCTGGAGCACCAATTCGGTCGCCACCAGCGCGTCGGCAAGTTGGCTGGCTTCTGCCGAGACCTGGTAGGCGTAGACCGCGGCAAACACGCTGGTCGACACGATCGCGATCCACGCGCCGGCGATGAGGAGAAACGGCACCTCGAAATTGCTGTCCGGATACCACGGCAGCGGCAGCGAGTAGAATGCCAGCAGCGTGACTGCGGCGACCGAGAGAATGCCGAGCCCCACGGTGTGGCGCACCGGCTGCGATGCCGACGAAATGATCACCGGGACGCAAAGCAGCACCGAGAACGGGTTGGCCAGCCCGCCGGTCATGAACAACAGCCCGAAAAGCTGAAGGACATCGAAGGAGAGAACCGCCATTGCCGCGAGCGGAGGCAGACGGTGGGCGGCCGGAAACCGGACCGAGAGAAAGATGTTGAGCCACGCCGAACAGGCAATCAGTGCGAAGCAGAGAGCCTCGTGGAACCGGAACCCGAAGCCGTGCGCGATCACCAGAACGGCGAGGCTTTGACCTGCGACCGCCAGCCACCTGAGCCGGGTAAGGGTCTGCAGCCGCAGCCGGTGTCTGAGGGAATGGTCTTCGAGAAAGGTCGGAAAAGCACTCATGGCCTGATCTAACGCATTGCCCGGATGACCGGCAATCGGTTTTCAGGCCTTGCGCGGTTTGGCCCTGCGTGTGGGGTCGGCCTCTGCCGGGTTCTCCGGCCAGGGGTGGCGTGGATAGCGACCGCGCATGTCGCTGCGCACGTCTGCCCAGGACCCCTTCCAGAAGCCGGGAAGGTCCCGCGTTGTCTGGATCGGGCGGTGTGCCGGCGAAAGCAATTCCAGCGTCAGCGGCAACCGCCCGTCGGCCACGCAGGGATGGCGCGATTCGCCGAACAGTTCCTGCACCCTTATGGCGACGACCGGACCGCTTTCCTCGTAGCGGATCGGCAGCCGCGATCCCGTTGGTGCTTCGTAATGCGTCGGGGCAAGCCTTTCGAGTTCGGACTGCGCCCCGTGACCGCAAAGCGACATCAGACCCCTGTTGAGGCCATCGCGATCGATCTGCTTCAACGCCGTTATGCCCGGCTGGAAGGGTGCAAACCAGGCGTCGAGGGTTTCAAGCAGCGCATCATCGGACATGTCCGGCCAAGGCAGGCCGATGGTCTTGTGAAGAAAGCCGATTCTGTCGCGCAATTGGATGCCTGCCTGGGAGAACGGAAGGCATCCGATCCCGAGCTTCCGGATTCCCTTGCACAGCGCTGCCATCGCAGCCCCATCATCGGCATGGGCGATCGGGGTTTCGGCAAGCGTGATCGCGCCAAGTCGCTTGATACGCCTTGCCCTGACCGATCCGGTGGCCTCGTCGAACACACAATCCTCGGACGTGACCGACCTCTCGGAAAGAAGTGAATCGAGATCCGCGCCCGAAAGTTCTGCGGCGGCCAGAATGCGCGCCGCCTGCGCCTTGCCGCTCAGATCGGCAATGACCAGAAACTCGATACCGGCAAGGCGTTCACCCTCGTCGAGCACCGCGCCGCGGCCGTTGGCGAGCACAAACCGGCCCCGTCCGCCCCTTTGCCGGGCGATGCGGTCAGGAAAGGCGGTTGCCAGAAGACCCGCCGCAGCGGTCGTGCCCGGACCCGGTCCCCGGTCCCGGCCGCCGGCGAGCCGCCCCGCCAATGCGCGGGCCGCCTTGGCGCGCGGGCTCTTGTCATTGCGGAACCGCTGCCATCGCGCATCGAGATCGACATCCGGGCCGCCGAGCCCCTGTTCGGTCAGAAGCACGGCAAGCTCGGCAGCCTGAAGGCCCGCCCCCGAATCCCGTCCGGCGACGACCATGGCGGCAAGCCGCGGCGGCAGCGCCAGTGCGCGCATCTGGTCTCCACGCCCGGTCAGTCTTCCATCTTCGCCGAGGGCGCCAAGGTCACTCAGCAGGTTGCGGGCTTCATCGACCGCAGGGCCTGGCGGTGGGTCGATGAAGCGCAGGCGCTGCGGATCCGAAACGCCCCATGCGATGCAGTCGAGCACCATTCCGGACAAATCGCTGGCAAGGATCTGGGGTGTCGCAAAGGCAGGCAGCGCCTTGTGCTGCTCCTCGCGCCAGAGCCGGACTGCAACGCCGGGCTCCGTCCGTCCGGCACGCCCGGCGCGCTGATCGGCCGAGGCGCGCGATGCCCGGATGGTTTCAAGACGCGTTATGCCCGTCGAAGGTTCATAGACCGGCTGCCGAACCAGACCGCTGTCGATGACGATCCGGACGCCGTCGATGGTGATCGAGCTTTCCGCCACCGGCGTTGCAAGCACAACCTTCCGCCGTCCGTCCGGCGCGGGCCGGATCGCGGCGTCCTGTTCGGCCGAATCCAGCCCGCCGTAAAGTGGCTGCACATTGGTCTGCGGCGGCAGCCTGCCGGCAAGCGCTGCCTCGACGCGGCGGATTTCGCCCTGGCCGGGCAGAAACGCCAGTATCGATCCCGATTGCGAACGGTGCAGGTCTTCGATGGCGCGGGTCATCGAGGTCTCGATCCGCTCGCCTGCGGGCCGGTCACGGTATTGGATATCGACCGGATGGCTCCGTCCCAGGCTTTCGATCACCGGACAGTCGGTGATCAGTGCAGCGACCCGCGACGTGTCGAGGGTCGCCGACATGACGAGGATGCGCAGATCCTCGCGCAGACCGGACTGGATATCGAGGGCCAGCGCCAGTCCGAAGTCGGCTTCCAGCGCGCGCTCGTGAAACTCGTCGAAGATGACGCAACCGATCCCGTCGAGATCCGGTGAGTTGAGCGCCATGCGGCTGAACACGCCCTCCGTGACCACCTCTATGCGGGTGGTGGGCCCAACCTTCGTGTCGAGCCGCATCCGGTAGCCGACCGTGGCCCCCACCTCCTCGCCCAGCATCGCGGCCAAGCGGCGGGCAGCCGCGCGCGCGGCCAGCCGTCGCGGCTCGATGACGATGATCTTGCCGTCGAGCCAGGCCTGTTCGGCCAGCACCAGCGGGACCAGCGTGGTCTTGCCGGCGCCCGGCGGTGCGGCCAGCACCGCATTCGGCTGATCGGCCAGGGCCGTGCAAAGTTCCGGCAGCACATCGCTGACTGGAAGAGCACGATAGAGCTCCGCTATGCTGCTCATGGGTCGCCGACCGTGTGAACCTGGCCGGCTGCCGCGTCCGCATCTGCGGCGTCATGGGTCACCAGAACCACCGGAAGGCCTGCTTCGCGGGCCTTTGCGAACACCATCTGGCGGGTCTGATCCCGCAAACCGGCGTCAAGTTTGGAGAACGGTTCATCCAGCAAGAGAAGCCGTGGTTGCGACAGCAGCACCCGTTGCAGCGCCACCCGCGCCTTCTGTCCGCCCGACAGGGTGTCAGGGTCGCTGTCGCCATAGCCGGAAAGCCCGGCATCGTCGAGCGCCGCCTCGGCCATGGCGCGGCGCCTGCTTCGTCCCCGTACGGTCTGCGGGATGGCAATGGCGATATTGTCGGCGACACTGAGATGCGGAAACAGCAGCGGATCCTGAAACAGGATGCCGGCGTGCCGTTGCTCGGCTTCCAGCGAAGTCAGGTCCACGCCATCGACGCGAACGGCTCCGCTGGCCGTGAACGCAGGATCAAGAAAGCCGCCCAGATAGGCGAGAAGCGTGGACTTGCCCGAGCCCGACGGGCCCATTACGGTCAGTGTTTCGCCCCGGCCTACCTGTGCGCTGATCGAAACGAGTTCGCGGTCGCCGAGGGCGATCCGGACCCGCTCAAGCACCAGTCCGTGCTCATCGCTCATGTGTCATTGTCCGTGCCGCCACGTCTATACCCTCAATCCGCGCCGGTTGCGGAATATCAAGCCCGGCAGCCCCATGGCAATGGCGAAGGCCAGAAACGGAAGCAGGGTCTGCATGAAAGCATAGACGCCGATCACGCGCCGGTTTCCGCCCGCAGCGAGTGCAACCGCTTCCGTGGTCACTGTGGTCAGCCGCCCCGCGCCGATCAGCACCGTGGGCAGATATTGTCCGACCGAAACCGAAAAGCCCACGGCCGCCGCCGTCAGGATGGCCCGGGTCAGCATCGGAAGCCGGATGTGCAAAAGCGCCCGGCCGCGGCTGATCCCGAGACCGGCGGCGATCTGGTCGTGACGGCGGTCCTGGGCCCGCCACGGATCGCTCAGCGACAGGAAGACATACGGAAGCACGAACACCAGGTGCGACAGAACCAGCGCGCCCAGGCTGGCGTCGACGCCGAGCCAGATCGACAGCACCTGAAGCCCGAACATGAATGAAATCTGCGGGACGATCAGAGGCAGGTAGATCAGCAGGAGCGCGTTCCCGCCGCGTCCGCGCCCGGTCTCGTATTCCCGCTCGAGGCAGAGGATGGTCAGCGCCAGCGCGACCAGCGTGGACAGCAGCGCCACCAGAAGCGTGGTTGCGAGCGGGTCGCTCATCTGCGGCAGCGCCCGCATCCAGGACCTGAGCGTGAAGCCGGACGGCAGGGCATCCGGAAACTGCCACAGGCCGGAAATGGACCACAGCGCCAGCACCGCGATGCCGCCGAACACCGCCAGGACTGAGGCGAGCATGACCGTTCTCGCCATCAGTCGCAGGGCCAGGTCGCTGCGAAGTCTCAGGCCGCGATCGCGGAGAAGCCCGGTGAGAAAACCGCCCAGCCTTTCGATCAGCACCCAGGCAAGCAGCGTCGCCAGCGTCACGCCCAGTTGCAGAACCGCGCCGGCCGAAGCCAGAAACCGGGTCTCGAGCGCCGGGTCGTTCATCCATTCAATCAGCCGGACCGGCAGGGTCGGAGGCAGGTGCGGACCGAGAATGAGCGCCACGTCGACGACCGAGGTTGCGTAGGCCACCACCGCGAACACCGCCAGCCGGATCTGCCGGTACAGCGATGGCCAGAGCAGAAACACGAAGGCCGATATCCGGCCATAGCCGAGCGATCGTCCCAGCCGCATCGTATCCGCATGTGCTGTCTGCGGCAGGGCAGCGAGCGTGACCAGGAACAGGAAGGGAATTTCCTTGGCGACGAGCCCCGCCATCATCGAGAGCCCCATCGGATCGTTGATGATCAGCAGGTCCGGCGGCTGTTCAAGCCCGGTCGCCCATGGCGAGAGCAGCCGCATGATCATGCCGGACGGCGCGATCAGGAAGGCAAGACCGAAAGCCGCGGCCGCATGCGGAACGGACAGCAGGGGCGAAATCAGCCGCCGCATCCTCGAAAACAGGCGTGTGCCGAGATCACTGGCGACGAAGCCGGCAACGGCTGCGAGCGAGACCAGCGTCGTCACCAGACCGATCAGCATCGACAGGCCGGCCGACCGCGCAATGCCCGGAACCGCGGTGAGCGTGCTGAAATGGTCTGTGGTCAGATGCTTGCCGCCGAGCTCGGGAAGATATCCGAGAGCGGGCAAGGCAGTCCCCGCAAGCCCGAAGACCAGGGGGCCGAGCAGAATCGCCAGGGTCAAGGGCGGCGCAAACCGCGCCAGGCGGACCCCGCTCGATGTCACGGCGAGCATACTCCGGATCGCCCCGTGTCTCCCGAACGCTGGCGGTGCATGTCCGGTCGGGCGCTGGTCGTCAACGTCCCGACCCTAGCCGCATGCTGCCGGTGATCGGGCACGGGCCAGCTGCTTGCCGGGGTCAGTTGGCTGCACCGTAGCGCCGCATCCATTCGCCCTCGATCCGCTCCATCCAGTCGGGATGCGGTTCATCGAGCGCGGGGCCGAGTTCCTCGGGCTTCAGCGTCGCGACACCGAGATCGAGCGCGTCGAAAGCCGCCCTGTCTTCCTCTGACAGCTTGTCCATCGACAGCACCGTCGGATCGCCCCAGATGGCCGGGTCCTGCTTGCGTGCCTGTGCTTCCGGCGAGATCAGGAAATTTGCGAGAACCAGCGCGCCCGCTTTCGCGGCGGCATTGTAGGGAATGGCGACGAAATGCGTGTTGCCCAGCGTGCCGTCCCGATAGGTGAAGGACCGCACGGTATCGGGCAATTCACCCGCTGCAATTCCCGCCGAGGCTTCGGAGGGATTGAAGGCGAAGATGATGTCGAGTTCGCCATCGGCGAGTTTCTGTTTCATGTCGGGGTAGTTCTGGGGATAGGCCTTGCCGCTGCGCCAGAGGTTGGGATGCAGTTCGTCGAGATAGGCAAACAGCGGGGCGACGTCCTCGTCGAAGGTCTCCGCGTTTACAGGCTGTGCGAGTTTCGCGGTATCGGCAATGACCTCGGAGAGCACCTGCTTGAGGAAGGAGGACCCGATGAAATCCGGCGGTTGCGGGTAGGAAAACAGGCCCGGATTGGCCTTTGCCCATTCAAGCAGCTCGGCCGAGGATTTCGGCATGCTCTCGGGCGACGTGCGCGCCGTGTCGTGGAAGAACACCAGTTTCGCGCCACCCCAGGGGCTTTCCAGGCCATCTGTCGGGATGGTGAAATCGGTGAGGATGGTGGGCTTGTTTTCATGGTCGACATAGGCCCAGTTCGGCAGGCCTGTGGTCCAGTCCGGCGTCATCAGCAGGTCCTGCCGCTTCATGGAGGCAAAGTTTTCGCCGTTGATCCAGATGAGGTCGACGGAACCGCCCTCATCCTTGCCGGCGGCCTTCTCCGCCAGAACCTTGGCCACCGCATTGGCGGTATCGTCGAGTTTCACGTGAACCACCTCGACCCCGTGGCGCTCCTCGAGCATGTCGCCGGCCCAGCCGATATAGGCATTGATGTTTTCCGAGCCGCCCCAGGCATTGAAATAGACCGTCTGGCCGCGCGCCTCCTCGAGAACCGCATCCCAGTTGCGGGGATCCGGGTCCTCGGCGCGAGCGGAGGCACCCAGCGCAATCGCCGCGGCCATCGTGCCGGCAAGCAGGGTCAAAAACTTCGGCATGGGTCAGTCCTCTCGCGTGTGCAAAACTCGAGTTCAGACACCACATGGCGGCAAGGGCGTCAATTGCGGCCGACAGCTGCAAGCGTCACAATTTGGTGAGTCCCGCGTGTAGTCCGAAGCGTCCGGCGCGCATGCTGTCGGGTGCGAAGCGCCGTCAGTGCGCCTCGTCCCAGTTCTTCGCGGCCCGGGCGTCCACCTTCAGCGGCACCGCCATGTCGATCGCAGGCATTGCCGCGTTTTCCATGACATCGACAATGACCGGGATCAGCTTTTCCGCATCGCCTTCCGCGGCTTCGAAAATCAGTTCGTCATGCACCTGGAGCAGCATCTTCGCATCAAGCCCGGTCGCGGCGACGGCGGGTTCCATGCGCACCATGGCGCGCCGGATGATGTCGGCGGCAGATCCCTGGATCGGCGCGTTGATCGCCGCGCGCTCGTTGAAGGCGCGCACCTGCGGGTTGGACGACTTGATCTCCGGATAGTGGGCGCGCCGGCCGAAAATCGTGGTCACATAGCCCTTGTCCTTGGCTTCGGCCTTGGTGGCGTCCATGTAGTCCTTGATCCCGGGGAACCGCTCGAAATACTTGCGGATGTAGTCTCCGGCTTCCGAGCGCTCGATGCTCAGCTGGTTGGCCAGGCCAAAGGCCGAGATCCCGTAGATGATGCCGAAATTGATCGCCTTGGCCCTGCGGCGCACTTCCGACGGCATGCCCTCGATCGGCACCCCGAACATTTCCGAGGCGGTCATCGCGTGAATGTCGATATCGTCCGCAAAGGCCTGCTTGAGTTGAGGGATGTCGGCCACGTGGGCAAGCACCCTGAGCTCGATCTGGCTGTAATCGGCCGAGATCAGCACATTTCCCGGCTCGGCCACGAAGGCGGTGCGGATCTTGCGGCCTGCCGCGGTGCGCACCGGAATGTTCTGGATGTTGGGATCCGAGGACGACAGCCGCCCGGTCGTCGTCGCGGCCATGGCAAAGGAGGTGTGAACGCGCTTCGTCTCGGGATGAATATAGCCCGGCAGCGCGTCCGTGTAGGTGGACTTGAGCTTTGTCAGCTGCCGCCAGTCGACGATGGTGCGCGGCAGCGGATGACCTTCTGCGGCAAGATCCTCCAGCACCTGCGCCGACGTCGACCACTGTCCGGACTTGGTCTTCGAGCCGCCGGGCAATCCCATGCGCCCGAACAGGATCTCGCCCAGCTGCTTGGGAGAGCCCAAATTGAACGTCTCGCCCGCAAGCTCATGCGCCTCGGCCTCCAGCGCCGCCGCACCCTGCGCCAGCTCACCCGACAGCCGCGACAGGATCTGCCGGTCCACCTGGATGCCGCGCTGCTCCATCCGCATCAGAACCGGGGCGAGCGGCCGCTCGAGCCGCTCGTAAACGCTTGTCATGCCCTCGGCGGCAAGCCGCGGCTTGAGCACGTGCCAGAGCCTCAGGGTGACGTCCGCGTCCTCGGCCGCATAGGCGGTCGCCTTGTCGATGGACACTTGCGCGAAGGGGATCGCGTTCCGGCCGGAGCCGGTCACGTCCTTGTAGGCGATGGTGCTGTGCCCGAGCCAGCGTTCGGCAAGCGCATCCATGCCATGGCCGCCGCGCCCGGCGTCGAGCACATAGGACAGGAGCATCGTGTCGTCGAAGCTTTCGATGGATATACCGTGCCGGGCCAGCACCAGCATGTCGTATTTGAGGTTCTGGCCGATCTTCAGCACGGACGGATCCTCGAGCAGCCGCTTGATCTCGTCGAGCGCGGCGCGCGTTTCCATCTGGCCCGATTGTGCGCCGCCGCCACCCAGGAGATCGCCGTCGCCGTTCGAGTGCGCGAGCGGCACGTAGCAGGCCCTCACCTTGAGATCGCCCGTGTCCGGCGCCGCTTGCGGAAGCGCCAGCGAAAAGCCGACAAGCTCGGCCTGCATGGCATCGAGCGACGTCGTCTCCGTATCGAAGGCGACCAGGCCCGTTTCGCGCGCGGCTTCGCACCAGCTTTTGAGCGCATCGATGTCGCCCAGTGTTTCATAGGCGCCTGTGTCGATCTTGGCGGCGACTGCCGCTTCCGCCCGGCGTTGGGCCAGGCGTTTCGGTGTGTCTTCCTCCGAACCGCCCGGTGCCGCTTCGCCGGGATCGAGATCGGGACCCCGTGCCGCTTCGCTGTGATCGACGGCGATCTTGGCCGCTTCCACTTCCGCGGTCTCGGTGTCGGTGGCTTCGGCGACCCGGCGCGTCAGCGAGGTGAATTCCATCCCTTTCAGGAAGGCCACGAGCTTCGGCCCGTCCAGCGCATTGAGCACGAGTTCGTCAAGATCCACCGGCGGGTCCACATCGTCCCGGAGCCGCACCAGGTCGCGCGAGATGCGGGCCTTGTCGGCAAATTCGATGATGTTCTCGCGACGCTTGTTCTGCTTGATCTCGCCGGCGCGTTCCAGCAGCGTGTCGAGATCGCCGAACTCCTCGATGAGTTGGGCCGCCGTTTTCGGTCCGATGCCCGGGATGCCAGGCACGTTGTCGACCGAATCGCCGGTCAGCGCCTGCAGGTCGATCATCTTTTCGGGCGGTACGCCCCATTTCTCGATCACCTCGGGCACGCCGATCTGCCGGTCCTTCATGGAATCGTACATCGAGACCTGCGGTCCGACGAGCTGCATCAGGTCCTTGTCCGACGAGATCACCGTGACGTCGGCGCCGGCCTCCCGCGCGAGCCGCGCATAGGTCGCAATCAGGTCGTCGGCCTCGAATCCTTCGACTTCGATGCAGGGAAGATCGAAGGCTCGTGTCGCCTCGCGAATCACCGCGAACTGCGGCACCAGGTCCTCAGGTGGCGCCGATCGGTTTGCCTTGTACTCGGGATAGAGCTCGTTCCGGAACGTTTTCGACGAGTAATCGAAGATCACCGCAAAATGCGTCGGCGTCACCCCGACGGAGGTATCGCGCGCATCCGAAACCAGCTTCCAGAGCATGTTGCAGAAGCCTGATACGGCGCCCACCGGAAGCCCGTCCGACTTGCGGGTCAACGGCGGAAGTGCATGATAAGCCCGGAAAATATAGCCCGAGCCATCCACGAGGAAGAGATGGTCACCTTTTTTCATGGGCAAGGATTAGCGCGGGGCCGCCGCAACGTCCATCACGGTTTTGAGCTTCACGGCGGAAAACGTCCGGTGGCCACGCTCACGAAATGGTTACCGATTTGTAATCTTCGGAAATACTTCGTGTCCTTGAAAAGCCACATTCTCGGGACCAAATCCAACTCATCGGCACTTGAATAAGCCGTCGTCTGGAAATCCCGGCTCGTCCCCCGCCGTCTCCAGACTTTAAGGACAAGGGCCTCCCCCGCCCCCTCATATGGCCCTTGTCCGACCAATATGCCGCCATGGCCCTTCCCCTCCGGCCATGGCGGCTTTTCTTTTTGACCGGCCCGGTCCTAAGATCGCCGCTTCTGATTCTGATCCGGAGCCCCGACGACAACCATGACCGATCTCACCGCCGCACTTTCCGCCGCCGCCGCAAACATGGATGACAGCCTTGAGCGCCTGTTCGGGCTCTTGCGGATCCAGTCCATCTCGACCGATCCGGCCTACGCGCCCGAGTGCCGCCGGGCCGGACAATGGCTTGTCGATGAACTCAACAGCCTGGGGTTTGAGGCAAGTCTCCGCGATACGCCCGGGCATCCGATGGTGGTTGCCCATCACGAGGGCGCAACGCCCGATGCGCCGCATTACCTGTTTTACGGACATTACGACGTCCAGCCGGTGGATCCGCTGGAACTGTGGACCGACCCTCCCTTCGAGCCCTCGATCAAGGAGATCGCGCCCGGCCGCAAGGCGATCACAGGGCGCGGCGCCGCCGACGACAAGGGACAGTTGATGACCTTTGTGGAGGCCTGCCGCGCATGGAAGCAAGCCGCCGGATCCCTGCCCTGCCGCATCACGATCCTGTTCGAGGGCGAGGAGGAATCCGGTTCGCCCTCGCTCAAGCCGTTCCTGAAGGCCAATGCCGAGGAACTCAAGGCCGATTGCGCGCTGGTCTGCGATACCGGAATGTGGGACCCGAAGACGCCTGCCATTTCGGTGGGCCTGCGCGGTCTTGTCGGCGAGGAGGTGACCATCCAGGCCGCCGACCGGGATCTCCACTCGGGCCTTTTCGGCGGTGCCGCCGCCAATCCGCTGCACATTCTCTCGAAGATTCTCGCGGACCTTCATGACGACACCGGTCGGGTGACGCTCGAGGGGTTCTACAACGGTGTGACCGACACGCCGGCGCAGGTGCTGGCGAGCTGGGAAAGCCTCGGCAAGACCGCCGAGAGCTTTCTCGGAGAGGTAGGCCTGTCGGTGCCCTCCGGCGAGAAGGGCCGTTCGGTGCTCGAATTGACCTGGGCCCGGCCGACTGCCGAGGTCAACGGCATGTGGGGCGGCTACACCGGCGAGGGCTTCAAGACCGTGATCGCCGCCAAGGCTTCGGCAAAGGTGTCGTTCCGGCTGGTCGGCAAGCAGGATCCGGATCAGGTCCGCGCCGCATTCCGTGCCCATGTCGAGGCCCGGCTTCCAGCCGACTGCAGCGCAAGTTTTTCCCCGCATGGCGGATCGCCGGCGATCCAGTTGCCATTCGATTCGCCCGTCGTCACCAAGGCCCGCAACGCGCTGACCGATGAATGGCCGAACCCGGCCGTCATGATCGGCATGGGCGGCTCGATACCGATCGTCGGGGATTTCCAGAACATTCTCGGCTTGCAGTCCATGCTTTGCGGTTTCGGCCTGACCGATGACCGGATCCACTCGCCCAATGAAAAATACGATCTGACATCCTTCTCCGGCGGGATTCGCTCCTGGGTGCGGATTCTCGACGCGCTTTCGAAAACCTGATGGTTGTAGCGCCCGATCGGAACCAATTGGGCGCCAGGGTCTCCGGCCCGGCTTCGGTCGATTTCCTTAACCACCCCTTAAATCGTCGCATTTAGGGTGTTTCGAACTGAGCTTGCGGGTCGGCGCGGACATGTTCGCGCCGGCTCCGCAGCCATATCGATGTCCGGATTTGGCGATCCGGGGGAACCTCTGTCTGAAACAGCATCCGGACCTTTCATGCCACGCAAGAAAGCCCCAGCAAGCCGTATCGAGCCGTCTTTCGAGAAAGGCCGATCCAGACCGGGCACGCGGACCGTCGCCGACGAACGCGTGGCCGGAAAGTCGCCGGGGCCGGCCAAGCGGCGCAGGAAGGCATCGCCGAAACCCCGCAAGGGCAAGGCCCGGACCGGGCGCGGCAGGATCGGCTCGGCGCTACGGGGACTGGTGTACTGGAGTTTCGTGCTTGCCATCTGGGGCGGCATCGCGATCGCCGGCGTTGTCGCCTATTACGGTGCCCGCATGCCGAGCGCTGCGACCTGGTCGATCCCGGACCGGCCACCCAATGTCAAGATCGTGTCGGTCCGTGGCGACATCATGGCCAATCGCGGCGCCACCGGCGGCGAGGCGCTGCTCCTGGGAGACATGTCGCCCTACATCCCGGAAGCCGTGATCGCCATCGAGGACCGCAGGTTCTACTCGCATTTCGGTGTCGACCCGATTGGCCTGGCACGGGCCATGCTCGCCAATGCAATGGCCGGGCGAATGGTGCAGGGTGGATCCACCCTGACCCAGCAGCTGGCCAAGAATCTGTTCCTGTCGCCCGAGCGCACGATCGAGCGGAAGGTCCAGGAAGTGCTGCTGGCTCTTTGGCTCGAACACAAGTTTGCCAAGGACCAGATCCTGGAAATGTACCTCAACCGCGTCTTTTTCGGTTCCGGCGCCTACGGCGTGGAGGCCGCGTCGCGGAGGTACTTCCGCAAGCCGGCCCGTGACGTCACGCTGGCCGAAGCCGCGCTTCTTGCCGGTCTTCTCAAGGCGCCGTCGCGGCTTTCGCCCGCCCGCAACCCGAAGGCCGCGGAGGAGCGCGCGCAGGTCGTGCTGGCCGCCATGCGCGAGAACGGTGCGATCACCGACCGCGAGATCACCACGGCCCTGACCAGCCCGCAGGTCCGCGCCAAGAGCTACTGGACGGGGTCCGAGAACTATGTGGCCGATCTCGTGATGAAGCGGCTGCCCGATCTGATCGGCCCGGTGACCGAGGATCTTGTCGTTGAAACCACCATCGACTTCCACCTTCAGCGCGAAGCCGAGAAGGCAATTCGCGCCGGTCTGGATGCCGATGGCGCAAAGCTCGATGTCGGTCAGGGCGCGCTCGTGTCCGTCGATGGAACCGGCGCCGTGCGCGCGCTTGTCGGTGGACGTGAATATGCCACCAGCCAGTTCGACCGCGCCACCGAGGCCAGGCGCCAGCCGGGATCGGCGTTCAAGCCCTTCGTATATGCGGCCGCCCTCGAACAGGGGCGGACCCCGCTTTCCGTCCGCAACGATGCCCCGGTGAAGATCGGAAAATGGACGCCTGAAAACTACGATGGAAAGTACCGTGGCGAAGTGACGCTTTCCGATGCGCTGACCCATTCGCTCAACACGGTCGCCGCACAGCTTGTCATGGAGGTCGGTCCCAAGACCGTGGTCAAGACCGCGCGGCGTCTGGGGATCGAGGCTGACATGAAGGCCAATGCGTCGATCGCGCTGGGAACCTCCGAAGTCACGCTGATGGAACTGACCGCGGCCTACGCTCCGTTCATGAACGGCGGCTACAAGGCCACGCCCCACGTCATCCGCCGGGTCTCGACCCAGGACGGCAAGGTGCTCTACGAAAACACCTACGACAACCCGCCGCGGGTGATCGACCCTTCCGTGGCTGCCATGATGAACCACATGATGGTTCGCGTCGTAGAGGAGGGAACCGGCAGGAATGCCCGGCTCGATGGCTGGATGGCTGCGGGCAAGACCGGCACCAGCCAGTCGTTCCGCGACGCCCTGTTTGTCGGCTACACCTCCAATCTCGCGACCGGCGTCTGGTTCGGAAACGATGACGGCGCGCCCATGAAGAAAGTCACCGGCGGCGGTCTGCCGGCGAAGACCTGGCACAGTTTCATGCAGGTCGCCCATTCCGGCCTTCCTGTCACAGGATTGCCGGTGGCCGGGCCTCTGCCGCCGGTCTCGATCGAGGGGGCGCCGCAGGCCGGCCCTGCGGGAGCAGCCAATGATCCGATGGCAGATCTGGTCCGCGATCTCGCCCCGGTTCCCGTCTCCCGTGATGCAACCGGTGCCACGGGCGCGGGCGCAGCGTCCTCGCCGGTTCCACCGGCAGATGTCGGTGCGAGCGCACCACAGCCCGGCGCACTGCCCGAAGCCGGCAAGCGCACCACGCTGCTCGATATCCTGATGGGCAACTGATGCGGTGGAGCCGTCCCGGTTGATCGGACCGGCGTAGTTTGGCGGCCCGACCGGCGGACACCCCGCTGAGGCCAGCATCGGCGCCCTACAGTCCGATGATGGAAATCAGCCAGTGGCGTCCGCCGGCGGGACGGAGCGCCAAACGGGTCGCAGAAAAGGGGTAAACCCCACCGTCTCCTCCAAAAATCCCGCCGCACCTTCAATCAGAAACCGGGGGGCGCTTGCAGTCTCGAAGGGACATTCTTATATACGCCCCAACGCTTCCGGCATGGGCGCCATCGCAATGGCAGGATGCCGGGGCAGAGGAAACGGGCGGGAACTCTCGTCCGGTTTTTGGTATTGTCCCGTTAGGGGCTGTCAATGGAACGCCTGACCGGGTCCCGGCAGCTCGCTTCAAGGAGAAAGTAACATGGCGAAAGTAATCGGTATCGACCTCGGAACCACCAATTCCTGCGTCGCGGTGATGGATGGCAAGGACGCCCGCGTGATCGAGAACGCGGAAGGAGCCCGCACCACCCCGTCGATGGTGGCCTTCAGCGAGGACGGAGAACGTCTCGTCGGCCAGCCCGCCAAGCGGCAGGCCGTGACCAATCCGGAAAACACCCTTTTTGCAGTCAAGCGCCTCATCGGTCGCCGCTATGAAGACAAGGCCGTGGCCAAGGACAAGGAACTCGTTCCGTTCAAGATCAAGCGTGGCGACAATGGCGACGCTTGGGTCGAGGCCAATGGCGACAGCTATTCGCCGTCGCAGATTTCGGCGATGGTTCTTCAGAAGATGAAGGAAACCGCTGAATCCTATCTCGGCGAGACCGTCGACAAGGCCGTCATTACCGTTCCGGCCTACTTCAACGACGCTCAGCGTCAGGCAACCAAGGACGCCGGCAAGATCGCCGGGCTTGAGGTTCTCCGCATCATCAACGAGCCGACCGCGGCCGCACTGGCCTATGGCCTCGACAAGACCGAAGGCAAGACGATTGCCGTTTACGACCTCGGCGGCGGCACCTTCGACGTCTCGATTCTTGAAATCGGCGATGGCGTCTTCGAGGTGAAGTCGACCAATGGCGACACCTTCCTGGGCGGTGAAGACTTCGACATGCGCCTGGTCGGTTACCTGGCCGATGAGTTCAAGAAGGAACAGGGCATCGACCTGAAGAAGGACAAGCTTGCCCTCCAGCGCCTCAAGGAAGCAGCGGAAAAGGCCAAGATCGAGTTGTCCTCGGCCTCGCAGACGGAAGTGAACCTGCCGTTCATCACCGCCGACGCATCCGGGCCGAAGCACCTGACGATGAAGCTCAGCCGTTCGAAGTTCGAAAGCCTGGTTGACGATTTCGTCCAGCGCACCATCGCGCCCTGCAAGGCAGCCCTCAAGGATGCCGGTCTGCAGGCGGCTGAAATCGACGAAGTGGTTCTGGTCGGCGGCATGACCCGCATGCCGAAGATCCAGGAAGTCGTGAAGAAGTTCTTCGGCAAGGACCCGCACAAGGGCGTGAACCCGGATGAAGTCGTCGCCATGGGTGCAGCCATCCAGGCCGGCGTGCTGCAGGGTGACGTCAAGGACGTGCTGCTTCTCGACGTGACGCCGCTGTCTCTCGGCATCGAAACGCTCGGTGGGGTCTTCACCCGCCTGATCGACCGCAACACCACGATCCCGACCAAGAAGAGCCAGACCTTCTCGACCGCTGACGACAACCAGAACGCCGTGACCATCCGGGTCTTCCAGGGTGAGCGCGAAATGGCTGCCGACAACAAGATGCTGGGCCAGTTCGACCTCGTCGGCATCCCGCCCGCACCGCGCGGCGTACCGCAGATCGAGGTGACCTTCGATATCGACGCCAACGGCATCGTCAACGTCTCGGCCAAGGACAAGGGCACCGGCAAGGAGCACCAGATCCGCATCCAGGCATCGGGCGGTCTGTCGGACGCCGACATCGAGCAGATGGTCAAGGACGCCGAAGCCAACTCGGAGGCCGACAAGAAGCGTCGCGCCACCGTGGAAGCCAAGAACCAGGGCGAAAGCCTGGTTCACTCCTCGGAGCAGTCGCTCAAGGATTACGGCGACAAGGTCACCGAGGAAGAGCGCACCGCGATCTCCGACGCGATCGCCGAGTTGAAGGCTGCGATCGAAGCCGAAGAACCCGATGCGGAAGACATCCAGGCCAAGAGCCAGACCTTGATGGAAGTGTCGATGAAGCTCGGCCAGGCAATGTACGAACAGAGCCAGGCGGAAGCGGCAGCCTCGGAAGACGGCGGCGATGCCAACAGCGGCAATGACGAGAAAGTCGTCGACGCCGATTTCGAGGAAGTCAAGGACGACGACGATCAGAAGAAGTCGGCCTGATTCTCTTCCATTGTCGACCAGGACAGCAAAGGGCGCCCGACCGGGCGCCCTTTTTGCGTTAAGCCTAACAACAATCATTCCAGCACGTTAACTTGAATATGACGCCGATGCTGTCTTTATTCCCTGCTTGGCGCAATGGAGCCGGACAGGGGCATATCGGGATGAAGCAGGATTATCGGTTGTTCGGCGCTTGGCGTCTTCTGGCGGCCATGCTGGTGATGGCCTATCACTTTTCGCATTCCGCACCCGATGCCGAACCGGTCATCGCATGGTTCGAGCATATGCTGCCGCTGCTCGACATGTTCTTCATCATGTCCGGCTTCCTGATCTTCGAGCACTACGGGGGCATGAAGAACAACGGCGAGAGCTACGTCCGATTTCTGATCAAGCGCCTCGCGCGGCTTTATCCGCTGCATTTCATGACGCTGTCCGTCTTTGTCGCCTTCGCGGTGCTTGTGCACACCGGCTTGCTGCAGTCCCAGGCCGCAGATACCCGCTACAATTTCATGTCCCTGCCCGCCAATCTGCTTTTGCTTCAGGCCTGGGGCGTGGAATCGGAACTCACCTTCAACTATGTCTCGTGGTCGGTTTCCGGCGAATGGTTTGCCTACCTGCTCTTCCCCCTGGTGCTCTTTGCCTTTTCCTTCAGGCGCGCCATGGGTCTGGCGGTCCTGCTGGCCATCTTCATCGCTATCCTTGAGGTCGCCGATGCCGGCGCCACCGACAAGTATGATTTCTGGTTCAACACCAAGGTCTGGTCGGCCTACCGGATAGCCGCCGACTTCGTGTTCGGCGCGCTGCTGTGCGCGCTTGCACGCAGCCTGCGACCACCGCGTTTCAGCCAGTGGCTGGCATGGACTGTGCTCGCCGTCGTGTTTGTGGCCATGTTCGCAGATGCAAACATCTACCTGATCCTGGGTCTGTTCGGCATCGCCATCACCCTTGCTGCGCTGGCCGACAAGGAAGGCGGCTCCGATACCAGCTGGCTCAGGCCCGTCGCGCCGGTGACCGCCGTCTCCTTCGGTGTGTATCTGTGGCACCCCGTGATCGAGCTCTTTGCCTATTCGCTGGTCTGGAAACGGCTCATCGCAAGCGAAGACCCGTTTCTGTTCTGGCTCTACATGCCGATACCCGCAGCGGTGACGATCCTCGTGGCGATTTACTCGGCTCGTCATCTCGAGCGACCACTCGGCAAATGGCTCGAATCGACGCTCACAAATGCGTTTGAACGTCGTCTGACGAGTTCCCGAACAGCCTGAAACAAGCCGGGAAGCGGTTTTTATCTGACCTTCCAGCCCCGTTCGGGGCTGGAATTTTTTCGATCCAGTGACTACATGACGCAGTGGGCGGTGTTCTGCCCCTTCAAGTTCAGTCAGTAACCTCGAGTGTCTACAGTGTCCCGGTGACCTTCCGGTCCAGATGATGGGCGCTCCGGAAAAGAGATAACGGATAAAATGGCCAAGCCAGACTTCTACGAAACGCTTGGTGTTGCGCGCGGTGCCGACGAGAAGGAGCTCAAGAGCGCCTTCCGCAAGCTTGCCATGAAATACCACCCGGACAAGAATCCTGACGACAAGGACGCCGAACGCCGCTTCAAGGAGATCAACGAGGCTTACGAGTTCCTGAAGGATCCCCAGAAACGCGCAGCTTACGACCGGTTCGGGCATGCGGCGTTTGAACAGGGCGGACCCGGCGGAATGGGCGGCGGCGGATTTGGCGCCGGAGGCGGCGGTTTCTCCGACATTTTCGAAGACATTTTCGGCGAGATGATGGGCGGCGGGCGTGGCCGGCGTTCGGCCGGTGGCCGTGAGCGTGGAGCCGATCTGCGCTACAACATGGAAATCTCGCTGGAAGAGGCCTATTCCGGCAAGACGGCCCAGATCAGGGTGCCGACCTCCATCACCTGCGATGTGTGCACGGGATCGGGCGCCAAGCCCGGCACCCAGCCATCGACCTGTTCCACCTGCGGCGGTTCGGGCCGGGTGCGTGCCGCACAGGGCTTCTTCTCGATTGAACGCACCTGTCCGACGTGTCACGGGCGCGGTCAGACCATCACCGACCCCTGCACGAAGTGCGGCGGGCAGGGCCGCGTGACCGAGGAACGGTCTCTTTCGGTCAATATTCCTGCCGGAATTGAGGACGGAACGCGAATTCGGCTAGCGGGCGAGGGCGAGGCCGGCATGCGCGGCGGGCCAACGGGCGATCTCTACATCTTCCTCTCGGTGAGACCGCATGCGGTTTTCCAGCGCGAAGGCGCGGATTTGTTTTGCACGGTGCCGATCTCGATGACCACCGCCGCGCTCGGCGGCAAGTTCGACATCACCACCATGGACGGAACCCGCTCGCGCGTCACCGTTCCCGAAGGCACCCAGCCCGGCAAGGAACTCAGGCTGCGCGGCAAGGGAATGCCGGTGCTGCGCTCGGCCCAGTTCGGCGATCTTTACATCCGGATCACCATCGAGACGCCGCAGAAGCTGTCAAAGCGCCAGCGCGAATTGCTGGAGGAGTTCCACGAACTCTCTTCCAAGGAGAACAGTCCGGAATCGGCCGGCTTCTTCTCGCGGATGAAAGGCTTCTTCGACACGCTGACGGATTGACCGTCGAGGGTGGAAGGACCCCGGGTCGTCACACTGGAGGACGCAGCGTTTGGAACTGAATTTTTCCCGCAGACTGACCCGGAGATTCGACGAGGAGCTTCGTTTTTTCAGGTCCTGGCTGGACGGTCCGCGCCATGTCGGCGCCATTCTTCCGACATCGACGATTGCCGCGCGATCCATGGCGTCGGTCGTCAATCCGGACTCGGGAATGCCCGTGCTCGAACTCGGTCCCGGCACCGGTGTCATTACGCGAGCGATTCTGGCGCGCGGAATCGATCCCGCGGATCTCGTTTCCGTCGAGTTCAGTTCCGAGTTTCATGCACGCCTGAAGCTTGACCATCCCGCAATCAATCTCATCCTCGGCAATGCCTTCGAACTGGAGACGGCGCTCGGCGATTTTTCTGCCTGGACATTCGACTGCGTCATCTCGGGCATACCGCTTCTGAATTTTCCGGTCGAAGACCGGCTGCGGCTCGTGGACGATCTGCTCGACCGCGTGCCGGCAGGCCGTCCGGTGGTGCAGTTCTCCTACGGGCTCACCTCCCCGGTGCCGGCCCGGTTGGCGAATTTCGAAGTGTCCCACCACGACTTCGTGATGCGCAACGTGCCGCCGGCGCGGCTCTGGCTTTACAGCCGTCCCGCCTGAAACGCTGAATTGCGTGACGCTCTCCGGTCCGGGCATTTACCGCCGTGCGATCCCGTCTATATGTTCCGGATGTTGCGACTGAACTCTCAACCGCCACCACGGAGATCCCATGCCCCCGAGAATCCTCGTCATTCCCGGCTCCAACCGCACCGGCTCGTTCAATGCTGCGCTCGCCGCGGCCGTTTCGGTGGAACTTGCGCAACAGGGAGCCGATGTTTCGAGGATCTCGCTGATCGACTATCCGCTGCCCATCGTCGACGAGAACCTCAGGAATGAATCTGGAATTCCCGAGAACGCGATGAAGCTCGGCCGGCAGATTGCCGCCCATGACGGCGTCTTTCTTTGCTGTCCGGAGTACAATTCGTCCATCCCGCCGCTTCTCAAGAACATGATCGACTGGGTCAGCCTGATCTCCAGGGACGGTGACAGACCCTTCAAACCCTGGGCCGGGCGTTATGTCGCGCTGGGCTCGGCGTCGAACGGAAAGTTTGCCGGTATCCGCGGCCTCTACCATGTGCGGTCGGTCATGATGAATGTCGGGACCCAGGTGATCAGCGAGCAGTGCTCGGTCAGCGCTGCGGCAACCGCCTTCGACGGGTCCGGAAACCTCAAGGACGAGCGCAGCCAGTCCATTCTTTCGTCCACTTGCCGGTCCCTCCTGACGCATTGCGCCATGGCGACGTCGATGCGTCGCTGATGCGGGTTGCGGCTCGCCCTGATCTTGGCGGACCGGCCCGCATCGGCGGTTTCACACAAGGCGGCGGCGCTTGTCGCAGCCCGGCAGGAGATGGGCTGCTCCAGCCTCTGAGGAGCAGAGGCCGCCAACCGGATCATCGGCGCACTTGCGGTCCTTGCGGCTTCATGCGAGGACCAAAAAAACTGAAGGGATGCGCCATGCAGACTGCTGCACCTGACCCGGAGCGTTCCGGGTCTTCGATTGCCGACCCGCGGCTCATCGTCGGCCTTGATGTGCCGACAGTTGCCGAGGCCGAGGCGCGCGTCGCGCAAATCGGCGACGAGGCGGTGTTCTTCAAGATAGGATATCAGCTGGCCTTCACGGGGGGCCTCTCGCTTGCGCGCGATCTCAAGGCGTCCGGCCGCAAGGTTTTCCTCGACATGAAGCTGCTCGACATCGACAACACCGTTGCCAAGGGCGTCGAGAGCATCGTCGGCATGGGCGTGGACATGTTGACGCTTCATGCCTATCCGAAGGCGATGAGGGCCGCGGTCGAGGCTGCCGGGGGCAGTGACCTGTGCCTTCTGGGTGTGACCGTTCTGACCTCCATGGACGCCGGCGACCTTCAGGAAGCGGGATACGCGTCTTCACCCCACGAACTGGTGCTGCGCCGTGCCGCACAGGCCCGAAGCTGCGGAATGGGTGGCATTGTCTGTGCCGCCACCGAAGCTGCCGCTGTCCGTGAGGTCGTGGGCCCGGACATGGCCATTGTCACGCCCGGCATTCGCCCGGCCGGAGCGGATCACGGCGACCAGAAGCGCGTCATGACGCCGGCCGCTGCGCTGGCTGCGGGCGCCACCCACCTGGTGGTGGCGAGACCGATTGTCGCCGCTGAAGACCCGGCCGCCGCCGCCCGCAGCATCCGCATGGAAATGCAGTCCGCCTGACTTCGGAGATTGAGGAGCAATCAGATCATGCCCAAGGGTTACTGGATCGGGCGCGTTGATGTACGCGACCCGGAAGCTTACAAGGCCTACGTCGAGACGGCGACGCCCGCCTACAGGGAATTCGGGGCAAGGTTTCTTGTCCGGGGCGGGGCGTTCGAGGCAGCCGAGGGTCACTCGCGCAGCAGAAACGTGGTGATCGAGTTCCCGAGCTATGAAGCGGCAAAGGCCTGCTACGATTCCGAAACCTACCGGAAGGCGCGGGCCATCCGCCAGGATGTTTCCGAAGGCGAGATCATCATTGTCGAAGGCTACGACGGCTGATCCCCGTTCCCGGCCCGGGTTCGGCCTGGGTTCGGCATGCGGCGCCTTGTGATTCGGACTTCACCTTGACGCGCTTTTTGACTAAGAGCGTGGTAAATCACTTGTGCCGAGCCAATGCCTGACCTTGTCGGGCCTCGCAAAAGATCCTGCCAGGGAGTGCATCGATGTCGACGCTGAACCAACCCAAGCTCATCACCGTGTTCGGCGGGTCCGGTTTCGTGGGCCGTCATGTGGTCCGGGCGCTTGCCCGTCGCGGCTACCGGATCCGGGTGGCGGTTCGCCGTCCCGACCTTGCGGGTCACCTTCAGCCGCTCGGCGGAGTGGGCCAGATTGCCGCGGTGCAGGCCAACCTGAGAAACCGCGATTCGGTGGACCGCGCAGTCCGGGGTGCCGACCACGTCATCAATTGCGTCGGGATCCTGTTCGAATCCGGTCGCAACTCCTTTGATGCCGTCCAGGATTTCGGTGCACGCGCGGTCGCGGAAGCCGCCCGCGCGGAGGGCGCCGGCCTCACGCATATCTCCGCGATCGGCGCCGATCCGGATTCGGATTCGATTTACGCCCGCTCGAAAGCCCGTGCCGAGGCAGCCATTGCCAGGATCGCGCCGGACGCGGTGATCATGCGGCCCTCGATCATCTTCGGACCGGAAGACGACTTCTTCAACAAGTTCGCTGAAATGGCGCGACTGTCGCCGGCGCTCCCGTTGATCGGCGGCGGCGAGACGAAGTTTCAGCCGGTTTATGTCGGCGACGTGGCCGAAGCGGTGGCGCTCAGCGTCGATGGCAAGCTTCAGCCCGGCGCGACCTACGAACTTGGCGGGCCGCGTGTCATGACCTTCAAGCAGTGCCTTGAGGAAGTTCTCGAAACCGTCCATCGCAAGCGCGTGCTGATGCCGCTGCCGTGGGGACTGGCCAGCTTTGTCGGAAAGCTCGCATCGCTGGTTCCGCTCATCGATCCGCCGCTCACGTCTGATCAGGTCACTCTTCTCAAGACCGACAACATCGTCTCCGAGGTGGCTGATGCGGACAACCGCACGCTTGCGGGCATGGGAATCCGTCCGTCCACCATCGAGGCGGTGCTGCCATCCTATCTCGGGCGTTACCGGCCGCACGGCCAGTACAGCGGTACGGGCAGCGAGGCCTGAGCGACGCTCTGGAGTTCGTTCTTGCGGCGCTGGCGCCGCAGGGAGTCGGCAACTGGGCCGCGGTCTCCCTGATCGGCGCGAGTTTCTTTACCTCGGCCCTGACGGCGTCCGCCGGCATAGGCGGCGGATTGGCCCTTCTCGCCCTGATGGGCTACCTCGTTCCCGTAACGGCCATCATCCCGCTTCATGGCGTGGTGCAATTGGGGTCCAATATCGGCCGGGCGGCAATGCTGTCTCCTCATGTCGCGTGGATCTGCCTGGCAGCGTTTCTGGCGGGTGCGCTGCCGGGCGCGTGGGTCGGCGGGCTTGCCGTGGGTGCGCTGCCGGAAAATGTCCTCAAGGCGGCCCTCGGAGTGTTTGTTCTGGTGATCACCTGGGCGCGTTTGCCGCGACTGGCGGCCATGACCCTTCCGGGCTTTGCCGTAACGGGAGCGATCACCACCTTTCTGACCATGCTGTTTGGTGCAACCGGACCCCTCAATGCCGTGGTTCTGTCCAAGACCTTTCCTGAACGGCTTCGCTTTCAGGCCACGAGCGCTGCGATCATGAGCGCACAGCACCTGGTGAAAACAGTGGTTTTCGCGCTGTCCGGCTTCGTTTTCGCCCCCTGGCTTCCGCTGATTGCTGCGATGGTTCTGACCGGCCTGGCGGGAACCTGGGTCGGCACGCGAATCCTCAGGCGCATGCCGGAAGGCCGCTTCCGGCTGATATTCAGGGTCTGCCTGACCGTTCTCGCACTGGATCTGGTGCGCCGCGGTGTTGCCGGAATGGCGCATGGTTAGCAAAGATTTAAGTTTCTCCGGCTTTATTGAAGAAACGGTCCATCGAGCCCTTGATCGGGGCAGGTGGTCCGGCTACATCGCTCCCGCCTCTGCAAATGCGGGCACCTTCTCACGAACGCGGTGCGGACCGGTCTTCTCGAAAGATCGTCCGGCAAGCCGTGGTCTGAGCGGGCAGGCTGCGCGGATTCATGATCTTGCGCGGCATCTTTGTAACGACAAGCCGGGAACGATCCACATGGGTAAGACTGTTGTAACCGCCTTTGCTTTTGCGGTCGTTGTGATCTTGTCGGCTTCGGCCTTTGCTCCCCGCAGCGTGGCTGATTCCAAGGGATGCGCGCCCGCCTATGGCGTGGACCCCTGCTCGGTTCACGCCAGCAACTGAGCGTTTCGCTCGCCCGGTCATACGGTTTGAACGCGGCAGCCAGGGTTGTCGTCGGCACTCTTGAAAATACGCTTGAGACGGCGCGCTTCGCGCCGCTGCTTCGCCTGCGCGGCTACAGCACCCAGAGCCCGATCAGCCCGAGCATCCCCACAACGATGCGCCACCATGCGAAAAGTGCAAACCCGTGTCTTGAGACGAAGTCCAGCAGGCTCCGCACGACGATGACGCCTGCAATGAAGGCCATGACGAAGCCGACGACGATGGCAGTCACATCATCGGAGCCGAGCTTGTCGTAATTCTTGTAGAGATCGTAGGCGAAGGCGCCGGCCATGGTCGGCATGGCGAGAAAGAACGAAAACTCGGCGGCCGACCGCTTGTCGGCGCCAAGCAGCAGCGCGCCGACAATTGTCGCTCCTGAGCGCGATGTGCCCGGAATCATTGCAAGGCATTGAAACAGGCCGATCTTGAAAGCAAGCGAGAGCGGGTAGTCCATCACATTGTCGTATTTCGGCCTGAGCGGCATCCGGTCGATGATCAGAAGCACGATCCCGCCGGCGATCAGCACAAGGCAGATCAGGGTCGTGGATTCGAACAGAACCGTCTTGATGAAGCCGTGCGCCATCACGCCGATCACCGCGGCGGGCAGGAAGGCCAGCAGGATGGCGCCCACGAATTTCCGTGCCTGGGCGCTGGTGGGAAGGTCCATCGCAAGCTTCCAGAGCCGGGCGAAATAGACCGACAGGATCGCGAGGATCGCACCGAGCTGGATCAGCACCTCGAAACTGTTGCCCGGCGACTTGAACCCGAGAAAATGGCCGGCAAGCAGAAGATGCGCCGTCGACGAGACCGGGATGAACTCGGTCAGTCCCTCGAGCAGCCCGAGCAGTGCCGCACCCACAAGTGTTGTCTCGTTCATTCAGGTGCGCCTTTGTTTTGCCTGCAATCTGGGTTAGGGCTTGCATTGTCCGTGTCCGCGGGAAATCACAAGGTCGGTTTGCGAATCGTGATTCGCTTGTCTTGGCGGAGCCCAATCCCTATAGCTCTATTTTCCGGAATCTGACCAGCCCCGCGCGCCAGCGCCAACCCGATCCCGTTTGCGTCACCATGCCCGTTCTTTATCACCATCCGGTTTCTGCTCCCTCTCGTTTCATCCGGGCAAGTTTCGGGGAAATGGACTATCAGGCCGACCTGGTCGAGGAACGGCCGTGGGAGAAGCGCTCGGAGTTCATAAAGCTCAATCCGGCCGGAACACTGCCGGTTTGCGTGACGGACAATCTGCAGACCCTGTGCGGTCCCCACGTCATCGCCGAATGGCTTGACGAATCCTTCGGCGTCTTCAAGCGCGAGCGCAGACTGCTTGCCGAGGATCCCTTCCAGCGCGCCGAGATCCGGCGGCTGGTGGAGTGGTTCCTGATCAAGTTCGAAAACGATGTCGCGCGTCCCCTCGTGCGCGAACGGGTCTTGAAGCTGCAGCTGTCCGCCAGCGAGGGCGGCGGTTCACCGGATCCGAAGATGCTGCGGGCCGGCCGAACCAACATCCGGCAGCACATGAAATATCTCTCCTGGCTGGCTGCATCCCGGGACTGGCTTGCCGGAGACCGGTTGAGCTACGCCGATCTGGCTGCCGCGGCTTCTGTCTCCGTGCTCGATTACCTGGGTGAGATCGATTGGAACGAATGTCCCCAGGCAAAGGACTGGTACCAGAGGATGAAGTCGCGCCCGTCCTTCAGGCCGATCCTGGCCGACCGGCTTCGCAACATCCCGCCTGTTGCCCACTACGCCGATCTCGATTTCTAGGTCCGTGATGGCGCAAGGCTCTCCCGGAACGGACAGGGCAGGCCAGAACGCGGCACATCCCGACCGCCTCAGGAGTTTTCTCCAGAAGGAGGCTCTGGAGCTCGGGTTTTCGGATCTCGCGGTCGCGCCGTCCGATATCGGCCCCAAGGCCGCCGAAAGGCTGGCGCGGTTCGTCGAACTCGGTCGCCACGGCTCCATGGAATGGATGGCGGAAACGCTTGAGCGCCGCGCCTCGCCGCGTGGTCTCTGGCCGGAGGTCCGCTCGGTGATCATGCTCGCCATGAACTACGGTCCGGACACGGACCCCCTGGCGGCGCTCGATCAAAAATCCAGCGGTTCGGTCTCGGTCTATGCCCGCAACCGCGACTATCATGACGTGATCAAGGGCAGGCTCAAGCAACTGGCAGGCAGGTTTGCCGCCCGCGCGGGTGGCGATGTCAAGGTGTTCGTCGATACGGCTCCGGTGATGGAGAAGCCGCTCGCAGAGGCGGCGGGACTTGGCTGGATCGGCAAGCACACCAATCTGGTCAGCCGCAGCCACGGCTCCTGGCTGTTCCTGGGGTCCATCTTCACGACGGTCGAGCTCGCGCCGGACACGTCCGAGACCGATCATTGCGGTTCGTGCCGGGCCTGCCTGGATGCCTGTCCGACGGACGCCTTTCCCGCGCCCTACCAGATCGACGCGCGGCGCTGCATTTCCTACCTCACCATAGAGAACAAGGGTCCGATCCCGCGCGAGTTTCGCGAGGCGATGGGCAACCGGATCTACGGTTGCGATGACTGCCTGGCGGTTTGCCCCTGGAACAAGTATGCGAGATCGGCCAGCGAACTCAAGCTCACCGCCCGGGAGGATCTGGCTGCGCCGCCGCTGGCAGATCTTCTGGCGCTCGATGATGCCGGTTTCCGCGCTTTCTTTTCCGGCTCCCCCATCAAGCGGATCGGCCGCGACCGTTTCCTGCGCAATGCGCTGATCGCTGCCGGCAACAGTGGCGATCAGGGGCTTGTTCCCGCTTGCGAAACGCGTCTTGAGGATCCGTCGCCGCTGGTTCGCGGCGCTGCGGTCTGGGCCCTGTCGCGGTTGACAGCGCCCGCGCGAATGCGCGAACTGGCGCAAGCAGGAACGGCAGCCGGGTGGAGCGAGACGGACCCCGAAGTCCGCGCCGAGTGGGCGCTGGCGCTTGAGCCCCGGGCTGAATGACACGACAGGAAATGTGATGCGATTGATGATTTTCGGCGCAGGGTTTTCCGGCCTCGCCATTGCCCGTGCGCTTGCCGGGGATTGCAGTTTTGCGGGCGGGACCACCCGCTCGCACGAGCGGTTTGCGAAACTGGAGGCTGCCGGACTGACGCCGTTCGTCTACCAGGGAGGCGTTCCCGACGGAGGCCTTGCCGCAGCGCTTGCGGAGGTCACGCATCTGGTGATGTCGATTGCACCGGATGCGGATGGCGATCCGTTGCTGGACGCCCTTTCCGCCGATCAATTGAAAAAGATCGCGCCTCAGCTTGAATGGGTGGGCTATCTCTCGACCGTCGGGGTCTATGGCGATCACGACGGTGGCTGGGTCGACGAAAGCACCGTCTGCAAGCCCGTATCGAAACGCTCGATTGCCCGGGTTGCCGCGGAAAAGGGCTGGATCGATCTCGCCGGACAGGCGGGCGTGCCGGCCGCCATCGTCCGGCTGTCGGGCATCTACGGACCGGGAAGGAATGCGCTCAAGACGCTTGAGTCCGGCAAGGCACGCCGATTGATCAAGCCCGGTCAGGTGTTCAACCGGATCCATGTCGCCGATATCGGCGGGGCGACTGCGCTTCTGGCGCGCGAGCGGCTGGGCGGGATCTTCAACGTCACCGACGACAAGCCGGCCCCGCCGCAGGACGTTGTCGAACATGCCGCCCGTCTGATGGGCGTCGAGCCGCCGCCGGAAACCGACTTTGAAACCGCGGACCTTTCGCCGATGGCGCGATCCTTTTATGGCGAGAACAAGCGCGTCTCCAATGCCAGGATCAAGGGTGCCGGGTTCAGTTTTGCCTATCCCGATTACGAGGCGGGCCTCGGCGCCCTGTGGAGCGATGGAACCTGGAAAGGCTGACAGGGCAATCGCGCCCGGCTCGATCGAATTGAGCGGCAACATTCAGGCATTGCATCGCGGTGCTAAAGTGTCCCTTGCGCATCTGAAACAATGCCTGGCGCTGCACGTGTCGCAAACTGCAACACTTGGCCACAAAACGTGATTTTGCCGACCATGTTCGCGCCTTTTTCGGACGTCAACACGCGGTTTCTCTCAGCAAGGACCGCGACATGACTTCCATTCTTCCCAAGGCGCTCACCGGCGCTGCGCTTTTTCTCGCCGTTTGGGCCGCCCCGGCCGTCGCTCATGCGGGCAACGCCTGCGGACATGCCTCATGGTATGCGCTGACATCCATGACCGCGTCCGGCGAACGCATGGACCCGGCAAAACTGACTGCCGCGCATCCCAAACTCCGTTTCGGAACCCGGGTCGAGGTGGTCAATCCGAAAAACGGCAAGTCCGTCGTGGTTCGCATCAATGACCGGGGGCCATTCATAAAGGGCCGCATCATCGATGTGTCCAAGGCGGCGGCGCATGAGCTGGGCATGATCCGTTCGGGCGTCGCCAAGGTCTGCTATCGCGTCGTATCCTAACCGGCACCGTCGTGTTCGGCGTGTGGTGATGGTCACGATATCAAGCACTTAAACGGCGCTCCCGGCCACCGGGACTGCGCCGGAAGCCCTTGTCACTTCGTCCGTCCTCGCTATGCTGGCGCCGGTTCGCAGGAAGGTGTTGGCAACGATGGCAGGGGACGAGGAACTGGAAGGGCGCCAGCAAGCGCTTGCGGCGGCGGTCGCAGCGCGGCGCGATGATCTCGTCGCGCTGACGCAGGACCTGATCCGCATTCCCACCATCAACCCGCCCGGAGAGTTCTACCGGGACATTTGCGACTATCTTGCGCGACGGCTCGGCGCGTCGGGTTTCGAGATCAGCCTCCTGAGGGCCGAAGGCACGCCCGGCGACAGCGAGAAATATCCGCGCTGGAACGTGATCGCGCGACGCGAAGGCGGGCAGCCGGGGTCCTGTGTGCACTTCAATTCCCACATCGATGTTGTCGAGACCGGGTCCGGATGGACCTTCGACCCCTTCGGCGGTGAGATTTCCGACGGCCGGATCTATGGCCGCGGCGCCTGCGACATGAAGGGTGGGCTGGCAGCCTCGATCATCGCCGCGGAAGCCTTCGTTTCGCTCTGGCCGGATTTTCCCGGGGCAATCGAGATTTCCGGGACTGCCGACGAGGAAACCGGCGGTTATGGCGGCGTCGCCTGGCTCGCCGAACAGGGCTATTTCTCGCCCGAACGGGTTCAGCATGTCATCATTCCCGAACCGCTCAACAAGGACCGGATCTGTCTCGGCCATCGCGGTGTGATGTGGGCCCGGATCACGACCCATGGCCGCATCGCCCACGGATCGATGCCCTTTCTCGGCGATTGCGCGGTCCGGCACATGGGCGCGGTGATCGCGGAGATGGAAACCTCGCTGTTTCCCGCCCTGAAGCAGAAGCACACCGCCATGCCGGTGGTGCCCGACGGCGCACGCCAGTCGACGATGAACATCAACTCGCTGCATGGCGGCCAGGCCGAGCCGGACCCGGATTATACCGGATTTCCGTCCGCCTGCGTGCCGGATCGAGCACGCATGGTCATCGACCGGCGTTACCTGATCGAGGAAAAGGGCCAGGAAGTCCGCGAGGAGATCATTTCGCTCTTGGAAAGGGTCAAGGCCGAACGACCGGGTTTCCGCTACGATTTCGAGGAATTGTGGCAGGTCAGCCCCACCATGACGTCCGTGGAGGCCCCCGTGGTCAGGGCCGTCGAGCGCGGCATCCGGTCCGCGCTTGCCTGCGAACCCGTGCACGTGGTGTCGCCGGGAACCTACGACCAGAAACATATTGACCGTATTGGCCGGTTGAAAGACTGTATCGCCTATGGACCCGGCATTCTGGATCTGGCGCATCAGCCGGACGAGTATGTCGGGATCGACGACATGGTCGATTCCGCGAAGGTGATGGCCTTTGCCCTGGACGATCTATTGCACGGCCGGACATGAACTGATCCGCCGCAACGGGAGAGAGACAGCGCTATGACACCCTATTCGACTTCGAAGGCAGCCCTATCAATCCTTGCGCTCGGGTTGGGTCTCGGGCTCGCCGCGGGCAGCGTCCCGGCCATCGCCGCGAAAATGGATGCAACGATCGGCATGCAGCTCGAGCCGCCGAACCTCGATCCGACCGGAGGCGCTGCAGCCGCCATCGACGAGGTTGTGTATGCCAATGTCTTCGAAGGCCTGACACGCTTCGGCGCCGACGGATCCATCCTCCCGGCGCTCGCTGAGAGCTGGGACATTTCCGAAGACGGTCTCACCTACACATTCAATCTGCGCGAAGGCGTGAAATTCCACGACGGAACGGACTTCGATGCAGAGGATGTCAAGTTCTCCCTCGACCGTGCCCGTGCCGATGATTCGACCAATGCGCAAAAGGCGCTCTTCGCCGACATTGCCGAAGTCGAAGTCGTTGATCCTTCTACCGTCAAGGTGACGCTGTCCAAGCCCAACGGTGCATTTCTGTTCAACATGGCCTGGGGCGACGCCGTCATCGTCGCGCCTGAAACCGCGTCCGAAAATGCCGCAAATCCGGTCGGCACAGGCCCCTTCACCTTTGCCGAATGGGCCAAGGGCGACCGGGTCGACCTGAGCCGGAACCCGGACTATTGGGGCGAGGCGGTCAAGCTCGACAAGGTCACCTTCAAGTTCATCTCCGACCCCACGGCCGCTTTCGCGGCGATGATGGCCGGCGACATCGACGCGTTTCCGAACTTTCCGGCACCGGAAAACCTCCCCCAGTTCGAAGCCGATCCCCGCTTTTCGGTGATCGTCGGCTCGACCGAGGGTGAAACCATCCTGGCCCTGAACAACAAGCAGCCGCCGCTCGACAACATCAAGGTCCGCCAGGCGATCAGCCATGCGATTGACCGGCAGGCGATCATCGATGGTGCGATGTTCGGCTACGGAACGCCGATCGGCACGCACTTCGCCCCGCACAACCCGGCCTATGTCGACCTGACCGGCCAGTCCGGTTTTGATCCGGAAAAAGCCAGGGCGCTTCTTGCCGAAGCTGGCGTGAGTGACCTCACCCTGTCCCTCAAGCTGCCCCCGCCGAGCTACGCGCGCCGTGGCGGAGAGATTATTGCTGCCCAGCTTCGCGATGTCGGCATCGAGACGGAAATCACAAATGTCGAGTGGGCGCAGTGGATCGAGGACGTGTTCAAGGGCAAGAACTTCGATCTGACCATCGTGTCCCACACCGAGCCGATGGACATCGGCATCTATGGCCGTGACGACTATTACTTCCAGTATGGCGATTCCGATTTCAAGGCGATCATGGCCGATCTCGACAAGGCCACCGACCCCGCCGAGCGCACCGAACTGATGCAGGCCGCCCAGCGCAAGATCGCCGATGATTACGTCAATGGTTATCTGTTCCAGCTTGCGCGCACCGGCGTTGCAGATGCGAAGCTCAGGGGCATGTGGCCGAACTCGCCGACCCAGGCAAACGACATGACCGCGGTCTATTGGGAAGACTAAGGCCTGATCCAGAACCGACGGCCGGGCGAAGCCCCTGCCATCGGTTCCCTACCGCGCTGGAAACCCGCCGATGACCGCCTACCTCCTGCGGCGCCTTGTTTCGCTTTCGCTGAGCCTGGTCGCGGCAAGTCTTGTGGTGTTTCTGGTCATGGAAGTGGTGCCGGGAGATCCGGCGTCCTTCATGATGGGGATCAACGCGGATCCGGCCGCCGTGGCCGCCTTGCGCACCCAACTCGGCCTCGACGAGCCGCTGCCATGGCGGTATCTCGGATGGGTATGGGGCATGGTGCAGGGGGATTTCGGCATCTCCTACACCTATCGCGTGCCGGTTTCCGAACTTGTGGCGGAACGGATCGCGATATCGCTGCCGCTGACGCTCTACGCCTTGGCGCTCTCCACCCTGATCGCTTTTCCTGCCGGCATCATTGCGGCGGCGCGGCGCAATTCCGCAGCCGATCTGTCCGTCATGGGAGCCACGCAGCTCGGCGTCGCCATCCCCAATTTCTGGTTCGCGATGATGCTGGTCCTCGTCTTCGCGATCAATCTGCGCTGGTTTTCGGCCGGCGGCTTTCCCGGCTGGGACGAGGGGTTCTGGCAGGCCATGAAGGCGCTCACCCTACCGGCGATCGCGCTTGCACTTCCGCAGGCCTCGATCCTCGCCCGCGTGATGCGGTCGTCGCTCATCGACACGCTGGACGAGGACTTCATGCGGACCGCGCGCGCCAAGGGGCTCACCCGGAAACAGGCGCTCTGGCGCCATGCGGTGCGCAACGCGCTGATCCCGGTTTTGACGATCATCGGCCTGCAGTTCTCGTTCCTGCTCGCGGGCGGCATCATCATCGAGAATGTCTTCTACCTGCCCGGGCTCGGGCGCCTCGTTTTCCAGGCGATCACCCAGCGCGACCTGATCGTGGTGCGCTCCGTGGTCATTCTGCTGGTCTTCGCGGTCATCGTCGTGACGTTCCTTGTCGATCTCGCCTATGCCGCGGCCGACCCTCGGCTCAGGAGACGCCGGGCATGACCATGGCAGGCACTCCCGAGCGAGGTTTCCTGCGTGCGGCGCTTGGCCATCCGGCGTTCATCGCAGGCTTCCTTCTGTCCGCCTTTTTCGTGCTTCTGGCGCTCGTTTCCTTCCTGTGGACCCCGTTCGATCCGACACGGCTCGACATTCCCCAGAAACTCCAGTCGCCCTCGCTTGAACACTGGTTCGGCACGGATCATTTCGGCCGCGACATGTTCTCCATGATCATGGTGGGCGCGCGGGTTTCGATTGCCGTGGCCTTCGTGGCGGTCGGGGTCGGCATGGCGGTCGGGGTGCCGCTCGGCCTCTACGCCGCCGCCCATCGCGGAAGCCTCATCGACGAGATCGTCATGCGCGGCAACGACCTCGTGTTTGCCTTCCCGTCCCTGCTGCTCGCAATCATGATCACGGCGGTTTTCGGCCCCGGTGCGATCAACGCCATCATCGCCATCGGCATTTTCAACATTCCGGTCTTCGCGAGGCTCTCGCGCGGTGCGGCACTGTCCTTGTGGACCCGGGACTACATCCTTGCCGCCCGTGTGGCCGGCAAGGGGAAGGCACGGATCTCGCTCGAACATATCCTTCCCAACATTGCCAACCTGCTGATCGTTCAGGGCACGATCCAGTTCTCGCTTGCCATTCTGGCCGAGGCGGCGCTTGCCTATGTCGGGCTTGGGGCGCAGCCGCCTTTGCCGAGCTGGGGCCGGATGCTTGCCGATGCCCAGACGCTGATTTCGCTGGCGCCGCACATGGCGCTGTTCCCCGGCTTCGCCATCATCATCACCGTTCTCGGTCTCAACCTGATGGGGGACGGGCTGCGCGACCTGTTCGATCCGAAACTGCGCAGGGGCCGCACATGAGCGCGCTTTCGGTCTCCAATCTCCGGGTCGACATCCACGGCAGGACCGTGCTGCATGACATCGATCTCGATCTGCAGCCGGGCAGCATTCTGGGCGTCGTCGGCGAATCCGGCTCGGGCAAGTCGATGACCGCGCTTTCGGTCATGCAACTGCTGCCCCGCGGCAGCAACTGGTCCGGGTCGATCACGGTCGCGGGCAATGATCTTGGCCGCATGGACGAGGATGCCCTGTGTCAGATGCGTGGCCGCGATGTCGGAATGGTGTTTCAGGAACCCATGACGGCGCTCAACCCGGTGCGCACGATCGGCGACCAGGTGGCTGAAACCGTCATGGTGCACACCTCCGCGGGCCGGCGTGAGGCGATGAAAGTCGCGCGGGCCATGCTCGATCGCGTCGGCCTTGCCGAAGACCGCTTCCCGCTCGACCGCTATCCCCACGATCTGTCCGGAGGGCAGCGTCAGCGCGTGGTCATCGCCCAGGCGATTGCGCTCAGACCGAAGATCCTGATCGCGGATGAACCGACCACGGCGCTCGATGTCACCACCCAGGCCCAGATCCTGGATCTGTTGAAGCAGCTGGTGCGCGAGGAAGGAATGGGCCTGATGCTGATCACCCACGATCTGGCGGTGGTTGGCGGTCTCGCCGATCAGATCACGATCCTCAAGGACGGCGCTGTGGTGGAGTCCGGGCCGACGCGCGAGATCTTTCGGTCCATGAGCCATCCCTATACCCGCGCCCTTCTCTCGGCCTCTGCCCATGTGCCGGAACGCACGCGTCGCACCGAGCCGGCCGAGATACCGGTGCTTTCGGTGACGGATGTGGTTCGTGACTATGCGCAGCCGCGGCGGAGCCTCTTCGTCCGCCCCCCTCCCTTCCGCGCGGTGGATCACGTCGGCTTCGAAATCTTTCACGGTGAGAATGTCGGCCTGGTGGGCGAATCCGGCTGCGGAAAATCCACTCTGGCGCGGGCCATCCTTGCTCTCGACCCGCTGCAAGGCGGGGAAATTCGTCTCAACGGGCAAGTGTTCTCGAGTGCCGGCGACGGACCGCATCCGGAGCTGCGCGCCCGCATGCAGGTGGTTTTCCAGGATCCCTACGGCTCGTTCAATCCGCGCCACAAGGTCAGGCGGCTGGTGGCCGAGCCGTTTCACCTGCTCAAGGAAAAGCCGCAAGGCGCGGACCTGGACCGCCGGATCCACCGGGCTCTCGATGAGGTGGGCCTTTCCCCGAGCGATGCCGACAAGTACATCCATGAGTTCTCGGGCGGACAGCGGCAACGCATCGCGATTGCACGTGCCCTGATTATTGAGCCGGCTTTGATTGTGCTCGATGAGGCGGTGTCCGCGCTCGATGTGTCGATCCGCGCACAGGTGCTTGACCTGCTGGCCGGACTGTCGGACCGGCTGGATATCTCCTATCTCTTCATCTCGCACGACCTTTCGGTCGTCCGGGCCATCACCGACCGGGTGCTGGTGATGAAGGACGGAAGGATTGTCGAGCAGGGTGAAACCGAGACGGTTTTCCGCAACCCCGAACATCCCTACACCCGCTCCCTGGTCGCCGCGACACCGACTCTGGACAAGGCTCTTGAGGCAGACGCGTGATGCCGGTAACGCACCTGGAGACCATGCGGCGGCGCCGGCCGGATTCATCCCCGGTCCGGGTGAAGCAGGAGAAAGAGACATGACCACCACCAGGCTCGACGCCGGTTTCGACACGCGGCAATGCCTGATCGGGGGGCGCTGGATCGCCGCCCGCAGCGGCCTCACATTGCCTGTGGAGGATCCCTCGACCGGCCGCGAGATCGGACGCATTGCCCGCGGGGCTGCCGACGACATCGATGCGGCGGTGATTGCCGCGCGAATGGCGCTCGCCGGCGAGTGGGGCCGGATGCCCGCTGCCGAGCGCGGCAGGGTGCTGTCGAAGATCGGTCGCGCGGTTGAAGAGCACGTCGAATGGCTCGCCAATCTCGAGGCGCATGACGTCGGAAAGCCTCTGACCCAGGCGCGCGCCGATGCCAGGGCGCTTGCCCGCTATCTCGAATTTTACGGCGGGGCTGCCGACAAGCTGCATGGCGAGACCATCCCCTATCTCGATGATTACACCGTCTACACGCTGCGCGAGCCGCATGGGGTGACGGGCCACATCATCCCGTGGAAC
Source organism: Hoeflea sp. (assembly GCA_965233445.1). Taxonomy (GTDB): domain Bacteria; phylum Pseudomonadota; class Alphaproteobacteria; order Rhizobiales; family Rhizobiaceae; genus Hoeflea. Next base: position 550,068 of record OZ247491.1, read on the forward strand.
TACCCGATGCAGATCCTCGGCCGTTCGGTGGGTGCAGCACTCGCCATGGGCAACGCTGCGGTTCTGAAGCCGGCTGAAGAAGCATCTCTCACGGCGCTCGCCTTTGCGCGGATCGCCTGTGATTGCGGCCTGCCGGACGGCGCGCTCAACGTGGTCCCCGGTCTCGGCGAGGAAGCGGGCGCAGCCCTTTCGGGCCATGCGGATGTCAACCATCTTTCCTTCACCGGCTCGCTCGAGACCGGGCGCAAGGTGCAGCAGGCCGCGGGAGAAAATGTGGTCCCGGTGACGCTGGAACTGGGCGGGAAATCGCCGCAGATCGTCTTTGCAGACGCCGATCTCGAGCGTGCGCTGCCGTTTCTTGTCAATGCGGGTATTCAGAACTGCGGCCAGACCTGTTCGGCCTCCTCGCGCATTCTCGTCGAGCAGTCGCGGCATGCCGAAGTCATGCGGCTGATGAGCGAGCGCTACAGGTCGCTCACGGTGGGCGCAGCAATCGAGGACCAGTCGGTCGGCCCCCTGATCTCCGAGCGGCAGAAGTCGATCGTGCAGGGCTTCCTGGCCCGTGCCGACGAGGACGGTCTCGCGCCGGTTGCTGAAGGCCAGATGCCGAAGTCGGCGCCGATGGGCGGTCACTATGTCCGCCCGACTCTCTACGGAGACGTCGATCCGGCCCATGAACTGGCGCGCGACGAGATCTTCGGCCCGGTTCAGGTCATCATTCCCTTCCGCGACGAGGACGAAGCCGTCGCGATCGCCAATGGCACCGATTATGGCCTGGTTGCTGGCGTCTGGACAGCGGATGGCGGGCGGCAGATGCGTCTTGCCCGCGCGATTCGGTCGGGCCAGGTCTTCATCAACAATTACGGCGCCGGCGGCGGGGTCGAATTGCCCTTTGGCGGGGTCGGCAAGTCGGGCCACGGACGGGAAAAGGGCTTTGAGGCGCTCTACGGGTTTTCCGTGCTCAAGACGGTTGCCGTCTGGCATGGCCGATAGGGTTTCATGGGAAAGGAGGGGGATCGACAATGAGATTGCAAGGCAAGACTGCCCTGGTGACAGGGGGCGCATCGGGCTTCGGAGCCGGTATCGTGAGAAAATTTCTGGCCGAAGGGGCACGTGTTGCGATCGCCGATATCAATGGCGATGCGGCATCTGCCATGGCTGGTGAGCTGGGGTCAGCCGCATTGGCCGTCACCGTCGATGTTTCCGACAACGGAAGCGTGGAGGCGATGGCCGAAACCGTGCTGGGTCAGTTCGGCGGTCTCGACATATTGGTCAACAACGCCGGGATAACCCATCTGCCGACGCCCCTGGAAGAGGTGAGCGAGGACGATTTCGACCGGGTGCTGGCGGTCAATGTTAAGTCGGTTTATCTCACAGCACGTCATTTCGTTCCGGAAATGAAACGAAAATCGGCAGGCGCAATTCTCAATGTGGCGTCCACGGCAGGGGTGAGCCCGAGGCCGCGGCTCAACTGGTACAACTGCTCGAAGGGCTGGATGATCACCGCCACCAGGACCATGGCGGTGGAACTGGCGCCCCACGGCGTACGCGTCAATGCCATCAACCCGGTGGCCGGCGAGACCCCGCTCCTCAAGTCCTTCATGGGCGAAGACACGCCGGAAATCCGGGCGAAGTTCCTGTCGACGATTCCGCTCGGCCGGTTCTCGACGCCGGAGGACATGGGCAACGCCGCATGTTTCCTGTGTTCCGACGAGGCGACGATGATCACCGGCGTTGCCATGGAGGTCGATGGCGGGCGCTGCATCTGAAGCGAAGGGTGCTGCGCTTGCCATGGGCCGGCCAAGCCTGTAGCAGGAGCCAACCCCGGAGTTGAGCCCATGCGTCTAGGCGGTCGCCTGCAAGCAGCCATCGAAGTCCTGTCGGAAATTGAGACCCGTCACCGCCCGGTGCCGGACGCGCTCAAGGATTGGGGCCTCTCGCACCGCTTTGCCGGGTCGGGCGATCGCGCAGCCATATCCAATCTCGTCCACGATGCGCTGAGGAAGAAGCTGTCGCACGGCTTCATCATGGATGGCGACCGCCCGCAGGATCTGGCCGTGGCCACACTGCTCAGGCAATGGAACATCACTCCGGAAGAACTGGCTGCCGCACTGGAAGGCGATCGTTTCGCCCCCGAAATCCCGATCGTTTCCCATATGGAAACATGTCTTGCGCGAGACCTCTCGGATGCGCCGGCCCATGTCCGGGCAGATATTCCGGAATGGCTCACCGGGGCGTTCGAGCGGGCCTTCGGATCCGGATGGATCGAGGAAGCCGCAGCGCTTGCCGCACGGCCGCCGCTTGATCTGAGGGTCAACACGCTGATGGCGAGCCGCGATCAGGTCCTTGCGGCCTTTGAGGACCGCAAGCCCCATGCGGCGCGCCTGGCGCCTCAGGCAGTGCGGTTTGAAGCCGGTCAGGGACCGGAACGGCAGATCGCCGCGGCAAGCGAGGTCAGCTTCGCCCGCGGCTGGTTCGAGATCCAGGACGAAGGCTCGCAGATCGCAGCCGGCCTGGTCGGGGCCCGTTCCGGTGAAACGGTGCTTGATTATTGCGCCGGGGGTGGCGGAAAGTCCCTGGCCATGGCGGCGGCGATGGCAAATCAGGGGTGCATTCTTGCCTATGACGCCGACCGTCGCAGGCTCGCGCCGATGGTCGAGCGCATTCGCCGTTCCGGCGCCGAAATCATCGATATTCGCGAACGCGCCGGCGAGCTCGCCGGGTTCGAGGGTAAGGTCGACCGCGTGCTCATCGATGCGCCCTGCACGGGGACCGGAACCTGGCGCAGGCGGCCCGATGCCAAGTGGCGGATCTCGGAGAAGAACATCGCCGATCGGGTCTCCGATCAGGACAAGGTGCTCGATGCGGCATCGGCGTTCGTCCGCCCGGGCGGGGAACTCGCTTACGTCACCTGCTCGCTGCTGCCCGAGGAAAACACGGACCGGGTGGAGGCATTTCTGGCGCGCCATCCCGAGTTTGAACCTTTCGGGCTTGATCGGCGTTGGAGCGAAACCGTGGCCGACCCGAGTGTGCCGCTGCCGCAAGCAGGCCATGGGCCCGGCCTTCTGCTTTCGCCGGCACGAACCGGAACTGACGGTTTTTACTTTGCCGGCTTCCGGCGGAAAGCCTGATGCGGGTGGATCCGATGTCGTCTCCGCCTGCCAGTGCCTCGGTGGACGTCTGAAAGGAACGACGATGAGCAGAACCTACGCAGTGACCTTGTTGGTGTTCATCGTGCTGACCGTCGCCGGTGGCAGTCTCATCGGCTATTTCTCCATGCCGGGGCCCTGGTACGCGGCGCTGGAGAAGCCCTCCTTCAATCCGCCGAACTGGGTGTTCGGCCCGGTCTGGACGGTGCTCTACATCCTCATCGGCATCGCCGGCGCCCGGGTCTGGGTCAATGACCGGCATGGCGCCCTGCCCAGGCTCTGGTTCCTGCAGATTGCGCTGAACTACGCTTGGCCGCTGGCGTTTTTCACCGCCAGGCGCCCTGATCTCGCGCTGCCAGTTCTCATCGCCATGGGGCTGGCCATCCTTGCCTTCATCGCAATTGCCTGGCGCCGTGACAGGCCGTCCGCGCTTCTGTTCGTCCCCTATGCGCTCTGGGTGAGCTTCGCCGGTCTTCTGAACGGCGCGATCTGGTGGCTCAACCCCGCCTGACCGAACCATATCGCGGGCTTCAACAAAGCTCTTGCGGTTTGGCCGGGCACTTGGCACCTTCGCAGGTGCGAAAGGAACCCGGTTTATGGATGAAAAGCCCGACGAAAATTTCCGCAACCGCGTCGCCACCAGCTTCGCCAAGCAGGAAGTCATGCGCACGATCGGTGCGGAACTTGCCAGGGTCGACTATGGGATCATCGAGATCGAGATGCCCTTTCGCGCGGACCTGACCCAGCAGCACGGGTTCCTGCATGCGGGCATTCTGTCCACCGCGCTTGATTCGGCGTGCGGCTACGCGGCGCTCTCCGTCATGCCGCATGATGCGGCGGTGCTGACAATCGAGTTCAAGATCAACCTGCTTTCGCCGGGCAAGGGCAGCCGCTTTCTGTTCAGGGGCGAGGTGACCAAGCCCGGAAGCACAATCATCGTGAGCGACGGGCGCGCCTATGCGCTCACCGACGGCCCGGCCAAGCTGATTGCCTCGATGACCGGCACGATGATGGTGGTGCGGGGGCGCGAGGGAATCGAGGGATGACGGGCGAACTCAAGCAGGCGGGCGACCGCAGCATCCTCTATGTGATGGCGGCGGAGGCCGAATACGGCCCGCATCTCCGGCAGCGCTTCTCACCGCTCATCACCGGTGTCGGTCCGGTGGAGGCGGCGGTGGTGGTTTCCGCCCGTCTTGCGTCCTCAACACCGCTACCCGATTGCATCGTCTCGCTGGGCTCGGCGGGATCCAGGACGCTCGAACAGACCGAAATCTATCAGGCATCCTCGGTCAGCTACCGCGACATGGATGCAAGCCCGCTGGGGTTTGAGAAGGGGCGTACGCCGTTTCTCGATCTGCCGGCGGTCCTGCCGCTGCCCTGCGTCAGCGCTGAAATTCCCCGCGCCAGCCTTTCGACCGGGGCGAATATCGTGTCGGGCGCGGCCTATGATGCGATCGATGCGGAGATGGTCGATATGGAAACCTTCGCCGTTCTGCGCTCCGCGGCTCGCTTCGAGGTGCCGGTTCTGGGCCTTCGCGGCATTTCCGATGGCAAGGCAGAACTCCACCACATCGATGACTGGACCGAATATCTCCACGTCATCGACGAAAAACTCGCCCACGCGGTGGATCGCCTCGAGCAGGCGATTGCATCCGGCGCGGCTTTGGCTTAATCGCTCGCCATGAACGACATCCTGCACACCACCCATCCAGACTCCATCCTGATCATCGATTTCGGCAGTCAGGTCACGCAGCTGATCGCGCGCCGCGTGCGCGAGGCCGGCGTCTATTGCGAAATCGTGCCCTTCCAGCTCGCCGATGACGGCTTTGCCCGAATGCAGCCCAAGGGCGTCATCTTTTCGGGCGGCCCCTCCTCGGTGCCGGATGCCGGCTCGCCGCGGGCGCCGCAGGCGGTGTTTGAGTCCGGCGTTCCGATCCTGGCGATCTGCTACGGTCAGCAGACCCTGTGCCAGCAACTCGGCGGCAATGTCGAAGGCGGCCATCACCGCGAGTTCGGCCGGGCCGATGTCGAGATCCTGAAGGAAAGCCCGCTGTTCGAAGGGTTCTGGGAGGTCGGAAAGAAATACCCGGTCTGGATGAGCCACGGCGACCGCGTAACCCGCTTGCCCGAAGGCTTCGAGGTTATCGGCACCTCGCCCAATGCACCTTTCGCAATCTCGGTCGACGAGAAGCGCCGCTACTACACCACCATGTTCCATCCGGAAGTGGTGCATACGCCAGACGGGGCGAAGCTCCTGTCCAACTTCGTGCACAAGATCGTCGGCCTGACATCCGACTGGAGCATGGCTGCCTACCGTGCGGAAATGGTGCAGAAGATCCGCGAGCAGGTCGGGGACGGCAAGGTGATCTGCGCGCTCTCCGGCGGCGTCGATTCCTCGGTTGCCGCCCTTCTGATCCACGAGGCGATCGGCGATCAGCTGACATGCATCCTGGTTGACCACGGCCTGATGCGCATGAACGAGGCGCGCGATGTCGTCGCCATGTTCCGCGAGCACTACAATCTCTCGCTCAAGCTCGTCGATGCATCCGACCGCTTCATCTCTGCGCTGGAAGGCGAGGCCGATCCCGAGATCAAGCGCAAGACCATCGGCCGGTTGTTCATCGAGGTCTTCGAACAGGAGGCGAAGACCATCGGCGGCGCCGATTTTCTTGCCCAGGGAACGCTCTATCCCGACGTCATCGAAAGCGTGTCCTTCTCCGGCGGCCCCTCGGTCACCATCAAGTCGCACCACAATGTCGGCGGCCTGCCCGAGCGCATGAACATGCAGCTGGTCGAGCCGCTTCGCGAACTGTTCAAGGACGAGGTGCGCGTGCTCGGGCGTGAGCTGGGCCTGCCCGACAGCTTCATCGGCCGTCATCCGTTCCCCGGACCGGGGCTCGCCATCCGCTGCCCGGGCGGCATCACCCGCGAGAAGCTCGAGATCCTGCGTCAGGCAGATGCCATCTATCTCGACGAGATCCGCAAGGCCGGCCTCTATGACACCATCTGGCAGGCCTTTGCCGTTCTTCTGCCCGTGCAGACGGTTGGCGTCATGGGCGACGGCCGCACCTACGAGTTCGTTTGCGCGCTGCGCGCCGTCACCTCGGTCGACGGCATGACCGCCGATTTCTACCCCTACGACATGGATTTCCTCGGCAGGGCCGCCACGCGGATCATCAACGAGGTCAAGGGCATCAACCGCGTCGTCTACGACGTGACCTCCAAGCCGCCCGGCACCATCGAGTGGGAATAGGTTCCCGTTTCACGCGACGCTCCTTCTGAAAGGCCGGACATGACCGTCACCATCTACGGCATCAAGACCTGCGACACGATGAAGAAGGCGCGGGCCTGGCTTGCCGAGCATTCGATCGAAGCGGATTTCCACGACTACAAGGCGTCGGGGATCGACCGCGCGCATCTTGAGCGCTGGTGTGCGGAAGCCGGTTGGGAAACCGTGCTCAACCGGGCCGGAACCACGTTTCGCAAGCTTGATGACGCCGAAAAACAGGATCTCGATGCGGACAAGGCCATCGACCTGATGCTGGCGCAGCCGTCCATGATCAAGCGCCCGGTGCTTGAGGCCGATGGACGTATCCTGATTGGCTTCAAGCCCGCTCTCTACGAGCGCTTCTTCGCATAGAGGCAGGGCATGGCGAAAACCACCCGCGGCACGCAGGCGCTCGGAAAGCTCGGTGTCAGCTTCACCGTTCACGACTATGACTATGATCCGGACGCCGACAGCGTCGGTCTTCAGGCCGCACAAGCCTTGGGTGAGCCGCCCGCGCGCGTGCTCAAGACGCTGATGGCCGAACTCGACGGCAAGCCTGTCTGCGCAATCCTGCCCTCCGACCATGAAGTCAGCATGAAGAAGCTGGCGGCCGCTCTCGGTGGAAAATCCGCGGAGATGATGAAGCCGGCAGCTGCGGAGAGGCTGACGGGCTATCATGTCGGTGGAATCAGCCCCTTCGGCCAGAAGAAGCGCGTTCCGGTCGTCATCCAGCAATCGGCGCTTGAACAACCCTATGTCTTCGTCAATGCGGGCCAGCGCGGGTTTCAGATCCGGCTTTCGGCTGCGGACGCGGTTCGCGCGCTTGATGCGGTGGTGGCCGATATCCTGGCCTGACCAGACCGCAGGCCGATTATCCGGCACCGAACGGCGTGACGTGATCGTCTCAGTGTGGTTCAGTCCGGTGGCTGCCTCTTGTTGGCACTGAAAATCCTGAATCAAGCGGCCGGACCGGGATTTGAAACGGAGGTGCGGCCGTGAAGGAAAGCGCCCCCATGCCGACCCGCCGCCAATCGATCACGGGCCTTGCCGGCCTTGCCGCGTCGCTGTGTGTGCCCTCCCTCGTCGGCACTGCGGCCAAGGCACAGGGCAACACCGATATCGCCGTTGATGTTCTCGTCATCGGCGCGGGAGTGGCAGGACTTGGCGCCGCCCGGGCGCTCAGGTCGCGGGGGGCGTCGGTTCTGGTGCTCGAGGCCCGCAACCGGATCGGCGGACGTGTCCATACCAGCCACATGATGCCTGACTGGCCGATCGACCTTGGGGCCAGCTGGATCCATGGCGCGCGCGGAAACCCGCTCACCCGTCTCGCCGACGAAGCGGGACTTGACCGGGTTGAAACGCGCTGGGAACCACGACATGTGTTCGCTCCGGGCGGGACACGGATCGACACCGGCGATGCGTGGGAACTGACAGAAGAACTGCTCGACGAGGGACGTGAGCGGGCCGAGTCGCGGGAAACCGATCTTTCGCTCGCCGACGCCATTCGCGCTCTGGACGACTGGCGAGATCTCGATGCAGGTGAACGCCGGCTTGTACGTTATCAGCTCAACAGCGAAATCGAGCATGAATACGCCTCGGACTGGGACCAGCTTTCAACCTGGTATTTCGATGATGTCGACGGGTTTCCGGGACCTGACCTGATCTTTCCCGGCGGCTACGGAGCGCTTGCCGACCATCTTTCAAATGGCATTCCCATCCGGACCGGAATGGATGTCGTCCGTATCGAGCGGCGGCGGGGTGGCATTCGTCTGCTTACAAGGGCGGGGGAAGGCTTCGTCGCGCCGCATGTCATCGTGACGGTCCCGCTCGGCGTGTTGAAATCAGGTGATATCAGCTTCAGCGAGCCGCTGGCATCGACCCGGCGCGCGGCCATCGAGGCGATCGGCATGGGCCTTCTCAACAAGTGCTGCCTGCTGTTCGACCGGCCGTTCTGGCCGGAAAATGCGGATGCCTTCGCCCATTTGGGCGACAGGGACGGGCATTGGGCGGAATGGCTTTCCTTGAGCCGCGCAACCGGCCGGCCCGCGCTGATCGGCTTCAATGCCGGCAGTGCGGCGGAGGAAATCGAGACGCTGGATGACCGGCAGACAACCGCACGCGCCATGGAGGTTCTGCGCTCCGTGTTCGGATCTTCGGTGCCTGAGCCTGAAGCCGTTCAGATCAGCCGATGGCGCTCGGATCCCTTCGCCCGTGGCGCCTACTCCTTCACCGCGGTCGGCAGCGACCGGGCTTCGCGCCGTTCGCTCGCCGGGGCGGACTGGGGCGGGCGGCTCGTTTTCGCAGGCGAAGCCTGCCACGAGGACCATCCGGCAACCGTCCACGGTGCATACATGTCCGGGTTGGAGGCAGCCGAGCTGATACGCGGCTGAAACGGCCTGATTGCCATCATCGGGTCTCGGCGTCAGCGGAGGCGTCTGTCGCCTGCTCCAGGATGGCCAGCATCTCGACCGCGCTCCGCAAGTCGGCCTCGAACCTCGCCATCTCTGCGCGCCTTTCGTCCTCGTCGCGAAGCCGGAGGAGGAAGGAAGGGTGCACCGTCAGAAGGACAGGCGTGCCATTCTCAAGCAGTTCGACCGTGCCGCGCCGTTCGAGCATGCGGTTGCCGTCGCCGGTCAGCGACTGAGCCGCAGTTCCGCCAAGCGCCAGGATCAGCTTTGGTTTCACCCGTTGCATTTCGGCGTGCAGCCAGTCTCGGCAATGGGCGATCTCGCGCGAATCGGGCCGTTGGTGCAGCCGTCGCTTTCCGCGTGGAGTGAACTTGAAATGCTTGACCGCATTGGTGACGAAGGCCCTCTTCCTGTCCAGTCCGGCAGAATTCGCGATCCTATCGAAGAGCTGCCCTGCCGGGCCCACGAATGGCAGACCTGCAAGGTCTTCCTGATCTCCCGGCTGCTCGCCGACGATCATGAGTGCTGCATCTGCCGGACCGATACCGGGGACGGCCTGGGTCGCCATCCGGTGAAGCGGGCAGGCGGTGCAGGTCCGGATTGCGTCGGCAAGCTCGTTCCCCGGCCCTTCCCAGGCCGACCTGTGGGCGGCAAGCTGATTGCGGGCTTTCTCCGCCCTGAGCGGCGGCAGGGTCGGTTGCGCCTCGGCCATCGCGCGGGCACGGGCATGGGCTGTATCGATGAGGTCCGGAATGGTCACGGCTTCCGGCAGGTTCTTCCAGTACTTGCGTGGCATCTCCGAGGTCATTGCCTTCACCTTCAGGCGGGCAGGATTGAAGATGTTGCGGAAATAGGTGAGCCAGAGCGCCTCATTGGCGTCCTCTGGAAATTCGGGCTTAGGCGCTCCTGGACCGAAGGACAGCCTGCCGCCCTCGAAGATCGCCGTCTTCTCCGGCGTGACGATGCGCCAGTCCATGTCTCCGAAGCGATGGGCAAAGAAGCTCGCCGTGGGCTCGAGCGTGTGATGCGTTGGCTCGAACCATGCCGCAAAGTGGCGCCGCTCGGCTTGCGGGTCGCCGAGCTCGCGGAAGCGCACGAAGGCCTTCATCTTGTGCTGGCAGCGGCGGACGGACTTTTCCATCCCGCGCAGATGCGCGAGATCCGGATCGGCCCGGTCTCCCATCAGGTGCGGCGTATCCTTGAGCCGCCAGAGAAAGTGGTAAAGCCGGGCAAACCGGTCCGCGTCCCGGTGCCAGCAGACGGTTTCGGCCAGGGCGACGAAACTGCGCGGCACGGTCATGTTGACCGGGCTTGACCGCCGGGGCGGCTCGCCGTCGAACAGGCCCCGCTCGCTGTGCTCGCCGCCCCAGGTGATTTCGGATGGAGCAAGCCCCTCCTGGAGGCAGGCGCGTGCCAGTGCGCGCCAGGCTTCGGCGGTTCCCGTGTCCGGAACGACGAGATGGCGCATCAGAACAGAACCAGCTGTTCCGGTGGAGGCACAAAGCGCGCCCGCAAGCTTGCATCGTCGATCAGCCCGCCGGGCGACCACCCCTGCGCGGTGATGAAGCTTCGCGCCTTCTTCATCGAACCGCCCATGCGAACCACATCCTCGTAGCGGATCCGCCGGTAACGCCGCGTGCTCAGGATCCGGTTCACCGTTTTCACGCCGAAGCCCGGAACCCGGAGCAGCATTTCCCGATCGGCGCGGTTGATATCGACCGGGAAGACTTCGCGATGCGCCAGAGCCCAGGCAAGCTTGGGGTCGACCTCCAGGTCGAGATTGCCGTCCCGGGAAGCGCCGACGATCTCGCCAAGATCGAAGCCGTAGAAGCGCAGCAGCCAGTCGGCCTGGTAGAGCCGGTGTTCCCGCGCGAGCGGCGGGGATATCAGCGGAAGCCGCGCGGTGCTGTCGGGGATCGGCGAGAAGGCCGAATAATAGACCCGCTTGAGCTGGTAGCTCGCGTAGAGCCGGGTCGATTCGCCGAGGATGGCAGCGTCGTTGGAACCGTCGGCGCCCACGATCATCTGGGTCGATTGGCCTGCCGGCGCAAACTTGGGCGGCCTTCGTCCGGTATGGGTGGTGTCGCCCGCTGCCTGCTTGCGCAGGCGCACATCGGCCATCGCACGCCGGATCTGGGAGGGGCTCTTTTCCGAAGCGAACGTCTTCATCCCGGCCTCGGTCGGCAGTTCCACGTTGATCGACAGCCGGTCGGCCAATCGGCCTGCCTCGGCAATCAGTTCGGGTGCAGCATCGGGGATGGTCTTGAGATGGATGTAGCCGCGGAAGTTCTCTTCCTCGCGCAGCTTTCGGGCGATTTCCACCATGTCCGCCATGGTCGCATCGGGAGAGCGGATGACGCCCGAGGACAGAAACAGCCCCTCGATGTAGTTGCGCCGGTAGAAATCGATCGTCAGGCGAACCACCTCGTCGACGGAGAACCGTGCCCGGGGCACGTTCGACGAAGCGCGGTTGATGCAGTAGGCGCAGTCGTAGATGCAGAAATTCGTCATCAGGATCTTGAGCAGGCTGATGCAACGGCCGTCCGGTGCATAGGCATGGCAGATCCCGGAACCCTGGTTGGATCCCAGCCCCTTGCCGTCCCGGCTGTCGCGCCTTGTTGATCCCGACGAGGCACAGGACGCATCGTACTTGGCTGCGTCGCTGAGAATGGCAAGTTTGGATTCGAGGGTTTTCCCGGTCATGCGTTCCTTATATGTTCCGCTTCCCGCCACGGCAATGGCGAGGCACGGCTTCATTCGGGAAACAATCGCAGCTCATTGATGCCGCAAGGAAACCCGCGCGGCGACGGGCGCCGATCCCTAGAACAGGCTGCCCTGGCCCGGTCCGGCCTTGGAAGACGGTTTCGCGCTCTTCTGGCGTGCCGGTGTCCGGGACGCCTTCGCCGGCCCGCCGGTGCCGCTCACGAGCGCCGAGATTTCACCGTCCGCAAACTCGATCCCGATCATTTCACCGGATTGCGCCTGCTCGGCCCGGGACATGAGGTTCCTGTCCTGCGTCCGGACCACGGCGAACCCGCGCCCAAGCACACTCTGGTAGGACAGCGACTTGAGCATGCGCTCTTGCGCGGAAAGCGTTCGCTTGTGCTGACCGATCATCTGGGCAAGGGCGGTATCCCCGCGCCGGACCAGTTGCTCGAGCCGGCCTCTCGACTGGACTTGTGTCTCGGCTATCCGGCGCGGCACCGATGCGAGCACCAGGGCGTGGCGGTCGAGACGCGTGCGGATCCGCTCGAACCGCCGCTCCAGAGCCCGGTCGGCCCGGACCGGCTTGTCGTTGAGCGTCTGGCGTTTCTCGCGGATCGCCGACACCAGGGCGATCGGGGTCACCCGGCTCGCATGGCGCTCGAAACCGCGCCTCAGATTGGCGGTGTTGATCTGCAGTGCCTGGCCGAGACCCTGTCCGGAACGATCCAGCCGCTGGCGAGGCAACGCCAGCACGCTGTCGAGCGTCGGGAGCGCACGCGCAAGACCGCGCACCGCTTCGCGCCGCCGGTCCAGAACCCGCGATTGCGCAGACTTGAGCCGTGCTCCAAGCCCTGCAATCTGGGCTTCTAGATCCGCCTTGACCGGAACGGCCATCTCCGCAGCACCTGTCGGTGTGGGCGCGCGCCTGTCGCTGGCGTGATCGATCAGCGTCCAGTCGGTCTCGTGCCCGACCGCCGAAATCAATGGAATGTCTGAATCTGCGGCTGCCCGCACCACGGCCTCGTCGTTGAAACCCCAGAGATCCTCGAGGCTGCCGCCGCCGCGCGCGACGATAATGAGATCCGGACGCTTGATCGGGCCGTCGGGCCCAAGCGCATTGAAGCCTGATATTGCGCGCGCCACCTCGTCGCCGCTCGTGTCTCCCTGTACGCGCACCGGCCAGACGATGACATGGACCGGGAACCGGTCCTCGATCCGGTGCAGGATATCGCGAATCACCGCGCCGGTGGGCGATGTCACCACGCCGATCACGCGCGGCATGTAAGGCAGCAACTGCTTCCGGGCCTCGTCGAAAAGCCCCTCGGCGGCAAGCTTGCGCCGTCGCTCCTCAATGAGGGCCATCAGCGCCCCGGCGCCGGCGGGTTCGATGGAGTCGATGACGATCTGGTATTTCGAAGAACCGGCATAGGTGGTGATCCTGCCGGTGGCGATCACCTCGAGCCCTTCTTCCGGCCTGTGCTTGAGCTTCGAGAACGTGCCTTTCCAGATCACCGCCTCGATGCGTGCGCGGTCGTCCTTGAGCGAGAAATAGGCATGACCCGAGGAATGCGGACCGCGATAGCCCGAAATCTCGCCGCGAACCCGCACATTGCCGAAGGCGTCTTCCACGGTGCGCCGAATCGAGCCGGACAGCTCGCTGACGGTGAACTCTGTGGCATTTGTAGGCGAATCATCGGGAAAAGGAGCCATGACCGATTCGCCACACTGCCGGGCCGTCCGTCAAGTTCGCCAGGCTTCCAAACTGCACCCACGGGTTCTGACACCCAGTCCGGGGCTTGCGGGAGCAGGGTCTCACCCGCTATGCGCCATTGCGTGGCCGGGAAGACCCGGTTCAGGATGAAACGCGGCAAGCGGAGACGGTTTTCATGAAGAATGCAGTGGTGATCGGCGGCGGCCACAATGGTCTGGTCTGCGCCTGGTATCTTGCGGCAGCCGGCCATCGCGTCACGGTCCTTGAAAAGCGCGAGGTCGTCGGCGGTGCGGCAGTCACCGAGGAGTTTCATCCCGGATTCCGGAATTCGGTCGCCTCCTACACGGTATCGCTGCTCAACCCGAAAGTGATCGCCGACCTCGATCTTCACCGCCACGGCCTCGAGATCGTGGAACGGCGGATGAGCAATTTCTTCCCGATGCCGGACGGCCGCGCGCTGGAATCCGGGCCCGGCCGGACCAGGGCTTCGGTCGCGCGTTTCTCCGAGCGCGACGCCGCAGCGCTGGACGATTTTGATGCCATGCTCGCAACGGCCGCCAATATCCTGCGCGACCTGCTTCTGCAGACCCCGCCAAATGTGACGGACGGCAACTGGCTTTCGGCAGTGCCGGAATTGCTCAAGGCCGCATCCTTGGGCCGGCAGTTCTCCGCCCTGCCGATGGAGGCGCGCCGCGATGTCCTCGATCTCTTCACCTGTTCGGCAGCCGAGATTCTCGACCGGTGGTTTGAAAGCGACGAGGTCAAGGCGCTTTACGGATTTGATGGCGTCGTCGGCTCATGGGTGAGCCCCGAGACACCGGGCACCGCCTACGTGCTGCTGCATCACCATTTCGGCGAGGTCAACGGCAAGCGCGGGGTCTGGGGGCACGCGATCGGCGGCATGGGGGCCATCACCCAGGCCATGCGCCGGGCCTGCGAGGAAAAGGGCGTGACGATCAGGACCGGCATGCCGGTTGAACGCATCGACACGCGGGACAGCCGGGCCTGTGCCGTCATCGCGGCCGGAGAACGGTTCGAAGCGGACATCGTTGCGTCCAACATTCACCCGCAGCTTCTGGTCGGCGATCTGCTCGAGGAGGCGCCGCTGCCCGAGGATTTCCGCCGCCGGATCGGCTACTGGCAAAGCGGATCGGGCACGTTTCGCATGAATGTGGCGCTCGACCGGCTGCCGAACTTCACGGCACGCCCCAACCGTGAAGGCGAGGTTGGCGATCATCTGACCGCCGGCATCATCATCGCGCCGACGCTTGCCTACATGGATCGCGCCTATCTTGATTCGCGCGAACACGGATGGTCGCGCGAACCGATCGTCGAAATGCTGATCCCGTCCACGCTGGATCAGACGCTTGCGCCCGAAGGCAAGCATGTGGCGAGCCTCTTCTGCCAGCACGTGGCGCCGCAACTGCCCGCGGACTTTCCCGGCGGATCGTCCTGGGACGATCACAGGGAGCAGGTTGCCGACCTGATGATCGCCACCGTCGATGCCCATGCGCCCGGCTTTGCCGAAAGCGTGCTGGGCCGGCAGGTGCTCTCGCCGCTCGATCTGGAGCGGAAGCTATCACTGGTCGGAGGCGACATCTTCCATGGCAAGCTGAACCTCAACCAGCTGTTTTCCGCGCGGCCGCTGCTTGGCTATGGCGCCTATCGGGGCCCGCTGAAGGGTCTTTACATGTGCGGCTCGGCAACCCATCCGGGCGGCGGCGTGACCGGTGTCCCGGGACACAATGCCGCGCGCGAGATACTCGGAGACATCCGCGCACGGCGGGTGTAACGGTGGCACTCAAAGCGGGCTGTCTGCGCATCCGGCCAGCCCGCAAAGCCAGTGCCTGTTCAAGTGAGGATTCATGAAGACCGAGATCGAAACCATCCGTGGAGAAACCCCGGGCCTGTCCTACGAGCTGATCGTTCATCGCTTGACTGGTTCGGATCCGCAGGCGCCGCGGGTCTACATCCAGTCCGCGCTGCATGCCGATGAGCGACCGGGCGTGGCTGCAATGCATTTTCTCATCCCGATGCTGGAGAGCGCCGAACGACAGGGTCAACTTCGCGGGTCCGTGACACTGGTCCCGCACGCCAACCCGATCGGCGCCGCGCAGCATCTTTTCGGCACGCATATGGGCCGCTTCTCGGGCGCCACACGGATCAATTTCAACCGCGACTTCCCGGTCCCGGACGCCGATGGCAACCGTGCACTCGACGGCGCATCGGCGGCCACCTTTGCCGAGCTCCGTCTGAAGAGCCGCTTGCTTGAACTGGCGGACGACTGCCCGATCGTGCTCGATCTGCATTGCGACGACGAGGGCGTCCAGTACCTCTACATTCCTGAAGTGCTCTGGCCGGAGATGGCCGATCTTGCTGCCTGCCTCGATGCGGAAGCCGCACTCCTGTGGGACAAGGGCTCCGATCGGGCCTTCGAGGAGGCCGCATTCGAGCAGATGCGTGCCAGGGCGGGAAACGCGGATCTTTCGGGCCATTGCGTCACGACGGTCGAACTGCGTGGACAGGCTGATGTCGATGCCGCAAGCGCCCGCAAGGATGCCGAAGGCCTGTTCCGCTTCCTTCAGCTGCGTGGTGTCGTTTCTGCGGAAGATCCGCAGGCCCCGGCGCTTCGCGGCGATTTCGTCGGAAAGCCGATCCGTTACGTCGACATGATCCATGCGCCTGCCGGTGGCACGATCCTCTATCATGCGAAGCCCGGCGACCTCGTCGCGGCAGGCGCGCTGATTGCCGAGATCATCACTGATCCGGGCGTCAGGGATGGCATGGTTGAGATCCGCGCGCCGCAGGCCGGCTATGTTCTTACGCGGCGCAGCCGCCGGTTCATCCGAATGGGCGACGATCTCTTCAAGATCATCGGGGAGAACGCCTCGGTCGATTCCTATGAAGGTGCGCTCGAAGACTGAACGAAGCCCCGGCGTGGCACGCTCACCTGTGTCCGTAATAGAGTGAGACAGCGTGCTCCGCCTCGGCGAAGAACAGCCAGCGCTCGGCCAGAAGCCCCGCAATCATCGAGGCCGCGGCCAGAAGGTTCAGGAATGCCGGCGCGCCTGTGAGCGCGACCAGGACGAGAATGGCAACAGGACACAGGCATCCCAGAGCCAGCGCGACCATACGCAGGGTACGGGCATGCTTTCGGCCGATGCGGTGCACCATTTCGCGTGTCAGGTAGTTGTCGCCGCTGTGCGGTTTTTCCAGGAGCCGCACCGTTCCGATGAAGCCAAGTCCCGTCGCCGTTTCGGGCGTGGAGCCGGCATCGCCGAGCCGGGTCCGGGCCGCTCGCGCCCACCACGCCCATTTGGCTGCCCAGGCAAGAACAACGAGCAGGATGCCCCAGATTTCAGGCGAGCCTGCATTCCCGAATGAGGCAGCGATCAGCCAGCCCGAGGCAAGTGCGAAGCCGAGATAGACCAGCGGCGTGAGCCTGCTCTGCCATTGCGGCACGGTTTTCAGCTGGGCATAGATCATCGAGGTGGTGAACACGGTGACCGCGGCGCCGGCAGCGGCCAGGCTTCCAAGCAGGATCGACCGTTCTCCGGTCGTCATCCAGATCAGCGCGTAGACACCGAAGACAATCAGGGTGGCGATTGCAGCAATCCCCTCGCGCGAAAGCCAGCTCGTGCGCCATTGGCTCAGCGCCCGCCAGGCCCGTTCGGGATGACCGAGATGGAATGTCGAGGACAGAAGGCCCGCCACTGCCAGCCCGCCGCCGATCAGGGAGACGAGGAACGCCCGGCCAGCGCCGCCGCCCACCGGGAATCCGAGACCGAGCAGGAAGATCAGGCCGAAGCCCGCGCCTGAGGCGACCGTGAAGAAAATGACGGAAACGGCAGGATGCATCTGATTATCCGAGCTTGTCGAGGGCCGCGTCGAGCCAGCCCAGAAAACCGCCCTCGGCCTTTGGCATGTCGGCCTGCCGGGCGTTGGAAGAGGTCGGCCGTTGCGTGGTCTTGGGGCGCGGCGGAAGGTACTTGTTGACCGGACGCGTCTCCATCTCGGGCATGAGATCGATGCCGCCGCGTTCGGCGACCAGCCTCGACACGTTGGACTCCGGATCGTTGAAATCGCCGAAATGCCGGGCGCTGGAGGGACAGGTCCGCACGCAAGCCGGGATCCGGTCTTCCTCGGGGAGTGTCTCGCTGTAGATGCGGTCGACGCACAGGGTGCATTTCTTCATCACGTTCTCGACCGGATCCATCTCGCGGGCGCCATAGGGGCATGCCCAGGCGCACAACCCGCAGCCGATGCAGAGATCCTCCGTGACCAGCACGATGCCGTCCGCGCCGCGCTTGTGGCTGGCGCCCGTCGGACAGACGGTCACGCAGGGCGCGTCGTCGCAATGCAGGCAGGATTTCGGAAAGTGCACGATCTGCGCCGGCGCGTCCCGAGGCGTCACCTCGAAGGTGTGAATGCGGTTGAGCCACGCTCCGGATGGCTCGGCGCCGTAGGCGTCGACATCGGACAACGGCGATGCGCCGGCGCCTGTGTTCCATTCCTTGCAATTGACCGCGCAGGCGTGACAGCCCACGCAGGTGTCGAGATCGATGACGAGGCCAAGCCGCTTTTCGGACGAAGAGGGAAGCGTTGTCATTGCGCCTTCTCCAGACCGGAGCGGACCGTGTCGGGTCCGCTTGCAGCGGGACCTTCCTGCGACTTGGCCTGAGGCAGGCTGCGGCCTGCCGTCTGGTCCGGATCGCGGCGGATCGACACCCTGAGGTCGAACCATGCGGCCTGCCCGGTGATCGGATCGGAATTGGCCCAGCGGCGGCCGTCGCCCTTCGGCGGCAGCAACTCGTCGATCAGGTGGTTGAGCAGGAACCCGCGCGTGGCTTCGGGGGCATCCTTGTCGAGCGCCCATGCGCCCGCCCGTTTGCCGATTGCGTTCCATGTCCAGAGCGTCGAGCCGTTGACCGCATCCATGCGTCGGGCCTTTACCCGGATTTGCCCCGATGGCGATGTCACAAGCGCCCAGTCGCCATCGGAAAGCGTCTCGCGATCGCACACATCGCCGGGGACGTAGAGCGCGTTTTCCCCGTGGATCTGCCGCAGCCACGCGTTTTGTGACCCCCACGAATGATACATGGCAGCCGGGCGCTGGGTGATGGCGTGCAGCGGATACTCGGTTTCCTCGAGCCCTTCCTCGTAGAATGGCGGATACCAGCAGGGCAGCGGTTCGAAACAGCGCCTGATCCGGTCACGATGATGCTCCGGAGGCACGGGCTTCATCTTGCCTTCTGCGGCAAGCTGGAACTTGCGCAGCGGTTCGAGATAGAGCTGGAAGACATTCTCCACCGGCCCGTCCTGAAGCCCGTGGGCGATGGCCCAGTCACTCCAAGCCCGGTTGGCGTGTTTGAAGAAGCGCGCCTCTTCCGGCACGTGCACCATGGAAAAGCCGCCGTTTTCGATGTAGCGCCGAAGCTGCTCCGGATTGGGTTCGCCACGGCCCGTCTTGTCGCCGTTCTCGCCGCGCCAGCCCGACAGCGGGCCGATTCCCGGCTTGCGCTGATGGTTGACCATGTAATCGGCATAATCCTTGTAGATCGCCTTGCCCGCCTCATCGACCATGCCCGGCAGCTTCAGGCGTGCGCCGAGATCGAGCAGCACGCTCTGGAAGCCGCGCACATCGCGGTCCGGCTCGACCACCGGCCAGCGGATCGAATCGCACAGCGCCTCCGGTTCGCTGATTGGCCGGTCGAGCAGCGAAATGCAGTCGTGACGCTCGAGATAGGTCGTGTCCGGCAGGATCAGATCGGCAAAGGCGACCATCTCCGAGGAATAGGAGTCCGAATAGATGATCTTCGGGATCACGTATTCGCCGTTTTCGTCGGTGTCGGTGAGCATGTCCATCACCGACGTGGTGTTCATCGACGAGTTCCATGCCATGTTGGCCATGTAGAGAAACAGCACGTCGATGCCGTAGGGATCGCGCGCATGGGCGTTGGAAATCACCATGTGCATCAGCCCGTGCGCCGAAAGCGGTGCATCCCAGGAAAACGCCTTGTCGATCCGTTCGGCCGTTTCGCCATCGGCTTCAAGCAGCAGGTCCTCCGGTCCCCGCGGGTAACCCAGATGCGGACCTGAAAGCGCGGTGTCGGCACAGGCGCCGCCATGCGGCCGGGGCTGACCGGCGACCGGACGGGGATAGGGCGGCTTGAAGCGGAACCCGCCCGGGCAGTCGATCGAGCCGACGAGAATTTGCAGGAGATGAAGCGCCCGGCAGGTCTGGAACCCGTTCGAATGGGCGGAAATTCCGCGCATGGCGTGAAAGGCGACAGGGCGTCCCACCATGCGGTCGTGACGCTCACCCTTCATGTCCGTCCAGGGCTGCTCGATCACCACCTCGCGCTCAAAGGCGGCGTCCGCGATCTCCGCGGCGATCCGGCGGATGGTCGCAGCCTCGATTCCGATGCGGCCGGCCACGGCGTCGGGTGCATAGTGTGGATCGAGATAGGTCTTTGCGAGGAGTTCGAAGACCGGCGTCGCCTTGCGCCCGTCGGCAAGCGTGAACTGGCCCTTGAGCGCCGGCTTGGTCCCGGGGCGCGATGAGGCCGAGATCATGCCCGTCTCGCGGTGGGCGACCAGGGCCACGCCTTCCTCGTCCCGCGCGAAAAGCCCGTGATCGGCGGCATCGGGATCATCGATCACCAGCCATGGCGCATTGGTGTAGCGGATCAGGTAGTCGAGATCGATCTTTCCGGCACGAAGCAGTTCGTGGACCAGTGAGAGGATCAGCAGGCCATCGGTGCCGGGGGTGATCCCGAGCCACTCGTCGGCAATGGCATTGTATCCTGTGCGAACCGGGTTGACGCCGATCACCTTCACGCCGCGTTCCTTCAGGCGGCCGAGGCCCATCTTGATCGGGTTGGAATCATGGTCCTCGGCCACCCCGAAGATCATGAACAGCTCGGTTCGCTCCCAGTCGGGCGCGCCGAATTCCCAGAACGCGCCGCCCATCGTGTAGATCCCGGCAGCGGCCATGTTGACCGAGCAAAAGCCGCCATGGGCGGCATAGTTGGGCGTGCCGAAGTTCTGCGCCCACCAGCCGGTCATCGACTGGCTCTGGTCCCGTCCCGTAAAGAATGCGAGCTTGCGCGGATCCGTGCTGCGCACCTTGCCGAGCCAGTCCGTGGCAAGGCCGAGCGCCTCGTCCCACTCGATTTCCCTGAACTTTCCTTCGCCGCGCTTGCCGGTCCTAAACAGCGGCTTTTTCAGCCGTGCCGGCGAATAGTGCTGCATGATTCCGGCCGACCCCTTGGCGCAAAGCACGCCCTTGTTGATCGGATGATCGCGGTTCCCCTCGATGTAATGAACCTTTTCGCCCTTCATGTGGACGTTGATGCCGCACCGGCAGGCGCACATGTAACAGGTGGTCTTGCGGATTTCAGTCTTGCCGTCGGCACCGCTCCCTGCCCGGCTGATCTGGTTCATGCGCTCCCCTGCCTCCACGCAGACCGGTTTGACGGCTCGATGCGCAGCCTCTGAATTCCGTTCCTCCCGGCCCTGCGGCTATGCCCGGACCACGCTCAAACGGACCTTGCGGACCGGGAAATGTCAAGGCCGTCGCATACGGCCAGTTCGACATCCGCTAAGGCCAGATCCATTCCAAAACGGGTGCACGCACCGGCTCTGCGCCGATGGTTCGATGACGAAATCCGGAGCGGTTTCGGTCTTTCAGATCAGCGGGTTGCCGATGCAGGCGCCTGACAGTAAAGCCCGTGAAGAACCTCGAGAACGGCCGAGACTTCCTGGCCCCTGAGGGAATAATAAATGGTCTGCGCATCACGGCGGGTATTGACGAGGTCGGCTTCGCGCAACTTGCGCAGATGGTGCGACATCGCCGGTTGGGACAAGCCTGCCATGTCCGCCAGCCTGAGAACGCTTTGCTCGCCCTCGAGCAGAATGCAAAGGATGCGAAGCCGCACCGGCTGCGAGAGCATCTCCATCAGTTTCGCGGCTTCGTTCATCCGCGGTTCGAGATCCTGCATGTCCAGGGTATCAGGCATCGGGGGAGGATCCTTTGCTAAATATACAACCGCTCTTATATAAGAGGCGTTGCAAGGATCATCAACCCTCAAACGCGCGTGTGCTGTCGCGCGCGATCAGTTCCACCTCCAGTATGCTCGGCTCGGAACTCTGGTCGTCTCTGGCCTCGACCCGGCGGATCAGAATCTCGGCTGCAGCAAGCCCGAGCGCTGTGCGTGGCTGGTGGACCGTGGTGAGCGCGGGAATGAAACGGCGCGCGATATCGATGTCATCGAACCCGACCACCGAAACATCCCTCGGCGTCGACAGTCCGTGCCGCGCCAGTTCCGAGATGAAGCCCAGCGCCATCTGATCCGACTGGCAGAACATGGCGGTTGGGCGCTGCGGCAGATCGCGCCACAGCCGGGCGGCATTGGCGCCCGATTCGATCGAGAAGTCGCCGTCAAAGACATGGGTTGCATCGAGGACCAGTCCGCGGTCGGACAGCTCGGCCTCTGCACCTGCGCTGCGCGCCCCTGTCAGGACGTTCGCCTGCGGGCCCCGGACCATCCCGATCGAACGGTGTCCGAGATCCGCAAGATGGGCGATCGCCAGCCTCGCGCCGCGCTCGTTGTCGACCCTTACCGATGGAAAGCGATCCGACGGCGTCCATTCGCAGGCGAATATGATCGGCGGTGAATCGGTATCGGAAAGGGTCGCCGACAGCACGCCGTCTGGCAGGGACCCGTCGAGCGCGATGATTCCGTCCGCGCGCGAGGCATGCAGATAATTTGTGACCATCTGCGGTTTGACCCGTGCCTGTCGCGTATCGACAACGAGCATGTTGAGGTCTGCCTTGGCGAGGCCCTCCTCGATGCCCGACAGGATCCGGGAGAAGAACGGGTTGCCGAGATCGGGCACAAGAATGACGATCGCGCCGGTCCGCTGGCGCCGCAGGTTGCGCGCCGAGAGGTTGACCCGGTAGCCGCTTTCCCGTGCCGCTGCCAACACGGCGTCTCGGGTTGAGTTTGCGACCGTTTCCGGCTTGCTCAGCGCCCGGCTGACCGTTGCCGTTGAGACGCCGGCCAGTCGCGCCACGTCGGTGATTCTCGGCGTTTTGTGTGACATGTGACGCGGTCGTCCCCCTTGCATTGCTCGCGGCATATATATCGGCGAGCAATTATCACTTGACTCCAATTCCCATCGCGGTCAACCTTTATGTAATCGATTGCAGTGCAGCATGGAGGAGGCATTGTAATCGATTGCAGAGATGCAAATGAATGACCGTGAGGACATCGGTTTCCCGGATCACTGCGCTGTCATGGCGAAGCCCGGGCGGAGGAACAATCCTGGGAGGGAATGCAATGAAAACCTACAAGACAATTCTCGCTGGCGCGTCGATGCTGGCTCTGAGTGTTTCGACGCACGCAGCCGAACTCGAAGTCACCCACTGGTGGACTTCCGGAGGAGAGGCTGCGGCGGTGGCTGAACTGGCCAAGGCGTTCGACGAAAAGACCGAACACACCTGGGTCGACGGTGCGATCGCCGGCTCGGGCAGCACGGCGCGGCCGATCATGATCAGCCGCATCACCGGCGGTGACCCGATGGCGGCCACCCAGTTCAACCACGGCCGCCAGGCCGAGGAACTTGTCGAGGCCGGGCTGATGCGCGACCTGACCGACATCGCCGAGGCCGGCAACTGGCGTGAGGTGATCAACCCGCCGACATTGCTGGATGCCTGCACCGTGGATGGCCGGGTCTACTGCGCGCCGCTCAACATTCACTCATGGCAGTGGCTGTGGCTGAGCCACAAGGCCTACGAAGACGCCGGCATTCCCGTGCCCACCAACTGGGACGAATTCGTCGCTGCCGCACCTGCGCTGGTCGAGGCTGGCAAGATCCCGATGGCCATGGGCAAGCAGGGCTGGCAGCAATCGGGCGCCTTCAACGTCATGATCCTGTCGCTGCTGCCGGCGGAGGTCTACCTGTCGGTCTACGAGGACAAGGACGCCGAGGTCGCCGCCGGCCCCGAGGTGGCCAGGATCTTCCAGGCAGCCGCCGCAGCGCGCGAGATGTCCGCGGAGTCGAACGTGCAGGACTGGAACCAGGCCACCAACCTCGTCATCACCGGCCAGGCCGGGGGGCAGATCATGGGCGACTGGGCGCAGGGTGAATTCCAGGTGGCGGGTATGACCGCCGGCGAGGATTACACCTGTCTGCCGGGCCTCGGCGTCAACAAGACGCTGCAGACCGGCGGTGATGCCTTCTACTTCCCCGTTCTTGACGACGAAGAGCTTACCGCCGCGCAGGGCGAACTGGCTGCGCTGCTGCTCGAGCCGGAAACGCAGGTGGCGTTCAACCTCAAGAAGGGCTCTCTGCCGGTGCGCGGCGACGTCGATCTCGAGGCCGCCAACGACTGCATGAAGAAGGGTCTCGAGATCCTCGCCTCGGGCGACGCGCTGCCCGACGTGAACATCCTGATCTCATCCGACACGCGGGTGCAGATCGAGGAGCTCTTTGTCGAGTTCTTCGCCGACAGCTCGATCACGCCGGAAGACGCCCAGGCGCGTTATGCCGACATCATCGCTGACGCCGATTGATTGCGATTGCCGGGCCCCGTTGCAGGGCCCGGCCCATCCGCTCAAGGCATGACCGGAGGCGACATGTCCGCTTCACGACCCAATCGGCTGTTCCGGAACAAGTCCGCCAAGATCGCCGCCATCCCGATGATACTGACCGCCATGGTGGTCTTTGTCGGTGGCACGCTCTGGACGGTGGCCTACAGCTTCACGAACTCGAAACTGTTGCCGCGCTGGAAGCTGGTCGGACTGGACCAGTATGAGCGGCTCTGGGAGAGCCGGCGCTGGCTGATCTCGATCGAGAACCTTTTCCTGTACGGCCTGTTCATGCTGGTGCTGAGCTTCGTCATCGGTTTCGTATTGGCAGCGCTGATGGACCAGAAGATCCGGTTCGAGAACACGTTCCGTACGATCATGCTCTACCCATTCGCGCTGAGCTTCATCGTGACCGGCCTGGTCTGGCAATGGATCCTCAATCCCGATTTCGGTGTGCAGCACATCGTCCGCAGTATCGGGTTCGAAACGTTTACCTTCGATCCGCTCTACACCGCCGATATCGCACTGTTCGGCGTGATGATTGCAGGGCTCTGGCAGGGATCGGGGCTGATCATGGTGCTGATGCTGGCCGGCCTGCGCGGCATCGATCAGGAAATCTGGAAAGCCTCCCGCGTGGACGGCATCCCGGCCTGGAAAACCTATGTCTTCGTAATCATCCCCATGATGAAGCCTGTCTTCATCACCACGCTGGTCCTGATCGCCTCCTCCATCGTCAAGGTCTACGACCTGATCGTTGCGCAGACCGGCGGCGGGCCCGGCCTGTCGACCGAGATGCCTGCCAAGTACGTCTATGACTATCTTTTCGGCGCCCAGAACTTGGGCCAGGGCTTCGCAGCCTCCACCATGATGCTGTTGGCCGTGCTGATTGTCGTCATACCGTGGGCCATGCTCGAGTTCGGAGGCAAGAAACGTGTCTGATCCCGCAGCCCTTTCCACTGCTGTCGCCAGCGCTGATGCGGTTGCGCCGCAGCTCAGCGGTCCGCGCGGACCGAAGCCACGCCGACGCTTCTCGCGGCGCAACATCTTCATTTACGGCACGCTGACAGTGGTCGCGCTCTACTACCTTCTGCCGCTCTACGTGATGATCGTGACATCCCTGAAGGGCATGCCCGAGATCCGGCTCGGAAACATTTTTGCGCCGCCGCTGGAAGTCACATTCGAGCCATGGGTCAAGGCATGGGCGCAGGCTTGCACGGGACTGAATTGCGACGGTCTTTCCCGGGGGTTCTGGAATTCGGTGCAGATCACCATCCCGTCGGTCCTGCTGTCCATTCTGATCGCAAGCGTAAACGGCTACGCGCTGGCCAACTGGCGGTTCAAGGGTGCCGACATCTTCTTCACCATCCTGATCTTCGGGGCCTTCATACCGTACCAGGTCATGCTCTACCCGATCGTGATCATCCTTCGCGAAGTGGGGCTTTATGGCTCGCTCACCGGGCTGGTGATCGTGCACACGGTCTTCGGCATGCCGATCCTGACGCTGCTGTTCCGCAACTATTTCACCTCGCTTCCCGAGGAACTCTTCAAGGCGGCAAGGGTGGACGGCGCAGGTTTCTGGCAGATCTATTTCCAGATCATGATGCCGATGAGCCTTCCCATCTTCGTTGTCGCGATGATCCTGCAGGTCACCGGCATCTGGAACGATTTCCTCTTCGGCGTGGTCTACACCAAGCCCGATCTTTATCCGATGACCGTGCAGCTCAACAACATCGTCAATTCGGTGCAGGGCGTAAAGGAATACAACGTCAACATGGCCGCGACGCTGCTCACAGGCCTCGTCCCTCTGTTCATCTACTTCGTTTCCGGAAAACTGTTTGTACGCGGCATCGCAGCCGGTGCGGTGAAAGGCTGAGGCATGGAAAGCAGCATCTCGATCAAGAATCTCGATCTCGCCTTTGGCGCCGTGAAGGTGCTGCGGGATCTCAATCTGGATGTAGCTAAGGGCGAGTTCCTTGTGCTCTTGGGATCCTCGGGCTGCGGAAAGTCCACGCTCTTGAACTGCATCGCCGGCCTTCTCGACATTTCCGGCGGCCAGATCTTCATCAACGGCAAGAACGTGACCTGGTCGGAGCCCAGTGAGCGCGGCATCGGCATGGTGTTCCAGTCCTATGCGCTCTATCCGCAGATGACGGTCGAGGGCAATCTGTCGTTCGGGCTGAAGAATGCGCGCATGCCCAAGGACGAGATTGCGGCCCGCGTGGCCCGCGCCGCCGACGTTCTGCAGATCGAACCGCTCCTCAAGCGCAAGCCTTCCCAGCTTTCCGGCGGCCAGCGCCAGCGCGTGGCCATCGGCCGGGCGCTTGTGCGCGACGTCGACGTGTTCCTGTTCGACGAGCCGCTTTCCAATCTCGATGCCAAGCTCAGGGCCGAGCTTCGCGTCGAGATCAAGCGGCTGCACCAGCGGCTCAAGAACACGATGATCTACGTGACGCACGACCAGATCGAGGCGCTGACATTGGCCGACCGGATCGCGATCATGCGCAGGGGCATCATCCAGCAGCTGGCGGCACCCAACGAGATCTACAATCGTCCGGTCAATCTCTATGTTGCCGGCTTCATGGGCTCGCCCGGAATGAATTTCATCAGTGGCGAAATCCGTGAGGACGGTGTTTTTGCCTTCGATGGCGATGTGATCAGGGTTGATCGCTATCCGTTCATAAGCGGTCTCAGCCCGACCCGCGCTGTTTTCGGCATTCGCCCGGAGCACGTGGTTTGCGGCGAGGCAGCTGCGTCACTGCCCTTCACCGCGTCGGTTCAAGTTGACGTGGTGGAACCGATGGGCTCCGACACGCTGGTCTGGTCAAAGCTCAAGGGTCAGGAATTCCGCTTCCGGGTCGACGGTCAGAGCGATCTCCAGCCGGGCGATACGATCCTCGTCGGCTTCGACCCGGTGCGTGCATCCATCTTCGATGCGGAGTCGGAGCTTCGACTCTGATCCGCTTCCATCCCCAGAAAGGTGAAAACAGAATGCAACTGTCGTTCCAGCTTTACAGTGCCCGCAATTTTCAACCCTGGCCGGAGCTTCTCGCCATGCTGGCCGACGCCGGCTATGCGCAGGTCGAGGGTTTCGGAGGCGTTTACGAGGATCCTGCCGGCTTCCGCGCCCTGCTTGATCGCCACGGCCTCTCCATGCCGTCGGCGCATTTTTCGATGGATGCACTGGAGAACGATTTCGACAGCGCGATGGATAAGGCCTCCGCCCTCGGGATCGAGCGTGTGTTCTGCCCTCACATCGACGCCGCTTCGAGGCCCACGGACAGCGCAGGCTGGCGGGAGTTTGCCGGGCGGCTGAGCGCCATCGGCGAGAAGGTGCGCGCCACCGGCCGCAGCTTCGGCTGGCACAACCATGATTTCGAGTTCAGGCAACTGGATGATGGCGGCATTCCGATGCAGATCATGCTCGAAGCTGCTCCGGCGATCGACTGGGAGGCCGACATCGCCTGGATCATCCGCGGCGGCGCCGATCCCGCAGACTGGATCGCCCGCCACGGCTCGCGGATCACGGCCGTTCATGTCAAGGACATCGCGCCGGAAGGCGAACTCGAGGATGAGGACGGCTGGGCCGACGTCGGACATGGAACCGTCGACTGGGCCGGCCTGCTCAAGCAGTTGAAGAGCGGGACGCCGGCAACCCTTTACGTCATGGAACACGACAATCCTGCGGATGCGAAACGCTTTGCGACCCGCTCGATCGATTGGGTGAACAAGACCGTGGAGCAGCAGGCATGAGCGCGACACTCGGCGTCGGCATCATCGGATGCGGAAACATTTCGGCCGCCTATCTCAAGCTCGCGCCCACTTTCCGGGGTATCGAGGTCAGGGCCTGCTCCGACATCAACACCGAGGCTGCGCAAGCGCGGGCGAAGGAGTTCGGCGTTCGCGCTGAAACCGTCGAGGGGCTGCTTGCGGCCAAGGATATCGACATTGTCGTCAACCTGACGGTCCCGGCCGTACACTACGAGGTGTCGGCAAAGGTGCTGGACGCCGGCAAGCATGTCTATTCCGAAAAGCCCTTCGTGCTTTCACTGGCCGAGGGCCGTGATCTGGCAGACCGCGCCGCCAAGCGGGGTCTTCAGGTCGGCTCGGCGCCCGATACGTTCCTGGGCGGCGCGCATCAGTTCGCCCGCCATGTCATTGAGCAGGGCCTGGTCGGACGCATCACCGGCGGCACATGCCATGTGCTCAGCCCCGGCATGGAACACTGGCACCCGAATCCGGACTTCTTCTTCAAGCCCGGCGGCGGGCCGATCCTCGATCTGGGGCCTTACTATATCTCCAACCTTGTCCAGCTGATCGGTCCGGTGAAGCGGGTCGCGGCGATGTCCTCGGTCCCGAGCCCTCAGCGAAAGATCACATCTCAACCGCGCAACGGCGAGATGATCGATGTCGAAACGCCCACCACCATCCACGCGATCCTCGAGTTCGAAAACGGCGCCTTGATCACGCTCGGCGCGAGTTGGGACGTCAAGGCCCATGGCCACCGCCCGATGGAACTCTACGGCACGGAGGCGAGCCTGATCGTTCCCGACCCGAACTTCTTCGGCGGCAAGGTCGAGCTGGTCGGACCCGGCGGCGAGGCGAAGGATCTGCCGGAATGGGACCACCCGCTGGGCATCCCGAACCAGGAGCACGGGCAGGGCCGAATGGCCAATTACCGCACCGCCGGTCTGGCCGACATGGCCGTGGGCATCATGGAGAACCGCCCCTACCGCTGTTCACTCGATTTGGCGCTTCACGTGGTTGACGTGATGACGGCCATCCTGCACTCCGGGGAGCAGGGTCAGTTCATCACGCTGACCACGAGCTGCGCGCAACCCGCCGCCCTCGGTGTGGAGGAGGCTGCTGCGCTGCTTCAACCCTGAAGTCGCACTGAAAGGCAAATTCCATGTGGACACCCGCAAACGATCGTTACGAGAAGATGGACTACAGGCGCACCGGCCGGTCGGGTCTCAAGCTGCCTGCCATCTCGCTTGGCTTGTGGCACAATTTCGGCGGCGACACGCCGCACGAGATCAAGCGCGACATGTGCCGGACGGCATTCGACCTGGGGATCACACATTTCGATCTTGCCAACAATTACGGTCCGCCTCCGGGCTCTGCCGAAACCGCATTCGGCGAGATCCTGCGGACCGACTTCCATGGCCTGCGGGACGAACTGGTCATCTCCTCGAAGGCCGGCTACGGCATGTGGCCCGGACCCTACGGCGAATGGGGCAGCCGAAAGTACCTGGTCTCGAGCTGCGACCAGAGTCTCAAGCGGCTGGGGCTGGATTATGTCGACATCTTCTATTCGCACCGCTTCGACCCGGACACGCCGCTTGAGGAAACCATGCAGGCGCTCGATTACATCGTGCGTTCGGGCCGCGCGCTCTATGCGGGAATATCGAGCTACAACTCAAAGCGAACCCGCGAGGCTGCGGAAATTCTCAGACAACTGGGCACCCCCTGCCTGATCCATCAGCCGAGCTATTCCATGATCAACCGGTGGGTCGAGGATGACGGGCTGCTTGATACGCTCGAGAACGAGGGCATCGGTTCGATCGTTTTCTCGCCGCTGGCCCAGGGCATGCTCACCGGCAAGTATCTTGGCGGCATTCCCGATGACAGCCGCGCCGCGCAGGACAAGTCGCTGCCCACCGGCTTCCTGAACGAACGGAACCTGGCCAATATCCGCGGCCTCAACGAGATCGCCAAGCGCCGCGGGCAGACACTGGCGCAGATGGCGTTGGCATGGGTGCTGCGCGGGGGGCGTGTCACTTCGGCACTGATCGGCGCGAGCCGTCCCCAGCAGATTGTCGATTGCGTCGGGGCGCTCGAGACACCCGACTTCACCGAAGCCGAACTCAGCGAGATCGATGCCTTCGCGCGTGATGCCGACATCAATCTCTGGGCGGCGTCGGCAGAGCGAGACGGACCCAAAAGAAAATGATCCTCAATCCGATCCTGCCCGGCTTCAATCCCGACCCTTCGATTTGCCGGGTAGGGCCGGATTACTACATCGCGACGTCCACCTTCGAATGGTATCCAGGGGTCCAGATCCATCACTCGGCGGATCTGGTCAACTGGCGGCTCGTCACCCGGCCGCTGAACCGTGCAACCCAGCTCGACATGCGTGGCAATCCCGATTCCTGCGGCATCTGGGCGCCCTGTCTTTCCCACGCGGACGGGCTGTTCTGGCTGGTCTACACCGACGTCAAGCGCCTCGACGGAAACTTCAAGGACGCGCACAACTACATCGTCACCGCACCCGACATCGCCGGGCCCTGGTCGGACCCCGTCTACGTCAATTCCTCGGGCTTCGATCCATCCCTGTTTCACGACGATGACGGCCGCAAGTGGTTTGTGAACATGGTGTGGAACCACCGCACCCAATCGATCGGCGGAAGCCCCAAACACCCGGCCTTCGCCGGCATCCTGATGCAGGAGTATGATGCCCGAGCCGGAAGACTGGTCGGCGAAGCGCAGAACATCTTTGCGGGCAGCCCGCACGGGCTGGTCGAGGGGGCGCACCTGTTCAAGCGCGACGGCTGGTACTACCTGACGGTGGCCGAGGGCGGCACCGGCTACGACCATGCGGTCACCATGGCGCGGTCACGCGACCTTGCCGGACCTTACGAGCTCCATCCCGATACCTTTCTGATGACATCGAAAGATGCGCCCGAGGCTGTGTTGCAACGCGCCGGCCATGGCCAGATCGTCGAGACGCCGGAGGGGGAGGTCTATCATACCCATCTGTGCTCACGACCGCTTCCCGGCCTGCGCCGGTCGCCTCTGGGGCGTGAGACGGGCATCCAGAAATGTGTCTGGGGCAAAGATGGATGGTTGCGTCTTGCTCAGGGAGGGCTGACGCCGGATCTGGAGGTTCCTTCGCCCAATCCGCAAAGCCGCAGGGAGCCACTCACCGCAGTTCAGCGAAAATTCGAAGGCGATACGCTTCCCGAAGAGTTCCAGTGGCTCAGGACCCCCTACCCGGAGCGCATTTTCGAGATGACCGGCCAGGCCCTGCGCTTGCATGCGCGCGAATCGATCGGGAGCTGGTTCGAACAGTCGCTGGTTGCGCGGCGCCAGGAGCATCTGCGGTTCCGCGCCGAAACGGCACTGACTTTCGCACCCAAGACCTTTCAGCAGGCGGCCGGCCTCGTGCACTACTACAACCGCCACAAGTTTCATTTCCTGGCAGTCACCTGGCACGAAGAGGCGGGACGTTGCCTGTCCATCCTCAGTTGCCCTGGCGACTGGCCCGACAACAGGTTGCAGTTCCCGCTCGAAGCTCCGGTCCCGCTCCCCGAAAGCGGCGAGGTTGAACTTGCCGCCGCTGTCGACGGTGCCGATCTCGCCTTCTCCTACAAGGTTGAAGGCGCGGATTGGCAGCGGGTCGGCCCAGTCCTCGATGCCAGCGTGATCTCCGATGAGGGCGGGCGCGGCGAACATGCATCCTTCACGGGCGCCTTCATCGGTATGGTCGCGTTCGACACCTCGGGCAGCGCCATCCCGGCCGATTTCAGGGAGTTTGTCTACTCCCCCGGCGCAGCCTGATGGCGAGCAAGCTTCAGATCTACGATCTTGCGTCCGCAAGAGCCACGGAGTTGCTTGTCACGGAAAGCCTGATCGAGGCCCCGAACTGGACACCGGATGGAGCCGGCCTGATCGTCAACGGAGATGGCAGGATGTACAGGGTGCTGCTTGAGGCGCCCGCGCTGATCCCGATCGAGACCGGTGCTTGCGTCAACTGCAACAATGATCACGGGATCTCCCCGGATGGCGAGAGCCTCGTCATCAGCGATTCGACCGAGACGGGGCAGTCCTGCATTTATGTTCTTCCGGTTTCCGGCGGTGTTCCGCGCAGGCTGACGCCGACCGTGCCGTCCTGGTGGCACGGCTGGTCGCCGGATGGGCTGACACTCGCCTATGTCGGCCAGCGCGAGGGCGCCTTCGGTCTCTACATGATGCCGGCCGACGGGGGAAAGGAGCGCCATCTTGTCAGCGGCGGCGGCCATTATGACGGCCCGGACTTCTCCCATGACGGCGTCCATGTCTGGTTCAATTCCGATCGAGGCGGCAGCATGGATGTGTGGCGCATGCCGGTGACAGGCGGAGAGCCCGAGCGCATGACCGACGACGAGCGCGTCAACTGGTTCCCGCATCCGTCCCCCGATGGAAAGTCGGTTCTGTATCTGAGCTACGAGCCGGGGACCGAGGGCCATCCGCGTGACCGGGATGTCGAACTGCGCCTGCTCGACCTTGCAAGCGGAGGCGTGCGGACCCTGATGGCTTTGTTCGGCGGGCAGGGAACCATCAACGTGCCGTGCTGGTCGCCGGACGGGTCGCGGTTCGCGTTTGTAAGTTACACACGGCCACAAACGGACTGAGCGTATCCGGACTTTGAGTCCCGAACGCCCAGCCTACCAATGCGGCGGTTTCTGGCTGGCTGGCGGTGCTTCCGCGCTATCCTGCAGTTCCTCGAAACGGTCGCCGAGTCGCGCGAGATCTCGACGAAGCTTCTCGCGCTCCTTCCAGGCATCGGTCAGTTGCCGTGACAGGTCCTCGATCGCTGCCTGCTGATGCGCCACCAGTTCCTCGAGCCGCACAAGCCGGCCTTCTTCTTCAGGTGTCATCGGGAAATCTCCGTGAGTTTGTTGCGCCATGCGTCCGGCAGCGGCACCGGCCGCCGCGTGGAGGAATCGACATAGACATGGACAAAACGTCCGTCCGCGAAGGCGGCTTCCTCGTTGTTCCGGAACAGCCCGATCTCGTAGGTCACGGAGGAGGTTCCGAGCCGCGCGATCGCGATCCCTGCCGTGATTGTGTCGGGAAAGGCGGCTTCGGCGTGATAGCGGCAGCCGGTCTCGACCACCAGGCCGATCACATCGCCCCCGTGAAGGTCCAGAAGCCCGGCATCGATCAGCCACCTGTTGATGGCGGTATCGAAGAGCTTGTAATGCACCACATTGTTCATGTGGCCGTAGACATCGTTGTCGGACCAACGGGTCTGCAGCTCCATGAAGGCCTGAAAGGCGGATCGATCCGGGGGCGGTTGGCGGCTCATCGAACTGTCCTCACCATGCGGCCCGGTAGATCGCAAGCGCGTCGGCTTCCCCGACGTCGCGCGGATTGTTGACCAGCAGTCGGGTCTGCTTCATCGCATCGGCCGCCATCACCGGCAATGCATCCTCGCCGATCCCGCAATCCCGGAGCCTCGGTGGAAGGCCAAGCCGCTTCGACAGGTCGGCAAGCTCCGCGACGAAGGCTTTCGCCTTTTCCGGAGACGGCTCGCCCGCAGGCGCGGGGAAGGCCAGCGGCGCCAGTTCCGAATAGTGCCGCCAACTGCCGTTGCTTTCCTCGGCGATGTTGAACGCCAGGACGTGTGGCAGCACCAGCGCATTCGACAGCCCGTGCGGGATGTGAAACATGCCGCCGATCGGATAGGCCAGCGCGTGAACCGCAGCCACCGGTGAGTTGCCGAATGCCATGCCCGCCAGCATCGATCCCAGCAGCATGGCCTGGCGGGCATCACGGTTGCCGGGTTCGTCAACCACGGTTTCGATATGGGCGCCGAGAAGCACAAGCGCCTCGCGTGCCAACATGCCGGAAACCGGATTGTTGTTGGCGCTCTTCGATGCGTAGGCTTCGATCGCGTGAACCATCGCGTCGATACCGGTCGCCGCGGTGATCGGCGCAGGCAGTCCGAGGGTGAGGTCGGCGTCGAGGACGGCAAGATCCGGCAGCAGAAGCGGCGACGAAACGCCGCGCTTCTCGTTCTCCCCCACGGTGATGATCGACACCGGCGTGGCTTCGGATCCGGTGCCCGCCGTCGTGGGAACCAGCACCAGCGGCAGTCGCGGACCTTTCGCGTTGCCAACGCCCCAGGCCTCGTCGATGTCTTCGCCGGAACCCGCCAGCAGAGCGGCGAGCTTGGCGACATCCATGGACGAGCCGCCGCCGAAGCCGACAATCCCCGTGGCATTGCAGGTTTTCGCGGCTTCGGTTGCGGCCTGCAGCGTGGCCAGCGAAGGATCGGCTTCCACCGCGTCGAAAACCGTGACGTTCGCTCCGGCTGCTTCCAGGCTGGCGATCGCCGGCTTTTCCAGCCCGATGGCCCTCAGTCCCTGATCCGTGACGAACAGGACCCTGGGGCCAAGCTTTAGACCCGCGTGGCGGCCCAGGTCGGCAGCTGATCCGCCGGCGCAGACAAACCGTGCCGTGGTGTTGAAAACAAAAGGCTGCAAAGCTGTCTCCTCATTTGAATCTGGACTTTGCTTTCAGAACTGTCGAGACTAGGACAAAGGCCGCTTCCGGGACAGGGCCGGGGGCTGGCCAATGATAAAAAAGACGAGGGCACATGAACGATATTGCCATTGAACTCAAGGGCATCAACAAGAGCTTCGGGCTCGTTCAGGCCAACAAGAACATCAATCTGAGCGTCCGCAAGGGCACCATTCACGGCATCATCGGCGAGAACGGTGCCGGCAAGTCGACGCTGATGTCGATCCTGTACGGATTCTACCAGGCAGACAGCGGCGACATTTTCATTGATGGCAAAAAGACCGTCATCAAGGACCCCAATGCCGCCATCGCCTCTGGCGTCGGGATGGTCCACCAGCACTTCATGCTGGTCGAGAACTTCACGGTTCTGGAAAACGTGATGCTGGGTGCGGAAGAGAGTCAGATCCTGACCTCGGGGATCTCCAAGGCGCGAAGTGAACTTCGGCGGCTTGAGGAAGAGTACGAGCTCGAGGTCAATCCCGACGCGGTCATCGAGGAACTCCCCGTTGGGCTTCAGCAGCGCGTCGAGATCCTCAAGGCGCTTTACCGGGGCGCCGAGATCCTGATCCTTGACGAACCCACCGGCGTGCTCACGCCCGCGGAAGCCGACCATCTGTTCCGGATCCTCGAGCAGCTCAAGGCCGAGGGCAAGACCATCCTGCTGATCACGCACAAGCTGCGGGAGATCATGGCTGTCACCGACGAGGTGTCGGTCATGCGCCGCGGCGAAATGGTCGCCACCCGGGTGACTGCCGAGACGTCGGTCGAGGAACTGGCCGAACTGATGGTGGGCCGCAGGGTGCTCCTGCGGGTCGACAAGGGCCCGGCGTCTCCCGGTGAGGTGGCGCTTTCCGTGGAAGGCCTGACCGTGCGCGATTCCCGCGGCGTCGACATGGTCAAGGACGTGTCGTTCGATGTCCGTGCCGGCGAGATCGTCGGCATTGCGGGGGTGGCGGGCAACGGCCAGTCGGAGCTCCTGCAGGCCATCACCGGCATCCGGCGCGGGGTCAAGGGCAGGGTCCTGCTCCAGGGCGAACCCATTCGGGTGACAGGCGAGGCTGATCCGGCTGAACTGCGCCGCCGCGGCATGGCGCACGTTCCTGAGGACCGGCAGCACATGGGTCTGGTGCTCAAGTTCGATGAAAGCGAGAACTCGATCCTCGGCTATCACGGCGATCCGAAATATCTCAATGGCGTGCTGCTCAACACCGATGCGATCCGCAACGATGCGATCGAAAAGATCGAGAAGTACGACATCCGCCCCCCCAATCCGCGTTTGAAGACCGCAAATTTCTCCGGTGGAAACCAGCAGAAGATCGTTCTTGCCCGCGAGATCGAGCGCGATCCCGCCGTTCTCGTCATCGGTCAGCCGACCCGCGGCGTCGATGTCGGCGCCATCGAGTTCATTCACAAGCGCATCATCGAAATGCGGGATGCGGGCAAGGCCGTCCTCCTCGTGTCGGTGGAGCTCGATGAGATCCGTTCGCTGGCGGATCGGGTCCTGGTCATGTTCGACGGGCGCATCGTCGGTGAAAGGTCGGCGGATGCGACCGAAGGAGAACTCGGCCTGCTGATGGCGGGCGTGGAAGACGACAGGGAGGCTGCGGAATGAGCGCGCCTTATGCAAAATTGCCGGCCTGGGTCGATTACGGCCTGATCCCGCTGATCAATCTGGTTGTCGCGTTCGCTGTTGCCGGTCTCGTCGTTCTGGCAGTCGGTGAAAGTCCCTTGCGGGCCGCGTCGCTGCTGATCCAGGGTGCCTTCGGTTATGGTGAGGGCATCGGATTCACGCTCTACTATGCCACCAACTTCATCTTCACCGGGTTGGCGGTGGCGGTGGCCTTCCACTGCGGGCTGTTCAATATCGGCGGCGAGGGCCAGGCCTATGTCGCGGGTCTCGGTGTCGCGCTGCCGGTGCTCTGGCTTGACCAGATCATGCCCTGGTATGTGGTGTTTCCCGTGGCGATCGCAGGCTCCGCCATCGCCGGTGCCGCCTGGGCGTTCATCCCGGGCTGGCTGCAGGCAAAGCGCGGCAGCCATGTCGTCATCACCACCATCATGTTCAATTTCATCGCCTCGAGCCTGATGGTCTATGTGCTTGTCGATGTGCTCAAGCCTGCGGGCTCGATGGCGCCGCAGACCCGGCCGTTTGCCGATGGCGGACAATTGCCGCGGCTCGACTGGCTCTTGTCATCCTTCGGGCTCGATATCGGCAACGCTCCATTCAACCTTTCCTTCCTGCTGGCGCTGGTCGCTGCATTCTTGGTCTGGGTGGTGATCTGGCGCACCAAGCTCGGCTACGAAATCCGCACCATGGGACACAGTCCCCGGGCTGCGCGGTATGCGGGGATCAAGGAAAGCCGGATCATCATCATCACCATGCTGATGTCCGGCGGTCTTGCAGGCATGATGGCGCTCAACCCGATCATGGGTGACCAGCATCAGATGCAGCTTGATTTTGTCACCGGCGCGGGGTTCGTCGGCATTGCCGTTGCGCTGATGGGTCGGTCCCATCCGGTGGGCATCATTCCGGCCGCCGTCCTGTTCGGCATGCTGTATCAGGGAGGCGCGGAGATCTCGTTCGAAATGCCGCAGATCTCGCGTGACATGATCACCATCATCCAGGGTCTGGTCATTCTCTTTGCGGGGGCGCTCGAGAACATGTTCCGACCGGCCATCACCACATTTTTCGCCACCCTTGGCACGGCACGGAGCACTGATCCGGCGCCGGCGGCGGAGTGAAAGCATCATGGAATATTTCGACACTCTCATCGTCATCCTGCAGTCGACCATCCGGGTGTCGGTGCCCTTGATCCTGGCCGCGCTCGCCGGGCTCTATTCGGAAAGGTCCGGCATCTTCGATATCGGCCTCGAGGGCAAGATGCTCGCTGCCGCCTTCGCCGGTGGCGCCGCTGCCGCCGTGACGGCATCGGCGCTGATCGGTCTTGCCGCGGCAATCTTTGTGTCGGTGTGCCTGGCGCTGGTCCACGCCTTTGCCTCGATCACGCAGCGCGGAAACCAGATCGTGTCCGGCGTCGCCATCAACTTCATCGCGCTTGGGGCCACCGTCATCCTCGGCCAGGCCTGGTTTCGACAGGGCGGCCGGACCCCTCAGCTGGGCGAGGGTGCGCGCTTCACCACTGTCGAGCTGCCTTTCGCCGCCGAGCTGGCCGATGTGCCGGTGATCGGGTCGATCTATGCGAACCTCCTGTCAGGCCATTTCCTGCTGACCTATTTCGCCTTTGCCATGGTGCCCCTGACCTGGTGGGTGCTCTACCGCACGCGCTTCGGACTGCGCCTGCGCGCGGTCGGCGAGAATCCGGGCGCCGTGGACACGGCCGGGATTTCGGTGACCTGGATGCGGTACCGGGCCGTAATTTGCTGCGGGATTCTCTGCGGCATCGCCGGCGCCTATCTTTCGATGGCGATGACGGCGGGTTTCGTCAAGGGCATGACCGCCGGCAAGGGTTTCATCGCACTTGCTGCCCTGATCTTTGCCAAGTGGAAGCCGGTCAATGTGATGTTCGCCTGCCTGCTGTTCGGCTTTCTTGACGCCATGTCGATCCGCATGCAGGGCAATGCGCTGCCTTTGATCGGCGAGGTTCCGGTCCAGCTCATGCAGGCGCTGCCCTATATCCTGACCGTGATCCTGCTTGCGGGTTTCATCGGCAAGGCGATTCCGCCCAAGGCCGGCGGCACCCCTTACGTCAAGGAACGCTGAGATGTCCCAGGAACTTTTCGAAGCCGCTCGCGCAGCGATGGCCAAATGCCATGCGCCCTATTCCAAGTTCCCCGTCGGTGCTGCAATCCTGGCCGATGACGGAAACATCTACGCCGGCGCAAACATCGAGGTGCTGTCCTTCCCGGAAGGGTGGTGCGCCGAAACCACGGCCATCGGCCACATGGTCATGGCGGGCGCCAGGCGCATTCGCGAGGTTGCGGTGATCGCCGAGAAGCTGGAACTTTGCCCGCCTTGCGGCGGCTGCCGTCAGCGGCTGGCCGAATTCGCCGATGCCGATGCGCTCATCCACCTGTGCGATGCCGACGGAGTGAGGAAGACAGTTCGAATGGACGAACTTTTGCCGCATGGTTTCAAGACGGAGGCCATCGGATGAAATCGGTAACCGATGTGCTGACCGACCGGTTGCGCGGATTGATGCCCCGCCATGCCGTGATCCTGGGCTCGGGTCTCGGCTCACTCGTGGAAACCGTCACCGATCCCGTCCGCATTCCCTACGCAAACCTGCCCGGCTTTCCCGAAAGCGGTGTCTCCGGGCATGCGGGCGAAGTCGTGGCCGGCAAGGTCGGCAGACTGCCGGTGATCATGCTGTCGGGCCGTGTGCATTATTATGAGCATGGCCGGCCGGACGCCATGCGCGCGCCGATCGAAGCCTTGCAGGGGATCGGCGTCACCAATCTGATCCTGACGAACGCGGCAGGGTCGCTGCGCGAGGACATGCCGCCGGGATCGGTGATGCGGATCACCGATCACATCAACTTCTCGGGTTCCAATCCGCTGTTCGGGGAGCCCAGCGACGGCCGGTTCGTGGGCCTCACCAATGCCTACGACGCGGATTTCGGCGCCCGCATGAAGGCTGCCGCCGAGGCAACGGGCACGCCCCTGCACGAGGGCGTGTACATGTGGTTCTCCGGGCCCAGTTTCGAAACGCCCGCCGAGATCAGGATGGCGCGGACCATCGGTGCGGATGCGGTCGGTATGTCGACGGTGCCTGAAGTGATACTGGCTCGATTTTTCGGCATGAAGGTTGCTGCGGCGTCGGTAATCACGAATTATGCGGCCGGCATGACCGGCGGGGAACTC
The DNA here is from genome assembly GCA_965233445.1 of Hoeflea sp. Classification (GTDB taxonomy): domain Bacteria; phylum Pseudomonadota; class Alphaproteobacteria; order Rhizobiales; family Rhizobiaceae; genus Hoeflea. Next base: position 589,011 of record OZ247491.1, read on the forward strand.
TCCCACCAGGAAACCAAAGATATGGCGCCGGTGGGAGGTAAGCGGCTTGCCGCGATCCTGACCCGCGCGATTGGAGACATGGCATGAATGTGAAGACAGCCGCAGTGGCGGCAGGCGGCGATGCGGCCAAGGGCACGCATCTCGTGACCGTGGGCCAGGCCCACAAGCGCAACATGGGCACGGAGTTCCTGCCGGCAATGTTCGAGAACATGTCGGTAAACCTGTCTGCCGCCGAACGGCGGATTGCGACATTGGGCGCGCGCAGAACGGTGAAGAAGGCCTTTCAGGCGGCCTGGCTGATCCGTGCCATCGAATGCATTGATCTGACGACGCTCGCCGGCGATGACACGCCGGGAAAGGTCGAGCGCCTTTGCGCCAAGGCGCGCAATCCGCTGCGTGCCGACCTGCGCGAGGCGCTGGGGCTTGGCGATTACGATCTCAAGACCGGTGCGGTTTGCGTCTATCCGATGATGGTCGCCACTGCGGTGCGTGCGCTGGAGGGATCGGGCATCCCGGTTGCTTCCGTCGCGACCGGTTTTCCTGCCGGTCTGACACCGATGAAGGACCGGCTGGCCGAGATCACCTTTGCCGTCGGCGAAGGTGCAGAGGAAATTGACATTGTCATCTCTCGGCGTCACGTGCTCACCGGCAATTGGCAAGCGCTTTACGACGAGGTGCGCCAGATGCGCGAGGCCTGCGGCGACGCGCACATGAAGGCCATTCTCTCCACCGGCGAACTCAAGACCCTGTCCAATGTCTACAAGGCCTCGATGGTTTCGATGATGGCGGGGGCCGATTTCGTCAAGACCTCCACGGGGATGGAAGGGGTCAATGCAACATTGCCCGTGAGCCTGACCATGGTGCGGTCGGTTCGGGACTATCTCGAGTTCACCGGTCAGATCTGCGGCTTCAAGCCGGCCGGTGGGATCAGAAGCGCCAAGGAGGCGATTGCCTGGCTGGTTCTGATGAAGGAAGAACTGGGCAACGATTGGCTCAAGCCCGATCTCTTCCGTTTCGGGGCCAGTTCCCTGCTCGGCGACATCGAGCGCCAGCTGGAACACAATGTGACGGGCCGCTACTCGGCATCCGACCGTCACGGCATGGCGTGAGGAGCGCTCCATGAATGAGATCAGGGACATTTTGAACACGATGGAATACGGACCCGCGCCGGAAGACGACAAGGACGTGCGCGCCTGGCTCGCAAGGCACGGCGATGGTTTTGGCCACTTCATCGGCGGGTCTTTCACCAGTCCGGGCAAGGACACGTTCGAGGTTCACAACCCCGCCAATGGCGAAACACTGGCGCGTGTTGCTGCAGCCGGCGAGGCCGAGGTGAACAAGGCTGTCGGCGAAGCGTCGAAGGCGCTGAAGAAATGGCAGGCGCTCTCGGGCAACCAGCGTGCGCGCCATCTCTATTCGCTCGCCCGTCATGTGCAGAAGCATGCCCGCTTCCTGGCGGTGCTTGAAACCCTCGACAACGGCAAGACCATCCGCGAGACCCGCGACATCGACATCCCGCTCGTCGCGCGGCACTTCTACCATCACGCAGGATGGGCCGAACTCTGTGAAACCGAATTTCCGGGCTACGAGGCCGCGGGCGTTTGCGGTCAGATCATTCCGTGGAACTTTCCGCTGCTGATGCTGGCCTGGAAAGTCGCGCCGGCGCTTGCCGCAGGATGTACCGTGGTTCTCAAATCGGCCGAACACACGCCGCTGACGGCGATTGCCTTCGCCGAGATCTGCGCAGAGGCCGGCCTTCCGGCAGGCGTCTTCAATCTGGTCAACGGCGCCGGCGAAACCGGCGCGGCCCTTGCGGCCCATCCGGATGTCGCCAAGCTGGCCTTCACGGGCTCGACCGAAGTCGGCCGCATCCTCCGGCGGCAGACGGCGGGTTCGGGCAAGAAGCTGTCACTCGAGCTTGGCGGCAAGTCGCCCTTCATCGTCTTCGAGAATGCAGATCTCGATGCCGCCGTCGAGGGCGTGGTCGACGCGATCTGGTTCAATCAGGGCGAAGTCTGTTGCGCGGGCTCCCGAGCGATCGTGCAGGAAGGCATCGCCGAACGGTTTCATGAGAAACTGCGCGCCCGCATGGAAAAGCTGCGCGTCGGCAATCCGCTCGACAAGTCCATGGACATGGGCGCCGTCGTCGCCCCGGTCCAGATCCGGGAGATCACGGCAAAGGTCGAGGCCGGCGTCGCGGAAGGTGCGCAGATGTGGCAGCCGAGCTGGGCGAAGACCACCTCGAATGCCGATGGCTGCTTCTTCCCGCCGACACTGTTCACCGGCGTTGCGCCGTCCTCGACGCTTGCCCAGGAAGAAATCTTTGGCCCCGTGCTCGCCTCGATGACCTTCCGCACCCCGGGAGAGGCGGTGCAACTCGCCAACAATTCGCGCTACGGCCTCGCCGCTTCGGTCTGGTCGCAAAATCTCGACGAGGCCTTCGATGCGGCTCGTCAGATCAAGTCCGGCATTGTCTGGATCAATTCCACCAACCTGTTCGACGCATCCGCGGGGTTTGGCGGCTACAAGGAAAGCGGTTTCGGCCGCGAGGGCGGCCGGGAAGGCATGCTCGAATACCTGGTTCCCTCATGGCTTGGCAAAGCCAAGGCACTGCCCGAGAGCGAGCCGCTTCCGGCGCCGGAACCTGCGCCGGGCAGTGACAATCCCGGCCTCGACCGGACCGTCAAGATGTACATCGGCGGCAAGCAGGCGCGTCCGGACTCGGGCTATTCCTACCCGGTCAGCGGCAAGGGCGGCCGGCATCTCGCAGAGGTCGGGCTTGGCAACCGCAAGGACATCCGCAATGCCGTCGAGGCGGCGCACAAGGCTTCCGGCTGGAGCGCCATGACCGGCCATCAGCGCGCCCAGGTGCTCTATTTCCTTGCCGAAAACCTGGAGCTGCGCAGTGCGGAGTTTGCCGCCCGGCTTTCCGAAACCGGCATGTCGTCCTCTGCCGCCCGGCGCGAGGTGGAGGCCTCGGTGGCGCGGATCATGTTCTATGCCGCCTGGGCCGACAAGTATGACGGTGCAGTGCGTGCGCCCGACAAGCGCATGCTGACGCTGGCGCTCAATGAGCCGTGGGACGTGATGGGCATTTCCTGCCCGGACGAGGCACCGCTTCTGGGTCTGGTCTCGCTGGTCATGCCGGCGATCGCCATGGGCAACCGGGTGGTCGTCACGCCCTCACCCCGTCAGCCGCTCGCGGCCTGCGACTTCTACCAGGTGCTGGACACTTCGGATGTGCCCGGTGGTGTCGTCAATATCGTGACCGGCGACCGGGACACACTGGCCGACACGCTGGCCAAGCATGATGACGTGTCCGCGCTGTGGTATTTCGGTTCGAAGGCCGGATCCGGCCTTGTCGAACGGGAATCAGCCGGCAACCTGAAGCCCGTCTGGGCGAACAACGGCAAGGCGCGTGACTGGTTCGACGCGAAGCAGGGCCAGGGCGAGGAGTTTCTGTTCCGCGCCGTTCGCATCAAGACCATCTGGACGCCGTTCGGCGTGTAGGCTCCGAGATGCTCACCCAGGAAATTATCCGGACCAAGCGCGACGGCGGTGAAATCGACCCCCAGCATATCGCGGCCTTCGTTGCCGGCCTGACCGACGGCAGCGTCACCGAGGGTCAGGTGGCAGCCCTTGCCATGGCGGTCTTCTTCAACGGCATGACACGCGCCGAAGCGGTGGCGCTGACCGTCTCGATGCGCGATTCGGGCGAGGTTCTGTCCTGGGCCGGAAGTGACCGGCCGGTGGTCGACAAGCATTCGACCGGCGGTGTCGGCGACAACGTCTCGTTGATGCTCGCGCCCATTGCCGCGGCCTGCGGGCTCGCCGTGCCGATGATCTCCGGCCGCGGCCTTGGCCATACCGGGGGTACGCTCGACAAGATGGAAGCCATCCCCGGCTATCAGGCGATGCCCGAGAATGCATTGTTCCGGAAAGTCGTGGCGGAAGCGGGGTGCGCCATCATCGGCCAGACCGGAACGCTGGCACCCGCGGACAAGCGGTTCTATGCGATCCGCGACGTCACCGCCACGGTGGAATCCGTGCCTCTGATCACGGCATCGATTCTTTCCAAGAAGCTCGCTGCAGGTCTTGACGCACTGGTTCTCGATGTGAAATGCGGCAATGGCGCCTTCATGGACAATCCGGACCGGGCCGGCGAACTGGCGCGCTCGCTTGTCGGGGTCGCGGTTGGTGCCGGCATGCCGACCACCGCGCTGGTCACCGACATGAACCAGCCCCTGGCAAGCGCCGCCGGAAACGGGCTCGAGGTCCTGAATGCGGCCGATTTCCTGACCGGAAAGGCCCGGGATCCCCGTCTGGAAGAAGTGACCCTGTCGCTCGCCGCAGAAATGCTTGTTTCCGGCGGATTGGCCGAAGACGCGGATGCCGGCAAGGCCATGGCGCGGTCTGCGCTGGACGGTGGCGGCGCGGCCGAACACTTCAATCGCATGGTCGCCGGGCTCGGCGGCCCCACAGATTTTCTCGATGCGCCGGATCGTTATCTGGAACCGGCTCCGATCGTGGCGGAGTTCGTACCCGGAGAACCGGGATTTGTCGGGGGCTACGACACTCGCGGTGTCGGCCTTGCCGTTGTCGAACTCGGCGGCGGTCGTGTGCGCCCCAGCGACCCGGTCGATCATGCTGTCGGCCTGACTTCGCTTCTGCCGGTAGGCTCCAGGCTGGAGAAGGATACGCCGGTGGCCCTGATCCATGCTCGAACCGAAGATCAGGTGGAGCGTGCGAAGGCCCGGCTGCGCCAGGCGGTCCGCATCGGTGACACCGCGCCCGAAACGGCCTCCGTGATCATCGGCCGGCACGGCTGAATGGCTGGTTCTTCGGCTGCTCGACGGTCGATCAGTTGATCAGTTCGAGGCGATTGCCTTTGACGTGATAGGACTTGAGCTTCGACATGAAGCTCATCCCGATCAGCGTCTTCGAAAGGGCCTGGTCCGCGAGCACGAAGGCTTCGACATCGCGCACGGTGATCGATCCGACCTCCATCCGGTCCAGCACGACAAGCGCTGCGGAGGTCTTGCCGTTGGCGGTCGTGACCTGGTGGCGGAAATCCGAGTTCGTCAGTCCGAGACCCAGATTGCGGGCCGTTGACACGTTGAGAGCGACATAGGTCGCACCGGTATCGATCAGCCCCTGAACGTTGTGTCCGTTGACCCTGAAGTTCTCCGAGAAGTGCCCCGCTCCATCCAAAGCGATGCTCGCGGCGCGAACGCCGGTGGTGTAGTGGGCCTGGGGCTGCTGTGCCGGCTGGGTTGCAGCCATGAGCTTGGCTTCCGGCGCTGCGGTTTCCTCGCGGCCTTCCAGCACCGCTGATATATCCTGAGCGTAATGCGGCAGCCCGGCGATGCCGAGCACAGCACAGGAAATGAGAAAGATCTTCTTGAACATGCCTTGTCTCCGAGCTTTGGGAGACATTCAACAGGATCATTCCTAACAGGAAATGTGCGAAACGCGCATCTGCCCGGCCAAGTGCGGAATTGGTTAAGGAACCGAAAAAATGGCAGGGCCCTGTTTCGGGACTGTCCTATTTGGTGCCGTACATCCGGTCTCCTGCATCGCCCAGTCCGGGAACGATATAGCCCTTCTCGTTGAGATGGCTGTCAATCGATGCGGTGAAGATCGGGACGTCGGGATGGGCTTCCTGGAAGTTGCGAATGCCTTCGGGAGCGGCGAGCAGGCACAGAAAGCGAATATTGTGGGCACCGCGCTCCTTGAGCTTCTCGATCGAGGCGATCGACGAGTTGCCGGTGGCGAGCATGGGGTCGACCACGATCACAAGCCGGTTGCTCACGTCCTCGGGCGCCTTGAAGTAATACTCGATCGCCTCGAGCGTCTCGTGGTCGCGGTAGACGCCGATATGGGCGACCCGGGCTGAAGGGACCAGGTCGAGCATGCCTTCGAGAAGGCCGTTGCCTGCACGGAGGATGGAAGCGAATACGAGCTTCTTGCCTTCGAGCACAGGGGCGTCGATCTCGGTGAGCGGCGTCTCGATCCGCTCCATCGTGATTTCCAGATCACGGGTCACCTCGTAGCACAGGAGCGTGGAAATCTCCCTGAGCAGGCGCCGGAAGCTTGCCGTGGAGGTTTCCTTCTTGCGCATGATGGTGAGCTTGTGCTGCACCAGAGGGTGATCGATGACCGTAACGCCGTCCATGATGATGATTCCCGTCCTGAAACTTCATACTGACGTTTGCACAAGCCTGGTGAAGGCCCGCGCACTCAAACGGCAGCGGTTCTTTTTGCGTCTGCAACGCCCGCGCCCTGTACCTGGCCAGGTCGCGCGGTGCAGGCCAAGCCGGATTTAGACACGGATTGGCCTGCGGCGGCAAGGTTGGCCCGGGGTTTCAGTCGAGCTGTCCCAAGAGAAATGCCCGTGTCGGCTCGTCAACGAAGGCTGCTTCGATGGCAGTGCGCGTAAAACCGGTCAGCTTGGCCGCATCATAGCCCCATGCATCCGCAGCCAGGCGATACTCGTGACCGATCGAGGAGTGAAAGTGCGGCGGATCGTCCGAACTCAGGGTGACCTTGACCCCCGCACGGTGCAGCCTGTCGAACGGATGGGATGCCATGTCGGGAAAGACCCGGAGCGCGAGGTTTGATCCCGGGCACACCTCAAGCACCACAGCTTCATCCGCCAGTCGCTGCACCACGTCGGCGTCCTCTATGGCCCGCACGCCGTGGCCGATCCGTGCCGGCCGCACATGGTCGAGCGCATCGCGCACGCTGTTCGCTCCGTCGAGTTCGCCGGCATGGATGGTGATGCCGAGACCCGCGTCGCGGGCAATGTCGAAGGCCCGGGCGAAATCGGAAACACGGCCGAAGCGCTCTTCCCCGGCCATTCCGAACCCCGTGATCAGCGGATGGGGCCTGCCGGCCGCGAGCCGCGCCGCCGCTTCGACTTTCTCCGCGCCGAGATGACGGATCCCGACGACTATCATGCGGCATTCGATCCCGGTCGAAGCCCGCGCCGCCTCGATGCCCGACGCCAGGCCGTCAAAATAGGCTTCGGGCGAAAGCCCCGCCGCGACCGCGTGATCGGGGGAAACGAAGATTTCCGCATAGATCGCGCTTTGCGCGGCGATGCCTTCAAGGTAGCTCTGCGCCAGCGAAGCGTAGTCATCCTCGGTGCGAAACAGCGCCGCGGCGCCGTCATAGGCTGCGAGGAACTCCGTGAAATCCGACCAGACATAGTGATCATCTGCGATGAAGGCCGAGACATCCGTACCGTATCTGGCCGCCTGCGCCTTCACGAGTTCGGGTGACGCGGCACCCTCGATATGGCAGTGCAACTCGGCCTTTTTCACCTGGGCGTTCACAGGAAGCTCCTTCCATTGGCCAGTGGCGACAGACCCAGATGAGCGGCAACGGTTGCGCCGATATCCGAAAATCCCTTCCGGATTCCGATGCTGCGGGCGGCAATGCCGGGACCGAAACCGAGAACCGGCACGCGCTCGCGGGTGTGATCGGTGCCCCGCCACGTCGGATCGCAGCCATGATCGGCGGTCATGATCACCAGATCTCCCGGTTTGAGAAGCTTTGCGAATGCAGGCAAGCGGGCATCGAATGCCTCGAGCGCGGCTGCATAGCCCGGCACGTCGCGGCGGTGACCGTAGAGCATGTCGAAATCCACGAAATTCGTGAACACCAGGTCGCCGTCGCGCGCCTCCTGGGCCGCTTTCAGCGTGGCGTCGAAAAGCGCCGGATTGCCGCTGGCCTTGCGCAGGTTCGTCACGCCCTGATGTGCGAAAATGTCGCCGATCTTGCCGACCGCAAACACGCGCTTGCCGCTGGCCTCGACCTGATCGAGGAGGGTCGGCCCGGGAGGGAGTACGGAGAAATCCCTGCGATTGCCGGTGCGGTCGAAGCCCTTCTCTGGGGTTCCGACAAAGGGCCGGGCGATGACGCGGCCGATATTGAGCGGATCGACGAGGCGCCGCACCGTTTCACAAAGCCTGATCAGCCTGTCGAGGCCGAAGCTCTCCTCATGCGCGGCAATCTGGAACACCGAATCGGAGGAGGTGTAGCAGATCGGTTTGCCGGTTCGCATGTGTTCGGCGCCGAGGCTTGCGATGATCTCGGTGCCGGACGCGTGGCAATTGCCCAGAATGCCGGGAACATCGCCCTCGGATACGATGGCGGCAACAAGATCATCGCTGAAGGCTGCGCCATCATCCGGGAAATAGCCCCAGTCGAACATTACGGGCTGGCCGGCGATCTCCCAATGCCCCGACGGCGTATCCTTGCCGTGGGATGTTTCGTCTGCCGCGCCGTGGATGCCGCGCGGGCGGGAGGCAAGCTCCCAGCCTGACGGAATGTTGCCCGAGGCTGCAAGCGCTGCTTCGGCCAGTCCGAGGGAACGCATGTGCGGCAGCGCCAACGGTCCTTCGCGGAGACCTGGCCGGTCGGCAACCCCGGCAGCGCACTGCTCGGCGATATGGCCGAGCGTGTCGGCGCCGAGATCGCCATATGCGTCCGCATCCGGCGCTCCGCCGATGCCGAATGAATCGAGAACAAAAAGAAATGCGCGTGCCATGCATGTATCTCCAGAACAATCGGGAAGTTAGCCGGAAACGGGCTGGTCAGAAAGGGTGATTGCGGAAGATGCCCGGGGGAACGCCCCAGCCGGGCAAGGTGCCCCGGCTGGTAACCTTGTTTTCACCATGTTCGCACAATCCGGTCCGCCCATGATAAAACCTCGACATGAGCGTCATGAAAATCCTTGTCAGTGGAATTCGGTTGATCGCGGCGCAAGCAGCCGCGACAACCGCCGTCGCGCGCACCCTGGTCACGGGCCTGACCCTGATCCTCGGCTGTGGAGTGGCAGCGGCGGACTATCGCGAAACCGTCTCCGTTCTTCGGATCGGGATGATCGAGAACCATGCCGCGGCGGCCGATCCGTTGAAGCTCGAAGCGGTCCAGCAGGCGTTCTCTGACGCGCTGGGGATTTCGGTCGAGATCATCCGGATGAGCAGCTACGCCGCGCTGGTCGACGCCCACGCAAGCGGCCGCATCGGATATGCGATCCATTCGGCCAGATCCTATGCTGCCACGGATGCGGCCTGCGGATGCGTCGAGCCGCTCCGGGTTCCTGTCGCGGGTGACGGTTCGACCGGCTTCAGGTCTGTGCTGGCCGTGCGCGACTCCGTCACAAGACCGATCAGCGAGCTTCGCATTGCCTATTCAACCGAGGATTCCGTATCCGGCTGGCTGATTCCGCAGCGGGCGATGAAAGCCGGCAGCCTTGAGCGTCCGGAGCTGATCCGCGCCGGCGATGTGACATCGGCGATGAAGCTTTATGACGACATGCAGGTGGACGGCTTTTTCGGCTGGGTTCCCGACATTCCGGAGTCCACCGGTCTGGATCCCGCCCAATTGTTCGGCGGCTGGACCGCACAGTCCGCGGGGATCACCGGGTCGACGAGGCTGATCTGGTCGTCGCAGCCCATCCCCTACGGACCTCACGCCACGCATCGCTCGCTTCCGGAGGATCTTGTGAAAGCTCTGGGTGACTTTCTGGACCTGATGCCTCAGGCCGCACCCGGTCTGCTCGACATCTTCGAACCCGTTTTTGCCGGCGGGTATGCGGTGCCGGATCCGAGACTCTATGAAAACCTGCGCAACCTTGTCGTTGCGGGTCCGGCGGATCCGAACGGCTGAGACCAGGTTATGAGCAGTTGGTGCAGGAGACCTCGGTGCCGAGGCGCTGGCGAAGATGATAGGTCTTCTTCATGCTCAGGGTTCTGATGTCGACATCGCTGAGACCCGGCAGCACCAGAAGAAGCTGGTGATCGAATTCCAGTTCGGTGCGAACCAGAAACGTGTTCGGGATGGCGAGGTCAGAGGGCAATGTCTGGGCCGAACCGTCGGCATATGGCTTGGTGCCGTCCTGCTGCCATGACCAGGAGGCGGTCGCCTGACCGGAAGCGTTGATCGAGATCCCGGTGATTTTCATCTTCACCCCGTCCGACCGGAACGGAGTCATCACGCTTTCCGCCACGTTGATCATGGACTTGAGATCGTTCTTGTTGACCGAGTTCTCCTGGGTAATCAGGTCGGCGACGGTGCTCGAAGCGCGTGCAAGCTTCTTGTTGACCGACATGGCCACCGAAACTTCCAGCGAGCCCATGTAAAGCACGATCAGCACCGGTGCGATAAGCGCAAACTCGACGGCGCCGACGCCTTCGCGGCTTCCGCGCAGCCTGCGCGCCGTTCGCATCAATCCCGTCAGCAAGCCGGTTGTCTCAGCGCTGCCGGTTTGGGGGGCAGGGGTGTGGGCTTTGCGTTCGCTCATGGATACACCTCGTTGCGGAACGCAGCGGTGGCCACCATGAGGTAGTCCCGCGGCATTTCCCCGTCCTTGCGGATGTTGGTGATGAACGGACGGACCAGATCCGTCATGACTTCCCAGCGATAATAGGCACGCACGATGTTGATCGTCCCGGGACCGCCCGGATCGTAGTCGAAATCTGTCGGATCGAGATCGGCGAATTTCTCGTTGCTCACCCGTGGGATGTACTTCGGCACATCGGCAAAATCGGCAAACTCCCGGACATCGAGATAGAGCTTCTGGTCGTTGGGGTCTTCATTCTCCGCACATTTGATCATCAGGCTGATTTCATCGCAGAACAGCGCACGGAACTGGGCTTCCGTCTTGTCGGTCGGGCGACCCATGTTGAAGGTGATCTGCCCCGTCCGGACCTGCCGGCTCATGGTATCGACGGCGTTCTCCAGCAATTGCTCGCCGGCAAACGCGATGAAGGCCTCGATGGTGGCGAAGATCAGAAGAAAGAAGGGGAACGCCAGCAAGCCGAATTCGATTGCGGCCGATCCGTCCTGGCTGCGGCGGAATCTGAAGGCGAGCCGGCGCACGCCGCGTGGCGGTGCTTTGCGATCTTGCACATCAAGATTCATCTCGAGACTCCCGGACTTTTGTGGTCAGGGATCGACATTACGCCCAAGTGGTTGATCATTCGTAACAGGCTGTAAGAACATCACCGGCTTGGTAAATGAAGAGTTACCTTTGCAAGCCGGGCGGCAGCCCGTTCATCTGTATCAGGGGGCGGCGACACCGGGTGTATGCTCCTCGCAGGACGGCGAGCAGGAAAACACCGAGCGGGATGTCTGCTTGAACACCCTCAGCGTGTTGGCCTCGTCGACGGAGACCAGGATGCGTTCATCGACGATGGCTTCCCCGTCCCGGTCGAGAATGACGAGATTGGTGGTGCCGTAGGATTTTCCGGTCAGCACGATGGTTCGCGGATCGGAGACCGTCACATCGGCCACGCCGGCGTTGCCGATGATGACCTTGCTGACGGTCCGGTCAAGCTTGAGGATGCGGGCGTGGTCCATGAAAACACGGATCACGTCTTCTGAGGCCGTCGAGGCCTGGGCCGAGACAGCGGCGAGAGCCAGACCGAGCGCCGCGGCTGCCAGTCGCCGCTGAACAGAAGTGAAGTTGGTCATGCCGTATCCTTGGATCTTGGGTTCAGGTCCCAAAATCGCGCGGAATGGTGAATGAAGCCTTAAGGACCGGCGGATCCGCAGCAAATTAGTTGGGTGGACATGCGAACCGGCGTCTTCAGGCGCCGGGAGCGGTGCGGGCGGCGCGAAAGAGCGCGTACGCAGGCCTATATATAAAGTGGCTCCTGCAGGGCGATCTGCCTCGGAACCGGCGAGGTTCCACACCGAAAACTGCTCGCGGCGCCGGAATATCCTGGCAAGATTTCGCTAACCACGTCTCTTAAGCAGATCGAAAAGCTTGCCCTTTAGGTTGGGATCATCTGATCAACGGCAACGGTTGACGGAGTGCTGAAAACACGATGTGGATTAAGGAGTATCCCATGAAGACTATTTTTGATCGTTTCGTCAAAGACGAATCCGGCGCGACTGCAATCGAGTATGGCCTGATCGCTGCACTTATCTCGGTCGCTCTCATCACCGGCGCGACAACGCTCGGCAACACCCTGAACGCTCAGTTCCAGGGTCTGTCGGACAAGATGAACGACGCCAAGAACGCCCAGGGCTCCTAAGCTCAAAGGCAGTCGGGCGAAAATCCGTTCAAGGCCGCCCCTCTCGGGGGGCGGCCTTTTCTGTTGCGCGCAGGCAGCCGCAATGGTCCGGGCACGGTCCGCACCCACGCTTCACCCGGGTCGGCTTAAACCTGGTGTTAACCACGAACGCCCCCGCCTGTCTCCGCAACCATTCGCTAACCTTGTTCCTTAAGCGCTTTGCAAAAATCTTTGCCTACTGTTTTCGCGTCCGACCAGCCGAAGCAGCTGGCGGTGTGCTGAAACAAAAGTGGATGAAGGAACCGAACCATGAAGACCATTTTTGATCGTTTCGTCCAGGACGAATCCGGCGCCACCGCGATTGAGTATGGCCTCATCGCAGCGCTGATTTCAGTGGCCCTGATCACGGGCGCCACCACTCTGGGCAACACTCTGAACGCTCAGTTCCAGAGCCTGTCCGACAAGATGAACGACGCCAAGAACGCCCAGGGCTCCTGATCGGGTCCAGCCGACCGGTATCGTTCAACCATGAGCCGCCTTTCGGGGCGGCTTTTGCTTTGTGCAGTGCGTGGCCCACGCGTTGCTGTTTCTTAAGGTCTTTTGTCTAGCCTTCCGCCTTGCAGGTCCCGGTTCAGGCTTGCCGGCCTTCGTCTTCCGGCCGCGATCGCAGTCGACATATGACCGTTGTCGCCCGGGATCTGGCCAGGCAATGTGCGCATCAAGGAGCAGTTCAATGGTTGAAGCAGCGATTTTCATTGTTCTTCCGCTGTGCCTGGCAATGGCCGCCTTTACCGACATCCTGACGATGAAGATCCCGAACCGTGTGTCGATCATCCTCGCGCTCTCGTTTTTCGCCGTTGCACCCTTGAGCGGGATGGACCTCGCAACCTTCGGGTGGTCGATCGTTGCGGCGCTTGCCGTGTTCTGCGGTTGCTTCGCCCTGTTTGCCCTCAACGTGATGGGCGGGGGCGATGCAAAGATTCTCTCGGCGGCGGCCCTTTGGTATGGCTTCAATATCGATCTGGTGGCCTTTCTCGGTCTGACCGGTATCTATGGCGGGTTCCTGGCGCTGTTCGTCCTCCTGATGCGTGCCAACCAGAACATCCTGCTTGCAACGCCTGTTCCGATCCCGATGCACTTCTTCAAGGATCGCGCCGGAATTCCCTACGGCGTCGCCATCGGCGCTTCGGCATTCTCGACCTACCCGGAAAGCCGGATCTTCGTCGAAGCCATCAACCGGATGTTCTGAGCGCGTCCCTGAATCGGCCCAGGGCCGGCACTTTAACTCGTCCCTATCGAAACTTCCGATCGTGCGGCATTCCGGGCGGATGCTGCCGGTGTGCACGCGGCAGGCGCGCCACAGATGGCCTTGCAGTCTTGCCTTGGCGCGCACCGGCAGGCGGGACATGGCTGCCGGGGACCACTCGCAGGGTGGTGCACGGAAAAACCAACCGCATCCTGGTCGATTGCGCCCAGGCGGTGAAACTTTGAATTAACCCTGTTTGCTAGCGTCCCATTAACCATAATTACACGATTGCAAATGCATTCTGCGGCCAGCCTATCCAATCTACGGTGAGGAAACCGCATGAAACCCGCCCGCGTCGTCATCATGGCAGTGGCAGTCCTGGCTGCCGGACTAGCCGGATATCTCGCCATGAACCTGACCTCCCCCACGGTCCAGGTCAATGAGATCGCGGCCACGCCCGTGGTCGAAAAAATGCCGACCGTTGACGTGCTGGTTGTCAGTGCAAGCCTGCCCGTTGGCAGCCGCCTGAACGAGGAAACCATGGAATGGAAGGGATGGCCCGAGGATGCGGTCGTCGAGGGGTTGATCAGCCGCGAGGCCCGTCCCGAGGCGATCACGGAGATGACCGGCGCCATCGTTCGGTTGCCCGTTTTTGCCGGTGAGCCGCTGCGGCCGGAGAAGATCGTCGATTCCTCCTCTCGCATCATGTCGTCGCTGCTTCCCGCGGGCAAGCGCGCGATCGCAACGGAAATCTCGGTCGCCACCAGTGCCGGCGGGTTCATCCTGCCCAACGACCGTGTCGATGTCATCATGGTGCGTCGCAAGACAGCCGAAGAGGGCTTTCTGACCGAGGTCATTCTCTCCAACATCCGGGTTCTGGCCATTGACCAGCGGATCGAGGAGGACGCGCAGGGGAACCGTACCGCGGTCGGCACGACGGCCACGCTTGAGCTGACCCCTGAGCAGTCGAAGATCATCACCGTCGCCCAGCAAATGGCTGACCGGCTGACGCTTGCGCTTCGCAGTGTCGCCGACGTCCAGGAGCCGGACACGACCGGTGCGAAACATCTCTTGAGCGGCGAAGACGGCTCCTCGGCCATCCAGCTGATCCGCTCCGGCGCCATCACCAATGTTGGCGCCACCAACTGAAGCGGAGAATGAACGTGCGTCACAATGTAAAAACGCTTTTGTCTTCGATCGCCGGCTCCATGCTGGTTGGGACGGTGATGGCAGCCGGGATCTTCGCAGACCCGTCTGCGGGCCTCTTTGTCTCCTCAGCCCAGGCATCACAGAACATCATCAAGATCAGGAACGCGGGGCCGGGCGTCACCAAGCGCGTCAAGCTGGGCCTGAACAAGGCCATCGTGATCGACCTGCCTACGGATGCGCATGACATCCTGGTCGCCGATCCGGCGCTGGCCGACGCCGTGACCCGCACCTCGCGCAGGCTCTATCTTTTCGGCAAGACGGTCGGCCAGACCAACATCTTCATCTTCGGCGCAAGCGGAGAAGAGATCGTCTCCATCGAACTCGAGATCGAGCGCGATGTGGCGGGTCTGGAAGTGCATCTGGCGCGCTTCCTTCCCGATTCGGACATCAATGTCGAAATCATCTCGGACAACATCGTTCTGACCGGTTCCGTGCGCACGCCGCAGGATGCGGCCCAGGCAGCCAATCTGGCCGAGATCTTCCTGACCGGCGGTGAAGCCACGACGCGTGTGACCACCGCCACCAGTGAGGGTGGAGATGCCGCCATCAACGCCGAGGCCCGGCAGAAATCAAAGATCGTCAACCTCCTCAAGATTGACGGCGAGGACCAGGTGACGCTCAAGGTGACCATCGCCGAGGTCAGCCGCCAGGTTCTCAAGCAGCTCGGCTTCAACACCACATTGACCGGCGATGCTTCGGCTCGGCTCGGCAACAGCACCACGTCCTGGCTCTCGGTGCCGGGCCTGGCCCAGCTTGGTTCAGCGGCCAGCACGATCTCCGGCGCCCGTATTTCCGCCGATATCAGCGCTCTGGAACGTGCCGGTGTGCTCCGCACGCTTGCGGAGCCGAGCCTGACCGCCATTTCCGGCGAAGTCGCCCGCTTCAGTGTCGGCGGCATGTTCAACGTGGAAGATGAACGCTCGGAAGACGGAACCATCTTCGCGGAGACCGAATACGGCATCAAGCTGGAGTTCACCCCGGTGGTGCTCGCTCCGGGACGGATCTCGCTGCGCATCAAGACCGAGGTTTCCGAGCCGACCTTCGAGGGTCAGAGCCCGTTGCCGTCGATCCAGAAGCGTGAAGCAGAGACTTCGGTCGAGCTTCCGTCCGGCGGTTCGATGGTGCTTGCCGGACTGGTCCGCGACAGCTACCGCCAGACCCTGTCGGGGATGCCCGGCGCCTCCAAGATCCCGGTGCTGGGAACGCTGTTCCGCTCCAAGGAATTCATGCGCAACGAGACCGAACTCGTCATCATCGCGACCCCCTATCTGGTGAAGCCGGTTGCGCGCAACGAACTCGCCCGTCCGGACGACAACTTCAACGCGCCCAGCGACGGCGCCGGCTTCTTCCTCGGCCGCGTCAACCGTGTCTACGGGCAGATGGAAACCGGCCTGCCGCCTGGTCGCTACCACGGCGCTGTCGGCTTCATCTACAAGTGATCAGGAACCCAACAATGTCTTGCAAGATTTCAGTTCCCAACACGCCTGATCGCCGTCGGACCCGGTTCGCAACTGTCACGGCCCTGGCGAGCCTGGCATTTCTTTCCGGCTGCGCCGGGTGGGGCGGCCGTAGCGTGGTCGTGGGCGCCGTTCCCGATGATTATCGCACCAGCCATCCGATAATTGTCGCCGAGCAGGAACGCACGGTGGATATTCCGGTGGGCACCGGTGACCGAGAGCTGACGATTTCCATGCGCGAGATCGTCCGCGGCGCCGCAACCAGCTACAAGTCGTCTGCTTCGGGCGCTGTGCGCATCATGGTTCCAAGCGGTTCGGCGAATGCCGGCGCGGCCTCGGTCGTGGCAGGCGAGGTGGCGACGATCCTCGAGAAAGAGGGGATTCCGCGCAATCGGATTCTCACGTCGCCCTACAATGCCTCATCGCCCAACGATGCGGCGCCGATCCGGATTGCCTATCTCGCCATCTCGGCTTCGACGGGCCAGTGCGGCCGCTGGCCGGACGATCTTGTGACCGATACCAGCGAAAACAGGCATTGGGCCAATTTCGGTTGCGCATACCAGAACAACCTGGCGGCGCAGATCGCCAATCCCGGGGATCTCATTGCGCCGCGCGGCATGTCGCCGATCGATGCGGAGCGCCGCTCGGTGGTCATCCAGACCTATCGCGACAGCGGCGCCGGGCTCGGGACCAACTGATGACTGAAGACTGTCGCGCGACACCTGAAGCAGGACAACGGCAATGACAAACCTTGATTATGAGCTAGAGCAATCCACGCCTGCTGATCCGGCTGCGGACACGCCTGCACGCGGAGACTTTGACCGCATCAGGCCATTGCCGCGCATCTCCGTGCATGTCTTCTACGAGACCGAGGGCCTTGCGAAAACCATGGAGCGCTGCGGCGAGGACCGCCGCATGGCCAAGGTCAATCTCCGGGTGAATTCGGGCGGCGTGTCGGCGGCAACCAACATGTTTTCGTCGTCTCCGACGCCGAACCTGTTGATTCTTGAAACCCGTGCCGATGGGGAAACGCTGATCGGTGAGCTTGGCGAGTTGGCCAATTACTGCGATCCCGACACCCGCGTTGTCGTGATCGGTCATGTCAACGATGTCTCGCTCTATCGCGAACTCGTGCGCAACGGCGTGTCCGAATACATCGTTGCGCCTGTCTCGATGGCGGATGTGATCGGCGTGATATCGACCATCTTCGTTGATCCCGATGCAGCACCGCTCGGTAAGTCGATTGCCTTTGTCGGCGCCAAGGGCGGCGTGGGGTCCTCGACGCTGGCGCACAACTGCGCCTGGAGCATCTCCAACCTGTTCTCGAGCGAGGTTATCCTCGCCGATCTCGACCTCGCCTTCGGCACGGCCAATCTCAACTTCGACAATGACCCCGCCCAGGGGATCGCCGAGGCCGTGTTCTCTCCGGACCGCCTCGACGAGGTGTTTCTCGACCGTCTTCTGGCCAAGTGCTCGGAACATCTCTCGATGCTGGCGGCGCCGTCGATGCTTGACCGAACCTACGATTTCTCGGGCGACGCGTTCCTGCCAATTCTCGACATCGTGCAGCGCAACGCGCCGATCTCGGTTCTGGATGTGCCGCACCTGTGGTCCGACTGGTCGCGCAAGATCCTCTGTGCGGCCGACGAGATCGTTATCACCGCGACGCCGGATCTCGCCAATCTTCGCAACACGAAGAACCTGTTCGATACCCTGCGCAAGCTCCGGCCCAACGATCACCCGCCCTACCTCATCCTCAACCAGGTCGGTTTGGCAAAACGCCCGGAGATCGCACCCGATGTGTTCTGCGACCCGTTGGAGGTGGAACCGCTTGCCATCATCCCATTTGATGCCCCGCTGTTTGGCGAGGCTGCCAATTCCGGCCTCATGATTGCCGAATCGGCAGCGAAGTCCCCGGTCGCAGAGTCCATGTCGCAGATTGCGCATGTCGTCACCGGTCGGGCGGAAGCGAAGAAACGCAAGAAGGCCGGCCTTTCGTCCCTCATGGGCCTGCTTGGCCGCAAGTAACAGGCAGACTGGAGTTCGCAACACCATGTTCGGCAAACGCAGCAATGACGGATCCGGCAAGACGCCGATGGCCCCGATGCCGAAGCCGCCGGTCGCAGCCGAGGCTCCGGCAGCGCCTCACGTGAGCGAGGGCGCGCCGGCTTCCACGCCGTCTGCTCCCGCAATGGCGGCTGCCCCCGAGCCCGCGCCGAGGCCCCAGCCCGAACCGGTTGCGGTGCAGCGCCGTGAAGAGCCGCCGGCCAAGCGGAAGTCGACCCGCAACGAGGCCTACTACGACACAAAGAGTCAGGTCTTCTCGGCGCTGATCGATACGATCGACCTGTCCCAGCTCGCCAAGCTCGACGCCGAGAGCGCGCGTGAGGAAATCCGCGATATCGTCAACGATATCATCACGATCAAGAATTTTGCCCTTTCGATCGCCGAGCAGGAAGAACTGCTCGATGACATCTGCAATGACGTGCTCGGATACGGTCCGCTTGAGCCGTTGCTGGCGCGCGACGACATCGCCGACATCATGGTCAACGGGTCGGGCAAGACCTACATCGAAGTCGCCGGCAAGGTGCAGGAGACCGATGTCCGGTTTCGCGACAACGGCCAGCTTCTGTCGATCTGCCAGCGCATCGTCAGCCAGGTCGGCCGGCGCGTGGATGAATCGAGCCCGATCTGCGACGCCCGTCTTCCCGACGGTTCGCGTGTCAACGTCATTGCGCCGCCCCTGGCCATCGACGGCACTGCGCTCACCATTCGTAAGTTCAAGAAGGACAAGCTGACGCTCGACCAGCTGGTCAAGTTCGGTGCGATCACTCCCGAAGGTGCGGTCATCCTGCAGATCATCGGCCGTGTCCGATGCAACGTCGTGATTTCCGGAGGCACCGGCTCGGGCAAGACCACGCTCTTGAACTGTCTGACCGCCTATATCGACTCCGATGAGCGCATCATCACCTGCGAAGACTCCGCCGAACTGCAGTTGCAGCAGCCCCATGTTGTGCGTCTGGAAACACGACCGCCAAACATCGAGGGCGAAGGTGAGATCACCATGCGTGATCTCGTCAAGAACTGCCTGCGCATGCGGCCGGAACGCATCATCGTCGGCGAGGTTCGCGGACCCGAGGTGTTCGACCTTCTGCAGGCCATGAACACCGGTCACGACGGTTCGATGGGAACGATCCACGCCAACAGCCCGCGCGAATGCCTGAGCCGTATGGAATCGATGATCGCCATGGGCGGCTTCACCCTTCCCGCCAAGACCGTGCGCGAGATCATCGCCGGATCGGTCGATGTCGTTATCCAGGCCACACGCCTGCGCGACGGCTCGCGCCGGATCACCCACATCACCGAGGTTGTCGGCATGGAGGGCGATGTGCTCATCACCCAGGATCTCATGAAGTACGACATGACCGGTGAAGACGCCAACGGCAGGATCATTGGCGAACATCGCTCGACCGGCATCGGCCGGCCGCATTTTTGGGATCGCGCCCGCTACTACGGCGAGGACAAGCGCCTGGCCGCAGCACTCGATGCCATGGAAAAGATCGCTTCTTAAGGAGACGCCCGCGTGTTTGGTCTGGATACAGTCGTCGTCGCCATCATCGCTCTTGCCGCACTCTCGGCAGGTGCCCTTGGCTACGGCGTGCTTTACAGCCGCATCGAGGGCGACCGCCGAACCCAAAGTCGGGTCAAGCGCGTCAAGGCTGCCGAGACCGACAGGTCGAAGGCCTCGGCAGCGCGGGACCGGCTCGCCGAAGCCAACAAGCGCCGGAAATCGGTTCAGGATTCGCTCAAGACCCTTGAAGAAAAGAACAAGGAAAACGACCGGCGCACCTCCCCGCCACTCAAGGACAAGATCAGCCAGGCCGGCCTTTCGATTTCGATGAAACAGTTCATCCTGATCTCGACGGTGTTCGGATTGCTTGCCGGTATGGTGGCCTTCGTTGCCTATGGAAGCCTTTTCGTCGGGCTCGGGATCGGGATCATTTTCGGGGCCGGCGTTCCGCGGTGGGTGATCGGATACCTGCGCTCCCGGCGTCTCAAGGCGTTCCTCAACGAATTTCCCAACGCGCTCGATATCATGGTGCGCTCGATCAAGTCCGGACTGCCGCTCAACGATGCGATCCGCATGATCTCGGGCGAAGGCCAGGAACCGGTGCGGACCGAGTTCAAGCGCATCGTCGAAGCTCAGCAGATGGGCATGAACGTGCCGGAGGCGTGCGGCCGGCTCTACAGCCGGATTCCGCTGTCGGAAGCCAACTTCTTCGCCATCGTCATCGCGATCCAGGCGCAGGCCGGCGGCAATCTGTCGGAAGCGCTCGGCAATCTGTCGCGCGTCTTGCGCGACCGCAAGAAGATGAAGGCGAAAATCAACGCATTGTCGATGGAAGCCAAGGCTTCGGCCGTCATCATCGGCGCGTTGCCGTTCATCGTTGCCACGCTCGTCTATCTCACCTCACCCGACTACATCATGATCCTTTTCACCGACAGCCGCGGGCACCTCATTCTCGGCGCCTCGGCGATCTGGATGTCGATCGGCATTCTGGTGATGCGCAACATGATCAACTTCGACATCTAGGGCGGGCGAACCATGCTTTCCGATATCGCATCTTCGCTGACAGACCCGGCCTACCTGGTTCCGATTCTGGTTTCCGTGGCCGTATTCGCAACGCTGTTCACGATCCTTGCGCCCTATTTCGAGCGCGGCGACCTCGATGCGCGGATGAAGTCGGCAGCGCTGGAACGGGACGAGATCCGTGCCCGCGAACGCGCGCGCCTGCACGCGGAACAAACGCGTGGAGGGTCGAAGAGCGTCGGGCTCAGGTCTCACAACAATGCCTCGGTGCGCGGCATCGTCGAACAGCTCAATCTCAGGAAGGCGCTGGCCGACGATGCGACGGTGGCAAAGTTGAGGGCCGCCGGCTACCGCACCCAGAACGCGCTCAACATGTTCCTGCTGGCGCGCTTCGTGCTGCCCTTCTTCTTCCTGATCGCAGCGGTGGTCTATGTCTTCGTGCTTGAAAACATGACGGACAAGCCGACCACGGTGCGGATGCTCGCCTGCATCGTGGCCGCCTATGCCGGCTTCTACGCGCCGAACATCTTTGTCTCCAACCAGTCCAAGAAGCGCCAGCTGTCGATCAAGCTGGCATGGCCGGATGCGCTCGACCTGCTGCTGATCTGCGTCGAATCGGGGATCTCGATCGAGGCGGCAATGAAACGGGTGGCCGAGGAAATCGCCATTCAGTCCACCGCCCTGGCGGAGGAATTCGTTCTGACCACCGCCGAACTGTCCTACCTGCAGGACCGGCGCGTGGCATTCGAGAACCTGGGCAGCCGCACCGGTCTTGAAGCGGTGAAATCGGTCACCCAGGCGCTGATCCAGTCGGAACGCTACGGCACGCCCATCGCCCAGGCGCTCCGGGTTCTGGCCCAGGAAAGCCGCGATGCGCGCATGACCGAGGCGGAGAAGAAGGCCGCCGCGCTTCCGCCGAAGCTGACCGTACCGATGATCCTGTTCTTTCTCCCGGTGCTGATCGGCGTCATCCTCGGCCCGGCAGCCATCCAGGTCATGGACAATTTCAACTGATCTCGACGCAAGGCCTTTTCGCGGGGAGGGGTGAACAGTTTCTCATCCGAAATCGTCCGGTCTGTCGCGCGTGACACGACATCTCCGGCCCGCGTCCACCGTGCGGATCAATCCCGGCAGGCATGGGCGACAGGCCACTGGCGGATGAGAGTTGTGCGTTGGGGGACATGATGCCGCCGGCGTCCTGCACCGTGTGCGAGCCGGTTGTTTTTGCATCGGCCTGGGGGAACGTGCGCGCCGTATCGCCACGCGCTGTCGGCGCACTTGCCAACCCGCTGGAGTCCGGAACTATCCGGTCCGGCGCATCAGTTGGTGTTTCCGCTGTCGTCGTTCTTGAGCTTGTTCCAGGCGTTCTGCTGCGACAGCATGCTGCGCAGGTAGCTCACATTGGCCTGCGCCTGTTCCGGCGAAAGCTCGGCGGCGGCGATCTTCTCGGCTTCACCGAAGCGGCCCTGCAGTCCGACGACCAGCGCAAGGTTTTGCCGCACCCGGCTGTCCGCGCCGGGTTGCCGGACTGCGGAGGACAGGTAGGTCTCGGCCGTTCTCAGGTCGCCCTGCAGAACATAGGACATGCCGAGGTTGGACAGGATCGACGGTTCGTTGGGCTGGAGATCGAGCGCCTTGCGATAGCGCTCGCGCGCGGCGGCGGGATCGCCCATCTGGTCGAGAATGGCGCCTTCTGCTGACAGCAACTGCCAGTCGGGCCGGTCCGGGGTCTGTGCGCGCCGGATGGCATCGAGTGCCTTGTCGAACTGTCCCGCGCCGGCTAGCGCCTTGCCGTAGCCGGCCAGGACCGCCCGGTCGGTCGGATTGTGGATGGCGACCTGCTGCATCACCGCGAGCGCCTGCGTGGATCGTCCGCCCATGGTCAGAACAGACGCGTATTTCATGCCCACGACGGGATCTCTCGGGTTCTTGTCATAGGCCCGGCCAAAGCGTTCGGACGCCGAATGCAGCTCCGCGGCGTTCATGGCCTCCAACGGCTTGTTGGTCGAGGGAATCGAGCCGGTGGTCAGTTGCCCCTTGGATGCGCAACCCGCGAGCGACATGCCAATCGCTGCGGTGCAGACGGCGGCCAGCAGGCGGCGGGAGGATTTGGAGCGGATGCCTGGCTTGTACATGGACCTGATCCCGGGGTTGTGGCGGGGTGTACGTTGCTTTTCGCGCGGGATGACCCATTCAGGGGAAAGCCGCGATACTCGTCCAAGCAATAATCTGTTAACCCTAATCAACCGTTAACAAGCGATTCTTCGCCGGTCCCGGCGAGGCCATTCATCGCGTTCGAACCCTGAACGCAGCCCCAGTGGAGGAACCATGCCGCCGTTTGAGCTTACAGAACGATCATCGCCGTTTGTGCCCGTGTCGGGAGACTCGCTGCCTGTCTGGGCCGTGTCTGGCAAGGATCTGGAACGCGGGCAGATCGACGGTACGGCGCTGAACTGGGCAAGGGCGGCCGGCTTCACGGGGGCAGAGGGCAGCCTCCTTCTTGTCCCCGGTCCGGACGGCAAACTGGCTGGGGCGCTGTTCGGGCTCGGTGACGCCGCGGATTGCCATCCCTTCATCGGCGGCAAGCTAGCCCGCATGCTGCCGGAAGGGCAGTGGCACGTGGAAACATCGCAGGTCCCCGGTGCGGACATGGCGCTTGCATTCGGAATGGGCGCCTATCGCTTCGAGAAATACAGGAAACCCGCAGCGGCTGGGCCACGCCTGGCGATTCCGGCGGACGCGGATGCAGCCGCGATCGCCCGTACCGTTGCAGGCGTGACGCTTGCCCGCGATCTCGTCAACACGCCCGCAAACGACATGGGTCCGGAAGCCCTCGAAAGGGCGTTTCGGGGCCTCTCCGACCACTATCAGGCGGAAACCACGGTTGTTTCAGGCGATGAACTGCTCGACCGGAATTTCCCGATGATTCACGCGGTGGGCCGCGCGGCAGCCGAAGCGCCGCGCCTGCTGGAAATGCGGTGGGGCCAGAAGGGTGCGACGAAGATCACGCTGGTGGGCAAAGGGGTCTGCTTCGACACCGGCGGGCTCGACATCAAGCCGGCCGCCTCGATGCTTTTGATGAAAAAGGACATGGGCGGCGCCGCCAACGTGATGGGGCTGGCGCTGATGATCATGGATGCGGGGCTTCCGGTCGACCTGCGTGTGCTGATCCCGGCGGTCGAGAACTCCATATCCGCGTCGGCGTTCCGGCCCGGCGACGTGCTCACGAGCCGGAAGGGCCTGACCGTCCAGATCGACAATACCGACGCCGAGGGCCGGCTGGTTCTGGCCGATGCGCTCAGCTACGCCTGCGAGGACAAGTCTGAGCTTGTCATCGACATGGCGACCTTGACCGGCGCCGCGCGTGTGGCGCTCGGACCCGACCTGCCGCCCTTCTACACCGATGACGAAATGCTCGCCGACGAGATCTCCCAGGCCTCGCGCGCGGTTTTCGATCCGTTGTGGCGAATGCCGCTGCACAAGCCCTACGAGGCCGACGTCAAGGCGCGGATCGCCGATCTGACCAATGCGCCCGCGGGCGGCATGGCGGGTTCGATCACGGCTGCATTGTTTCTCAAGCGGTTTGTCGAACCGGAGATCAGCTGGGCGCATTTCGATATCTTTGCCTGGTCGCCGAAGGAAAAGCCGCATGCGCCTGTGGGCGGGGAGGCGCAGGCGATCCGCGCGCTCTACGATGTCATCAGCCGGCGCTTTCCGGCATGAGGCGGATTGAAGCCGTTATGGATCCCGTTGTTTGATGAAAGCCTGCCAATCGGGCGTGGCTGTCTTGCACCACACTGATGTTTCGTTCAATGTAGTACGGTTCCGTAACGAATGAGGCGTGCGTCATGTCACTCGATCTCAGGCCCTCGGAAGCGCTCGGCCTGTGGCATGCCGCCACGCTTGAGCATGTCCGTGTCATCGGACCTGACCTGACAATCCGCCAGGTCGCGATCCTGCTGCACATCTATCTCGCCGCTCCGCCCCACACGGTACGTGGCCTTGCTGCTCTTCTGGGCGTAACCAAGCCCGTCATCACGCGCGCTCTGGATACCATGGGGCACATGGGACTCGTGCGCCGGGTCCGCGACGAACGGGACCGCCGCAACGTGGTGATCAAGCGCACCGTGGAAGGGGCGCTGTTTGTTGAAAAGCTTGGCGACATCATCATCATGGAAGGCCGCAAGCTTGCCGCGACGGAGACTTCGCAGCCATCATGACCGGTTCTGAATCCAAGGCGCTCGACCGCCGTCAGAATGCCTACAGGCCGGATCTGGCGGACATCCGGCTCAAAGAGGTCGTGTCGGCTCAACGGTATGTTGAAGGCACCGCGGCGCAGGTGATCGCTCCGCTCGCCAAGCTGCACCCGCAGCCCGATCCCGCCTCGGCCATCGATACCGAGGCGATTTTCGGCGAGACCTTGCGTGTGTTCGACCGGCAGGAAGGCTGGGCCTGGGTGCAGCTCGACGCCGATGGTTATGTCGGCTATGTCCCCGACCGATGTCTTTCCGGAACGACGAACGCCGCCACCCACGTGGTCTGCAAACCCCGCAGCTTTGTCTATCCCGGTCCCGATCTGCGCTTTCCGCCGGTTCATGCACTCTCGATGGCCAGCCGTGTGGAGGTTTCAGGCAGTACCAGTACCCGGGGTACGGAGTATGCGGTGCTGGCCGACGGTTCGGCGATGATAGCCGCCCACCTCAAGCCTCTGGGCAACGTCGCCTTCACCGATCCGGCGGCGGTGGCCGCCATGTTCCTCGAGGCTCCCTATCTCTGGGGCGGCCGCTCGGGGTTCGGGATCGACTGCTCCGGACTTGTGCAGATGGCGCTGGCCATGACAGGCCGCAAGGCGCCGCGGGATTCCGATCAGCAGTCGGCCGGGCTCGGCGATCCGATCGCCCCTTCAGTTGACGGCCTCAAGCGCGGCGATCTTGTGTTCTGGAAAGGCCATGTCGGGTTTCTCGAAGACGAGCACACGCTGCTTCACGCCTCCGGCGGTACGATGACGGTTACGCGGGAGCCGCTTGCCGCCGCCATCGACCGCATCGCGAGGCTTTACGGCCCCCCGACCGGCTACCGGAGGCCCTGAGGCTTCACGAGCCGCCTCTGCCAACTCTTCCTGTGTTCGCAGGGGGGCCGGCAACCACCGCCATCCGTTTGCCTTCAGTAACCGGCCTTGCGGTCGACGAGGTTCTTGAAGGGCTCTCCCCGGTCGTGGGCGTCCATCTGCGCCACCATGGGCCCGATCAGCGAGGCCGGCATTGATGCCGCCGCGGAGTGCGGCGTGATGGTCACCTTCGGGTGGCTCCAGAAAGGGCTGTCCGCAGGCAGAGGTTCCTGGTGGAAGACATCGAGCGTCACCGCCGACAACTGCCCGGCGTCGAGCGCGCTCAGGATGTCGGCCTCGTTCTGCAAGCCGCCACGGCCTGCATTGATCAGGATCGGCGCCCCGAGCGGTCCGCGCCGGGTCATTTTCGCGAACAGCTCCTTGTTCAGGATCTCGCGCGTATCCGGAGTCAGTGGCAGCAGCACCACGATGATGTCGGCCGTTGCGAGAAACGGGCCGAGACCCGTGTTGCCCGCGTGGCAGGTCACGCCCTCGATACTCTTCGCGGTGCGCGACCAGCCCGAAACCTTGAACCCCAGGCAGCGCAACTTGGCTGCCGCATCGGTGCCCAGTTCACCAAGCCCCATGATGCCGACAGTGATATCCGAAGCCGCCGGCTGGTCGCGATCCTCTTCCCAGATCCGGTCCATCTGCTGTTGCCGGTAGCGCGGGCCGAGGCGGTGATGGTCGAGCACCTGCCACACCACATATTCGCTCATCCGAGCGGTCAGGTCCGGCGAAACCACGCGAACGATGGGAACATCGGGCAGGTCGGGATCGGAGAACACGTGGTCCACACCGGCGCCGACCGAGAAGATGGCCTTGAGCCGGGGAAGCTTTCCCAGAACCTTGGGTTTCGGTTTCCAGACCACCGCATATTCGATGCTCGGATCCGAGTCGCCCTCGGGTTCGACCACCGTTTTGCGGTGTGGGGCGGCTTCTGCCAGTTGCTTCAGCCAGACATCGGGAGCCCAGCCGGTCAGGGACAAAAGGATTCGCCCGCGGTTTTCGTTGTCGGTCATCAGGTCTCCGGAGGTCTATTCGCTCACGATGCCGGTCGTGGTCGCTTCGAGATTGAAGGCGGCTGCCATCAGCGCCTTCGTGTAATCGGTTTCCGGCCGGTCGAAGATCTTGTCGGCCGATCCGGCCTCGACCACCTTGCCTGCGCGCATGACGATTACGTCGTTGGCCAGCGCCCGAACCACCTTGAGGTCGTGGGAGATAAAGAGATAGGCCAGTTCATGCCTGGCCTGCAGATCGCGCAGCAGATCGACGACCTGTGCCTGAACGCTCATGTCCAGCGCCGAGGTCGGCTCGTCGAGCATTACGAACCGGGGCTTGAGCACCATCGCGCGGGCAATGGCTATTCTTTGCCGCTGACCGCCGGAAAACTCGTGCGGATAGCGCCAGCGGGTCGCCGCATCGAGGCCTACTTCCTCAAGGGCCCTGGCAACTTCGCGGTCGCGCTCCTGGGCCGACAGATTACGCGCATGGATCGCGAGCCCCTCTCCGACGATCTCCGCAATCGACATGCGCGGGCTGAGCGATCCGAAAGGATCCTGGAACACCACCTGCATGGAACTTCTGAGCGGCTTCATCTGCTTGAAACTGCGCTCATGCAGCGGCAGCTTGTTGAAATGGATTTCGCCCTGGCTGCGGATCAGCCGCATCAGCGCAAGGCCAAGCGTCGTTTTCCCAGACCCGGATTCGCCCACCACGCCGAGTGTCTGGCCCGCCCTCAGGTCGAGCGAGAGACCGTCGACCGCCTTGATATGGTCGACCGTGCGGCGCAGGAATCCCTGCTTGACCGGGAACCAGACCTTGACGTCCCGGGCCTGCATCACCATCGGTGCGGTTTCGGCACGCGGCGGAGGATTGCCTTTGGGTTCGGCGGAAAGCAGATGCCTTGTGTATTCGTGCCGGGGGTTCTCGAAGATCTCTACGGTGGGCCCCGATTCGACGATCTGGCCCTTGGTCATCACGCAGACCCTGTCGGCGAACTTCCGGACGATCCCCAAATCATGGGTGATGAACAGCATCGCCATCCCGTGCCGGGTCTTGAGCTCCTTGAGCAGCTCGAGGATCTGGGCCTGGACCGTCACGTCCAGCGCCGTGGTGGGTTCGTCGGCGATCAGCAATTCGGGCCGGTTGGCCAGCGCCATGGCGATCATTACGCGCTGACGCTGGCCGCCCGAAAGCTGGTGGGGATAGGAGCCGAGCCGCTGGCGCGGATCACGGATCCCGACCTGATCGAGCAGTTCGATGACCTGTCTGCGTGCCTCGTCGGCGGCAATCGGCTGGTGCAGATGCAGGATTTCCGAAACCTGTTTTTCAACCGTCTGAAGCGGGTTGAGCGAGGTCATCGGCTCCTGGAAGATCATGGTGACGGAGTTGCCGCGCACGTCGCGGATCGTGGGTTCCTTCGCCGCCAGCAGATCCTGCCCCTTGAACAATACCTGGCCGCTGGGGTGGCTGGCCGCCGGATAGGACAGCAGCTTGAGCACGGACAGCGCCGAAACCGATTTTCCCGAACCGGACTCTCCCACCAGCGCGACAGTCTCGCCGCGCTTGATGTCGAACGAGATCCGGTCGACGGCAAGCTGGCTGTTGCCTTCCTGATGGAACGCCACCGAAAGGTCGCGTACCGAAAGCAGTGGTTCCTGGTTCTCTGCGGCCGCACTCATCGGAACGTCTTTCGCGGATCGAAGGCGTCACGGGTCGCTTCGCCGATGAAGATCAGCAGCGAAAGCATGATCGAAATCGTGAAGAAGGCGGTCAGCCCCAGCCATGGCGCCTGCAGGTTGCGCTTGCCCTGCGCGATCAGTTCGCCAAGCGATGGAGATCCGGGCGGGAGTCCGAAGCCGAGGAAGTCGAGCGAGGTCAGCGTGGTGATCGAACCCGACAGGATGAACGGCAGGAAGGTCAGTGTCGCGACCATGGCGTTCGGCAGGAGATGGCGGAACATGATGGTGCCGTTGCCGACGCCGAGTGCGCGCGCCGCGTTCACATACTCGAAGTTTCGCGCCCGCAGGAATTCCGCCCGCACCACGCCGACAAAGGCGACCCATGAAAACAGCAGCATGATGCCGAGCAGGATCCAGAATCCCGGCGGCAGGACCGCGGCGATGATCAGCAGGATGTAGAGCACCGGCATCGATGACCAGATCTCGATGAAGCGCTGCAGCAGAAGGTCGGTCCATCCGCCGAAATAACCCTGCACGGCGCCCGCGGCGACGCCGATCACCGCCGAGAAGATGGTGAGCGTCAGCCCGAAGAGCACCGAGATCCGGAAGCCGTAGATCATGCGTGCGGTCACGTCGCGGGCCTGGTCATCGGTGCCGAGCCAGTTCATGTTGCCGAGCGTGCATCCGGGATCCTCATCTCCGAGCGGATAGGCCTGGCAGCGGGTCTCTTCCTCCATCAGCCAGAACGGCGGCGTCGGCGCCGAATGCGGAATGTAGGAATTGGCCGTGTTGTAGGAGTAGCGGATCGGCGGCCACAGCATCCAGCCATTGGCCTCTATCTCTTCCTGGATGAAAGGATCGCGGTAATCGGTCCGGGCGAGGAAGCCGCCGAACTTTTCTTCGGGATAGTTGACCGCGACCGGATAGAGGATCTCGCCCTTGTAGGAGACCAGAATGGGTCGGTCATTGGCGATGAATTCAGCCATCAGGCTGGCGATGAACAGGATCATGAAGATCCACAGGGACCAGTAGCCCCGGCGATTGGCCTTGAAATTGGCCCAGCGCCGGCGGTTCGTCGGCGACAGCCAGCCTTTCGGACGACCCTTTGAATCGTAGGCATCATCCATGGTTGAGGAGGGAGCGCTCATCCGACATCCCTCTTCTCGAAATCGATCCTCGGATCGACCCAGGTGTAGACGAGGTCGGAAATCAGTCCGACGACGAGGCCCATCAGCGAGAAGATGAACAGCGTCGCGAACACCACTGGGTAATCCCGCCTGATGATCGATTCAAACCCCAGACGCCCGAGCCCGTCGAGCGTGAAGATGGTTTCGATCAGCAGCGATCCGGAGAAGAAGGCCGAGATGAAGGCGCCCGGAAATCCTGCAATGATGATCAGCATCGCGTTTCTGAAAACGTGCCGGTAAAGTACCTGGCGTTCGGTCAGGCCCTTGGCGCGTGCCGTGGTCACATACTGCTTGCGGATCTCGTCGATGAAGGAGTTCTTGGTCAGAAGCGTCGTGGTCGCGAACGCCGAAAGCGCCAGTGCGATCAGGGGCAGTGTCAGGTGCCAGAAGTAGTCGAGAATCTTGCCGAACAGGCTGAGTTCGGCGAAGTCGTCCGATGTCAGCCCCCTGAGCGGGAACCAGTCGAAAAAGGAGCCCCCGGCGAAAACCACGATCAGCATGATCCCGACCAGAAATCCCGGAACGGCATAGGCGACGATGATGAGCCCCGAGGTCCATACATCGAAGCGTGAACCGTCGGAGATCGCCTTCTTGATGCCGAGCGGGATCGAGATCAGATAGGACAGCAACAGGATCCAGACCCCGAGCGATATCGAGACTGGAAGCTTCTCCGCAATCAGGTCGATGACATCGATGCTGCGGAAGTAGCTTTCGCCGAAGTCGAAGCGGATGTAATTCCACATCATCAGAAGAAAGCGCTCGAGCGGCGGCTTGTCGAAACCGAACTGCGCCTCAAGCTTGGCGATGAATTCCGGGTCCAGCCCCTGTGCACCGCGATACTGCGATGTCACGTCATCGTTGAATTCCTGGCCTTGAAAACCCTGGTTGTCGCCGCCGCTTCCGGAAATCCGGTCCGTGGCCGAATCGCCCTGGCCGGTGAGCTGGGCGATGACCTGCTCCACCGGCCCGCCCGGCGCGAACTGGATCACGGCGAAGGAGATGGCCATGATCCCGATGATCGTCGGGATCATCAAGAGCAGGCGTCTGAGAATATAGGCACCCATCAGCGGACCCCACCGGACGGAATGGCCGGGACGTGCTGTTTGAGCGTGGCGCAGGTCGGTCGTGTCAAAAGGTATCTTTCCTGGACGGGCGGATCCGGCCTTGGAGGTGATTCGCGGTCAGCCAATTGAGAATCGAATGTACCTCTCAAAGCAAGGGCCGGACGATACGGCAGCGCTATTCCTCGCCCGCATGCCACCAGACGTCGGGAAAGCCGATGCCATAATAGGGCAATTCCTCGGGATGGGTAATATGGTCCCAGTACGCCAGCCGCGAGTGGCGCAGCGTGTAGGTCGGCACGACGAAATGGTTGGCGAGCAGGACCCGGTCGAGCGCACGCACCGTGGCGATCAGCGTCTCGCGGTCGCCTGCGAAAGCCACCTGCTTGATCAGCTGGTCGATTGCCGGATCGGCGATCCCGGCATAGTTGGCGGAACCTTCGCGGTCCGCTGCCTCCGAACCCCAGTATTCAGCCTGCTCATTGCCCGGCGACATGCTCTGGCCCCAGCCCGAATAGATCATGTCGAAATCACGTGACCTGAGGCGGTTGGTGTATTGCGAGGAGTCGCTGAGAACCCGGACGCTGACATCCACGCCGATCCGCTTGAGGTTCTCGGCATAGGGCAGCGCGACTTTCTCGATGATCGAACCATTGAGCAGGATTTCGAAGGTGAACGGTTCGCCAGTCTGGGAATTGACCATCCGGCCATCGCGCAACTCGTAACCGGCCTCCCGGAACAGGGAGATGGCCTCGCGGAGGTTTCCGCGCATGTTCGCCTGAACGTCGCGCTCATTGCCGCCCACCGGATTTTCGTAGGCCGTGGTGAAGACGCTTTCCGGGATCTGGCCGCGCAGGCTTTCGAGGATTTCAAGCTCCTCTCCCTCCGGCAGTCCGGATGAAGCAAGCTCGGTGCCGTAGAAGAAGCTGTCGATCCGCTCATACTGATCGAAAAACAGGTTCTTGTTCTGGTCCTCGAAATTGTAGGCGAAGTTCAGAGCCCGGCGGACACGCGGATCGGAAAACTTCTCGCGTCGAAGATTGGGAATGAAGCCCACCAGGACGCCTGAGGAACGATAGAGATTCTCGGGCTCCTCCCGCACGATCCTGCCTTCGGCAACCGCCGGGAAATCGTAGGAGTTGGCCCAGCGCTTGGCTTCGTTCTCGCGCCAGAAGTCGACGTCACCTGCCTTGAAGGCTTCGAACTCGACATTCCGGTCGCCGAAATAGGTATAGGTGACGCGGTCGAAATTGTGGCGTCCGACATTGACGTTGAGATCCTTGCCCCAGTAATCCTCGACCCGTTCGAACGCCATGCTTTCACCGGGACGGATATTGGCAATCCGGTAAGGACCCGAGCCCATCACCGGCAGGAGCGTCGTCTCGTCGATGGCGCGGGGTTCGCCCTCGGCATCTTCCCACCAGTGCCTGGGCAGGATCAGCAGCTCACCGACGATCTTTGGCAATTCCTTGTTGTTCTTCTCGTCAAAGGTGAAGGTGATCTCGCGCGGTCCGGTTTTCTCCGCCTTGACCACGTGTCGATAGTAGAATTCGCGCTGCGGGTTGTGCGCAACCGTCTGCTCGAAACTCCACACCACATCCTCTGCGGTGACGGGTTCGCCGTCATGCCAGCGGGCATCTTCCCTGAGCCGGTAGGTTACCCACGAGTAATCCTCCGGGAAGCGCACCGCCTCGGCGAGAAGCCCGTAATTGGCGGCGATCTCGTCTTCCGAGCTGACCATCAAGGTTTCGAACACCAGCTCCAACCCGACAGCCAGGTCTCCCTTGGCAGGAATGGGGTTGAGCGTGTCGAAGGAATCGGAAGCCGACAGATCGAGGGCCCCACCTTTCGGCGCATCCGGGTTGACGTATTCGAAGCGTTCAAAGCCTTCGGCATATTTCGGCTCTCCCACCAGCGCCGTGGCGTGCTGCCATTCCGGTTCGGCACTCACTGCGGGCGGAATGGCCAGCATCATCATCGCCAGCGCGAGAATGGGCGGAAAAAGGCGAGTGGTCATGGCGACGGATCCTCCTGAGGTGATTTCAGGTAACTTCATTTCCAAGAGAATAGGCAACTTTCCGGGCACTTGCAGGGCGGGATCGAAAAAACCCTTGGGGAAGGCATAAAAAAAGCCAGGCACGAGGCCCGGCTTTTCAAGTCTCTGAGCAGGAAGCCTACTCGGTCGGTTCCGTCGCCGGCTCTTCCGCAGCGCCGGATTCGGCAGGGGCAGCTTCTTCCGCAGGAGCAGCCTCTTCTGCGGGAGCGGCTTCTTCCGCGGGAGCGGCTTCTTCTGCAGTTGCCTCGGGCAGCGGCGGGGGCGTGTCGGCGACCGTGCGCAGATAGGCCAGAAGGTCGGCGCGCTCCTCGATCTTCTTCAGGCCGGCAAAGCCCATCGACGTTCCGGGGATGTACTGCTTCGGTCCGGCGAGGAAGTTGTTCAGCCGCTCATAGGTCCATTCGACTTCACCACCTTCGGAGTATTCGGTCAGTGCCGAGGAATAATTGAAGTCGGCATGGGTCGCGACCGGACGGTTGATGATGTTCCACAGGCCCGGGCCAACCTTGTTGGCGCTGGCGGCATCGTTGCTGTGGCAAGAGGCGCATTTCCTGAAGACGCTCTCGCCCGCGGCAGCATCGGCGCTCGCAAGCAGGGGTGCGATGTCCTGCGGGGCAGCTTCTTCCTCGGAGGCGCTTTCCTCGGTGCTTGCTTCCGCGACTTCGATCGCAAAGCCTTCGGTTTCAGGCTCGGCGGCGTGATAAATTCCGTCCGAGACGATGGAAAGTGTCATCAGGACAAACACAATGCCCAGAAACGCGCCTGCAGCCGAATTGAAGTATGAGGAGTTCATGTTCCGTCGCTCCGTTTCGGTCCGGCGTTCCGCCCAGTGTCCTGCATTGTCCGAACCAGTCTTGAAATCGCGCGGAACCTATGTCTTTTGCAGTTTTGTTGCAACACTGTTTGTGGCAGCTGTTGTGAGACTTTTTGCCACCGTCCCTCCAGACCCGCAGCCGGAGCCATCATGAAACAGGCCAACGAGCCCATGCTCGTCATCATTCCCGCCAGAATGGCCGCTCTGCGGCTGCCGGGAAAGCCCCTGGCCGACATCGGCGGCGTACCCATGGTGGTCCGCGTGGCCCGTCAGGCTGAAAAGGCCGGTGTCGGGCGCGTTGCCGTCGCCACTGATTCGCGACAGATCGCCGAGGTGGTCGAGGCCGCGGGCATCGAGGCGGTCATGACCCGGGATGATCACCAGTCGGGGTCCGACCGGGTCTACGAAGCTGCGACGAAGCTCGATCCGGAAGGCAGGATCGACGTCGTGCTCAACATCCAGGGCGACATTCCCGCGATCGAACCCGAGACCATCCGGCGGTCTGCCCTGCCGCTTGCGTCCTCGCCCGCAGACCTCGCCACGATCGCCGTTGAAATCGCCGAAGAGGCCGAGAAGACCAATCCGAGCATCGTCAAGGTGATCGGGACCCCGGTCGGCGACAAGATCCTGCGCGCGCTCTATTTTACCCGGGCGACGGCGCCCTACGGCGATGGCCCGCTTTATCATCACATAGGGCTTTACGCCTGGCGGCGCTCGGCGCTTGAGCGCTTCGTTGCGCTGCCGCCGTCCACGCTCGAGAAGCGCGAGAAACTCGAGCAGTTGCGGGCGCTGGAGGACGGGATGCGCATTGACGTGGCCATCGTTGACTCGGTTCCGCTCGGTGTCGATACTCCGGCGGATCTCGAGCGCGCCCGCCAAATTCTTGCCGGCCGATAAGAGCGCTGTCTTCTGAACGGAACCATTGAATGACCACTTCCACCAACCGCATCGCCTTCCAGGGCGAGTTTGGCGCAAACTCCGACATGGCCTGTCGCGACATGTTTCCCGAGATGGACCCGCTTCCCTGCGCCACCTTCGAGGATGCCTTCAATGCGCTTGAGCAGGGTGAGGCCGACCTGGCGATGATCCCGATCGAGAACACGATCGCCGGCCGCGTGGCCGACATCCATCACCTCTTGCCGGAAT
Organism: Hoeflea sp.; assembly: GCA_965233445.1. Taxonomy (GTDB): domain Bacteria; phylum Pseudomonadota; class Alphaproteobacteria; order Rhizobiales; family Rhizobiaceae; genus Hoeflea. The sequence goes on from OZ247491.1 coordinate 623,598, forward strand.
CGCAACTGCATATCGTCGGCGAGTATTTCATGCCGATCCACTTTCAGCTCATGGCCCTGCCCGGCGTGGCGCTTTCGGACATAAGGACCGTCCACAGTCACATCCATGCGCTCGGCCAGTGCCGCAAGATCGTCCGTGCCAATGGCTGGAAGCCGATCGTGGCGGGAGACACGGCGGGGGCCGCCAAACTCGTTTCTGAAACCGGCGACACGTCGATGGCCGCCTTTGCGCCAAGGCTTGCGTCCGACCTTTACGGCCTCAATATCCTGGCCGAGAACGTCGAGGACACCGAGACCAATGTCACCCGCTTCGTGGTGCTGTCGCGGAATGCCAGCATTCCGCCCCGCCCGGTTGCCGACGAGGTCATTGTCACCACTTTCGTCTTCCGGGTCCGCAACATTCCCGCGGCCCTCTACAAGGCGATGGGCGGTTTTGCCACCAACGGCGTCAACATGACCAAGCTCGAGAGCTATCAGCTTGGCGGAAAGTTCTTCGCCACCCAGTTCTATGCCGATATCCAGGGCCACCCGGACGAGGCTCCGGTGGCGCGCGCCATGGAGGAACTGGCCTTCTTCTCGAGGGAGCTTCGCATTCTCGGTGTCTATCCCGCCCATCCGTTCAGGCTCGCCGAAAACGGAGCCATCGAGGAAGAGCAGGAAGGTTGAACTAGCGTTTCCAGTCGAGCCAGTCGCGCATCAGCCGGTGCGCGATGGCACCCGGTGGCGGCGCCGATGCCTTGTCCTCTCCCAGGACATTGGCAAGCATGGCCTCGGTCTCGGCCCGATCGAACCAGCGGCAATCCTCGAGTTCGGCGGTATCTCGGTCGATCTCCAAGCTCGTGGCCTCGGCATAGACGCCGATCATCAGCGAGTGGGGCATCGGCCAGGGCTGGCTGGCGTGATAGCGCACTCGGCCGATGCTGATGCCCGATTCCTCGAGCGTCTCGCGCCGGACGGCATCCTCCATCGTTTCACCCGGTTCGATGAAGCCGGCAAGACAGGAATACATGCCGGGCGGAAAATGCGGGCTTCGGCCCAGCAGGCAGCGGTCGCGCGTCTCGTCGACCGCCAGCATGATCGCAACCGGATCCGTGCGCGGAAACACCGTGTGACCGCAGGCTTGGCACTTGCGCCGGTAGCCTCCCGATTCGGGTGTCATCGGATTGCCGCAGGCGCCGCAGAACCGGTTTGAAAGCGCCCAGGAAACGAGGCTGGTGCCCAGTGCATACGCGCCGAGCGTCTCCTCGTCGAGCAGGCCCTGACGATAGACCGAACGGGCATCGAGCGCCTTGAAGGGTTCGGGAAGATCGTCGGCGGCCAGTGCCAGCGGAACCGCTATCCGTGGCGCCTCGTCGCTGTCCCATCCGATCAGGATTGCATTCTCGTTCTGCGGCCCGAACCCTGCGAGATCTTCCGCCCGCAGCAGGCCCTGAGATGTCCCGCTGTCGATCCTGAAGGCGAGACGACCTTGGGTAATGCCGAAATACCGGGTCCGGGGATCCTTGAGGGCATTTCCCAGCTCGCTTTCATCGCGGTGTTCGGAACGGCGGTCGAGCCGGTTGGTCGAAAAGGCAACCAGACGGCTCGCTTCGCCATGCGGCGCATTGTGATCAAAAAGGGAAACTGACATGGACGAGATCTACTGCATATTTCCGGGGACCGGAATCAGTTTCGCGAAAAAATATGCTGAACCACGACCTGCGATTTCAAAGCGCATCCAGAAGCCGCGTTGTGAAATCGGTTCGTGCTGCTTCGTCCCAGGGCCTGGCTTCGCCATGCCCCCAGACCGGCCCGGGCCAGGCCGGATCTCCCCGGGTTCTGGCAATAAGGTGCTGGTGAAACTGTCGAACCTGGTTTCCGAGCGCGCCGACATTGATTTTTTCGCAGCCGGTCACCTGTTTGAGTGCCTTGGCGGTCATGGCTGTTTCGAAGGTCAGCATGGTCTGGTCGAGCGGGGTCATGTCGAAGACCTCGCAGATGGCATCGCGCTGCGGAACCAGCATGACCCAGGGCCAGCGGCTGTCATGCATCAGCCGCAACTGGCAAAGACCCAGCCGGGTCAGAAGCGTCGTGGCTCGTGCGAGGCGCTCATCAAGGTTGAAACTGGGCATTTTTGTCGGCCGATTGTTGGATTTCTCCCAGCCTAGCAGAATTTTGGCGTGTTGGCTTGCATTTGGCCGGATGATTGACGATATGTTCCCCCGGGAGGTTGGTGGTGGACGAGCCACTCGCCAACCGGGTCAGGTCCGGAAGGAAGCAGCCCTAACGAGCCCGGCACGGGTCACCGTGCCAGCCTCCCACCCCATCGTCCGTTCCGGTTTGCGTTCGGCGGCTTGTCCGGATGGCATCTGATCCCGTGTCGGGCATGGGCCTGATGGCGGGACACCGAGGTCATCCGCGTGCGCTGTGGACGAGGAACCGGTCCCGGCGAACGGGATGGACAGCCGGCGGGAAAACCGGCCATGATCCGACCGGCCCTCAAAGAGCGGGTTGCGGTTTGACCCGATGGACCCGGGACAGCAGGAGCGCGGCACAAGATCATGGACGAGATTTCAGGCGTCACTCATGGACAGCCGGCAGCCGAGCAGGGGCCCTACCGTGTCCTGGCGCGAAAGTATCGTCCAAAGGATTTCACCGACCTGATCGGCCAGGAGCCGATGGTCCGCACCCTGACGAACGCCTTTGCTTCGGGAAGAATCGCCCAAGCCTGGATGCTGACCGGGGTCCGCGGCGTCGGCAAGACCACGACGGCGCGCATTCTGGCGCGCGCGCTCAATTACAAGACCGATGAGACGGATCAGCCGAGCATAGACTTGGCTGTTCCCGGCGAGCATTGCCAGGCCATCATGGAAGGCCGGCACGTCGATGTCATCGAAATGGATGCCGCATCGCACACGGGCATCGACGACATCCGCGAGATCATCGAGCAGGTGCGCTACCGCCCTGTCTCGGCGCGTTACAAGGTCTACATCATCGACGAGGTGCACATGCTCTCGACGCAGGCCTTCAACGGCCTGCTCAAGACGCTGGAAGAGCCGCCCGCGCATGTGAAATTCATTTTCGCCACCACCGAGATCCGCAAGGTCCCGATCACCGTGCTGTCGCGCTGCCAGCGCTTTGACCTGCGCCGCATCGAAACCGGGGCCCTGGCTGCGCATTTCCGCAACGTGGCTGCCCAGGAAGGCATTGGCATCGATGACGAATCGCTTGCGATGATAGCCCGCGCCGCCGAGGGATCGGTGCGCGACGGCCTTTCCCTTCTCGACCAGGCGATCGCCCATGGCGGTGGCCAGGTGGATGGGGACGCGGTCCGTTCCATGCTCGGTCTGGCGGATCGCTCCCGCGTTGTCGAGCTCTTCGGCGCCTTGATGTCCGGCGATGTCGCTGCCGCGCTTGCAAGCTTTCGAGATCAGTACGATTCGGGCGCCGGCCCGGCGGTTATCCTGACCGATCTCGCCGATTTCACCCATCTCGTGACCCGGCTCAAATTCGTTCCGGAGGCGGCCGATGATCCGTCGCTCACTGAAACCGAGCGGGAACGCGGCGCGGAGTATTCGGGCGGATTGTCGACGGCCATTCTCTCGCGAACCTGGCAGATGCTCTTGAAGGGCATTTCCGAAACCGATGAATCGAGCCGCCCGGCTGCCGCAGCCGAGATGGCGCTCATTCGCATCGCCCATGCAGCCAGCCTGCCATCGCCGGAAGATGCCCTGAAGGCATTCCAGGATGCGGTTCAGGGCGGAGACGCAACCGGCGGAGCCCCGGGCACGCGGCAACCGTCCGGTGGCGGTGCATCCGGCTCATCCTCGCGAGGTTACAGCGGGGGTGGTGCGACAGCGCGCGCCGTCGGCGACCGGACGATGCCGTCAGGCAACGGCGGTCAGCCGTCCATGCGGCTCGCCCACTCCGCCGAACCATCCGTCCCGGCACCGCAGGCCGAACCTCTCGAACAGGTGGATATTGGGTCGCTCGAAGACATGATCGCCCTGGCTGAAAAGCATCGCGACATTGCCATGAAGGTTCAGATCCGAACCGGTGTCCGGCTGGTCCGGATCGAGCCGCGCCGGCTCGAGATCAATCTCGCTCCCGACGCAAGCCCGAGCCTGCCCGGCGAACTGATCAAGAAGCTCAAGGACTGGACCGGGGCCAACTGGAGCGTTGCGCTGAGCCGGGAACAGGGCGAGCCGACGATTGCCGAGCGCGAGGCGGCGAAACGTGACGCCCTGGTCAGCGATGCGAGACAGGATCCCGACATTGCCGCCATCCTGTCGAAATTTCCCGGTGCACGCATCACCGACGTGCGCATTTCTGCCACCGAGGAGGATCTGGCGGCGGAGACGCTTTCGCCGACAAGCGAGGAGGGCGACATCCTTCCCGCCGAGACCGAACCGGACGAAACATCAGACTGAGACCCGAGCGGGCAATCCGCAGCACCACCACCCTCGAACCACCAAGGAGACGCCGATGAAGGACATCATGGGCATGATGGGCAAGATCAAGGACATGCAGGCCAAGATGGAAGGCATGCAGGAGGAAATTGCCGCGATGGAGTGCGAAGGCGTCTCCGGCGGCGGCATGGTGACCGTACGGCTTTCGGGCAAGGGACAGATGCTCGGCCTGAAGATCGATCCGTCGATGTTCAAGGAGGACGATGTCGAGATTCTCGAGGACCTGATCGTCGCCGCCCACAACGACGCCAAGGCCAAGGCCGAAGCGATGATGGCCGAGCGCACCAAGGAACTGACTGCCGGCCTGCCGATTCCGCCCGGCATGAAGCTGCCGTTCTGAGCCGGGCAGCGGAGAGCTAGCCAGGCATGCAAAAGCGCGTCACCGGCCCTGAAATCGAAAAGCTGATCCAGCTGCTTGCACGTGTTCCCGGACTGGGGCCGCGGTCGGCCCGGCGTGCAGCCCTGCATCTGATCAAGAAGAAGGATCAGTTGATGGGACCGCTCGCCGCGGCCATCAACGAGGCGCATGACAAGGTGCGCATCTGCTCGACTTGCGGCAACGCCGACACCTCGGACCCGTGCACGGTCTGCACCGACCCGGCACGTGACCAGGGCGTCATCATCGTTGTCGAGGATGTTGCCGATCTCTGGGCACTCGAACGTGCGGCGGCAATGAATGCCGGCTATCACGTGCTCGGCGGCACGTTGTCGCCGCTGGACGGCGTTGGCCCGGACGACCTTACGATCGCAGGGCTTGTCGACCGCGTCGCTGCCGGCGGCGTGCGCGAGATCCTGATCGCGGTCAACGCGACGGTCGAAGGCCAGACCACCGCACACTACATCACCGAGCAACTGTCGGGGTTCGATCTCAAGATCACCCGGCTGGCCCATGGCGTTCCGGTCGGCGGCGAGCTCGACTATCTCGACGAAGGCACACTGGCCGCCGCGATCCGTGCCCGCACCGCATTCTGAGGAGCCGTCATGACCAGGTTTGCCAATCCGGAAACCATGCCCAGGCCCGCATCGAGTTACTCGCAGATCGCCGAGACCGTGGGGCCGGGCCGGCGGCTCGTTCTCTCGGGTCAGATCGGCGTGATGCCGGGCGGCGCCGTGTGTTCCGGGTATCGCGCACAGGCGGAGCAGGCCTGGCGCAATGTGATTGCCGGGCTCGAAGCAGCAGACATGTCGGTCAGGGATATCACCGCGATCCGTGTCTATGACGTTGCCCCGGGCGAAGTGGCGCTCTACCGCGAGATTCGGGACAGGATGCTGGCCGGCCATGCGCCGGCCTCGACCTATGTGATCGTGGCAGGTCTTGCGAGCCAGGCGTTTCTGACCGAGATCGAGGTGGAAGCCTTCTCTGCGAGCTAGAACGTCTCGGTCCGGTTGGGCTTTCTTGAGAGTTGGCGGCAAGATCGGACGGCGTCAATTTCCTTGGGCGTCTGCCCAAGGTAAGCTGTCCTCATGATTCGACCATTCGTCATCGCCTGTCTCACCTTGCTGGCTGCCTATGGCCTTGCAGCCGGGCCCGCCGTCGCCGCAACCAAGGCCGGGGTGGAGACCGAGTTCCGCCAGTGGCTTGAAGGCGATCTATGGCCCGAAGCCCGGCGGGCCGGGGTTTCCAGATCCGTCTTTGACCGCGCCTTTGACGGTGTGCGGCTGAACTGGGATCTGCCGGATCTCGCCCCTCCCGGATTCCCGAGGCCTGAAAAGCGGTCGCAAAGCCAGGCCGAATTCCGCAGCCCCGGAGCCTATTTTGATGAAGGGCGGATGCAGGGCCTTGCTGCCACCGGTCGTTCGCTGATGCAGAAGCATGGATCGGTGCTGGGGAGAATAGAGAGCCGCTACGGCGTGCCCGCGGAGATCATCATTGCGATCTGGGGCCGCGAATCCGGGTTTGGCCGGGCAAGAATTCCGCATTCGGCCGTGGAGGTGCTGGCGACCAAGGCGTTCATGTCCAGCCGGCCGGAGTTGTTTCGGACAGAGATTCTGGTTGCACTGCAAATTCTACAACGCGGCGATGTTCCGGCCTCGGCCATGAAGAGTTCCTGGGCCGGCGCGATGGGCCAGCCGCAGTTCCTGCCGTCAAGCTACCTCAAGCATGCAGTGGATTTCGATGGTGACGGCAAGCGCGACATCTGGAACTCGGTGCCTGATTCGCTGGCTTCGATCGCAAGCTATCTCGCCAGTTCCGGCTGGGTGAGGGGACGGGACTGGGGCTTCGAAAGCGTCATCCCGCAAGGCGTGACATGTGCACTCGAAGGCCCGGATCGTGCGCGACCGATCCGTGATCTGACATCCATGGGCATCATCCGCATTTCCGGGCGGCCGTTTCCGGACCATGAGCGGGGAGCGCCCGGAATGGTGCTGGTGCCCGCCGGCGTCTATGGGCCGGAATTCGTGGTGACGCCGAATTTTTACGTGATCAAGGAATACAACAATTCCGATCTCTATGCGCTTTTCATCGGCAATCTCGCCGATCGCATCGCTTACGGCACGGGGTCTTTCGTGACGCCCTGGGGCAATGTCGGCAGCATGCTGCGCTCGGACATCGCCAAGCTTCAGACCCTTCTCGAGCGCCAGGGCTATGACGTCGGTGGTGCGGACGGGCTGCCGGGCTACAAGACCCGCCGTTCGATCGGCGAATGGCAGGCAAAGAACGGCGCGCAGCCGACCTGTTTCCCGACGCCTTCTCTGCTGAAGGGCATGCGATGATGGAAATCGCTCGCGCCTCGGCCCGCGACCGGTTCATGGCGTCCCGAGGACTTCCTTAGGCCGGGCGCTTGTTGGCTCCGGTCAGCTTCCCGATCTGGTAGCTGAAATAGTTGGAAACCATCCTGCCTTCGCCATACAGACGGCTTGTAAGGGCCTGGCCCTTGACCGCCTCCGTCTCGATGGTGTCTGCCACGGCGTCGCCCTTGCGGAAGATGATGCCGGTCGGGGCCACGATCCGCTCCGGAACAAGGCCGGCCTGCGCCGCCGCGACGACCAGATTGTGGTGATTGAAGCCCAGAAGATGCGCGAAATGAAGTGCCCCGAAGCCCTTGTTCGGATGCGCCATGCCGAGGTCCGGCACCTCGATGAACACAAGCCCGTCCGGCTTTGCCCAGGATGCCATCTGTCGCAGCGCATCCACCGGATTGTTCAGATGCTCGAGCACGTGAAAGCAGGTCACCAGATCGAAGGGCTCGTCATAGGAAATGTCCTGCCAGCCGCGCACGCTGATCCGCTCACCCAGGAGCGATTTCGCATGGTTGCCATAGGTCTCACCAGGCTCGAAACCATGGGCATCATGGCCGCGCGCGAGCATCGCCGAGACAAATTCGCCGGAACCGCAGCCGAAATCCAGCGTCCGCGCCGTTTCCGGCAAGAGCCCGTCGAGCTGGGCTTCTCGTGTCGCGGCCTCTGCCCGGCGCTTTCGAAGGTGCTTCTCCTTTGGCGCCGTGTCGGCCGCCTGATAATCGAACCGGTAATAGTCCGAATAATAGGTGGCAAGCTCCGCGTCGGTCGGCATCGGATTTGTGTAAAGGAGGCCGCAGTGATCGCACGACACGGTGGAAAGACGTTTCAGTCGCCGGTCAATTCCCGACACGGAGGTGCAGGTGTCATGCCCGCAACCCGGGCAGGCGACGTCGTGTCCCTGATAGGGATATCCGGTAAACGGCAGGAAGAATGACAGGAGGCTGTACTGCATGAAAATGGCCCGGTCTTGTGCCCTGAACGCGTGGTGCAGGGGCTCATTTCTGACGCTCCAATACGCCACAATGCCTGATCTGGAAAGGCCGGCAGATGGATTCATAGGCGGGATGTGGCGAAGATTTGGCGGTCGCTTGACCGTTGAAATGGCCGCTTGGCGACCACAAGTGAGTGTCACGGGCGGAATCGAGGTTGCAATTTCCCCCTATCCGCCCCTACAGATCGGGCAATCAAGTTTTCCGGCCTCGCCTGCCGGTCAAGCAATTTGGAGACATTCATGATCGAGAAACGCGAATTCTACATCAATGGTGAATGGGTAAGCCCGATCGCTGGCCGCGATTGCGAGGTGATCGACCCGTCCAACGAGGAACCCTGTGCGGTGATTTCGCTCGGTGGAACCGAAGACACCAACGCCGCAGTCGCAGCCGCAAAGGCAGCGTTTGAGGAGTGGTCGCAAACCGATCCGGAAGTCCGGCTTGGCTATGTGAAGAAGATCCGCGACATCTATGTCGAGCGCGCCGAGGACATGTCGAAGGCGATCAGCCTCGAGATGGGCGCTCCCATCGAGATGTCGCGCGCCAGCCAGACGACCTCGGGCACATGGCACATCGACAACTTCATCACCGCCTTCAAGGATTTCGAGTTCCTGCGCCCGCTCGGGCCGCACGCGCCGGACAATCGCATTGCCCTGGAGCCGATCGGTGTCGCCGGTCTGATCACGCCTTGGAACTGGCCGATGAACCAGGTGACCTTGAAGGCCATCCCGGCGCTGCTGACGGGTTGCACCATGGTGCTCAAGCCTTCGGAAATCGCGCCGTTGTCGTCCATCGTCTTCGCCGAGATCGTGCATGCCGCCGGTGTGCCGGCCGGTGTTTTCAACATGGTCAATGGCGACGGTCTCGGAGTGGGAACCGATTTGTCCACCCATCCCGATGTCGACATGATCAGCTTCACCGGCTCCGCCCGCGCCGGCGCGGCAATCTCCAAGGCCGCTGCCGACACCTTCAAGCGCGTATGCCTTGAACTGGGCGGCAAGGGCGCCAATGTGATCTTTGCCGATGCCGACGAGAAGGCGGTAACCCGCGGCGCGCGTCACTGCTTCAACAACACCGGCCAGAGCTGCAACGCGCCGACCCGCATGCTTGTCGAGCGTTCGATCTACGATCAGGCGATCGAAATGGCCGTCAAGGTTGCCGAATCGACCAAGGTCGCAAGTGCTCATCAGGATGGCAATCACATCGGACCGGTGGTTTCTGCCGCCCAGTACGAGAAGATCCAGGGTTACATCCAGAAGGGCATCGATGAGGGTGCGCGCCTGGTCGCCGGCGGGGTGGGTCGTCCGGAAGGCCTCAACCGGGGCTACTTCGTGCGCCCCACGGTGTTTGCCGATGTCTCCAACGACATGACGATCGCCCGCGAGGAAATCTTCGGACCGGTGCTGTCGATCATGCCGTTCGACACCGAGGAAGAGGCAATCGCCATCGCCAACGACACGCCCTACGGCCTGACCAACTATGTTCAGAGCCAAGACGGTGCAAAGCGCAACCGCCTGTCGCGCCGGCTGCGTTCGGGAATGGTTGAGATGAACGGCCAATCCCGCGGCGCCGGCGCTCCGTTCGGGGGAACCAAGAGTTCCGGACGCGCACGCGAAGGCGGTGTCTGGGGCCTAGAGGAATTCCTCGAGGTCAAGGCGATCTCTGGCTGGGATCCTGCCGCCGAGTAGTCGCTTCGCAGCGTTTCATGGCATTTGGCCGCCCGCTTCCAATCGAGGCGGGCGGCCTTTGTGTCTAAGAAAGTGCAGTTTCCGATCAGATCTTCAGGATTGCATTGCCGATGAGTGTTCCGCTTTGAACGGTCTCATGGGCTGATGCGGCATCGTCCAGCGCGAAGCTCTGATCAATTCGTGGCGTCAGGGTTCCGTGCACGAGCATGTCGTTGATATCCGCGATTGCCTGGGCTTTCGCGGCAGTCGACATCGAGTAGACGAACACCGGCTGAAGACAGATGTTGCGGAAGGCAAGCGGGTAGAACGGAATCTGCGGGGTCATGTCGCTTGACGAGGCATAGGCGCCGACCGTTGCGTCGAAGGCGAGGATCTTCGGATAGATGTTCACATGCGCGGCGAGATCGACCTCGACCACATGGTCGACGGCGTTCCGGCCGAGTTCCTCGGTGAGCCTGGCTTCCAGATCCTCGGATTTGTAGTTTACCGTGAGGTCCGCGCCTGCGTCGCGGGCAATCGCCGCCTTGGCGTCCGAACTGACGGTGGCGATGACACGCGCGCCCTTCGCCTTGGAGATCTGGATGGCGGAATGTCCGACCGCGCCGGCACCGCCGGTCACAAGCAACGTCTTGCCGGCAACATCGCCCGCAAAGCTGACGGCGCGGTGCGCTGTCATTGCGGGAACCCCGAGACAGGCTCCCGTCTCGAAACTTGCCTCGTCTGGCAGGTGAGCCGCCAGATCCGCGGGTACGCACGCGTATTCCGCAGCCGTGCCCGAAATGCCCTGGCTGAGACCGTCCGGCGAACGGTTGATGTTGTAGAGCCAGACGCGTTCGCCGATCCGGGCCTGATTGACCGCCTTGCCCACCGCGTCGATCACACCGGCCCCGTCATTGTGAATGACGACACGCTCGGCGACCATCGGGCCTTGCACGCCGCTGCGCAACTTGACGTCGGAAGGATTGACGCCGGAGGAATGCATCCTGACGCGAACTTCGCCCGGTCCGGGCTCCGGTGTTTCGATATCCTGTGCTTTGAGGACTTCGGCGGCAGCCCCGCGGGCGACACAAAAAATGGCTTTCATGGATCTGATTCTCCTCTGACTGCTCCTTAGACACTGCCGGCAGCCCCGGTATCAAGAGGTTTGGCCGTGAAGCGCTGCAGTCCTGATCGGTTCTTTTGGTGGCTCCGAAAACAGGATCGCCCCGAAACGATTTGATGTATATCTCCGCCTGCGACTCACGGACCGGTTTCATTTCGACAGGTGCTGACCGTGATTTCCCCAACCATCCGATCAGAAAGAGATGACATGGCCTGGCTCTATCTTGCGATTGCCATCGCCGGCGAGGTGGCCGGCACCACAGCCCTCAAGGCTTCCAACGGGTTGACCCATCTTGGCTATTCGGGATTGTCCTTCGCAAGCTACGGATTCGCATTCTATTTTCTGGCGATTGTGCTCAAGACCGTGCCTGTCGGCATTGCCTACGGGATTTGGTCGGGCGCTGGCGTCGCCCTGGTCACGCTGATCGGCGTCTTCGGGTTCGGACAGAAGCTGGATTTCTACGCCTATCTCGGTATCGGATTGATCGTGTGTGGCGTGCTGGTGCTCAACATCGTATCGAACGCCAGTCCGCATTGATCTTTCCGCAAGGTCCAATCGCGCGGATAATTGCGGCCGCTTACGATATGAAAACGCCCGGAAGCTTGTAGCGTCCGGGCGTCTGACATTCGCCATGAAACTTCGGCGGATCAGATTGCAAGGTACTCTTCGCGCAACTGCTTGTTGTCGAGGACTTCTTTGGCAGTTCCGTCGAAGACGACCGTCCCCGTGTCGAGGATGACGGCGCGGTCGGACAGTTCGAGTGCGCGAACCGCATTCTGCTCGACCAGAATCGTCGTGATGCCCTGTGTCTTGATGATCTCGAGGGTCTTCTCGATCTCGTCGACGATCACCGGGGCAAGACCTTCGTAAGGTTCATCCAGGAGAAGCACCTTGATGTCGCGCGCCAGTGCGCGGGCGATCGACAGCATCTGCTGCTCGCCGCCCGAAAGCGTGACGCCTTCCTGCTGCCGCCGCTCGCCAAGCCGCGGAAACAGCTCGTAGAGCCGCTCGATCGACCAGCCGATCGGCTCGACGATCTGGGCGAGCTGCAGGTTCTCTTCGACCGTCAGGCCCGGAATGATGCGCCGGTCTTCCGGCACGAGCACCAGGCCCTCGCGCGCGGCTTCATGGCTTGCCATCGTGTGCAGGTGCTTGTGATCAAGCCAGATCTCGCCATGGGTCAGCGTCGGGTTCCCGAGCCGGGCCAGGGTCCTGAGCGTTGAGGTCTTGCCTGCACCATTGCGGCCGAGCAGTGCAAGGATCTCGCCTTCATGCACGTTGAAGGACACGCCCTGCACGATGTAGCTCTCGCCGTAATAGGCATGGATGTCATGCACCGAGAGGAAGGCCGGCGCCGTCGCCGCCTGGTTCCGGTGCTTGGAGAAATCCGGGCGTTCGTGCTCGTCGCGTTTGCTTGCTTCACCGACGACTTCGCTCATGCCGCTTCTCCCAGATATGCTTCCTTGACCTTCGGGTGCCCCTTGATTTTCTCCGGGGTGTCCTCGACCAGCGGAGTGCCTTGCGCAAGCACGGTGATCCGCTGGGCCAGGGAGAACACGACGTGCATGTCGTGCTCGATGATCACCATGGTGATATCGCGCTTGGTGTGGATTTCCTTGAGAAGCGCGATCGTGTTGTTGGTGTCTGCCCGCGACATGCCGGCCGTCGGCTCGTCGAGCAGCAGCAGTTTCGGCTCCTGCACAAGGCACATGGCCATTTCGAGACGGCGCTTGTCGCCGCGCGAAAGCGATCCGGCGTGCATCTCGCGCTTCTCGAGCATGTTGACTTCCTCGAGCATGGCCTCGGCTCCGGCGATGACCTGGCTCTCCGACGCGACGCTTTCGATCGCATGCATCCGGAAAATGCCGTCGCGCTTGGCAAAGCACGGGATCAGCATGTTTTCCATGACTGTCAGGTCGCCGAAGATCTCTGGCGTCTGAAACACCCGGCTGATGCCCATCTGGTTGATCTCGTAGGGCTTGCGGCCCAGCACCGACTGACCGTTGAAGGTCACCGTCCCGGTGTCCGGGATCAGCTTTCCGACAAGGCAATTGAGCAATGTCGATTTTCCCGCGCCGTTCGGGCCGATGATCGCATGAACGGATTTTTCCGCGATCGAGAGATTGACGTTGCCCAGGGCCTGCAAGCCGCCGAAGCGCTTGTTCACGTTACTGACTTCAAGAATACCCATTTCAAGCGGTCTCCGGTCACGCCACATGCGGCGAAGGTTTGGGATGATGTTCCGGATCCTTGCCCGGTTTCGTCTTTTTCTTGCGGCTGAACACGCCCCGTATCCGCTGTCCGCCTTCAAGAAGACCGCCGGGAAGGAAGATCACCACGAGCATGAAGACGATGCCGAGGGTCAGGTGCCAGCCCTTGCCGATGAAGGGGTGAATCACACCCACCAGGAGGTCTTGCAGTCCTTCGGGGAAGACGGAGAACCACTGGTACAGGATACCGTCATTGATCTTGGAAATGATGTTTTCCATGTATTTGATCATGCCTGCGCCGAGCACCGGCCCGATCAGGGTTCCGGCGCCGCCCAGGATCGTCATCAGCACCACCTCGCCCGAAGCCGTCCAGAACATGCGCTCCGGACCGACCTGCGTGTCCATCGCCACCATGAGCCCGCCTGCGAGACCGGCATACATTCCCGAGATCACGAAGGCTGCCAGCGTGTAGGGCCGGGGGTTCAGGCCGGTATAGTTCATACGGGTCTGGTTGGTCTTGATTGCACGCAGCATCATGCCGAAGGGCGAGCGGAAGATGCGGATGGCCATGTAGAAGGCCAGCAGCATGACCACGCCTGCGATGTAGTAGCCGGCGTTGATCGTGAACAGCCAGCCGCCAACGGAGATTTCATGGCTGGACTTCATGGTCAGGCCGAACAGGTTGGAGAGCGGTGTCACGCCGTCTGCCAACGCCGGATCGAAAATACGTGGATCGTCGATCTTTGGCTGCAGCCCCGTCTCTCCCCCGGTGATCGGGGTGAGCACGGAATAGGCGAGTGCATAGGACATCTGGGCGAAGGCCAGGGTGAGGATCGAAAAGTAGATGCCCGACCGGCGCAGCGAGATCCAGCCAACCACCAAGGAGAACAGGCCCGCCACGATGACGGCGAGGATGATCGCCGGGATCACGTTCATGGTCATCAGCTTCATCGACCACATGGCAGCGTAGCTCCCGACTCCAAGGAAGGCGGCATGGCCAAAGCTCAGATACCCGGTGAGCCCGAACAGGATGTTGAAGCCGATCGCGAAGATTCCGAAGATCACGAAACGCTGCATCAGGTCCGGGTAACCGGCGTTGAACTGCGCAAGCGCAGAATTCACCGGGAACGGATTGAGAATGAATGGTGCGAAGATGATCAGGACTGCCACAAGCACGAGAAGGGCGAAGTCTTTTTTTCCAAGGCCGAGCATCGGTTACTCCTCCATAACGCCTTTGCGGCCCATGAGCCCGCGCGGGCGTGTGAGCAGGATGACGATCGCAACAAGATAGATGATGATTTGATTGATGCCGGGAACGACCGAAAGCACCTGTGCCATCGAGGCAAAACTTTCCAGGATTCCCAGCAGGAATCCGGCCAGCACGGCGCCGGGCAATGAGCCCATGCCGCCCACCACCACAACCACGAAGCTGAGCACGAGGAAGTCCATGCCCATGTGGTAATTGGGCGAGTTGATGGGGGTATACATGACGCCTGCCAGGCCGGCGACGACCGCGGCGATCGCGAACATGATGGTAAAGCGCTTGTCGATGTTGATCCCGAGTAGGCCGACCGTCTCCCGGTCTGCCATCCCGGCGCGCACGACCATTCCGAATGTGGTGAAGCGCAGGAACGAGAAAACAGCGGCGATGATCACGGCTGCAAATGCGAAATAGACGAGCCGCCAGTAGGGATAGATGATCTGTCCGGCCTCGAGTCCGACCATGGCGCCGAAATCAAAACTTCCTGCAAAAACATCCGGCGCCGGCGTCGGGATCGGGTTTGCGCCGAAGAAGTATTTGATGATTTCCTGCAGAACGATTGCAAGGCCGAAGGTGACCAGGATCTGGTCGGCGTGCGGTCGCTTGTAGAAGTACTTGATCAGCCCGCGCTCCATGGCGAGGCCGACCAGAATCATGACCGGGATTGCGAACAGGATCGACAACGGCACCGACCAATTGACGAGCACTGCACCGACGTCGGGTCCGAACCAGCTCTCGACATAGGGTGTTTCGATTTTCAGCGGGTTGCCCAGAAAGTCCTTGCGGGTTGGGTCTTCCGTGACAGAGGACAGGCTGATCAGGCGACTGAACGTGACGGCGCAGAACGCGCCGATCATGAAAAGGGCACCATGGGCGAAGTTGACCACACCCAGGGTGCCGAAGATGAGGGTCAGCCCGAGGGCGATCAGCGCATAGGCGCTGCCCTTGTCCAGCCCGTTCAAGATCTGCAAAAGAATCGCTTCCATGGCCCATCCCACGCGGGCAGAGCCCACGCCGCTGTTGTGCGCCGGTTCAAGCCGGCACTTGCTACGCTAAAGTTTGATTCGGCCCGCATCCTGTTCGAATGCGGG
Organism: Hoeflea sp.; assembly: GCA_965233445.1. Lineage (GTDB taxonomy): Bacteria > Pseudomonadota > Alphaproteobacteria > Rhizobiales > Rhizobiaceae > Hoeflea. Next base: position 639,128 of record OZ247491.1, read on the forward strand.
CCGCAAGTCATTGATAAGGGACGATTATGCGCCCGAGTTGCAGGTGCCCAGATCGCCGCCCGCGAACTGCGGGTGATCCGGAGCATAGGTAACCTGCTCGGTTGGGGTCACCTCGACGATTTCCACGAGATCGAATTCGCTCTCGGGGTTTTCCTTGCCACGCACAACAATGACGTCCTTGAAGCACTGGTGGTCTTCGGCGCGATACAGGGTCGGACCGTTGCCCAGACCATCGAACTCGAAGCCTTCCAGAGCTTCGACGACCGCGCATGGGTTGAACGAGCCGGCGCGGGCCACTGCATCAGCGTACAGCAGCGTCTGGACGTAGCAGGTGTGAGCAGCCTGCGACGGCGGGAAGCCGTATTTCTCGCCGAATGAGCGAACAAACGCGTTAGTGCCGGTGTAACGGTCGCCCAGTTCGTTTTCGAGCTTCCAGTCCCAGTTCTGGGACCCGATGATTCCCTTGACGTTCTCGCCGGCGCCGCGAGCCATAAGCTCGGAATAGAGTGGCACGACGATTTCGAACTGCTTGCCATTGACCATTCGGTCGCGGAGGCCGAACTGCACGGCGTTGGTCAGCGAGTTGACCATGTTGCCGCCGTAGTGGTTGAGAACCAAGATGTCGGCATCCGACTGCAGTACCGGCGTGATGTAGGACGAGAAGTCTGTCTGGGTAAGCGGGGTCTTGACCGCTTCCACGGTTTCCCAGCCCATGGCTTCGGTCGAGGCGCGGATGGCTTCCTCGGTGGTGTAGCCCCAGTTGTAGTCGGCGGTCAGGTGATAGGCCTTGCGGTCGGCGCCGTACGCATTCTTCAGCACCGGAGCCAGTGCGGCACCCGACATGTAGGAGTTGAAGAAGTGGCGGAAACCGTTGGCTTTCTTGTCCTTGCCGGTGGTGTCGTTGGCATGGGTCAGTCCGGCCATGAAGATGACGCCGGCTTCCTGGCAGAGCGCCTGCACGGCCACGGCCACGCCCGAAGACGAACCGCCGGAGATCATGATTGCGCCGTCCTTCTCGATCATCGAACGGGCCGATGCGCGGGCGGCGTCGGATTTGGTCTGGGTGTCGCCGGTGACGAACTCGATCTTCTTGCCGAGAATGCCGTTGCCTTCCAGAACCTTCGACGAGAAGGTGTTCAGCATGCCGCCGTCGCCGCCGCCATTGAGATGCTCGACAGCCAGTTCGAATGCGCGCAACTCGTCGAGGCCTTCGTCTGCATAGGGGCCCGACTGCGGAACGTTGAAGCCGAGGGTGACGGTTCCGCCGGTCGGCTCGTTGGTAAACGCGCTTGCGCTGCGGGTGAAGATAGTCGGCATGGCCAAGCCGGCGCCAACCATTGCGCCGGTCTTGATCAAACCTCGGCGTGAAATCGAGAATTTGCTCATGAAAAACCTCCCAGTGTGAGCACCGGCCAATCCTCATTACAGCCGGCAAACGCCATAAGTGGCGAGCCCTAAGGATTAAAAAGAACGGGCAACTTTACCATACTACTTTCGGTGCAAAGGACTCGACGGGCAAAACCCGCCCCGAACCGACCGCGTGACTCTGAGGTGAGTCGGGCGCCCATGTTGGCATTCGTCGATCATGCCGTCGTAACTTGAGGCTATTGTTTGGTTTATGAGAAATAATGGCAATAAAGATTTCCACAAAGTGACAAAATATCGATGCCGCTATCAAATAATACTTCTACCAGCTTGAAATAAGCTTGAATCTATCCACGGTCCGGCGGTCACGTCGGCCCGCTTGATTTCAGTGGTCTGAAAGGATGTTCGAAAGGAAGCCGAAAAATTTTGTTCTTTCGACCCTCCGAAGTGCGAGGAAGGGCTATGTTCACCTTTCCGAGACTTGAATTGTCTCGGTGAAGCGACGGAAGGCGGGACTAAGGCAATCCAGGCAACAACCTGATTCTTGCCGATTGCGAGGGTTCGAGTGGGTCGCACCCTGCTCTCAGGAAGGCGGTGAAAAGGCCGATGCGGCCGATTGCGGAAGCACGAAGCGCCGGTTGGCAGGAACCTGGCCGACCTTGAGCGGACAGCCGAAGACCTGTGAAAGCGCCTCGTCGCCGAACACGTCGTCGGGCGTGCCGGACGCTGCAACCTGTCCCCGGGACATCAGCGTGATTCGGTCCGCATACATGGCTGTAAGGTTGAGATCGTGCATGACGGCGATGACGCCACCGCCGCGCCGCGCGTAATCGGCCGCCAGGTCCATGATGACCAGCTGATGACGGATATCGAGGCTCGAGACCGGCTCGTCCAGAAACAGCCAGCGCGCACCCGATGCGCCCACCGGCTCCCAGATCTGGCAGAGCACGCGGGCAAGCTGTGCCCTCTGACGTTCGCCGCCGGACAGCGCGTGCACGCTGCGCCCTGCAAAACCGGCAAGATCAACGGCTTCCAGTGCTTCCGCGATGCGCGCGCGCCTGTGCGTTTCGCTCGGCAGCGGCAAGCCGGCGGCCAGTCCCAAGGCCACCACTTCGGCGACCGTGAAGGGAAAGGCGAACTGGGTTTCCTGTGCCAGCACTGCCCGCCTGAGCGCAAGCTCGTGGGGCCTGAAGCGCCCGAGCGGGACAGTGTCGATTTGCACATCGCCCGAGATTGGGATCTCCCCGGTCAGCGCATTGAGCAAGGTGGTCTTGCCGGATCCGTTCGGACCGATCACCGCGGTAAATTCTCCAGGACGTGCGGAGAACTCGAGCCCGTGGAGGATTGTGCGTTTGCCGTAGGAGACGGAGAGGTTCTGGGCTTCAAGCATGTCGGGCCATCATCAGAGGTCGGCCATGCCGCGGCGGCCGAGCAGGATCCAGAGGAAGAAGGGCGCGCCTATCGCCGCGGTGACGATCCCGATGGGAAGCTCCGCGGGGGCGACGACGGTCCGGCTGACGGCATCCGCGAGCGTCAGGAAGGAAGCGCCCAGCAGCGCCGAACAGATCAGCAGGTATCGATGGTCGGGACCGATGGTGAGGCGAAGCAGGTGCGGGATCACGATGCCCACGAAGCCGATCACGCCCGAAGCGGCGACCGATGCCCCGGTGGCAGCCGCCACCACGGTGATTGCCAGCAGCTTCATGCGCTGAACCGGAATGCCCATGTGATGGGCCGCGGCCTCTCCCAGGGCGAGTGCATTCAGCGCGCGCGCCAGGAAAGAGGAAACGGCCAGCGCAAGCACCACGAAGGGCGCTGTCGCAGCCACCTTTGTCCAGGTTGCTCCGGCCAGCGATCCCAATCCCCAGAATGTAATGTCGCGGAGTTGGGCATCGTCGGCGAGATAGACGAGAAAGCCGGTAATCGCGCCGGCAAGCGCGCCGAGCGCGATCCCGGCCAGGAGCAGGGTGGCCACCGAGGTCGCCCCGTTCCGGGTCGAGACCTGATACAGCAGCCAGGTGGACACCAGGCCGCCGAAAAATGCCGCGAACGGCAGGGAGTAGATTCCGAAAAAGGGAAGCGATCCGCCGCCCAGAACGATTGCCGCAACGGCGCCGAGCCCCGCACCGGCCGATACGCCCACGATGCCGGGATCCGCAAGCGGGTTGCGGAACAGGCCCTGCATCAGCGCGCCTGACACCGCCAGGCCTGCCCCGATCAGCATGCCGAGAAACAGCCGGGGGAGGCGGATCTGCTCGACGATCAGATAGTCGGTGGCCTGCAGTCCGGCTCCATCGAGAAATCCGATCCGGGTCATCAGAACCCTGTAGGCGGGCGTGTCCGCCGCACCGAATCCGAGAGCGGCGGCAGCCGTGGCGATGAGAGCAACGGCGAGCAGCGCGGCTGTCGATCTTGCCAGCCTGCTGCGGTCGCCGTCATGAGTTTTCTGCAGCCGCAGCCCTGCCGCATTGTCGGTTCGCTGCAGCACCCTCAGTTGCTCCCGATCGGCGCATCGATTCCCGCAAGCTCTTCATTCAGGTCGCGGATGGCATCGGCGGTCCGGGGCCCGAAGCCGAGCAGGTAGAGCCCGTCCATCCGGATCAGCCTGCGGTTCTTTCCCGCCGGTGTCGCCATGATCGCCGGCAAGGCGAACAGCGCCTCCTCGGTGCTGTCGTGGTCGCCGCCGCGATCCATCATCAGGACCACGTCCGGCTGGGCCGTGATGATGGCCTCGTCCGTCACCTGCTTGTAGCCCGAAAAGCCCGATAGAGCATTTTCAGCGCCTGCCATCCGGATGATGCCATCGGCGTGGCTGTCGGCTCCGGCCGCCATGATGCGGCCGTCCTGAAGCGCAAGCACAAACAGGATGCGCGCCGGGTTTCCGGCGGCCTCGGATGCCTTTTCAGCCGCCTTGAGGTCGGCTTCGACCTCGGCTGCAAGCGCCTCGCCCTTCTCCGGCGTGCCCAATGCGTGAGCGGTTGCCCGAATCTTCTCGAGAATCGCTGCCCCGTCATAGCCTTCGGAAATCTCGGCTATGGGAATGCCGGCTGCGGCAATGACCGATTTTGCTTCCGGCGGACCATAGCCCTCCATGGCAATGACCAGGTCGGGATTTGCCGACAGAAGACCTTCCGGTGAAAGTCTCCGGATGTAACCGACATCGGGGAGTTCTCCGGCCTCGGGCGGATAGGTGCTCGTCTGGTCGCGTGCGATCAGCCGGTCCTGTTCCCCGAGTGCATAGATGATTTCCGTAACCGATCCGCCGATCGCAACGATGCGCTGGGCCTTCGTCGCATCGTCGGCCCGGGAATGCGTGGCGACAGAAAGGCTGGCGAGAAGTGCCCCGCAGGCCAGTCCGGAAATGAGCCGCTTCATGCTGCCCTCCGTCCGCCGACCCGCGGCAGGCTCTCCATGATCTCGCGCCACAGCGGGCGCTCGTCCTGGCCTTCGATGCGCTTGCCGAAGAACTGGATGATCAGTTCACCGTCCGCGTCATATGCTTCAAGGGAGGTGACGTGGCCGGAGACGCCGTTGTTGTCGGTGGGTTTGCGGACGGCCCACAGTTCCGTGATGTGATCGGTGCGCAGGTGAAGATGAAAGTCCGGATCCATGATGTTGAGCCATGGGCCCATGAGTTTGACGTCCAGGACCGGGCCGGAATGGATCTGGATGCAGGCGTGGTTGCCGACAAAGCACATGATCGGGAGCCGCTCCTTCGCCGACAGCCGCAGCATGGCTTCCACGGCGGAGTTGTCGATCTGCCAGGCATAGTCATCGCCGACTGCGCGGATGGCGGACAGCCGATCCACGTCGAGCTTTTTCAGGAGCCCGACAAACTGGTGCGTATCGGTCATCCGGCTCCAGCGGTCCCGCAACTCGGCGGTGTCAACCTTGCTGCGAACCGCAGAGGCGGGGGCTTCCATCACCGCAATGCCCGCGGATTGATCGTCGGAGGCAAGCTCGGCGACGAGCGCGTTCCAGCGGTCGATATCGGTGCTTTCACGCGTGTGGATCTTGTGAACGGCGTCCCCCTGAGCATCGAAGAACTGAAGGCTGCGCTTCACGGTGTCGCCGTCGCGGGTTTCGACCGCGAAGCCGTGGGCCCAGCGGGCAGCGAACATGCGCATGTCGATCTTTTCGCCCAGCATCATTGCTGCGTGCTTGCCGCCGATGAACTTGTCGTAGACACCGATTTTCTCATGCACTGCGCTTTCGTTCCGGGTCAGCGCCATCACTTCGCCGACGCGTTCGAGCGGCGGAAAGATCCGTGTGAAATCGATAGCGATGCGCTTCGCAGTCGTGCCGCAGCCGGCAGCCACCAGCTCGCCCTCGCTTATTCCAAGTTTGGCGGCGAGGTCGCGCGCGCGCATTTTCGGGTTGTCGTTTTGTGCCGCAATGATTGCCGCATGATCGAGAGCTTGGGTCATGTCCCCTCCAGCCTTTCACTTGTTGAGAATGAGCTTTCCCTGACGGGTTATCTTCAGCCGGTAGAGGGAGCCATCGTGAAGGATGCCGATCTCGGTGCGTGATCCGAACAGCTTGCGGCTGTCGAGGACTTCTCCGTTTGCGGCCTGCCGTGCATAGGCGTTCGAGTCCGGGTTCGTGGCGGGACCGGTCTGCGAAGTATGGTCTGCAGGTTGCGTCTTTGGCGTCATGTCGATTGCTGTTCCCTCGGCTCGCTGGGCTGGCGAAAGGCTGGCTGGGCGAGGGTCTGATTGGTCACGTTAATTGTTGACATCAATTATCATGTTTTATATCGGAAGCAATAGTGGAGACAAAAATTCATGTTTTGATACTCCGCCGATGCCAGCAAGCCTGCCGCCAGCCAGCACCGTAGTTTTCAGTTAACAGGAGTGCGAAGATGAATATGGCGGGAGTGCGCGTGATGCGCCTTATGAGTGGTGTTGCGGTTTGCTCGGTTCTGGGCGCCGCGCCATTGGCGGCGCAGGATGCAGGCCAGACGACCGTGCTGGAACAGATCGTGGTGCGGGGTGCGGCGGACGGTCAGACGGCGCGGGAAAAACTCGAAAAGGGTGCGGCCGACACGCCCCTGGCATCCGAGGTCTCGGGCGAGGAAATCCGCCGCAACGAGATCAGCAGCATTTCCGACCTCGGGCGTTCGGAAGAGCCTGGCGTCATCTTTGACAAGGCCCGTGGCGGTCTCTTCATCCGCGGTCTCGGCGGCCCGCGCGTCAGCACCACGATCGATGGAATTCCGATACCCTATCTTGAGGATTCCGCACGTTCGGGCGGACCGACGGGCGACACCAACGCCAATGGCGGTGTCGACAGCTTCGATTTCTCCTCGCTGTCCGCGCTCGATGTCCTGCGCGGCGCGGATTCCAGCAGGGCCGGTTCTGGCGCTCTGGCGGGCGGCCTCGTGCTGCAGACGCTGGAACCGGAAGACCTGATCGAGGATGGACGCAACTGGGGAGCGCTGACAAAGACCACCTATGACGGCTCCGACGGGTCGATTTCGGGGTCCGCTGCCGCGGCGATGCGAGCCGGGGCGACATCTTTGTTGTTCCAGGGCGGCTACAAGCGTGGCAACGAAACCATCAACCAGGGCGATGTCGCCACAGTGGGGCCAACCCGCACGGATGCAAATCCGGCTGACTATGATCAGAACAACCTGCTCTTCAAGCTGCGTCAGCAGGTCGAGGGCGGACACACCATCGGGTTCACGGCCGAACGCTTCGACAGTGAGCGCGAGACCCAGCTTCTGACCAAGCAGGGCGCGACGAGCGGCTCCTCGCGGGCCTATCGCGGGCTGGTCGGTCATGATGACACGCGTCGCGAACGCGTCTCGCTGGATTATGTGTACGATCCGGTCGACGCCGGCCAGGTGATCCGGTCCGCCAGGGCGACCGCCTACTGGCAGCGGCTGGCGAAAACCGCGGGCAATTCCGGCACACGCCTGAATGTCGGCAGTCTCAGCCCGTTCTTCGGCGGTGTCGTGATCCCCGAGAGCCAGTGGCAGCGCAGCAACGAAATCGAGGATGCGCGTTTCGGTTTCACCGGCTCCTTGATCGCCGGCTTCGACGCCGGGGAGTTCGATCACGAAGTCTCGATGGGGCTTGATGCCTCGACCGGCAAGGTCAAGCAGTTCGCCGCCGGTATCGACGCCTGTACGCTTGGCATTCTGACCACCACCTACTGCAACTTCCTGCATTCCAATCAGGCCGACATTCCGACCGTGAACAACAACCAGATCGGCTTTTACATCCAGGACGAAATCCGTATGGGCGACAGCCGCCTGTCGATCACTCCGGGCATTCGCTTTGACTGGTTCGACTACGCGCCGGAGGATTCGGCCACCTATGCCGGCAACGCCGGATACGGGATCTTCGGTGTTCCGGCAGGAAAAAGCGACTATCAGTTCTCGCCGAAACTGCTCGCCGAGTACGAGCTGAACGCGACAACCGGCCTTTTCGCCCAATGGTCGATGGCATTCCGCGCGCCAACTGTCGACGAGCTCTACCTCAACTTTGCCAATCCGGGATCCGGTTACGCCGTGATCGGCAATCCGGCTCTCGAACCGGAGACCGGGCATGGCTTCGAAATGGGGGCCACCTATGACGACGGCAGCCTCAGCGGAAAGGTCACCGGCTTCTACAACATCTACAAGAACTTCATAGATGACCGGAATCTCACCGCCGCCCAGATCACGGCGCTGGGCCTCAATCCGGCGACCTTCCCCGCCTTCCTGCAGCAGTCCTACAACCGGGCGCGCGTGCATGTGTATGGCGTGGAACTGAGCGCGGAGAAGCGCTTCGACAACGGCTTCAACCTCCACGGCGGTTTTGCCTATACGAACGGGTCCGACCAGGACACAGGCGAACACATCCGGACCATTGCGCCGTTCAAGCTTGTGGCGGGCGCCGGATACGAGGGCGACAACTGGGGTGTCGACGTCACCAACATCTACAGCGCCGGGATGAAGAACGACAACAATCCGAATACCTTCGATGCACCGGATTACTTCATCACCGACCTGACGGCCTGGTGGGAGCCGACACAGGTCAAGGGGCTTCGTCTTCAGGCAGGCGTCTACAATCTGTTCGACGAGACCTACTACAACGCGGTCGCGCTGAATGACTACGACGCGGGGACGGCGCCTTCCAACAGCAACTCGCTTCAGCCGATCGCCTTCTTCAGCGAACCCGGCCGGCACTTCAAGGTTTCCCTGACCAAGAAGTTCTAACGCACTGCCCACTCGTGTGCCGGCGGCGTCCTGTAAAGCCGCCGGCCAGATACAGCGGAGATGTCATGCCAAGCAAAGCAAATCAGGCCTGTCTGGCCCTCGCCATCGGTGCAGGTTTCCTGTCCTCGGGACAGGGGGCCGCTGCGCAGGACCCGCAACCCGATCGTATCGGCATTGAACTCAATCGCCTCGAGCAGAACGGCGAAGCCTGCAGACTGACCTTTGTCGTCAGCAACGAGCTTGGCTCCGATCTGTCCGGCTCGGGTTTCGAGATGGTGATCTTCGATGGAAACGGGCTCGTCAGACTGATGACGGTTTTCGATTTCGGGGCGCTTCCGGCGGGAAAGACGGTGGTCAAGCGTTTCGAGTTGCCCGACACCGGTTGCGGGAGCGTTTCGCGCATTCTCGTCAACAGTGCGGCTCGGTGCAGCGGTCCCGGCATTGACCCTTCACGCTGTTCCCAGGCGCTGACGACCTCCAACCGCACCGAAACTGAATTCGGCGCCTGAAAGCACGATGGCCATGACCTTCCTTTCCGCATCGTTTGAACGATTTCTCGATTTCATCACCCTCGGTGGCCCGGTGGTCGCCATCCTGATGGCGGTATCCGCCATCGCGCTCGCTGTGATCCTGCTCAAACTCGGACAGTTCGCGAGCAGGCAGGTTGGCAATGGCGGGCCTGCCCGCAGGGCGGTTTCGTTCTGGCTCGACGGACGTCCACGCGAAGCCGTTGAAGCGGTTCGCACGAGCCGCGCGGTGTCCGCACAGGCGGTTGCCGAGGCGATCCGGCTCGCGGGAGACCGAAAGGCTGCCAAGGCCGATATCGAAGACCGGATTGCCTCCATGGCGATGACCAGGTTTCATGAGCTTCAGTCCGGCTTCCGCCTGCTCGATGCCATCGCCCAGGTCGCGCCGCTTCTTGGTCTGTTCGGAACGGTTCTGGGCATGATCAATGCCTTTCAGCAGTTGCAGGCGGCAGGCAACTCCGTCGATCCGTCAATCCTGGCGGGGGGCATCTGGGTCGCGCTTTTGACGACGGCCGCCGGTCTCGCGGTCGCCATGCCTGTTTCCATGGTCCTGACATGGCTCGAGACCCGGATCGAGGCCGAGCGGGTCCTGGTTCAGACACTTACGGCCGACATCCTGGGCCTTCCGCCTCAAGTGAAGACGGCCTCCGATGTGGAATTCATCCAGGGGGATGCGGCAATTGCGCATTGAAGCCCCCCGGTTCGAGCGCCGGCGCCTGGCGCTGACGCCGCTCATCGACATCATCTTTCTGCTGCTGCTGTTTTTCATGCTGTCCTCCACCTTCTCGCGCTTTGCGGAAGTGCCGGTGCAGGGCGGCGTGGCCGGAACGGGCCGCGGCGAACGGCCGGACGTGCTGATTTCAGTATCCTCTGGAAGCGTCCGTCTGAACGGAGCCGACATCGCGGTCGATGGCATTCGCCCCCGGCTCGAAGAACTCAAGCGTCTGGGAGCCAGGCGCGCGATGATCTCGGTCGGTGCGGATGCCACCTCGCAGGCGCTGGTTGATGTGCTCGACGCAGCGTCGGGGGCGGACATCCCGGTCTCCGTGGCAGGGGGCGGGCAATGATCCGTTTTCCAAGACCGTCGGCCGGCAAGAAGCAGGAAAGCACCATTGCGCTGATCAACGTGGTGTTTCTCATGCTGATCTTTTTCCTTGTTGCAGGAAGTCTCGCCCCTCCGGGAGACCCTGATGTCCGTTTCATTTCCACCGAGCGCACATCCGCCGCCGCACCACCCGACATGCTCTTCGTCTCGTCCGGCGGACAGACCACCTGGCGGGGTGAACCCGTCGATGTCGCGCGCGCCCTTCCGGCCTGGTCGGACGAATTCGGCCAGGGATCGGGAAAGGCCTTCCGTATCGCCGCCGACGAGAACCTGCTGGCTGCGGAGCTTGTCGATCTGGTCTCCCGTCTCAGGGCCAGCGGCATTGTCGAGATAGCGCTTGTGGCCGAGAGGGTGGATGACTGATGGGGTTCAGGCGCGGTCACATCCTTGCAGCCGTTGCGGCTTCCGTGAGCCTCCACGTCGCCATCGCGGGCTGGTTCGTATCCGCCGAGCCCGAGATGCAGATTGATGGCGGGAGCGCGGTCGACATGATGATCGTCGGCAACGCCTTCGTTGATGCCGTCAGCGCCGGTGCCCAATCCGACGAGATCAGCCCGATGGAGCCGGTTGAGGCTCAAGAGACAGATCAGGCCGAGACCATCGACGCGGCGGAAGTCGAAACAGGAACAGCCAGGACCGTCGCCGAGGAGATTGCGCCGCCGACCGAAACGACGGCGGAGTTGACGCCGGAGCGGACCGATGCGGTTGATGCCCTGCCACCGCAGGAGACGCTGGAAGTCGCCGCGGTGACAGAGGCTGCGCCGGCATCCGGTTCGATGGACTCCATCGCAGCTGTTGAAGCCGCGGAGGTTCGGGCAATCGAGCCCGTGGCATCGGAGAGTATAGAAGCGGCCGTGGCCACCCCGGTCGAAAAAGTCGAAGAGGAGTTGGCCGCGCTGCGCGATATCCCCGTCCCCTCTCCGCGTCCCCGGATCGACCCGAAACCCGAACCCCGCCAGACAGCCGCAAAAAAGCCGAAGCCCGCCGAGCCAAGCCGGAAGCGGAAGGTCGCCCCCGGCAATGGCGGCACTCAGAACGCCGACAGCAGCAGGTCGGCGAGCGGCGCAGAGGAGCCGCGCAAGCCGAACCGTGCGGGAAACGCCGCGGTCTCGAACTATCCGGGGAAGGTTGCGTCGCAGTTGCGGCGGGCGCTGCGTTATCCGCGCGAGGCGCGCCGGGAGGGCATCAAGGGAACCGTGGTGGTCTCATTCACAGTCTCCAGGAACGGATCGGTTGGCGGTGTCCGGATCGCGCGTAGCTCCGGTTCGGCGTTGCTTGACCAGGCTGCGGGCGAAGCCGTGCGACGTGCGGCACCCTTCCGGCCGATCCCGGATGCGGCGGGACGATCAAGGTGGAGTTTCTCCGTGCCGCTCGCATTCACCCGCTGACGGCGGCTCGTGGCTCGGGCTTCGGGACCAAGGCGTTTGGCCGCCGCATCGGCCGGCCGTTCAAGGGTCCTGAACCTGCCGGACCTTTCCCGACGACCGCCATTCGGATAGTTCGATTTCCGCCTGCTCAAGCGAGTTGACGTTCAACAGCTTCTTCAGAAGTGCGACGGAGATGGCTCGGGTTCGCAGATTGAATGTGGAGCCATCATCGCCGTTCTCGTCGGCCTTGTAGATGTCGAGCTTGTCATAGAGTTGCTGCAAACGGTTCTGGACGCTGCGCAGCGAGAGGGAGCGCCGTTTCGCGATCGCGCGATCGGTCAGCCCGAGCGCGATGTCGATGAGCACCTCGTATTCCGACTCGGTGAACCCGGCCCGGTGACCGAAGCTCTTCTGCTGGACACCGCGGACCTCGCGGTCGATCACGCACTGTCCTTCGACGAAAATTCCCCTCAGCGCCAGCTTGAGCCGCTGGTCGGAAGCCGTCTTGAGAACATAGCCGTAGGCCGCGCCCTCCGGCACGATCCGCGAGACCCCCCGGACATAGGCCTCGTCGGCGTAGTTCGACCAGAACAGGATGCAGGTCTCGGGCCGTTCCCGCCAGATGCTGCGCGCAGCCTCGATGCCGGTCCGGGTGCTCATCTGCAGGTCCATGACGATGTGCAGCGCATTGTGCTCACGCGCCATCTGCTCGCCGGCCAGCCCGTCCGAAGCCTCGATGATCTCCTGGCACTCCGGCAACGACCCGGCGATGGCGTCGCGCAGATAGGCCCGGTGCAGCGGATCGTCCTCGACGATCAGTGTCTTCATTGCGCAGCCTCCCGGATGCCCGTGTTGGTTTCTCCTGCGGGGCGCGGCACGCTGACGATCACCGATGTACCGGTTCCCTCGCGCCGTGCGCAGACCTCGAGTTCCGCGCCGATCAGCCGTGCCCGCGTTTCCATGTTGTCCAGCCCGCCGCTGCTTCTCGGTCCGCTTCTGCCCAGGCCGCGGCCGTCATCGTCAACCCTTGCCATGATGGCATCCTCATGCGCGCGCAGCTTCACCGAGACAAGCGTGCAGTGGGAGTGCAGCACCGCGTTGTTGATCGCCTCCTGGACGATCCTGAACAGAGCGATCCGCACCGTGGGTTCAAGCGCGTCGACCGCGCCCTGGGTCTCGTCGACAAGACTTGAGGTGATCTTTGAGCCCGAATCGATCACGGCACGCTCGATATGGGTCTCGACCGCAGAGGCGAAGCCGAAGAGCTGCAGCACCGACGGCGTGGCATGCTCGATGATCCTGCGCAGTTCCTGCATGCAGCGTTGAAGGCTTCGCGAGACCGGTTCAAGGCTCTGGCCTTCGATCACCCGTTTCTCGGCAAGGCTTTCGACCTGACGGGTCAGCCGCGTCAGGTCTGCAAGCGTCTGGTCGTGCAGGTCCATGCCGATCCGTTGGCGTTCCCTTTCAAGAGCTTCGGTAAGGTTGAGGGCGCCTTGCCGAAGGCCCTCTTCGCGGGCTCGCACTTCGGCCTCCACGATTGCCGAGCGTTGGGCAAGTTGCGCGGCGCGAAGCGAAAAGAAATAGGGCGCCAGCAGGTCGGCGATGGCCTGGGCGTTGGTCACGTCTTCCAGAGTGTAGAGCCCTGGCTGGTGTGACGAGCAGCTCAGCGCGCCGATGATCTCGCCCTGCACCGTCATCGGGACGTGCAGGCGGCTGCACAGGATCTGCTCGAAAATCGGATTGTCGAAGGCGCCCTCGAAATGGAACCGCTCATCCTTGCTCGCATCGTCGGTCAGGATGAACGGGGTTTCCCCCCACAACAGGCTGCGGATCGGGCTTTGCTCGATGGGTGCTGCGTCGAGCCGGCCCCAGGCCGTGTCGAGCCCGGTCTCGTAGGCAGTGTGGTACTTGCCGTCGATCATGACGATACAGGCGTCGATATGGTCGTGGGGAAGAAACTGGCCTATTTCAGCGGCAACGGCCTTGATCGCCGAGGCGAAATCCAGTTGTCCGGCCAGAAGGCGCGAAATGCCGGCATAGTGCTTGAGCAGCTCCGCCGGACGTATCCGTCTCCGCATCGTTTCAAATCCTCCCGAACTTGATCATAGCCTTCAAGGCGCGGCTTTGCGAACGAAGATCCGCTGGCCGGTTGCGTGATCCCGCACCTTCATGGCAGGTTTCCGCACCCACGCTGCGCCGACGAACCTATCTGGGGATTTGAGTGGGCGATAATGTCATCGTCGATCTTGCACCGAAAAGGTGTGAAAGGTCTCTGGTTGCCAGGAGGTGGCGGCCGCAAAGGGAGAGGAACATGAACATTCTTAAGATGCTCATGGCATCGGCTGCAGTTGTTGCTGTTGCCATGCCGATGGCGGCAAACGCCGACACATCCGACAAGCGCATTGCGCTTTCCAACAATTATGCCGGAAATTCCTGGCGTCAGGCCATGCTCACCAGCTGGGAGACCGTGACGGGCAAGGCTGTCGAAGACGGCGTCGTCGCTGCAGCCGATGCTTTCACGACCGCCGAAAACCAGGCGACCGAGCAGGCCGCACAGATCCAGAACCTGATCCTTCAGGGCTATGATGCAATCGTCATCAATGCCGCATCGCCGACCGCTCTCAACGGCGCTGTCCGTGAGGCCTGCGACGCGGGCGTCGTCGTGGTCTCGTTCGACGGCATCGTCACCGAGCCCTGCGCGTGGCGCATCGCGGTCGACTTCCAGGAGATGGGCCGGGTGCAGGTCGAGTATCTCTCCGGCCGTCTGCCGGATGGCGGCAACCTGCTCGAAATCCGCGGGCTTGCCGGCGTCTTCGTCGACGACGAGATTTCAGCCGGGATCCACAAGGGTGTCGAGGAGTACCCGCAGTTCGAAATCGTCGGTTCGGTTCATGGCGACTGGGCCCAGGACGTGGCGCAGCGCGCTGTTGCCGGCGTGCTTCCGAGCCTGCCCGAGATCGTCGGCGTCGTCACCCAGGGTGGCGACGGATACGGCGCTGCTCAGGCAATTGCCGCTGCCGGGCGCGACATGCCGATCATCGTGATGGGCAACCGCCAGGACGAGCTTGCCTGGTGGAAGGAGCGCAAGGATGCGGGGGGATACGAAACCATGTCGGTTTCGATCGCCCCGGGCGTTTCCACCCTTGCATTCTGGGTTGCCCAGCAGGTTCTGGACGGCAAGGAAGTTCCGAAGGACCTCGTGGTTCCGTTCCTGGAAATCAATCAGGACGGCCTTGAAGAGGCACTTGAAACCACGCCGCAGGGTGGCGTGGCCAATGTCGAGTACTCGCTCGAGGATGCTCAGGCGGTCATCTCCGAAGCCATGTAACACTCCCGGGGAAGAGCGGCGCCTTGTCTTTGCGCATGGCGCCGTTCTTTATTCTGGCAGCAGACGGATGCAGGCACTCTCGTGGGCGGGCATAGGTGAAAATGGACGTCAAGAAGTCCGGTGAGCCGGTAATTGCAATAGCCGGCGCAAGAAAGGGGTTCGGGGCCGTCAAGGCGCTCGATGGAGTGGATTTTACCGTCACCCCGGGCGAGTGCATCGGCCTGGTTGGTCACAACGGTGCCGGCAAGTCGACCCTCGTCAACATCGTCAATGGTGGGCTGAGCCTTGATGAGGGACAGATTTCCCTCTCCGGTGGACAGCCGGTGGACAGCTATTCGATCCGGGTGGCGCGCGCGCACGGGATCCGGTGCGTGTTCCAGGAGCTTTCGATGTGCCCCAATCTTTCGGTTGTCGAGAATGTCCGTGTCGCCCATGCCGGCATGAAGGGGTTTGGCTGGCGGTCCCGGGCGCGCAAGGTCGTTTCCGAACTGCTCGACGTGATTTTCCCCGGCCACGGCATCGACTGCCGCCGCGCGGTCGGCGATCTGACGATCGCCCAGCGCCAGATGGTCGAGATTGCCATTGCTTTCTCCAGCGACAATTCAACGACGTCGCTCGTCATCCTGGACGAGCCGACCTCGTCGCTCGATGCCTCGCGCGCCGAACAGCTCATTGCCTATGTGAAGTCCTTCACCAGCGCCGGCGGCGCAGTGATCTTCATTTCGCACATTCTTGGAGAGATTCTCGACGCCGCCAGCCGCATCGTGGTGATGCGGGACGGCCAGGTCGTCAGCGACAGGCCATCAGGCGAATTCACGGTCAACAGCCTCGTGCAGGCGATGGGCAGCGTGGCAGCGGCCAGTTCCGAGCGCCGCGCCAGCGTCGCACGGGCAAAGGGAGAGAAACCGGTCGCAGCCTTTCCGCGCAGCCGGGATGCGGTCGAGTTCAAGGCCTACAAGGGCGAGCTCGTCGGCCTTGCGGGCCTCAGCGGTCACGGCCAGACCCAGTTGCTCGTCGATCTGTACATGTCCGTTTCCGGCGACTGGAAATCCCGGCGCGATCCGCAGGCAGCCTTCGTGGCCGGTGACCGCATGAGCGACGGCGTCTTCCCGCTCTGGAGCATTCTGCGCAACATGACCATCGCGGTACTCTCGGAGTGGCGGCGCTTCGGTCTCACCGATCCCTCACGCGAGGCTGCCTTCGCCGACGGCTGGCACGAGAAGATCGGCATCCGCACGAAGAATCTCGACAATCCGATCCTCTCGCTTTCGGGCGGCAATCAGCAGAAGGCGCTCTTTGCGCGTGCGCTCGGCACGTCTGCGCCCATCGTGCTGATGGACGATCCGATGCGGGGCGTCGACATCGGCACCAAGC
Source organism: Hoeflea sp. (assembly GCA_965233445.1). Lineage (GTDB taxonomy): Bacteria > Pseudomonadota > Alphaproteobacteria > Rhizobiales > Rhizobiaceae > Hoeflea. The sequence goes on from OZ247491.1 coordinate 655,398, forward strand.
AGGATGTCTACCTGATGCTCAGGGACGAAGCCGACGCCGGGCGGACCTTCATCTGGTACTCGACCGAAATGGATGAGGTCCGAGTGTGCGACCGCGTCTACGTGTTTCGCGAAGGCGCCATTGTCAGGGAACTGACCGGGGACGCCGTGACCGAAGAGAACATCCTGGTCGCATCCTTTGGGGAGCGCACATCGTGAAGACCCTCCTGTCCAACGACAATCTGCGAATTCTCGTGCCGGCGCTGTCGCTTGTCGCGCTGCTGTGCGCGGTGTTCTATCTGCAGCCGCGCACAATGAGCTACATGGGACTGAACCTGATGTTCAATCTCGCGGTGCCGATCGCACTGGCGACGATCGCCCAGATGTTCATTCTCGCGGTCAACGACCTCGATCTTTCCATGGGTGCCTTTGTCAGCTTCTCGGCCTGTGTTGCGGCGACGTTCCTCGAGCAGACCCCGCTGATCGGCATTCTCATCCTGGCGGCTGCGATCGGCGTCTACGCGCTGATCGGTGTCGTGATCTACCTGCGGAACCTGCCTGCAATCGTGGTCACACTCGGGATGAGCTTCGTCTGGTCGGGCTTTGCCGTGCTGATCCTGCCGTCACCCGGCGGCGCTGCGCCGGAATGGATCCGGGCGATCATGACGTCGCGACCGCCGATGGTCCCGATGGCCATCATCGCCTCGGTCATCATCGCGGCTGTGGCCCATCTCATCGTCATGCGGTCGTCCTTCGGGGTGGTCATGCGCGGGCTCGGCGGAAACAGCCGCTCGGTGGAGCGTTCGGGCTGGTCGATCATTGGAATCCGGGCGATGACCTACGCGCTGGCCGGCCTTTTTGCGGTCATGGCCGGGATCGTGCTCGTGGGTCTGACCACCGCAGCCGATGCCAACATTGCGCTGCGCTACACGCTTCTTTCCATTGCTGGCGTCATTCTCGGTGGTGGCGAATTTGTCGGCGGGCGGGTTTCGCCCGTGGGCGCGGTCATCGGCGCGCTGACATTGACGCTCGCCGCCTCGTTCCTGTCCTTCCTGCGGATCTCGCCGGACTGGCAGATCGGCGCTCAAGGCGCGATTCTCATCATCGTTCTTGCCATCAGGCTGATCCTCAATCGCCGGGAACGCAAGGAGAAGCGCGCATGACCTTGGGCTTCAACACGCTCCTGCGCACCCGCTGGGTCTGGTCCTTCGTCGCCGCATCGGTGGTCTGGTTCATCACCATCATGTTCACCGGCGGATCGAGCCTCGTCGAACTCACGCAGGTTGCCTTCACCTTTGCGTCCTTCTCGATCATTGTCGGCCTTGGGCAGATGTTCGTCATCACGCTCGGGCCCGGCAATATCGATCTGTCGATACCCGCCACCATGACGCTCTCCGGCACAATTGTGCTCAAGGTCGTCGGTGGCGACGCAAGCCTCATCATTCCGGGTTTCCTGATCGCCATCGCCATCGGGATTGGCGTCGGACTTTCCAACTTCACCCTGATCAAGCTGCTGCGAATTCCTCCGATCATCGCAACACTCGCGATGAGCTTCATTGTCCAGTCGGCGGCGATCTGGACAAACCGGGGGCTGCGCATCCGTCCGCCCCAGCCGCTTTCCGACTTCGCCGTCGGCTACACGCTCGGCGTCCCGAACCTTGCCTGGGTCGCACTCGTCGTCTCCGTGCTCGGGTATGTCCTCCTGGAGAAAAGCGTGTTCGGGCGATGGGTGGTGGCCATCGGTCAGAACATGCGGGCAGCGCGGCTTGCCGGTGTCCCGGTCGACGGCGTGCGCTGCGCCACCTATGTCCTGTGCGCGGTGCTGGCAGCAATCTGCGGCTATTTTCTCGCCAGCTTCTCGGGCGGTGCCGCGCTCAACATGGGTCAGGAATACCTGCTGATGTCGATTGCGGTGGTTGTCATCGGCGGCACGTCGGTGGCTGGCGGTGACTCCAATGTGCCGGGAATCTGGGGCGCTTCGCTGTTCATGTTCCTGGTGGTTTCGATGCTCAACACCTACGGCTTCGACGCAGGATTCCGGATGATCATGACCGGCATCATCATCATCGGCGTCATTATCGCGGCAAGCAGCCGGACACTGCGGCTCTAGCTCTGAAGGCCAATCTCATGCGACAGAACAATCTCTACGACATTCGCGACGACAGGTTCTCCGACCTGTTGATTCTCAATGCCTTTCTCGAGGAACTGTGCTCCGATTGCCTCTGGGCGGAGGGACCGGTGTGGTGCGAGGACTGGGGTCACCTGATCTGGAGTGATATCCCGAACAACAGGATGATGCGCTGGTCGCCGCAGACCGGCGTGTCGGTTTTCCGCCAGCCCTCGGACTTCACCAACGGCAGCACGCGCGACAACCAGGGACGTCTGGTCTCCTGCCAACATGGGACCCGGCGGGTGGTGCGCACCGAGACGGACGGCACGCTGACCGTGCTCGCGGACAGCTACCGTGGTGGAAAGCTCAATTCCCCCAACGATGTCGTGGTTCATGAAGACGGCTCGATCTGGTTCACCGACCCGACCTACGGCATCATTTCCGATTACGAGGGTTACAAGAGCGATCCCGAGCAATCGTGCCGCGGCGTCTATCGCATCGATCCCCGATCGGGCGAGGTCACCTTGGCCATTGATGACTTCGTCCAGCCCAACGGGCTCGCCTTCTCGCCTGATCAAAGCAAGCTCTATGTAGCCGATTCCGGCTTCAGCCACGATTCGTCGGCACCGCACCACATCAGAGTTTTTGATGTTACTGGCGACGGCCGGCTGGCGGGCGGAGACGTGTTCGCCGACATCGATACCGGCGTTCCCGATGGTTTCCGGCTGGATTGCGAGGGCCGCATCTGGTGCAGCGCCGGAGACGGGGTCCATTGTTTCGAACCCGATGGCACCCTGCTTGGCAAGATCCTCATTCCACAGACCGTCGCCAATGTCGCTTTTGGCGAGCGCTTGCGCAATCGCCTGTTCATCACGGCGTCGCGGTCGGTCTATGCCCTTCACGTGAACACCCGCGGTTGCCGGTAAGACCGGCAGCCACAGCCCAAGCCACTGGCCGCAACGGCCGGTTTGCGGCGGCATGCCCTGTGAGCTTGTTTCCCTGAGTTCGGGCGGCCGGATGCATTGTCCAGCCGCCCGTTCTCCTGTGGGGATCAGTGATTGTCGCGGGGCACGCCCTTGGTCTGCGCAATGCGCTGATAATTGACAGCCGGCTTGAGAACCGCGCCGTCACCCAGCTGGTCGACGATGGCGCGCTGGATTTCCTGCCATGGCGTCTGGTGGTCGGGGAACGGGTATCCGCCATTGGCTTCGAACTCGGCCCTTCGCCGCGCCAGTTCCTCATCATCGATGAGAATGTCGGCTGTGCAGGCATTGAGGTCGATCCGCACGCGGTCACCGGTCTGAAGCAGTGCAAGACCGCCGCCGGCAGCCGCCTCCGGCGATGCGTTGAGCACCGAAGGCGAACCCGATGTGCCCGACTGACGGCCGTCGCCGATGCAGGGCAGGGCATGGATGCCGCGCTTGATGAGATAATCCGGAGCCCGCATGTTCACGACCTCGGCCGCCCCCGGATAACCGATCGGCCCGGCGCCGCGCATGAACAGAAGCGTCGTCTCGTCAATCTCGAGCGCCGGGTCGTCGATGCGGTCGTGATAGTCCTCGGGTCCGTCAAACACGACGGCTTTGCCCTCGAACGCATTCGGATCGTCGGGATTGTCGAGATAGCGATTGCGGAATTCGGCTGAAATGACCGAGGTCTTCATGATCGCGCTGTCGAACAGGTTGCCCTTGAGCACCAGGAACCCGGCCTTCTCGCGCATCGGCTTGTCGAAGGGGAGAATGACATCGTGGTCCAGAATCGGAGTCTCGCGGCAGTTCTCGCCGATGGTCTTGCCGTTTGCAGTCATCGCATTCTCGCGGATGAGGCCGTGCTTCATCAGTTCGTTGACGACCCCGGGCACACCGCCAGCCCGATGATAGTCTTCGCCCAGATATTCACCGGCCGGCTGGAGGTTGACCAGCAGGGGTACGTCGCGGCCATGGGTCTGCCATTCCTCGATGCTCAGATCGACACCCATGTGCCGCGCGATCGCATTGATGTGGATCGGCGCATTGGTCGAGCCGCCGATTGCGGAGTTGACGACGATGGCGTTGACGAAGCTGTCCTTGGTCATGATGTCGGACGGCTTGATGTCTTCCAGCGCCATCTCGACGATGCGCTTTCCGGTGCGCCAGGCCGTCGCTGCACGGTCCTTGTGGGGAGCCGGGATCGCCGCCGAACCCGGCAGCTGCATGCCCAGCGCCTCCGCGAGCGAGTTCATCGTGGTGGCCGTGCCCATGGTGTTGCAATAGCCCACGGAAGGAGCCGAGCTGGCCACGAGTTCGATAAACTCCTCATAGCCGATTTCGCCCGCGGCCATCATCTCGCGCGCCTTCCAGACGATGGTGCCGGAGCCGGTGCGCTCACCCTTGTGCCAGCCGTTGAGCATCGGACCGACCGAAAGGGCGATTGCCGGAATGTTGACGGTCGCAGCGCCCATCAGCATGGCAGGCGTGGTCTTGTCGCAACCGATCGTGAGTACAACACCATCGAGCGGATAGCCGTAGAGCACTTCGACAAGGCCCAGATAGGCAAGGTTGCGGTCGAGTCCCGCGGTCGGGCGCTTGCCGGTTTCCTGGATCGGATGAACCGGAAACTCGAAAGCAATGCCGCCGGCTTCGCGGATGCCTTCACGAACCCGTTCGGCCAGAATGATGTGGTGCCGGTTGCAAGGCGAGAGATCCGATCCGGTCTGGGCAATCCCGATGATCGGCTTGTCCGATTGCAGCTCTTCACGGGTCAATCCGTAATTCATGTAGCGCTCCAGATAGAGCGCCGTCATGTCGGGATTGGACGGATTGTCGAACCAGGCGCGTGACCGCAGTTTTTTCATGTGTTTTCTCCAAATCCATTGGGCGAGCCGGCTGCGGTTGCAGCACGTTTGGCCCGGGTGTCGCGAACATAGATGATGAGTCCAGAAACAACGATGATTGCCGCACCGGCAAGCATCAGCGGCCGCGGAAGGTCATCGAAGAACAGCCAGCCCAGGACAACGGCCCAGGGCAGGAGTGTATATTGGAAGGGCGCGACGATGGCGGCGTCGGCCAGTTTGACGGCACGGTTGACGCAGATATGTGCGACCATTGCCACGACCCCGAGTGCGCCCAGAAGAACCAGATCGGCTCCCGAGGGAGCGACCCAACCGAACGGCGCGACGGCGAGGCCGGCCACCAGCGCACCCAGCAGCTGGAAGAACACCAGCGTCTTGTCGGGCGTTCCGCGCAGGGTGCGGCCGGTAATGACCATCAGCGCGAAGGCAAAGGTGCCGAAGATTGCCAGTACCAGGGCGATCGGCTCCACCTCTCCGGAAGGTCGGAGCGCGACAATGACACCGATAAAGCCTGCAAAGGTTGCCATCCAGCGAACGGGGCCGACCTTCTCCCCGAGAAGAAAGGGCGAAAGCGCAGCCACATAGATTGGCGCGGCCAGCCAGAAGGTCATGACATCGGCGAGCGGCAGATAGACGACCGCCCAATAGAAACAGAAGACTTCCACCGTGGAAAAAACCACGCGCGCCAACTGAAGCCAGGGGCGCTCGGGCTTTGCGATGGAAGCTGCGCCCGTCTTCCACAGAAACGGCATCAGGATGATGAGCGCCACCGCCGAACGTATCAGCAGCACCTGACCCACCGAATAGGTTGCGACCAGCCACTTTCCCAGGGCGTCGTTGAGCGAAAACAGCGCCATGCCCACAAGCATCACGACGATTCCCGTCCGCGCCGACGTCGTGGCGGCCGCTGGGGCGGTCGTGCTGGCCATGCTCACGCGTTGTCCTCCAAGGGTCGGCCGGACAGGCAAGGTGCGCCAATGCGCGTCCGGCTTTCGCAAAACTCCCTGCCGCCAGCCCGTCTGCCTCAAGGTCACCAGGCGAACTGCAGCGCGCTTCAGACGCCTGGGCTGGTTCACGGTGACGCCTCTGAGGGCTGTTCGATCTGGACAAGGAGATAAATGATAGCGTATGTCATTGTCAACAGAATCCACGGCCGCGGCAAGTCGAGCCGGAGTTGAACTTGGCGAATAAAGAAAATAAATTCAGGGTAGTAACACTCAAGGATGTCGCCGCTCATGCTGGTGTTAGCGCTATCACTGCGTCCCGGGCGCTGCGGACGCCGGACATCGTCTCCGACAAGGTCCGCGCCCGCATACAGGAGGCGGTCGAAACGCTTGGCTATGCCCCCAACCAGGCAGCGCGCGCACTCGCGTCGTCCTCCACCTCGATCATCGGGGTGATCATCCCCTCGATCACCAATCTCGTCTTCTCCGATGTCCTGCGCGGGGTTTATGACGCGGTGGAGGACACACCCTTCGAGGTGCAGCTTGCCAACACGCGCTACAACAGTCGCAAGGAAGAGGAATTGCTGCGCGTCTTTGCCGCGCAGCGTCCTGCCGGGTTGATCGTTTCGGGTATCGATCAGACATCGGTGGCGCGGTCGATTCTCGAAAGCCTCGGCTGCCCGGTTGTCCAGATCATGGATATCGGCGCGGATCCCATCGACATGATGGTGGGATTCGATCACCGCCAGGGCGGCCGCATGGCGGCACGCCACCTGATCGAAAACGGGTACAGGCGCATCGGCTTCATCGGGGCGCGGATGGATCCGCGTGCGCAGCGCCGCCTTGAAGGTTACTCACATGCGCTGCAGGAGGCCGGTCTTTTCGATCCCTCTCTTGTTCTCACCAGCCCGCACCCGACCTCGGTCATGCTCGGCAGCCGCATGCTGTCGGATTTTCTTGCACTGGCACCGGAAGCCGATGCTGTCTTCTGCAACAATGACGACATGGCGCTTGGCGCGCTGTTTGAATGCCAGCGCCGCGGAATAAGGATACCCGGCCAGTTCGGGATCATGGGATACAATGATCTCGAGTTCTCGGCTCACAGCACGCCCTCGCTCTCTTCGGTCCGGACTTTCCGCCATGACATGGGCCATCAGGCCGTCGAGATGGTAATCGCCGCCTCGAAGGGCGAGCGACCCGAACGCCCGGTGAGAGACCTGGGCACCGAACTCAAGGCGCGTCAAAGCACCGACCGCCACACTGCAAACACACTCAGGACGGGACATTGAAATGAAAGTCATGATCATCGGCGCGGCAGGCATGGTCGGCCGCAAACTGACAACAGCCCTTTTGCAAACCGGCACTCTTTCAGCGCGCGAGATCACCCGGCTCGACCTCGTCGACGTGATCGCGCCCGAAGCTCCGGACGCTGCCGGGATCGAGGTGGCCGCGACGGCCGTGGACATTTCAGATCCTGCGGTCGCTTCGGCGCTGATCGAAAACCGGCCGGATGTGATCTTTCATCTGGCTGCCATCGTTTCAGGCGAAGCCGAACTCGATTTCGAGAAGGGGTACGCGATCAATCTCGACGGCACCAGGTATCTGTTCGAGGCGATCCGGCATGCGAGCGCGCAAGAACCCTATTGCCCGCGCTTCGTGTTCACGTCCTCGATCGCCGTGTTCGGCGCGCCGTTTCCGGACAAGATCGGCGATGAGTTCTTCCAGACGCCGCGAACAAGCTATGGCACCCAGAAGGCAATCGGCGAATTGCTGCTTTCGGACTATTCGCGTCGCGGATTTCTCGATGGTGTGGGCATCCGTCTCCCCACCATCTGCATTCGCCCTGGAAAGCCCAACAAGGCGGCGTCGGGTTTCTTCTCGTCGATCCTGCGCGAGCCGCTTGTCGGACAGGAGGCCGTCTTGCCGGTGCAGGCCGATGTCCGCCACTGGCATGCGAGCCCCAGGGCTGCGGTTGGCTTTCTGCTCCATGCCGCGGAGATGGATACTGGCGCGTTCGGCGCACGGCGCAATCTCAACATGCCCGGGCTCTCGGCCACCGTCGCCGAGCAGATCGAGGCGCTCAGGCGCGTTGCAGGCGAAAAGGCTGTCAGCCTGATCCGTCATGAGCCCGATCCGATGATCACCGAGATCGTCAGCGGGTGGGCGCGGGATTTCGACGCCTCACGGGCTCTCTCGCTCGGGTTCAGGGCAGAAACCTCGTTTGACGAGATCATTCGTATTCATATTGACGACGAACTTGGAGGCCGTCTGCCCGCATGAAGCGGCAGTGCCTCACTCGGGAAATTCAAGAGGAATTGGAGGATTGGAATGAGCGATTTTGAAGAGGGCGTTTATCTCGGTCGGGTGCGGCTGTCGACGGGCGGCCATCCCCGCATCATCACGCTGCGCGAGGGAAAGGCATTCGATATCACGGCAAGGGCCGCGCCGACCGTTCGCGACATCTGCGAGTTGGCGGATCCCGCAGGCTATGTGAAATCCGCGCCGGGCGAGCCGCTGGCCGATCTCGATGCGCTGATCGAAGGCAGGGCGGAAGGTGTCAGGCTGCTGTCCCCGGTCGACCTTCAGGCGGTCAAAGCATCCGGTGTCACCTTTGTCGTCAGCCTGCTCGAACGCGTCATCGAGGAGCAGGCCAAGGGTGACCCCAGCCAGGCCGACCGGTTGCGCGGCGAGATGCTCGACCTGATCGGTGACGATCTCTCGCAACTTGTGCCGGGTTCCGATGCCGCCATGGCGGTCAAGGCCAAGCTTATCGAGAAAGGCGTCTGGAGCCAGTATCTGGAGGTCGGGATCGGGCCGGATGCGGAAATCTTCACGAAATGCCAGCCGATGGGGAGCGTCGGTCACGGCGCCGAGGTCGGCCTGCACCCGGTTTCGACCTGGAACAACCCGGAGCCGGAGGTGGCCCTGGTCGTTTCATCGAACGGATCCATTCTCGGGGCCACGCTGGGCAACGACGTCAACCTGCGCGATGTCGAGGGACGTTCTGCGCTGCTTCTCGGCAAGGCCAAGGACAACAATGCGTCCGCAGCACTTGGACCCTTCATCCGCCTGTTTGACGGGGACTTCTCGATCGGGTCGGTCAGCGAGATGGAGGTGGCGCTGGAAGTCAGAGGCGAGGACGGCTTCGTCATGACCGGCAATTCGTCGATGAGCCAGATTTCGCGCACACCCGAATCCCTCGTCGCGGCGGCCATCGGCGATCATCATCAATATCCCGATGGGCTGGTGCTCTATCTCGGCACCATGTTTGCTCCGGTTCAGGATCGCGATGGCGCCGGCAAGGGCTTTACCCACAAGCTGGGCGACGTGGTCACCATTTCGACCCCTTCGCTCGGGGCGCTGGTCAACACCGTCCGGCTTTCGACGGAATGCGCGCCCTGGACCTATGGCACACGGGCGCTGATGAGCGATCTTGCGAAGTCCGGTCTCATCTAAGTCCTGTGGGCGCTGTGGCGGCGGTCTTACCCTGCAGCCGCTGCGCCGACATCCGACGCGGCGACCGAAACGGTCTTGACGATGGCGTGGGCGGTCACGCCGCTTGTAAGGTCGAGCGCTTGCGCAGAGCGCCGGGTGATCCGTGCCAGCACCCGCCCTGCCGGCGTATCGAGGGCAACCAGCACGCCGGGGCCGTCCCCCGGCCTGACGGAGTGCACGGTGCCCGGCAGGATGTTGAGCGCGGAAAGGCCTGCGGGCCGTTCCCGTGACAGCATCACGTCATGGGCGGCGATCCGTATCCGAAGCCTGCTCCCGGGTGCGGCGCGAACCGTGGGCAGGAACAGCGAGATCCCGCCAGCCTCCAGTTCGCTCAGTCCGTCGGAATGATGTGCCTTCACATGGGCGGTCAGCACCGCTCCCGCCTCGCGCGCGCCCGCAGGCAGGATCGCCGGATCTCCCAGGACTTCCGCCGCCGTGCCCTGGGCGACCACCCGTCCGGCCTCAAGTGCCACGACGGTGGTGGCCAGCCGGGCCACTTCGGACGCGGAATGGCTGACATAGAGGATCGGCACCGAGATCTCGTCGCGCAGTCTTTCGAAGTAGGGCAGGATCTCGGCCTTGCGTTCCTCGTCGAGTGCCGCAAGCGGTTCATCTGCCAGAACAAGTTCCGGCGCCGACAAGAGCGCCCGGCCAATGGCGACGCGCTGTTTCTCTCCGCCTGACAGCGCACCGGGACGCCGGGCGAGCAGGTCGCCGATCGCCAGCATCTCGACGATCCGGCCCATGTCTTCGCGCGCTGCGGCCCTTGGCGCGAACCAGGCGCCATAGCCAAGATTCTGGCGGACGCTCAGATGCGGAAACAGGCGTCCTTCCTGAAAGATGTATCCGATACGGCGCCGGTGCGGTCTCAGGTTGATGGCGCGGGACGTATCGAGCATCACGGTTTTCTGCGAGACGATCCGTCCTTCATCGGGCGTCAGCAGACCCGCAACGGCATTGATGATGGTGGTCTTGCCGGATCCCGAGCGGCCGAACAGCGCCGTGATGCCGGATGGAGCGGTAAAGTCCGCATCAAGCGAAAAGCCCCCGAAGCCGTGTTTGATGTCGACTCCAAGCATCATCGCCCTCCCACACGTGCGGCCACACGCCTTCCGATCACCTCGGACAGCAGGAGCGCTCCCATCGCGACGATCACCGAGACCATGACCAGTTTCATGGCCGATGCCTCCCCGCCGGGCACCTGCAGGAAAGCATAGATCGCGGAGGGGATTGTGCGCGTCTGTCCGGGGATGTTGGAGACGAAGGTGATCGTGGCGCCGAATTCGCCCATGGCCTTCGCAAAGGCGAGGATCGCTCCGGCGATGATTCCCGGAAGCGCCATCGGCAAGGTGACCGTTGCGAAGACCCACATTGGCGACGCGCCGAGGGTTGAACTTGCCTGTTCGAGCTTCGGATCGATGGCGTCGATGGACAGCCTGATGGCCCTGACCATCAGCGGAAAGGCCATGATGGCTGCGGCGAGCGCCGCGCCGGTCCACCTGAACGCGAAGACAATGCCGAACTCGGCGAGCACCCCGCCGACCGGCCCCCGCGTGCCGAACCCGAGCAACAGCAGATAGCCGGTGACCACCGGCGGCAGGATCAGCGGCAGATGAACCAGACCGTTGAGGATCTGCTTTCCCGGAAATGTCCACCGCGCAAGCGCATAGGCGACGAAAACCCCAAGCGGCAGGCTGAACAAGGTGGCCCAGAAGGAAACCTTCAGCGACAGCGCGACGGCCTTCCATTCCTCAGGGCCAAGCCAGTCCATCAGTCTTGCCGTGCGGTAAAGACGAAGCCCTGACGCTCGAAGGCGGCCCGTGCTTCCGGTCCCCGCAGATAATCCAGAAACTCCGTTTCTGCAGGGAAGTAGCGGTTTGCCACGTCGGCGGCCGGGTAGACGATGGGCGGGTGGGTATCGGCGGGAAAGGTTCCGACGACGCTGACATTATCCTCCGCGACGGCATCCGTTGCATAGACGACCCCGTAGGGCGCTTCCCCGGTGGCGACAAAGGCCAGTGCAGCGCGCACATTGTCGGCCTGTGCGACGTGCGCCTGGACATCGTCCCACAGCCCGAGGCTTTCGAGAGATGCCTTGCCATAGATGCCGGCGGGGACTGAATCGACCAGCGCCATGGCAAGACGGCCCTCGCCGAGCAGAGCCTTGAGATCAAGTCCGGAATTGATGTCGAGGGGGCTTGCGTCCGTCCCGCTGGCAATCAGCACGATCGAATTCTCAACCAGATCGAAGCGCGTTCCGTCCTCGATCAGACCGTCCCGTTCCAGCGTGTCCATCCAGTCCGGATTGGCCGAAATGAAGATATCGGCGGGCGCGCCCTGCTGGATCTGACGGGCCAGCACTGAGGATCCGGCGAGCGAAACGATCAGGTCATGGCCGGTGGCAGCCTCAAACCTGTCTTCGATCTCCGACAGCGCATTGGTCAGGCTGGCGGCGGCAAACACGATGATTTCCTCCGAACCGGCTGTTGATGGGGCGGCGGTCGCAGCGCAGAGCGCCAGGGCTGCAGCAGCATGCACACCGATCGCGCGGATCATGGAACCCTCCTGCCAATATCGTTGGTAAAACACATCTCAAACTCGGCTTGTCGGGCGCAGTGCTGGGTTCGTCGTCCATGTCGTCACTATGCGTGGAGAGCGATCGGTCCTGCAAGACATATCGATTTCATCGGATGATCCGGATCAGGCCGGAAACCATGTGAGCAGCAACGCTTGAAACAAGCCGGGCAGGCCTGTCGCTTCACGCCGCCTGGCATAGGCGGCAGATGCCGCGCAGTTCGATGGTTGTCTTCTTGAGTGCGAAACTGGCGTCCTCCGCCAAGAGCTTCAGACGCGTGGCAAGGGCGTCGTCGGTGATTTCGTTTACCTGACCGCACCGCTCGCAGATCATGAAGGCAATCGTCTCGTCGCCGTCGCAACCCGGATGCCGGCAGGCGACGAAGGCGTTGAGGCTTTCGAGCCGGTGCACCAGGCCGAACTCGACCAGCTTGTCGAGCGCGCGATAGACCTGGAGAGGCGCACGAAACCCGTTGTCGCGCAACTGATCGAGGATCGTGTAGGCGCTAAGGGGCTCTTTCGAGCGTGTCAGGGCGTCCATCACCAGGGACTGGTTCTTGGTCAGGTCCACTGCTCCGTGAACATGCTCATTCATGGCCGGGTTCCTTTCTGCGGCTCGCCTGGGCGTTCTGCCGTGTCGATGGTGTTGGGTGACCTGCGCGAAAACACGGGAAAAAGCGACAGGATGAACAGGCACAGCGCCGCCACCACGATGCTCGGGCCGGCGGGCGTGTCCCATTCGAGTGATCCGAACAGGCCGCCGACCACCGCCGCGGCACCGATGATCGCCGCCATCAGCGCCATCTGCTCGGGACCGGATGAAAACCGGCGCGCGGTGGCCGCTGGAATGATCAGCATTGCCGTGATCAGAAGCACGCCCACGATTTTCATGGAAATGGCAATGACGGCCGCCATCAGCAGCATGAAGATGATGTTGACCCGCTCGGGATTCATGCCTTCGGCTTCGGCGAGCTCCCGGTTGACGGTGGCCGCAAACAGGGGTCGCCAGATCACGGCAAGGGCGGCGATCACCACCGCGCCGCCGATCCAGATAATGGCGATGTCGATCCTGGAGACCGCGAGGATGTCGCCGAACAGGAAGCCCATCAGGTCCATGCGGATCCAGGTCATGAAGGCGAGCGCGACAAGGCCGAGCGCAAGCGCGGAATGGGACAGCAAGCCCAGAAGCGCGTCCGATGAGAGCGTCCCCTGCCTCTGCAGGAGCAGCAGTGCGATGGATACGCAGGCCGAAACGCCGAACACGGCGAGCGTGATGTTGATCTCGAAAAGAAAGGCCAGCGCCACGCCGAGCAGCGCGGCGTGTGAAAGCGTGTCGCCGAAATAGGCGAGCCTGCGCCAGACGATGAAACAGCCGAGTGGCCCTGCCACCAGAGCCACGCCGATGCCGGCGAGGATGGCGCGGGTGAAAAAGTCGTCAAGCATCGGACCGGCCCTCGCTGGAGTGGTCGTGGTGATGGCCGTCATCGGGGTGGCAATGATCGGTGATCGTGCCGTCGCCGTGCCGGACGCGTCCGTCGGGCAGATGGGTGTGGTCGTGATGATGCTCATAGACCGCCAGCGTGGATGTGGCCCGGGCGCCGAACAGCGCCTTGTATTCGGCGCTCGAGGCAACCGCGGTCGGCGAGCCCGAACAACAGACGTGTCCATTGAGGCAGATGACCCGGTCCGTCGCGGCCATGACGACATGAAGGTCATGGGAAATCAGCAGGATGCCGCACCGCATCTCGTCCCGGATTCGCTTGATCAGGTCGTAGAGTGCGATCTCGCCGGTAAAATCGACGCCCTGGACAGGTTCGTCGAGCACCAGGAGATTGGGCTTTCGGGCAACCGCACGCGCCAGCATCACCCGCTGGAACTCGCCGCCGGAGAGGGTGCGCACTTCCGCGTTTGCCAGATGTGTGACGCCGGTGGACGCCATGGCCAGATGGGCCTCTTCAACGCTGACATGGCCGGTCAGTCGCATGAAACGGTGAACCGTGAGCGGCAGTGTCCAGTCGACCGCCAGCTTCTGGGGCACATAGGACACCTTCAGATCGGAGCGGCGCTGAACAGCGCCCTCGTCCGGCTTGAGGATCCCGAGCGCCATCTTCGCCGTCGTCGACTTTCCCGATCCGTTGGGCCCGATCAGGGTCACGATTTCTCCGGGCTCTATCGCAAGGTTTACGCCGCGCACAAGCCAGCGGCCGGCACGATGAATGCCGGCATTGTCGAGTGTGGCAAGGGGGTCCGGTTTGTGCGGCATGATTGATCCGAACGGCGTCCTGCTGATCGTGACGAGGGGGTTGCGCAGTCTTATCGCACACGTTATATCGTTACGCAATCCTGTTATGAGATAACGTCACATCCGCTCTGCAATGGAGATTTTCATGAACCGCCTCAGGGGTCTGCTCCTCGCTTCCACGCTCATCGTCTCCTCTGCCACCTCCGCCAGCGCCGATGTCAATGTGGTGGCGTCCATCAAGCCGGTCCATTCACTGGTTGCAGCGGTGATGGAAGGCGTCGGTGAACCGGGGCTGATCATCGAAGGTGCAGGGTCGCCGCACACCTATGCTCTCAGGCCGTCGCAGGCCCGGATGCTGGAACAGGCTGATGTGGTCTTCTGGATCGGCCATGAACTCGAAGCCTTCCTGGGAAAGCCGCTGGAGACGATTGGCGCCAATGCCTCATCGGTCGAACTGATCGACGCCCATGGCCTGGTCACGCTCGGCTTCCGCGAAGGCGGCGCCTTCGACAAGCATGACCACGGTGATGACGCCGGTCATGATGATCACGCCCATGAAACGGCAGCCGAGGCGGAAGGTCACCATGCTCACGAAGCCGAAGCTGGACACGACCATGCGCATGAAGAAACGGGCGTGGCCGACCACGATCATGATCACGGAGCGTTCGACGCGCATGTCTGGCTTGATCCGGTGAACGCCAGGGTGATGGTCCATGAAATCGAGGAAGCGCTTGTCGAGGCCGATCCCGCCAATGCCGCGAAGTACAAGGCCAATGCCGAAGCCGTCACGACCAGGATCGAGACGTTGATCGCCGAGGTTTCCGCCGAACTCGAGCCGGTAAAGGACAGAAGCTTCATCGTCTTCCATGACGGCTACCAGTATTTCGAAAACCGCTTCGGCATCACCGCTTCAGGCTCGATCACCGTGTCTCCGGAAGTCATGCCGGGGGCCGAGCGGATCACCGAGATCCGCGAGCGGGTAGAAGAGCTCGGTGCGGCTTGCGTGTTTGCCGAACCGCAGTTCGAGCCGAAGCTTGTGTCGACGGTGATCGAGGGCACCGGCGCCAGGGCAGGAACCATCGATCCACTGGGTGCCGGGCTCGATGACGGGCCGGAGCTCTATTTTCAGCTGATCGGGAACATGGCGACCTCGATCAGCACCTGCCTGTCGGACGCCGGTTGACGCGCTTCCTGCGGCAGTCGCGGACGATTCTTCCAGCCCCCGAATCCAATCAGTGGATGCCGTTGGCGCGTTGGAGTTCCCGCACGTAGACGGTGATTTTTTCGATCTCCGTGTCGGTAGTGCCCTCAACGGGAGGCATGTTGCCGAACGGCCAGTGATGCGCACGCACGCCGTTTCTGGCTGCGATCAGGAAAGACGCATCCCCGTGATGGCCGGGCTCGTAGATCTTGTGGACCAGGGGCGGTGCGACACCGTCCTGTCCGGCCGCGTTCGTACCGTGGCAGCTTGCGCAGGACCGGTTGAAAAGGGCTTCGCCTTCTTTGGCCGTCCCGGACAGTTCGGGCACGATCACATTGACCAGGGCTGCGCCTGTCACAGGCTGATCCTGCGCGCCGAAGCCACGATAGAACAACACGGCCGCAACCAGCAGGACACAGGCAATGACGAGATTCCGCCTGTTCATGTCCGGGACCCTCCCGCGATCTCGTCGATGATCGGACAGTCCGGCCGGTCGTCGCCATGACAGTGGTCCGCCAGCATCTTGAGCGTGCCACGGAGGGATTTGAGCTCCTCGAGCTTGCGGTCGATCTCGCGGATCTTGTCCATGGCGAGCGCCTTCACGTCGGAACTGGCGCGCGCCTTGTCCTCGTAGAGGGACAGGAGCGAGCGGCATTCGTCGATGGTGAAGCCGAGGCTCCTCGAGCGCTGGATGAACGCCAGACGATGCACATCCTTGTTGCCGTAGTCGCGATAGCCATTGGCCGCGCGCGCCGGCTTGATGAGGCCGATATCCTCGTAATAGCGGATCGTCTTGGCAGGCAGGCCGGTTGTATCCGCTGCTTCTCCGATGTTCATTCATCAACCTCCATTTGATCGTTGATCCGCAAGTCCCACGGGCGGCGAAGTGGTCCTTCCGAAGTTGGCTCACGCATCGAGATTGGTCGTTCTCAGCCGCAGGGCATTCGAAATCACCGAGACCGATGACAGGCTCATGGCTGCCGCCGCTATCATCGGCGACAGCAAGGTGCCGGTGACCGGGTAGAGCAGGCCTGCGGCGACCGGCACGCCAAGGCTGTTGTAGGCGAAGGCGAAGAAAAGGTTCTGCTTGATGTTGCGCAGTGTCGCCTCCGAGAGCTTTCGCGCCCGCAGAATGCCGCCGAGGTCACCCTTGAGGAGGGTTATGCCGGCACTTTCGACAGCGACATCGGCCCCTGTCCCCATGGCGATTCCGACTTCGGCGGCAGCCAGCGCGGGTGCGTCATTGATGCCGTCGCCTGCCATGGCCACCTTGTGCCCGGCCTTGTGCAGCTCATCCACCAGCTGCTTCTTGTCCTCAGGCAGAACGCCTGCGCGAACCTCGTCTATGCCGAGTTGATCCGCCACCGCTCGGGCCGTCGTTTCATTGTCTCCGGTCGCCATGATGATCTTGAGACCGGCCGCCTGCAGAGCCTTGATCGCGTCCTTGGTGGTAGGCTTGATCGGATCCGCAACCGCAATCAGGCCGGCCAGCTTCCCGTCAATTGCGGCATACATCGCTGTCTTGCCCTCTGCTCGCAGCGCATCCGCCTGGTCTTCGGCTTTCGCGAGATCCACGTCGGCCGACTGCATCATGGCGGCATTGCCGAGCGCCAGCCTGCGGTCGCCGGCACGGCCGGACACGCCCTTGCCGGTCACAGCTTCGAAATCCGAAACGGGCAAGGCCTCGATGTCGCGGTTGGCGATGCCCTCGACTATGGCTTCCGCGAGCGGGTGCTCCGATCCGGATTCAAGGCCGCGCACAAGGGCGAGCATCTCGGCCTCGCCCGTATCTCCGAAACCGATCACATCTGTAAGAATGGGCTTACCTTCAGTCAGTGTGCCGGTCTTGTCCACGACCAGGACATCCACCTTGGCCATGCGTTCCAAAGCCTCGGCATCCTTGATCAAAACGCCGGCCTGCGCGCCGCGACCCGTGGCGGTCATGATCGACATCGGCGTTGCCAGTCCAAGGGCGCAGGGGCAGGCGATGATCAGGACCGAGACCGCCGATACGATGGCAAAGACGAATGCGGGATCCGGGCCGAAGATCAGCCAGACAGCGAAGGCCAGCACCGCAACGATGACAACCGCGGGCACGAAATAGGAAGCAACGCGGTCGGCCAACCCCTGGATGGGCGCGCGCGAACGCTGTGCCGACGTGACCATGGCGACGATGCGCGCCAGCATGGTCTCGTCGCCAACCTTCTCGGCCTCTATGATCAGTGAGCCGTTCTTGTTCAGTGTGCCGCCGGTCACCCGGTCGCCTGCGGCTTTTTCTACCGCCAGCGGTTCGCCGGTCAGCATGCTTTCATCGACCGAAGTGCGGCCTTCCAGGACGACGGAATCGACCGGGATTGCTTCGCCCGGACGGACCCTCATGCGGTCGCCGCCGACAATGTTCTCGAGCGGTGCGTCATACTCGTCGCCATCGGGCGTGATGCGCCGCGCTGTCTTGGGCGCGAGATCGAGCAGCGCCCTGATGGCGTCGCCGGTGCGTTCGCGTGCCCTGAGTTCAAGCACCTGCCCGACAAACACCAGCGCGATGATGACCACGGCCGCCTCGAAATAGACCGGCATGTGGCCACCAGGCATCTGCAGGCCCGAAGGAAACAGCCCGGGCAGGAAGGTCGCGACAGTGGAATAGATGTAGGCTGCACCGACGCCGATCATGATCAGCGTCCACATGTTGAGATTCCATGTGCGGATAGATGTCCAGCCGCGATGGAAGAACGGACGCGCAGCCCAGATGACAACAGGGGTGGTGAGCGCAAACTCGAGATAGAGCGCCAAAGTCTCCCCGATCCATTCGCGGATCGGAAGACCGACCATCGGTCCCATTGTCAGAATGAGCAGCGGAATCGCCGCGCCCGCGCTGACCCAGAGCCTTCGGGTAAAATCGATCAGCTCATGATTGGGCCCTTCCGCAACGCCATCCATGGGTTCGAGCGCCATCCCGCAGATCGGGCAGGTTCCCGGACCCTCCTGAACGATCTCGGGATCCATCGGACAGGTGTACATCGCGGTCTTGGGGGCTGCTGCCTTCTTCCTCGCCTTGTTGCCGGAAAGGTAGAAATAGGGATCGCGCTCGAACTTGTCGTGACAGCCGGAGGAGCAGAAATGAAACCTGTTGCCTTTGTACTCAAGCGTCGGCTTTCCCTTGTCGAGCGCCACAGTCATCCCGCACACCGGGTCCTTGACCTTGCCGTCCACCGGCACGGTAGCCGCCTCGAACAGCGCATCCGTGTCGACAGCCGGCGTCCCGCTGTGGTCCTCGTCGTGGGTGTGATTGCAGCTGTGATGATGGTCCATGATGTCGATCCTTCCTGACTTCATGCGACCCTAATCCCTCCAGTGACTGGAAGGTCAAGCCGTTATTCTGCGGTATCGGGGAAGCAACCGGCAAAGAGCCTCGATCGGTGCCGCCCATGCTCCTCCCGGGAAGCGGCCAGCGCTGACGACTCCACCCCTGGACCGGCACGAACTTGAGGCGCGCGAGCCTCCGAGAGGTCTTGGATTGCCCCGGGCGAAGCCATCATGATTTGGACAACCCGGTTTCATGCTCTTATAAGCCATCCGGAGGTGAAGAAGGCTTGTCTCACAATCGGCGTTGTGCAATCCGCTTCGGAGCCCGATCGGGAGGGCCGTGGTAGGGCGCATGTTTGGCACTCAACCTGGGACACCATATATGAACGGGTGAACGGAGATTGCCTATGGCCCTGACCCACCTCGACAGGCTTGAAGCGGAAGCCATTTATATTTTCCGCGAGGTGGCCGCAGGCTTCAAGAAGCCGGTGATGCTGTACTCCGTGGGCAAGGATTCCTCGGTCATGCTGCGACTGGCGGTCAAGGCGTTCCACCCCGCCAAACCGCCTTTTCCCTTCCTGCACGTCGACACCACGTGGAAGTTCCGCGAGATGATCGAGTTTCGCGATCGGGTTGCTGCGGAACTCGGGTTGGACCTGATCGTCCACACCAACCAGGATGGCGTTCGGCAGGGCATCAATCCTCTCGACCACGGCTCCAATACGCACACACACATCATGAAGACGGTCGCGTTGCGCCAGGCACTCGATCTCCATGGGTTTGACGCGGCCTTCGGCGGAGCCAGGCGGGATGAGGAAAAATCGCGCGCCAAAGAGCGCATTTTTTCGTTTCGCAATGCGCAGCATGCATGGGATCCGAAGGCCCAGCGGCCGGAGATGTGGAAGACCTACAACACGCGCGTCGGAGACGGAGAATCGATCAGGGTGTTCCCGTTGTCCAACTGGACCGAACTCGATGTCTGGCAATACATCCTCAAGGAGAACATTCCGATCGTCCCCCTGTATTTCGCTGCGCCGCGACCGGTGATCGTGCGGGACGGCATGTTGATCATGGTCGATGACGATCGGCTGAAGCTTCGGCCGGGCGAACGGATCACCACCCGCAAGGTCCGCTTCCGCACACTCGGTTGCTATCCGTTGACGGGGGCGATGGAATCGGAAGCCGGGACCCTCGAGGACATCATCGGCGAAATGCTAATCGCGCGTACATCCGAGCGGCAGGGCCGTCTGATCGATCATGATGAAAACGGCTCGATGGAAAACAAGAAAAAGGAAGGCTACTTCTGATGCTCAACCGGTCGGAGCAGGACTTGTCCGAAGGGGTACAAGCCTATCTCAGCCGCCAGGAAAACAAGACCCTGCTGCGGTTCATCACCTGCGGCTCGGTCGATGACGGCAAATCCACGCTGATCGGCCGGCTGCTCTACGACACCAAGCTGATTTTCGAGGATCAGCTCGCCGCGCTTCAAAGCGACAGCCGCAAGCATGGCACTGCCGGCGAGAGCATCGACTTCGCCCTTTTGGTCGACGGGCTTGAAGCGGAACGGGAACAGGGCATAACGATTGATGTCGCCTATCGCTTCTTCGCGACGGAGAAGCGTAAGTTCATCGTCGCCGATACGCCGGGTCACGAAGAATACACGTGCAACATGGCAACCGGCGCCTCGACTGCCGAACTGGCCGTTGTCCTCATTGACGCGCGCAAGGGCGTCCTCGAGCAAACCCGTCGCCATTCCCATATCATTTCGCTGCTGGGCATTCGTCATGTCGTCCTGGCGATCAACAAGATCGACCTGATCGATCATGACCGGGCCGTGTTCGATCGCATCGTGGAAGACTACTGCGCGTTCGCCGAACCGCTGGGCTTCGATCAGATACGCCCGATCCCGATATCCGCCCGCTTCGGCGACAATGTCTCGGCTCCGTCCGCTGCAATGCCCTGGTATGATGGTCCCACGCTGATCGAGTTTCTCGAAGCCATCACCGTGCCGGACACCGCCATCGAGCTCCCGTTCCGGTTTCCGGTCCAGCTTGCCGTTCGTCCCGATTCCGACTTCCGCGGATATGCAGGTCAGATCGCGTCCGGGAAGGTCGCGGTCGGCGACCGTGTTGTGGTGGCCCACTCGGGGCAGCAGGTCGGCGTCAAATCCATCCTGACCGCGAACGGACAATTGAGCGACGCCCGCGAGGGCCAGGCGATTACAGTCGTGCTTGACGATGAAGTCGACATATCCCGCGGCTCCATGTTGTCTCACCCGGATGCGAGGCCGCTGGTCAGTGATCAGTTTCAGGCTCACGTGATCTGGTTTGATCGGAATACGATGGTGCCGGGACGCAGTTACATTCTGCGTACGGAAACAATGTCGACTCCGGCCAGCGTCACCAAGCTCAAGCACAGGATAGATGTGAATTCGCTCGCGCTGGAGGCTGCGACCCAACTTGGCCGCAACGAGATTGGCGTGTGCAACTTTTCGACACAGAGCCCGGTCGCATTCGATGCTTATCGCGACAATCGTATGACCGGCAATTTCGTGATTATCGATCGATTGACGAACGCCACGGTTGGAGCCGGCATGATTGACCATGCCTTGCGCCGGGCCGACAATGTGCACCTGCAGGCGATTGACGTGACCCGCGAGGCGCGCGGTGAGCTCAAGAACCAAAAGCCGGCAGTGCTGTGGTTTACCGGACTCTCCGGATCGGGCAAGTCGACCATCGCCAATCTGGTCGAGAAGCAACTGCATGCGCTCGGACGTCACACGATGACGCTGGACGGCGACAATGTTCGCCACGGCCTGAACCGCGACCTTGGCTTCACCGAAGCGGACCGCGTGGAGAACATCCGGCGGGTCGCCGAGGTTGCGCGTTTGATGAGTGATGCCGGGTTGATCGTGCTGGTCTCGTTCATCTCGCCGTTCCGGTCGGAAAGGCTGATGGCAAGGGAGATGATGGCGCCGGGAGAGTTCATCGAGATTTTCGTCGACACGCCCATCGAGGAATGTGCCAGGCGTGATCCCAAGGGTCTCTACAGGAAGGCCATGGCCGGCAATCTTGCCAATTTCACCGGCATAACCTCCCCCTACGAAGCTCCGGAGACCCCGGACCTGCATCTCAGGACGGTGGAGCAGGATGCGGAAGCCCTGGCCCGGTCGGTCGTGGAGCGGTTGATCGGGGCGCAGTTCAGCGGCACTTGATCCGATGGACGGCCATTGGGATGTTCGGGCGACGCGTTGACCCTTTGCCGTCATGCGGATGGGCCCGCGCCCTGTTCAATCCGACCGAGCGGTCGCTTGTGCTAGCTGGCCTCTTCCAGTCCCGGAAGATAGGGCGCGTAGTTCTTCCAGATCCCGATGGAGGACGTGTAGATCGGCTTGCGCACCTGCACGGCGCTCGCAGTCCGGACAACCCGTTTCGTTGCATGAAAATCGATGCAGCGCTGATCGAAGTCCAAACCGCACTTGTCGAGAAGGGTTCGGATGGACGCTTCGGGATCCGTCACGATGGTCTCGTAATTGGCCTCGATGATGCTGTCGCCAAACAGCGATTTCCAGTGCTGCATCAGGGCCTGGTAATTGCGGTGGTAGTCGATCAGCTCGCCGAGATCATAGCTGAAATGATGCCCGCCGGACGGAAAGAAGATCTTGAACATCGAAAGGCAGGTGTCACGCGCGTCGCGGGTGCAATGGACGATGCGTGCGTTGGGGAAAGCCAGCCTGATCAGGCCGACCATCAGAAAATTCCCCGGCAGCTTGTCTGTGAAGCGCGCGGTGCCGGTTATCGTCTCGTCAAGACCACCCAGATACTGCCGTGCGATCCTGTCCACGTGGTCTGCCTGCAACAGGGTGGCTGCATCGGGAAAGCCGTGGGAGTGGAGTTCTTGCATCATCGGAAAGACGGTCGCCGGGAACTGTGACAACTCGCCGCCGCCGCTGACCTCCGGATGGCTGGCGAGAATCTGCTCAACCAGCGTCGTTCCCGAACGTGGCATGCCCACGATGAAGATCGGAGCTTCGGTGGAGACACCGGAACCCATGCGCGTGTTGAAGAAATCCTGATTGAAGATTTCGCTTATCCGGGTGACTTGTTCCGCGCTCTTCTCTGGCGAGAAATCCAGCGTTGCCCGATGGATTGCATTGCCCTCGGTAAACAGCTCCGCGGCCCGTTCGAAATTGCCCCGCCTTTCCTCGTGCCTGCCAAGTGCGAAGCTGAGCAGCTTGCGCTCTTCGCTGTCGGTAGCGGCAAGCCTGTAGGTGTTGCTGATGCGGGCGTGCATGTCGTCTTCGAGACTGTCGCTCACAATCGCAAGCGACGTCATGGCACTGGCATGGGTGCGATTCTGGTCAAGCGCGATCTTGTAGTGCTCGATGGCGTCGGCAAGGTCGCCATTGTCGCGCAACGCCTGGGCGAGGCCGTATTCCGCCTCGGGAAAACGAGGCCGGATGGAAAGTGCGCGGCGATAGTGGGTGATTGCGTCATCGACCTTCGCGATGGACAGAAAGGCATTGGCCAGGTTGGCGTGGACCGCCGAGACCCGTTCGTTGACGGAGAGCGCCCGCTGATAATGGGCGATTGCGCTTGCGGGGTCGTTCCGCCGCATGCTCAGTGCCGCCAGATTGTTGTGGGCGTCGACGAACTTGGGATCGATTTCCAGGGCTGCCTTGAAGCAATCGGATGCCGCATCAAGCTTGCCGGCATAGGAAAGCGCCGTGCCAAGGTGCGTGAGCATTCCTGCATCTCGGGGCATTGCAGTGGTCGCACGGGTAAGGTGCTTGATGGCCTCTTCGAGATGCTGTTGCTGGAGCAGGATGATACCCAGCAGATGATTGGCATGGGCGTGGTCGGGAGCCTCGGCGAGAATGGATTCGCACACAGATGCTGCGCCGCGGGCGTTTCCGCTCCGGTATTGGTCTGCCGCCTGGGCCATCGCGTGATCATGAGGTGAGTGTGATGATCCGCCTTTGGCAGGTCGGGCATTCATCAGCTTCTGCTGGCGTCTTCTGGTCGCGCGGTTCATGGATCAATTTTCCCGAGCGCAGTCCTTCATGCGACTGACGCTCATTCAGAGTGCGTCCTGCTGCGATCAACCTGAAAAAGCAAGGAAATGCAAGGCTCGAGACCCGGCTATTCGTCACTTTGACGTGAATGTCCTTCGAAAAACCCGGCGTTTTGCAAACCGCGTCGCACCGGGAAGTTTTCCTCGTTCTCCGAGGCCTGCCGGCAAGGCGGCAGGCGAGCTAGAGTGCCCACCGCCGGCCGAAGCGAGTTGCGTCAGCGCATCTGCTCGGTCGCAAAGCCTGCGAGCTTGGAGTAGCCGTTGACGATCGCATCCCGTTCCTTGAAAGGCAGGATCGCCTCGAGATCGTCGAACCGCTGCCCCGGCAAATCGGCGATGCGGGATTCGACCTCGTCAATGACGCGTTCCGGGCCGCCGGTTCGGTTGCCGGCCACGACCTCGTTGACCGAAGAAAGCCGGTCGGCTTCATAGGCCAACAAGATCTTTGCCGGGTCTCCGCCCTTCCCGCAAAGCCGCCCCAGCGCGCGCGCATCCAGAATCGCCTGCGCGGACCCATTGGCGCCAAAAGGATACATGGGGTGGGCCGCATCGCCGAGAAGCGTTACACGGCCGTGCGTCCAGCTCTCGAGCGGATCGCGATCGCACATCGGGAAATCCCAGAAAACAGGCGTGGCATCGACCATCGCGCGGATGTCTGTCTCCGGCACGGTGAAGTCCTTCAGGATCGGGTGCAACACCTCCGCCTGCGCCTCGCGATTCCAGTCCTCGCGGCCGGGCGCCGGCGCGCCGGGTTCCGCCTGCCGGACCACGCACGCCCAGTTCATCAGCTGTGTTTCGGGCGTCTTGCCGGGACCGATCGGATAGAAGATGAACTTTCGGCTGATGCCGCCGCTGTTGATGATCGTATGCCCGTCGAGCACCTTCGGCCAGTCGAGTGACCCGCGCCAAAGCATGAGACCGGACCAGCGCGGCGCGCCCTCACCGGGTTTCAGGTGCCGGCGGACAGCAGAATGGATGCCGTCAGCACCGATCAGAACGTCACCTTCTGCGGTGAAGGTACTGCCGTCGCTGCGGCGCAGCGTGACGGTAACGCCATCGCCGCTGTCTTCCACGCCATCAAAGGCTGCGTCCAGTGTCAGCGTGCCTTCGGGCAGCCGCTCGGCGACGGCGTCGAGCAGGACCTGATGGATGTCGGCGCGGTGCGCTGTAATCTGCGGAACGTCATAGCCCGCGGCCAGCCCCCGTGGCGCGTTCCAGACTTCCTGCCCGCCGCGGGTTCGAAAGATCATCCTGTCGGTTCGCACACCCAAGGCATCGAGCCGCTCCATCAGTCCGAGTTCCTTCATCGCGCTGATGGCGTGAGGAAGCATGGTGATGCCCACACCGAGCTGGAGGATCTCCGGCGCCTTCTCGAAGACCTGACACGGCACCCCGTGCTTGTGGAGGTAGAGCGCGGCGGTGAGACCGCCGATCCCGCCACCGACAATGATGACCTTCATGGTTCAGCCCTCCGCCCGTCGCCGGGCGACGCGTTTATCAAGTTCTTCGGTGTCAAGCTCAGGCATGAGGACGACATTCTCCTGTTCGCGAGGGTCGTTCCGTGCGGTGAGCGCGGTGGCGGGCTCGCTCTCGGACAGATTGAACGCCATGTGCGGCACCTCGGCGGGGATAAAGCAGAAGCTGCCCGGCTCCATCAGGCTTTCGTTTTCGAGATTAGGCCCGTGTAGCAGCACGATCTTGCCGGACATCGTGTAGATCGCCGTCTCGTAGTCCTTGTGGCGGTGCGACTTGGCGCGGCCACCGGGACCAAAGGCTGTGACGTTCAGGGACAGGTGTCTGGCGCCGGTGGTGTTCTCGGATACGCCGAAGAACTGCGGCATGCCCTGCTTGGCCTGGGACTTGGTCTCAGGCGTGAAAACCATCACTTCGGTGCCGTCTGGACTACTCATGGCTCATTCCTTTCTGTGTGTCGTGTCAATCGGTCTTCGGCAGTGGAGCCCGGTTCCACTGCAGCACGCGGTAGTCGGGCCTGAGCCCCGCCCTGCAATAGGGGTCGCCGTCCGCGAGCGCCTGCGCGTCAGCCAGGCTTTCGGCCTCGATCACCCAGAGCGAGCCGCAGAATGGCAAATCGGCGCCTTCACGCAGTCCGCCCGCGTCGGTGATCCGGTCCCGGCAATCTGCCAGGTAGTTAAAGTGCTCCCGGGTCAGATCGGGATCGATCTGAGCCGGTTGCACGTTGTCAAAGAAGATGGCTACGAAGCGCATCGGAGATCCTCGGAAACGTGTTTGACGTTCATCTCGCTCACATCCCCAGATAGGCGCGGCGCACCTCATGCGAGTCGAGCAGTTCGGCGCCCGGCCCCGACAACGCAACGCGGCCGTTTTCCAGCAGGTAGGCCTGGTCAGCCAGTTCCAGAGCGACCCTGGCGTTCTGCTCGGCGAGCAGGATGGTGAAGCCAGATTCGCGCAGTTCCTTGATGGTCTGGAAGACTTGCTTCACCATCACCGGCGCCAGTCCCAGCGTGGGCTCATCCATCAGGATCAGGCGTGGCCGGGCCATCAGGCCGCGTCCCAGCGCAAGCATCTGCTGTTCGCCGCCCGACATCAGTCCCGCATTCTGGGTGCGCCTCTCCTCAAGCCGCGGGAAGCGGCGGAACACGTCGGCCAACATCTCCGTAAGGCCCGACCGCGCCGCGGGAGCTATGGCTCCGAGGCGCAGATTTTGCTCCACCGTCATGCCGGGAAACACCAGCCGGCCTTCCGGGATCAGCGACAGGCCGGAATTGACGCGGTCGTGGCTGGGCGCATGCGTGAAGTCGCGCCCTTCGAACAGGATCTTGCCGCCGATCGGCATCACCAGCCCGGCGAGCGATTTCATGATCGTCGTCTTGCCCGCGCC
The DNA here is from genome assembly GCA_965233445.1 of Hoeflea sp. GTDB lineage: Bacteria > Pseudomonadota > Alphaproteobacteria > Rhizobiales > Rhizobiaceae > Hoeflea. The sequence continues at coordinate 682,008 of OZ247491.1, forward strand.
GTTGGCACCGATCAGGGTCGTTACGCTTCCCGCGGCGACCTCAAAATCGACGTCAAACAGGACCTGCACCGGCCCGTAGGCCGCGCGCAGGTTCTGGACCGAAAGCATGGGGTCGCTCATCCGAAATAAACCTCCGCGACGCGCTCGTTCCGGCCGATTTCTTCGGGTGTGCCGAACGCGATGGTTTCACCGTGGTCGAGCACGAGGATGCGGTCGGAAAGCGTCATCAACGCACCGATCACGTGTTCGACAATGACGAAGGTCAGGTTTCGCGCGGCCCGGAGACTGCTCAACGTCTCGAGCATGGTGCTGACCTCTGTGGGGTTGAGGCCCGCCATCACTTCGTCCAGCATCAGCAGTTGAGCACCCGTTGCGAGCGCACGGGCGATCTCGAGCCGCTTCTGGCCGGACAATGTAAGCTGTCCCGCATCGAGATCGCGCCGGTCTGCGAGGTCTACGGCCTCAAGTGCGTCATCCACAACCTGCGCGACTTCCGGCCCCGAGAGTTTCCGCGACCGGCCGTAAAGAGCGGCCACACGCAGGTTCTCGGCGACGGAAAGGCCTGCGAAAGGTCGCACGATCTGGAATGTCCGGCACAGCCCGAGTTGGCAGATCCGGTTGGGCGACAGACCGGCAAGGCGCATGCCGTCAAAGACCACCTCTCCAGTCGTCGGCGGGACGTGCCCGGCGATGACACTGAACAGCGTGGTCTTGCCCGCGCCGTTGGCACCCATGAGGCCAAAGATTTCGCCCTTGTTGACCTGGAGACTGACATCGTTGAGCGCCATCAGGCCGCCAAAGCGCTTGCTCACCCCCTTTATATCGAGAAAGGTCATCGACCTGGCCTCCCGATGCGCCCGACGAGGCCCGAAAGTCCGCGCGGGACAAACAGGACGAAGACGATCAAGGTCAGGCCGAGGACGATCATGTAAAGTTGCGGCAGGTTCGACCACAGAAGCTCGGACAAGAGAGCAAAGCCCATGGCGCCGAGGATCGGACCGCGAATGCTCTCGGTGCCTCCGACCAACGCCATGGTGACGATGGTAAAGGATATCACCGGGTCGAAAGCCTGCGCCGGCTCGAAATAGCTGACGCGCAGCAGGGCAAGTCCGCCCACCGCACCTGGAATGGCGGCGGACGCGACAAAGGCCAGCAGTTTGAGACGCGTGACCGGAACCCCGATTGTCTGCGCTGCGACCTCGTCTTCCCGGATGGCTGCCAGCCCTGCGCCGAAGCGCGAGTGACGGATTGCGTAAGCGCCAAGCGTGGCGAGCACGGCGAGGCTGACCATCCACCACAGCAGCACCTCTTGTGCGGGCACATCGAAGATCATCCGCCCGTAACTGCCGAGCGCGGATTCAATCCGCATGACGATGTGGCGCACCAGTTCCGACAGTCCGTAGGTCAGGATCACGAAGTACGGCCCGCGTACCCGCAGCACCGGCATGCCGACGATGGCGGCAAACAGCGCCGCGGATCCGGCCGCCACGAGAATGGAGAGTTCAAATGGGATAATGCCGGTGAGCAGTACACAGACATAGGCGCCGACGCCATAGAACACCGCATGGCCGAGCGAGAGATAGCCCGTTGTCGCAGAGAGCATCGACCAGCTCTGGGCAAGAGCGATCCACATGGCGACCTGGAAGACAATACCCATCAGATAGGTGCTGCCCATGAAAGGAGCCGCTGCGCCGAAGATGGCCAGCGCGATCCCGAGTGTCGGGCCAAGCTGTTTCACGACCGCACCGCCTTGGTGAAGAGGCCCTCGGGCCGGATCATCAGCACTCCCACGAACAACCCGTAGATAAGGATGGAGCGGTAGCCCGGCGAGGTGAGCGCGATGCCGAAGGTTTCGACCAGCCCCAGGCAAAAGCCGGCAAGAATGCCCGCCCCGATATTGCCCAGGCCTCCGATGATGATCACCACGAACGCAACGATTGTGAAGGGAAAGCCCATGAACGGCGTGATCTGTTCGGTCATGCTGACCAGCACGCCCGCCATGCCCGCCACGGCAAAACCGCCACAGATGGTGAGAAGCTGCACCCGGTTCAGATTGACGCCAACGACCTGCGCCGCATCACGCCGCTCGATCACGGCCCGCAGGCCCCAGCCAAAGAGATGGAAACGAAGAAAAAGCAGCGCGCCGAAACAGACTGTGGCAGCCACGCCGAGCGACAGCAGCCGGTTGCCGGTCATGCTGACACCCTGCCAGGTGATGACGGTGTCCAGATACTGATAGCCCCGAGAGGTCGAAGAAAAGGCCAGCGCAGTCAGGTTCTGCAGGATCACCGAGATACCGTAGAACAGAATCAGCGAATTTGCCTCGACCCGCTTTGCGAGCTCGGGCTTTGCCAGCATCCGGCGAAAGAGGCCCGCATAGACGGCCCATCCCAGGAGTCCGCAGAGCGCGGCTGCGAGGACCAGCGAAGCCAACGGAGGGATGGCAAAAACAGAGAACATCCAGAAGGCGGTGTAGGCCCCGATCATGACCAGATCGCCGTGGGCGATGTTGAGCAGCCGCAAAGTGCCGTACACGAGATTCAGCCCAAGTGCGACAAGTGCATAGAGCGATCCCGAAACGAGCGCTGCGAACAGCAATTGTCCTGACAGTAGAGTTTCCACGACGATCCTTTATCCGTATCTCAGACGGGGCGAGGCACGGAGCTACGCACGCCCCGGCACAGGTCGGATTTGAATAAAAGGCGGCCCCGCCCGCAGGCGGACGGGGCCCGATGCTTACCAGCCCTGCTTGGGAGCGTAGTCAGAGGTCTTGACGGACTCTGGCCAGACCAGTTCAATCTTGCCGTTCTGGATCTGCACGAAGCCGGTGGGTGTCACCACATTCTCCACGCCTTCAAACCGGACCTCGCCGTTGATCGTGTCGAAACTGTCGGTCGCGATCTCCTCGCGCAAAGCTTCGGGATCGAGCCCTGCCTTGGCCACGGCCTGCTGCAGGATTTCCAGAGACATGTAGGCGAGCGCGGAATCGAGTGCGTCAGGCTCTTCACCGAATGCAGCAACATAGGCATCGAAGAATGCCTCGCCTTTGGGCCATTTGTCGGCCTGGGCCGACCAGTGCGCGGAAGAAACAACGTTGTTGACCGACGTCCCGTTCGCCTTGCGATAGGCGTCGATCGTCGGACCGATCAGCGACATGACGAAGGGCGCATTGATTCCGAGTTCCTTCGCCTGTCCTGCGAAAAGGAAAGCGTCGGAGGGGTAGGTCATGGCAACGACCGCCTCGGGCGCTGCATCGCGCACCTGGACGAGCATCGAGGTCATGTCCTTGATGTCCGGCGGATAGCTCTCGTCGACCTTCACTTCGATCCCGGCTTCTTCCAGCGCGGGGATCAGGAAGCTGCGGAACTCCTGCGAATAGGGCAGCTCATTGGCAAGCAGCGCTGCGCTCTGGACGCCATTGGCCTTCATCATTTTCGCCAGTTCCGCGCCCATGGCATCGGGAATCGCGGAGGTCGGAAACCAGATATATCCCGGCGCCACGTTGCGCAGCTGCACGGAGGCGGCGGTGTTGCCAACCATCGGCACCTTGAAACGCTGCAGCACCGGCGCGAGCGCGAGATGCATTGGCGTGCCCCAAGGGGCGGCCAGCAAATCGACCTCGTCCTGTGTGATCAGCTTCTCATAGATGCGCACGGTGTTGGCGGGGTTGGACTGATCGTCATAGCTCACGAATTCGACCGGGCGACGTTCGCCATCCGGCAGAAGCAGTCCGCCTTCGGCGTTCACCTGTGTCTGCCAAAGCTTGTAGGCATTTTCCTGCGAAGGCGCGGCGGCGGCATAAATCCCGGTGCGCGCAATCGAATAGCCGATGGTAATCGGTTCCTGCGCGACCGCAGCACCCGCCATCAGGCTCATGACCGCGCCGAGCGCAGCAAAAGCCAGCCTTGTTGGTCCTTTCATGCTCTTCTCTCCTCTTTTGGCCCTGTTCCGTAGGCCGTGTTGATCTTTATTGTTGTTGGTTATTCAGATCGCTCCGACGACGTGCCGGAGTTGAGCATGCCCGCGAGCACGCGTTCACCCGTAAGTGGCAGATGCGAATGGCGGGCGCCGGTGGCCTTGGCCACGGCATTGGCAATTGCGCCCGCCGCCGCGTTCAGTCCGATTTCGCCCGCACCCTTCGCACCGAATGGCCCGGTTGGGTCCGGATCCTCGATGATGAATGTGTGGATCGCGTCCGGCACGTCGCGCGAGGTCGGCACCTTGTAGTCCATCAGCGAAGGGTTCGCGAGCCGCGGGCCGTCCCAGACCATTTCCTCGTAAAGGGCATAGCCCAGCCCCTGCACGAAACCGCCGTGAAGTTGCACCTCCACCAGCCGCGGATTGATGGCACGTCCGACATCGGCGGCCGACCATACCTCCTGCACCGTTACCTGCCCGCTGGCGTCGTCCACATCGACGTCGACGCCAAGGGCTGCGAAGCTGAACACACCTATGCGGGGGAAAGGCAGGCCCAGCGCAATGGCGCGCTTGGGGTCGTGGGTCGGTTCGTCGAAAACAAGGGTCTCACTGCCAACCAGCGGCCCGCCTGCGGCCCAGTGGGCTCGGCCTGAAATCTGTGCGAAGGTCACATCCGTGTTGGCGCCGCGCCGGCCGATCCGTCCGCCGTCGCGCAGTTCCAGTTCATCGATAGGGCACTCAAGCATTTCGGCCGCGTGTTGCATGGCCTGATCGACGACAGTCCTGGCGGCAGCCCGCACGGCGCGGCCGGTTGTGTAGGTGACACGCGACGCCGTGGTGCCCCAGTTGTAGGGTGAACCATCCGTGTCGGGGCTCGCGACCGCCACCTGATCGAACGGCAATTTCAGCTCTTCCGCGCAGATTTGCGCGAGCACCGTATCCGAGCCCTGGCCGATATCCGTTGCCCCGGTATTGAGCGAGATCGTGCCGTCCTCGAGCATACGCACGATCGCGCCCGTGCCCAGCAGACCGGAAATATGAGCCGTGACCGAAAGGCCGAAATTGCGCTGACTGCCGTCGGCACGCGGGGTCCGGGCGGCGTTTTCCACCGCATCCAGGCAAAGCCCCAGACCGTTGGAGCCGATCTTCGGCCCGACAAACCACTGATCGCCCACCTGCAGCATGTTCTTGCGTCGGATCGCGAAGGGGTCCAGGCCGAGCTTCTCACCAATCTGGTCGATCTGCTGCTCACCGGCAAAGAGAACCTGCGGGTTGCCGAAACCACGGAATGCGCCGAATCGCAGCTTGTTGGTGTAGACAAGCTTGCCTGAGGCCTTCATGTGCGGAATCCGGTACGGGCCGCCACACATCAGCAGGCTGTATCCCATCACCCCCGGGCTGTCGTCGGCGAAGGCGCCGCAGTCCACCAGGACCTCGCATTCGCGGGCAACCAGGGTGCCATCGGATTTGGCGCCCGTCTTCATCCGGATCTTGAAAGGATGGCGTGCCCGGACCATCTCGAAGTCCTCTTCGCGCGTCATGATGAGCTTCACCGGCCGTTTTGCCTTCAGGGCGAGCGCCACCGTGATTGGCTGGATATGCGCTTCCATCTTGTTGCCAAAGCCCGCGCCGACGCGAGGCGTCAGGCTGCGCAGCTTCGACATCGGCAGGCTGAGGCTCTCACAGACATTGGCCTGAACACGGAAAACCGACTGGTTGGCGGACCAGAGCGTGACGCGGCCATTCGCGTCGACTTCCGCAAGTGCGCCGCAGGGTTCCATGGACACATGAGCCTGTGGCTGGGTGGTGTATTCCCCCTCCACGATCACATCACAATCAGACCACGCTGACTCCACGTCACCTTCGCTCAATTCGGTCCGACTGCAGAGATTTCCCTCGGAGCCGGCGTCGAAGACCTTAATGTAGTCGGCAAGCTGCTCATGCAGCACGGGCGCACCTTCTGCCAGGCCTTCTTCGGGCGACAGCACAGCCGGCAGTTCCTCGTAATGCACCTTGATCAGGCGGCAGGCCTGGCGGGCCTCCGTTTCGGTTCGGGCCGCCACGGCGGCGACAGGTTCGCCGACATAGAGAACCTTGCCGCGCGCGATGGCATGTTCGTCCTTGATGAAAGCGCCCATGCGCCCGTCGCCGACGTCATCGCCGGTCACGATCGCCACGACCCCCGGAGCCTCCAGCGCGTCGGTCAGGTCGTAACCGAGGATGCGGGCGTGCGCATGAGGGCTTGCGAGAATTGCTCCATGCAGCATGCCGGGCCGGTACAGATCCGCGATGTATTCGGCGCGGCCCTGAACCTTTTCGAGACTGTCCGATTTGGCGATGGACTTGCCGACACTGCCGTCGGCAAAGGCGGATTCCAGCTTGACTTGGTTCATCGGGACAGCTCCTCGGCCGCGCCGCAAACAGCATCGACGATTGTGCGATAGCCCGTGCAGCGGCAGATATTGCCCGACAGTGCAGTTTTCACCGTTGCACGGCTCGGAAGTGGTTCGCTCTCGAGCAACTCGCGGGCGGAGATCAGGATACCGGATGTGCAGAAGCCGCATTGCACGCCGCCACTCTCGACCATGTGACGTTGAAGCGTGGCCATCACGCGGTCCTTATCCATGCCCTCCATGGTTTGAACGGCGTGGCCTTCGCACCGCGCGGTAAGCGTCAGGCACGAACGAACCGGCTTGCCGTCGATCAGCACCGTGCAGGCGCCGCAAACACCCTGGTTGCATCCGCGCTTGGCGCTCAGAATCCGCAGGTCCTCTCGCATCGTCTCCAGAAGCGTGGCGCCGGCGGGTGTTGCCACTTCGACCTCTTCGCCGTTGAGGGTGAGACTGTGCAGGATCTTCTTTGCCATCATGCCACCTCTGTCTGCGTTGTGAGCTCGGAAAGCACCGACGTGATGAGTCGCGGGATCAGGCTCAGGCGGTATTCGGTGCTGCCACGGACATCGTCGACGGGATCGGCAAGGGCCGCGAGAGACGCGGCGAATTCCAGAACGGCGGCGGGATCGTCCAGTCTGCCCCGGAGCGCGGCTTCCGCATCGCGATCCCGAAGCGGCCCGGGGCCGCAGGCTCCGATGGCGGCGCGCAATCCCTTTCCATCTTCCTCAAGGGCCATGGCACAAGATGCGGTGGCATAATCGCCCGAAACCCGCGCAATCTTGCGATAGGTTGAGGATGCTGCGCGCGGTGCGGGCAGAGTGATCGCCGTGATGATCTCGCCCTCCTCGAGCGCCGTCTCGTACCAATCCTCGACATAGTCGTGGATCGAAACCTCTCGCCGGCCATCTGGGCCGGCGACTTCGAGGACTGCATCGCAACAGGAGAGCGCAGGCAGGTAGTCCGCTGCGGGATCCGCATTGCCGACCGAACCGCCGATGGTGCCCATGTTGCGCACCACGCGGTTGGCGATCATGCCGGCTGCGCGGCGCAGGACAAGGAGGCTCCCTGTCAGCTCCTCGCAGGCGGCGGTCTCGCAGTGGCGGGTCATCGCGCCGATGCGGATGCCGCCGGTTCCGGTGCGCTTGATGCCACGCAGTTCCGGGACGGCGTCCAGGCTTACCAGATACGGCGGGTCCACCAGCCCGGCATTGCGCATGGCGATCAGCGTCGCACCACCGGACAACGGCATCGCTTCCGCATGCTCGGCGAGCATGGCGACAGCGTCTTCGACGCTTTTAGGCACGAGAACAACGCTCATTCCGACACCCCCAGCTTTTCACGGAAATTGACGACGAACTGGTCGGCCAGCTGGTCCGCCTTCTTTCGGAAAATGCCGAGCCCGAACTTGCCGAGCCGTCCCGTCACCGAGACATCGGCCACGTAATCGACCCGCGTACCGCCGGTCTCGGTCTCGGCCAGACGCACCACATTGTCGGAGGTCACGACGCTGGAGCGGGTTCCCTCTTCGCCCGAAGTTCGGGACAGGATGGTGTGCGGGGGAATCTCCTCGATCACCTCGACCGTCAGGTTGAAATGCGCCTTGATGGGACCGACCTTGATCGAGACCTTGACCCGGTAGGAGGTCTCATCCGCCTGCTCGACCGATTCACATCCCGGGATGCTGGAACCCATCAGCTGCGGGTCGCGGATCTTCTCCCAGACCTCGGCGCGAGGGTGATCGACTTCAAAATTCCCCTCGATCTTCACGCCTTGACCCTTCCGTCACGACGAAGGGGTCTCGAATGCCGTAAGTGGTACTTTCGTCGGCGGAGCATGGGGGCATCTCCCGGTCTTGGTCACACTGTTGCGCCACATAAGCGAATGACGTTCTTTAATAGAAGTCGAGCTCCTTGATTTTGTCAATAGCGAATGTCATTCACTCAAAGGCACCACAAACGGGAGTGAGAAATGGCGCGCCAGAAAAGCGAGAAGGTCCGAAAGGCGCTTCTGAAAGCGGCACAAAAGCTGTTTGTGGAAAAGGGTTACATTGCCACGACAATAGGCAGCATTGCCCGGGAAGCCGGCACCTCGCAATCCAACGTCTACGTATATTTCACCTCCAAGTTCGAGATCGCCTTTGCCGTCTTTGACCCGTGGCTGCGCTCAAAAGTGTTGGATCTGGAAGCTCGGGTGGAGGCGCAGGAAACGCCTGAGGCAAGACTGCGCACGTTGATTGACGGCCTGATCCACGGCATAGCCGCCGACGGCTCGGGCCAGACACTGACACTGGTTCAAGCTCTTGCCACTGCGAAGGCCGGAGACGAATACAGTCCCGATTTGCTCCTCTGGACCATGTCGCGCATTCATCAGATGATCGCAGCCGCCCTGCCAGCATCCGATCCGAACGATCGCGAGGCGCTGACCCATTCACTCATGCTCGCTTTCGACGGTATCGCGTTGCGTCAGAATCTCAGGCGCAGCGAGATACAGGACAGGCTTTCAGTCGACGCTCTGTACATGATGGTTCAGGCGATCATTCAGCGGGGCGGAGGCGGAGATCCGGATCGGTCGACATCGGGTATGCACTGAAACTGGCCGAGCGGACTGAAAGATGAGAGGGAACGACCCTGCGCGTTACAGGGCCGCGTCCTTTGCTGAGTAAGCCTCGCCCCCAGGATATGACGTGCTTTGCGCCTCTGTTCCCACCATTGGCGGTCTGGAAACTGGCGCGCGCATGCAGTCACCCTCATTGCCTGGCACCAAGTTCCTGTTGGGACGAAATTCATGATTTCGGGGAGCCACGCTCCGCAGGCACGTTTGCGGTCGAGGGTCGGGGACTGCGTCAGACTGTCTTGGAGCCGCGCCGGATATGCAGCGCGATGTCGCGCGGCACGCCGTCGTCGCCATTGATCACGATCAGGTCCTGCGGGCAGGCGGATACGGCGAAATAGCAGTCCATTTCGGCCCGCAGCCGCACATACTGCCCGGCCTTCGTCGTGCTCGGCATGTCCTTCATGTCGTTGCTGTTTTCGACGATCGTTTCCATGAACAGGTTCCAGGGTGTCGGCACCCGGTGGAACGGCACGCCCAAAGCCGCGAACTGACCCTTCAGGTTGTCGCTGCAATTGTCATGATAGCCTTGGTGGCCGTAGAAGATATTGTAGCTCGGCGCGCAGCAGGCGGGACAAAGCGTATCGTGAATGCCTGGCGAGGTATCCTCCACGAAGGTCAGGATCGTGCGCCACTGGTCGGTGCACAGTTTGTCGCCCGGTTTGAAGTTCAGCCGGTAGTGCAGAACGTGGCTGTGCTCCATCGACAGGCACTCGGACGGGTCGTGCTGGGCGAAAGCCCACGTATCGACCACCTGTCCGCCATGAACATTGACCACATCGACAAGATCGCCCGCCTTCAGCGCCACCATCCGCCCGGTTCGGGCAGGCACGTCTATCACTTCAATCGGCTTCGTCATCAAGGTCTCTCAATAGTCGAAGGAATGGGTCCAGTTCCGTTTGAAGACCGTGGCATCGGCTTCGCGGGCGGTGAACCTTGATTTGAGCACCAGTTTTCCGTTGTCGCGGAACACTTGGGTGTCTGTCTCGATGGCAACGCTCCAGCCTTCGCGTTCATAGCTCTGCGCGAACTGGAAGCCGGCCCGCGCCGACCCGCCGTCATGGGGAAGAATGGAATAGTCGTGGTCGTAGCGGTTTGAGATCGACAGCCCGTCGATGGCCCAGGTGGATGGAGTGTCCTCGGAGCGCAGGTGGACCATTCCACTCGCCTGGTCGGTCACAACGTAGCGCTTGTACTCCGGCGCGACGATCGTCGTGCTCGCGACCGGTTTGGCGTGCAGTGCCTCGCCAAGATCCGGCTGCGCGTCGTCTGCTTCCGCCGGCATTCCGGGCAGGGAGAGTTCCAGGCTGTCCGGTGCGATGCGAATGGCTGTCTCGTCAGCCTCCGGCCAGAACATCGGCCAGTAGCTGGTCGAAAGCGCGAGGCGCAGCCTGCTGCCGGGCGAAAACCGGTGCGCCACCGCATTGACCGCAATCGTCACATCGAAGGCCTCGCCCGGTGCGACGCCGTTCGGCCGTTTCAACCGCCGGGCCGTGAAGGTGACGCGCGCCGAGGTTCCGTCCGGTTTGATCTCGTTGAGGCGGATGACCAGAAGTGCACGCTCGCCTGTAAAGGAGACGCGGAGCTTCAGACGTGCGTGACCGACCAGGTGAAGCGGCTCGGCGAGCGGCCTTGTATCGAGGCACCAGGCTTGTCCGTCGTCGGCTCGCTGGTCGGAGGCGAACTCCGGCCCGTTGCCGCCTGCATCAAGCGGACACCACTCGCCTCCCGTGGCCCCGAGTGTCAGTGGGCTGTCGAGAACGACTTTGCTGTCCTGCCGGGCCGGTGTGGGCGAGAGGGTCCGGTCATCGGCGAAGAAGGTGGTCTCGTTCGCCTGCGGTGGCCATTGGTCGAGCCCGATCCATCCGCCGTCGATCTCGGGGGATCGCGCATCCGGTTTCGGATTCTGTCCCACCCAGAGCCTCAGCATCGGCTCGTCCATGACGCCGGTGTCTTCGTCCATCAGCCAGTGCCGCCACCAGCGCATGCATTCCTGCAGGAAGCCGATCTGCGGGCCTGGCTGCCCCCAGGTCGGATACATGTGCGTCCACGGACCGATCAGGCCTTTGCGGGGCACATCGAGATTCTCCATCAGGCGCAGGATCGGGTCGGAATAACCGTCGACCCAGCCACCGACCGCGAAAACGGCGCATTCGATGTCGTCGTAGTTCTCGCAGACCGACCCGTGTTTCCAGAAGTCGTCGCGGTCCATGTGCGACAGCCAGCCGGCAAGCGGAGGCTCCAGCCCTTCCAATCGCTCCATCCAGATCCGGCGCCAATCGTCACCGGCATGTGCCGGATCGGCCGGGCGTCCGAGCTGGGTGAAGAGGCCGGCACCCCATTGCAGACCGTCATTGAGAAGGGCGCCGCCCATGAAATGGACGTCGTCGCTGTAGCGGTCGTCCGTCGAGCAGGCGGTCACGATGGCCTTGAGCGCCGGCGGACGGCGCGCGGCGATCTGCAGGCCTGCGAAACCACCCCATGAAATGCCGATCATGCCGACATTGCCGTTGCACCAGTCCTGGCCGGCCAGCCAGGCGATGACCTCGAGCGCGTCATCCTGCTCCTGTTTCAGGTATTCGTCGCGGAGCAGGCCTTCGGAGTTTCCCGAACCACGGATGTCGACGCGGCAGGCGGCGATGCCGCATTCGGCGAAATAGCCGTGCATCATGCTGTCGGCGAGCGCCGTGCCGTCCGACTGACGATAGGGGATCCATTCCAAGACCACCGGCACCTTTTCGGCCGCCGGCGTTTCGGGCAGCCAGAGGCGTGCGGTGAGCTTCGTGCCGTCCGACAGCGGAATGACAATCTGGCGAAAGGGCGGCGGCCTGTCGCCGGTCACGCGCACGGAGAAATTCTGCAAGGGGTATGGATCCCGGATTGAACGCGTCTGTTAGGTGTGGGTGGCAGGCCGCAAACGACCCGCCACCGACTTTGATCAGGAGGCCTTGAAGTCGCGCAGGAACGCGATCTCGGCATCCGGCTTGAAGGCCGGTTCGATGCCCGGCTTGGTCACCCAGGCGTTGGCGCCGTGGTAGAGGAAGATATAGGCGCCGGTTTCTTCCAGCTCGTCCTGCAGCTCGACATACATCTTGTCGCGTTTTGCCGGATCGGTTTCGCGCACGGCGGCTGCATTCTTCTCGTCCCATTCTTCCGAACAGGTGCGCTGGAAGTTCCACACGCCGACCTGTTCGCAGGTGAACCATTCGGTCACCCAGCTCGGGTCCGGCGTGGTGGTAAACGGCTCGATGATCAGATCGATGTTCTTGTAGCCGCCGCCTTCATTGTCTTGCGCCTCGGCAATCATGGTCGCGCTGTCCATCTGGCGGATGGTCAGATTGATGCCGACCTGGGCGAGTTGCGCCTGCATGACCTGGGCCACGATCATGATGTCAGGATCGGTGCCGAAGGTGAGCGAAAGGTCGAGGTTTTCAGCTCCCGCTTCCTCAAGCAGGCTGCGCGCCTTCTCCGGATCGTAGCCGTAGAGCACCTCGTCGCGGGCGCCGAGCAGCGGCGGTGGAACCAGACCGTAGGCCGGGCCGACCGCGCCGCCGAAGGTCGCATCGACGATTTCCTGCACATTGACCGCATGCTGGATCGCACGGCGAACCTTGACGTCGGCGAGCTTCGGATTGTCGACATTCATTCCGACCCAGGCATAACCGAGCGCCGGCTTGACGGTCAGTGTGTTATCGGTGCCCTCATAGGCGGGGATCGAGTTGATGGCGATCTGGGTGCAGTCGAGGTCACCGGCGGCGAAGGCCGTCTCTGCCGCGGTCACGTCGGCGATCGGGTAGAGTTGAATCTCGTCGTAATGGGGTTTCGGGCCGACCCAGCCCGGGTTGCGGGTCAGCCGGATGATTTCGCGCGGACGCCACTCGGCAAGCTGGTAGGGGCCGGAGCAGGCAAGAGGGTCGGTTGCGATGACCGGCTTGCCGGACTCCTCGATGGCCTTCTTCGAAATGATCAGGCCCGATGCATTCGGCAGCGTCGAGGTGAACAGCGGCGCGAACGCTTCCTTCAGCCGGATGACGCCGGTGTACTTGCCGGTCACTTCCACCTGGTCGAGTGCCGCCCAGTCGGAGCCGTAGACGGCGTCCACGTCCGGATCGGCGAAGCGCTCATAAGAGAACTTGACGTCTTCCGCCGTCATTTCGCCGAAGCCGCCGGTGAACTCGATGCCCGGGCGCAGTTCGAACTTGATGTTCAGCGGGTCGCTGTCATCGAGCGAAGTGGCGGCATCCAGTTCCCACGCCCAGTCGTCACCGCCGCTGTAGCGGATCAGTCCGGAGAAGATGGCGAACATCACCGTCTCGTCGTACCAGCCGCCGCGGCTGGCTGGGTCGAGGCGCTCCATGTCGCCGTCATTGTGGATCTTGAGGACTTTGTCCTCCTGCGCAAAAGCCGCGCCCGGGCCAGCGAGGTTGGCGACGGCAAGCGCAAGCCCACCTGCCCCAAGGTTTTGCATCGCCTGGCGTCGGGTGATCCTGAATTTATTCATGGTCAAGTTTCCTTCGTTTGGTTTGGACGTGGGGTGTCTTGGGAGAGAGGGGTGCCGGTCACGGAGCGGCATCGGCGAAGTGACAGGTTGCGAAATGACCTGGTTTCAAGCTCCGCGGCGGCGGAGCATTTTGCGCGCAGATGTCACGGGCGATGGGACAGCGCGTGCGGAACTCGCAGCCGTCGGGTCGCTGCTTGAGGCTCGGCACCTCGCCGGAGATCAGGTCGTCGACATCCACAGTGTCCTTGGCTGCGAGGAGGGCGCGCGTATAGGGATGGGCAGGGGCGTTGAAGACCTGCTCGGACGGGCCTTCCTCGACGATGCGGCCGAGATACATGATCGCGATCCGGTCTGTGACGTGGCGGGCAACGGCGAGATTGTGGGTGATCAGCAAGAACGACACGTTGAGCTTCCGCTGCAACTGGTTGAGGAGGTTGAGCAGTTCGCCCTGAACCGACAGGTCGAGACCTGCGGTCGGCTCGTCCGCCACCACCAGTTCCGGTTCCAGCGCCAGCGCTCTTGCCACTGTGACGCGGCGTGCCTGGCCGCCGGAAATTTCGTGCGGATAGCGATCGGCGAAATCGGGCGAGAGGCCGACCAGGGCCAGAAGCTCGATGGCTTTTTCGCGGCGATCGCCGTTGAGCATGCGGTGGATCACAAGCGGTTCGGTCACCGAATGGCCAAGCCGCATGCGCGGATCGAGCGAGGCGACGGCATCCTGGAACATGAAGGCGGTCTTGCGCCGCATGCCCGGCCACAGCCTGTCGCGCTGCGAGGTCACGGTGTCACGGTCGAGCCGGATCTGGCCGCCGGAGACCGGCGCGAGGCCCATCACCGCGCGGCCGAGTGTGGTCTTGCCGCTGCCGCTTTCCCCGATCAGGCCAACGGTCTTGCCGCGTTCGATGGTCAGCGACGTGCCCGGCAGCACGGTGACGAAGGGATCGGCGCCCCGCAGACGCTGGAAAAGATTTGCCGCCGGATAGCGCACTTCCAGATCGCTGATTTCGAGTAGAATGTCCTGTTCGGTCATGCGGCCACCAGATGACATGCGCTTTTCCAGTCGCTTCCGCAGGCAGCCAGCTTCGGCCGCTCTGTCCGGCAGCGGTCGAAGGCGGCCGGGCAACGGGGCGCGAAGGTGCATCCAATACGCGGCGCGGTGGGCGGTGGCACGGTGCCCGGAATGGTCGGTAGTGTGCGCGTCGGTTCGTCGATGCGCGCCGGATCGCATTCGAGCAGCGCCTTGGTATAGGGGTGTTGCGGGCTGGAAAGCACTTCGCTGACCGGCCCGGTCTCCATCAATTCGCCCGCATAGAGCACAGCCACCCGGTCGCAGACCCGCGACACCACACTGATGTCATGGGTGATAAAGATGGTTGCACCGGTCAGTTCGCTCTTGGCGTCGCGCATGATGGCAAGGATCTGCGCCTCGGTCGTCGCGTCGAGCGCGGTCGTCGGCTCGTCGGCGATCAGCAGGCGCGGTTCCGCCAGAAGGGCCGCGCCGATTGCCACACGCTGGCGGCTGCCGCCCGAGAGCTGGTGGGGGAACTGGCGCATGCGCGTTTCAGGATCGGACAGGCCCACCTTTTCGAGCATGTTGCACGCGCGGGTCCAGCGCTCGGCCTTGCTCAGACTCGTGTGCCAGTGCTGGAAAGCCACCATCTGGCTGCCTATGCGCAGCACCGGATTGAGCGCGGTGAAGGGATCCTGGGCAATGCTTGCGATCGCCGAACCGCGCAGCTGTCGCAGCTCCGTTTCCGAAAGCGCGGTCATTTCGTGGTCTTCGAAATGCACCGCCCCCTCGATCCTGGCGCCGGCCGGCAAGAGGCCGAGCATGGCGGCGGCAAGGCTCGATTTGCCCGATCCACTTTCGCCGACAATCCCGAGCGTTTCGCCTTGCGCGACATCGAGGGAGACATTGCGCACCGCCCGAACATCGGTCTGGTCGCCGGGATAGACGATGCTGACATCCTTGAGGGAGAGTATGGGGTCCATGCTGATCAGCGCCTCGCGATCTTGCGCGGATCAAGAACATCGCGCAGCGCCTCGCCGAGGAAGGTGAAGGCGATGGTCACAACGACAATCGGGAGTCCGGCGGCCACTGCGATATGGGGCGCCTGGCGGACATAGGTGTAGCCTTCCGCCAGCATGTTGCCCCAGCTCGATTGCGGTGGCTGGACGCCCTGTCCGAGAAAGCTCAGTCCCGATTCGATGCCGATGACCGCCGGGATGTCCATGGCCACCAGCACGAGGATCGGACCGATCAGGTTGGGCAGGAGATGGGTGGCGGCAAGGCGCAGCCGGGAGGAGCCGATGGCTTCGGCGGCGACGACAAAATCGGCATTTCGCAGAACCAGAACCTGGTTGCGCACCACGCGGAAATAGCCCGGTGCCATAGAGGCCGAAATCACGAAGATCAGCGTGGTCATCGACGGGCCGTAGATCGAGACGAGCACCAGCGCGAAGAGCACGAGCGGCAGCGCCTTCACCGAATCGTTGATCAGCACCAGAAAGCTGTCGACGAGCTTCGAGCCCAGCCCGGCGATCATGCCCATCGCCATGCCGGCGAAAAGCGCGCCGCCGGTGCCGAGCAGCGCCACCTTCAGGGCGGTCCGCGTGCCATAGATCACCCGGCTTAGAAGATCGCGGCCGATCTGGTCGGTCCCCAGCCAGTTGACAAGCGTCGGGCCCTGCATTCTCAGCCGCGGTGCAATCGCATTGGGATCATAAGGCGCAACCAGCGGGGCAGCGATCGCGGCCAGGATGAAGAGGAGGATGACGAGCGTGGCGACCGCGCCGGTGGGATTGCGCATCAGCCGCCTCAGCGTTGCGAAACGCTTGGGCGCAGTGGAACCGTCGGAGACAAAGGTGGAGGCGTCGGTCAATGGTCAGCCCTTCTCTGCAAGGCGCGGGTCGAGCACGGCGATGGCGATGTCGGCGAGGAAATTGGCCACGACATAAAGCCCTGTCGTGACGACCACAGAGCCGAGCACGACCGGGAAATTGCGGCTGATGACGGCGTCATATGCCATGGAACCGAGACCGGGCCGCGAGAACACCACCTCGACCAGAACGGCGCCGGAGAGAAGGTTGCCCATGCCGACGCCGACAACCGAAATCACCGGAATGATCGCGATCGGCAGCACGCATTTGAGAACGATGGTCGATTTGGCGACTCCGAATGTCTCGTAGGTGCGCACATGCGGTTCGGCCAGCGTTTCGAGCATGGCCACGCGCACGAGCCGGGCGATGTAGCCGACCCACGCGACTCCGACGGCGAAAGCGGGAAGAATGAGGTGGTGGATCTGGTCGCCGATATCGCCCGGTTCACCCGCGCCGAGCGCGGGAAACCACCTGAGTTTCACCGAAAACAGGATCAGCGCATAAATCGCCATGAGAAAGGCGGGCAGCGCCACGACGCTGGTGGAGACCAGGCCGACGATGCGATCGGTCCAGCTGTCCGGACGCAGTGCCGCCCAGATGCCGAGTGGCACGCCGATGACCGCCGCCCAGCCCAACCCTGTGACGGCGAGCAGGGCGGTCTTGGGGAGGGCGGAAAGAACCAGCGGGGTTACCGGACGCTGGTTGAGGATATCGGTGCCGAGATCACCCTGGAGAAGTGCCCGGAGAAAATTGAGCGCCTGAACGATGATCGGCTGGTCGAGCCCCATGCGCAGCCTGAAGGCCTCCTTCTGCAATTCGCTGGCGCGGGGGCCGAGCGCGATTGTCGCCGGGTCGCCTGGCACGGTGTAGATCAGGAAAAACAGGATCGTCATGGCCACCAGCATCACTGCCAGGCCGAGGACGAACCGTCTTGCGATATAACTTGCCATTGGCTCCGTTCGGTCGGTTGCGGGGACGCGCAGGGATTGGGAGGAAGCGGTCCACATGCCAGCCTCGGAAAGGCTGATCGGAAATACCCACTGTGATATATCACCGTGTATATTGCGAATAGTGGGTCCAGCGCTTAAAGTCAACGCGTGGAACCGGAATGGGATGAGGGTCGAATGGCGGCGGAGCGCGTTTTCAAGTGGTTGGACGAGGTCGATAACGGCGTTGGCAAGGCGCCGTCGCTGACCGACAAGGCCTATGAACGCATCCGCGAGCGGATCGTGGAGCGCAGTCTCGAGCCGGGGCACGATTTCACCGAGGCCGAACTGGCCCGTCATCTCGCCATGAGCAAGACCCCCGTGCGCGAGGCGCTGGCGCGCCTTCAGATGGAAGGCTTCGTCCAGACGATTCCCCGGCGTGGCTACATGGTCAAGCCGCTTCACATGTCGGCCATCAAGGACCTGTTTGCGTTCCGCGCCCTGATCGACGGCGAGGCGGCGGCCCTGGCGACCAAGAACATCAGCCGGCAGCAGTCCGATGAGTTGCAGGCGTTGCTCGAGGCAAGCGAACAGGCCACGCCGGAAGCCCGACCGGACGCCGGCGAGATCGCCCGGATGATCCGGATCGACAATGCCTTTCACGAGGTGATCGCGCTGGCAGCCGGCAATGACAGGCTTCACCGCTCCATCGTTGCCGTCATCCGCGAGTTCGAGCGCTTTTATCACATCGAAGCCGGGCATCCGGAATTCTACGGTCCGGACTTCGTCGGCCATGTCGACGTCTACAACGCCATCAAGTCGGGCGATCCCGAGCGCGCCCGCGCCACCATGCATGCCCACCTCGAGAGTTCGCGGCGAGTCCTCATCAAGGGCCTGACCGAGGGGCCCTCCAGGGCCGATGCGGAGGCCACCTGGCTTTAGCGACAGCATTGCCCGAGAAGCCACGGCGTTTCAGCCATCGATGATCTCGCGAGCGTGGCGGTAGCGGCGCAACAGAGGCTCCTTTAGGCACTCATCCCTCAGCCTGCGTTTGAAGCTTTCCACGAAGCCATTCTGCATGGGTTTGCCCGGCGCGATGTAGTGCCACTCGACGCTGCGGTCCTGCTGCCAGGCGAGCAACCCATTTGAGGTGAGTTCGGTTTCGTTGTCCGAGACCGCCATGCAGGGATATCCACGCCGTTGGGCGATCACATCCGGTTCATGAGCGACACGATCGCCCGAGATCGAGTTGTCGACGACGATCGCCAGACATTCCCGGCTGAATTCGGCGATGACACACAGGATATGGAAGGATACGGAAGCGACGTCCGTCGACCAGTGTGTCTGCCCCGAAGTCGAGGCTCCGGCGCTGGTTCGGATCCTGTGGGATCGTCATCGGCGGCCGCGTGCCCAGGGTTCGCTTGCGGTCTCCACGCTTGCGAACGGTCGGACGCAATTCCTTGCAAATCCGGTAAAATTTCTTCCAGTTCACCTCGACGCCCTCCCGATCCAGCAGCAGGTGCAGCCGCCGGTGTCCAGACCGCCGCCGTTCCGAGGACAGCTCCTGCAAGCGCTGGCGCAGGCCGGCATCGTCCGGCCGACAGGATATGTATCGGTAGACGCGAGGCGCAAAGCCCACCAGGGCGCAGGCACGCCGCTGCGAACAGTCCTTCGTCGAGGAACAGGCTAACCTCAAAAACGAGGACAATTCAGGGGAGCAGGTCAGGTCTCAATTGATCCGATCCAGTGGCTAAGAGACAAACATTTGGAATTGCGGGGCCGGAAATTCGGGCAAATAAAAGTCTTAAAAATATAAAGTAGGCGATCACATAAATGGCGGAGAGAGAGGGATTCGAACCCTCGAGACGGTTTCCCGCCTACACACTTTCCAGGCGTGCGCCTTCGACCACTCGGCCACCTCTCCGCAGGTCCGTATTCGGGGCGTTTGTCCGGGATTGCCGGCCGCGTGGAGGCGGACGCCCGTTTCCGGAAAGTGACAGCAAATCAGCTGCATTTCCCGGTCCGGATCGGGCGGCACTATAGCCAAGACGCCCCTGTTGGCAACCGCTATTTGGCGCGGGAGGGATACAATCTCGGCACCGCTCTGATAAGGCGCCGGTCCGCGGCCATTGCAGGATAGGTTTGGGGCCTTTATGTCATGGCAAAAGTCTGGCGGAGGTGGCAGGGTTCCACCCCGATCGTGATCTGGCTGGTCGGAGGACCCCATGCGTTTTGTCGCCCGAGTGTTCAGTCTGGTTCTGCTGGCGGTCGCCGTCATCGCGGGTGTCATAGATGCGATCCACTCGGTCGCGGCGAACAGGCCGGTGCTCACGCCCCTTCTTGAAGCCTGGACACTGGCGAGCCCCGTCACGCTCGAACTGGTTGCCGACCTGTTTCGCGAACATCTGCCGGACTGGGTATGGGATCCCGGCGCGCTCTGGGTGCTGGCCCAGCCGGCCTTCGCGGTTTTTCTCGCGCTGTCGCTCCTGTTCTGGCTGATCGGCTATCGCCGCAGGAAACCGGCGGGTCGCTTTGCCGCGTGACCGCGGCCAGGGCGGCGCGTCGGACCGGCGGCACCGACAAGACGTTGAGCGGGCTCGCCGTTGGTTCCGTGCGATCTCGCGCCAGGAGAGGCCCGAATGTTTCTGATCGACATGTTCAACCGCAAGACCACGATGCCGTCACCCGCGGAGATCCTGCCCGGCAGGGCCGGGGAGGTGTCCGCGGCTCAGGATCACGCGCTCACCGGCTTGCCTCTCAAGGGACCCTTTGACGAGCGGCTCGAGATCGCCTCTCTGGCGATGGGACAGTTCTGGGGCGCGGAAAAGCTTTTCTGGAGTCTCGACGGAGTTCAAGTCACTGCCGTCGGCTATGCGGGCGGAACGACTCCCAACCCGACCTATCAGGAAGTCCTCACCGGACTGACAGGCCACGCGCAGGCCGTCAGGATCGTTTTCGACCCCGCCAGGATCGACTACACCGACCTCCTTGCGCTGTTCTTCGAGAGCCACGATCCCACCCAGGGCATGCGCCAGGGATCGGATATCGGAACATTCTTCCGGTCGGCCATCTTTGCGTCGGATGACCGCCAGCTTGCGCAGGCGACGGCTGTCGCCGATACCTATCGCAAAGCCCTGTCCGAAGCCGGGCGTGACGCCCGGATCACCACCGAAATCAGGACCTGCGATGCGTTTTACTACGCAGAAGCGCACCATCAGCAGTATCTGTTCAGGAACCCGGCGGCCCGTAGCGGCCAGAAGCCCTCGGGCGTTGCGTTTCCGCGGTCCGCAAAGGCCTGAGACACCGATCGTTCGGACACGCCGGTGCGGTGGGGATCGCCCGTCTGGCCCGGCCTGGCCCTTCTCCGGTTGTTCAGGGAGCATGGCTTCGCGGATGACCTTGCGTCAGCTTGCGGCCAGGCGTCGTGCGGCGAAATTCCGCGTTGGATTTTTGCGGAAAGCCATGCAAGGATGCAGGCAACCGGCGCAACGCTGCCGGCGAACTCCGCAGGTCTGCCTTTCACCGGGTATGCGGGAGGACCAAACAATATCAACAAGTAACCTACAGGGCTGCACATCATGAAACGCACGCTTTTGAGCATTGTCGCACTCGCCGCCATGTCGGCGTCCGCCTTGGCCGCCGACATCAAGCCGGCCATCATCTATGACCTTGGCGGAAAGTTCGACAAATCCTTCAACGAAGCCGCCTACAACGGCGCTGAAAAGTTCAAGGCCGATACCGGTATCGAATACCGCGAGTTCGAGATCAGCAACGACGCTCAGCGCGAACAGGCTCTGCGCCGCTTTGCACGTGACGGCAACAACCCCATCGTGATGGCCGGCTTCTCCTGGGGCAGCGCTCTCGAGAAAGTCGCCGACGAATACCCCGATATCGATTTCGCCATCATCGACATGGTGGTCGAGAAGCCGAATGTGCGGTCTGTTGTCTACAAGGAGCAGGAAGGGTCGTATCTCGTCGGCGTGATGGCCGCAAAGGCCTCCGAATCCGGCACGGTCAGCTTCATCGGCGGCATGGACATTCCGCTGATCCGCAAGTTTGCCTGCGGCTACAAGGGCGGCGTGATGGCCACCAATCCGGATGCCACCGTGCTCGAAGCCATGACCGGCACCACCCCGGATGCCTGGAACGATCCCGTCAAGGGCGGCGAGATCGCCAAGTCTCAGATGGATCAGGGCTCCGACGTTGTCTATGCGGCAGCCGGCGGCACCGGCATCGGCGTGCTTCAGACTGCCGCCGACGCCGGCAAGCTCGGCATCGGGGTTGATTCGAACCAGAACGGCCTGCAGCCGGGCCATGTTCTCACCTCGATGGTCAAGCGCGTCGATGTGGCTGTCTACAATGCATTCACCGATGCGATGAATGACAGCTTCACCTACGGCTTCAGTTCGCTGGGTCTCGCCGAGGATGGCGTTGATTACGCAATGGACGAAAACAACGAACCGCTGGTGAGCGATGAAATGAAGGCCGCCGTCGAAGAGGCAAAGGCCGAAATCATCGCCGGCAACATCACCGTTCACGACTACATGTCGGACAACAACTGCCCCTACTGAGGCGGATGCCTGTCCTGCGACCGGCCATGGGTCGGTCGCGCGTGAGTGCGGCCGGGCGAGAAATTGCCCGGCCATTTTGTTGTTCAGTCTCCGGCCTGGAGCAGGAGCCGCCCGGCCATCCAAACAGGATCATCACCACCAATGACCGAAATCCGCACCCACAAGGGCGATCTCCCGGACGCGGCGATGAAGCTTTATACGGGCGACATTGCCGTCGACACCGAAACGCTGGGGCTTGTGCCGCGCCGCGACCGGCTGTGCGTGGTGCAGCTTTCCCCGGGCGACGGATCGGCCGATGTCGTTCAGATCGCGCAGGGGCAGAGCCGCGCACCCAATATCGAAGCCCTTCTGGGTGACCAATCAAGACGCAAGCTGTTCCACTACGGCCGTTTCGACATTGCCGTTCTCTATTGCACCTTCGGCGTCACGGCTGCTCCGGTGTTCTGCACCAAGAT
Organism: Hoeflea sp.; assembly: GCA_965233445.1. Lineage (GTDB taxonomy): Bacteria > Pseudomonadota > Alphaproteobacteria > Rhizobiales > Rhizobiaceae > Hoeflea. Next base: position 704,262 of record OZ247491.1, read on the forward strand.
CGCCTCGCGCCTGACAAGGACCTACACCGACCGGCACGGTCTCAAGGATTTGACCAGGGAACTGCTTGAGGTCGACCTGTCCAAGCAGCAGCAATCCTCCGACTGGGCTGCCGAAACGCTCACGCCTGCCCAGCTTGAATATGCAGCCTCCGACGTGCTGCATCTTCATGCGCTGGCCGAAAGGCTCACGGAGCGCCTCCGCCGGGAGCGGCGCGAGGACCACGCTCGTGCCTGTTTCGACTTCCTTCCGACGCGCGCGAAGCTCGACCTCCTGGGTTGGGACGATACCGACATCTTTGCGCACAGTTGATCCGTCCGCGACCGGCAGGCAGGACGATCCTCAACGCTTCGGTTTCACGATTCCTATCCGCAGCATCACCTCGCGCGGAACGCCGTAAAAGGTCTGGACGTCGCGCGAAGCATGCAATCCGAAGACTTCACGCTGGATGACCAGAGCCTGAACCCTGTCGGCGGCTTCCTGCAGCAGTTCCTCCCGGTCGCGATTGGAATTCGGCGTTTCGTCATGCCGCTTGAGTGCCGCCAGCGCTTCTTCCAGCTGCCTGCCGATCCGCCCGAGGGCCGAGGCCGCTTCCTGGCGCGCCTCGTAGGCAAAGGCATCCATCGTGTCGTTGCCTTGTTTCAGGCTCAGGCGCAGCCGATCGGAGAGTTCCATCATCGGAATTTTGTCCCGGCAACCCGGCGCGTCAATCCCGGCCGGCAAAAAAGCTGTCGTCGACCTCCCCTGCCCGGGCCAGCGGTCGGCTGCCGGGTCCGGTCCCGTTCGCAGGCCCAGGGTCCCCGCGTCGCCACCGCTTCGAATTTTTCTTTGATCGGGTGAAACTTTTCCGGCCGAGCTCTCGTCCCTGGAGGTGTTGGCGCATGAGCGTCATTCCGATTTGTACAGGAAAGGAATTAGAGATGACTAAGACCCTTGTTACCGCCTCCGCAATGCTCGCCCTGGGGCTTTTCGCTTCTCAGGCACAGGCCGCAAGCCATGGAGGCATGGCTGTCATGGGTGAAGATCAGGACGTGTCCGGTGGCACCGTCACGGCGTCTCAGATCAGTGCCGGCGCCAATGGCTGGCTGGTGGTTCACCGCACCGATGCGGACATGAAGCCCGGCCCGGTTGTCGGCCATGCGCCGCTAAAGGCAGGTGAAAACAACGACGTCACGGCCATTCTGACCGAGCCGGTCGAGAGCGGCGACATGCTCATGCTGATGCTGCACAGCGAGGATGGCGGCATGAAGACCGGGATCTTCGAATACACGCTCGGCGCCAAGGAAGACGGCCCCGTTCGGGTGGATGACAAACTCGTCATGCAGGTCATCACCGCAAAGTAACTTCGTCCCAGCGACGTGAGACAAAAAAACCCGCCGGAGCGATCCGGCGGGTTTCGTTTTTTCAGGGATGATCCCGAAAGGATCAGTCGTCGCTGTTCTGCTTCTTCAGCGCGGCGCCAAGAATGTCGCCGAGCGAAGCGCCCGAGTCCGACGAACCGAACTGAGCCACGGCTTCCTTCTCTTCGGCGATTTCGAGCGCCTTGATGGACAGCGTGACCTTGCGGTCCTTGCGCGAGAAGTTGGTCACGCGGGCATCCAGCGTCTGGCCGACCGAGAAGCGCTCGGGGCGCTGCTCGTCACGGTCACGCGACAGATCCGAGCGACGGATGAACGAGGACAGGTCCTCGTGATCCACCAGCACAACTTCCAGGCCGCCGTCGGTCACTGCGGTCACCTTGGCCGAAACGACTGCGTTCTTGCGCAGTTCGCCGGAAGCGGCTGCGTCGCCGATGGCGTCCTTGCCAAGCTGCTTGATGCCCAGCGAGATGCGCTCCTTGTCGACGTCGACGTCGAGCACCACGGCCTTGACCATGTCGCCCTTGTTGAACTCCTCGATGACCTGTTCGCCCGGACGGTTCCAGTCGAGGTCGGAGAGGTGAACCATGCCGTCGACATCGCCTTCGAGGCCGATGAACAGGCCGAACTCGGTCTTGTTCTTGACTTCGCCTTCGACTTCGGTGCCGGCAGGGTGGCTCTGCGCGAACACTTCCCAAGGATTCTCGAGCGTCTGCTTGAGACCGAGCGAAATGCGGCGCTTGTTGGGGTCGACTTCCAGAACGACCACATCGACTTCCTGGGAGGTCGACAGGATCTTGCCGGGATGCACGTTCTTCTTGGTCCAGGACATTTCCGACACGTGGATCAGGCCTTCGATGCCCGGCTCCAGCTCGACGAATGCGCCGTAGTCGGTGATGTTGGTCACGGTACCGGTGATGCGCTTGCCGGCAGGGTACTTGACGCCGATGCCATCCCACGGATCGCTTTCGAGCTGCTTCATGCCCAGCGAAATGCGGTGTGTGTCCTGGTTGATCCGGATGATCTGGACCTTGACGGTCTGGCCGATCGACAGGATCTCGGACGGATGGTTGACGCGGCGCCATGCCATGTCGGTGACGTGCAGCAGGCCGTCGATGCCGCCGAGATCAACGAACGCACCGTAATCGGTGATGTTCTTGACCATGCCTTCGACAGTCTGGCCCTCTTCGAGGTTCTGCACGATTTCCGAACGCTGTTCGGCGCGGCTTTCCTCGAGAACGGTACGGCGCGAGACCACGATGTTGCCGCGACGCTTGTCCATCTTCAGGATTTCAAACGGCTGCGGGATGTGCATCAGCGGGGACACGTCGCGGATCGGACGGATGTCGACCTGGCTGCGCGGCAGGAAGGCCACGGCGCCGTCGAGATCGACGGTGAAGCCGCCCTTGACCTGGTTGAAGATGACGCCTTCGACGCGCTCCTGCGCGTTGAACTTGGCTTCGAGACGAACCCAGCTTTCCTCGCGGCGAGCCTTCTCGCGCGACAGCATGGCTTCGCCAAGTGCATTCTCGATACGCTCGACATAGACTTCGACTTCATCGCCGACGTTCAGCGTGCCGTCCTTGGCCTTGGCGCCGAATTCCTTCAGCGGCACGCGGCCTTCGACCTTGAGGCCGACGTCGATGATGGCGACGTCCTTCTCGATGGCCATGATCTTGCCCTTGGCGACATAGCCTTCGGCGAGGTCCTGCGTGGCAAGGGATTCGGCGAACAGGGATGCGAAATCCTCTGTCATGGTTTCAGCTTGTGACATGAATTCTCCTGGCGACCGCTGGTCTTCTGCGGTCGGATGCGCCTGGCTGGTGTTGATCGGACCGGCGAAGGCTGTCTGCCCTGAGCCTTCTTTGAGGCTGGGCAAGTACGGCGCGGGACAGGCTCGCTGGCTTAGTTCAGTCTTGAAGTGCAGCATCCACAAGGAGGCAGGCCGCTTCAAACGCGGTTTCTATACCCATTTCACTCGTGTCTAGCAAGTGCGCATCGGCTGCAGGCCTGAGCGGTGAATCGGTCCGCCCGGCATCCCGTGCGTCGCGCTTTTGCAGATCAGACAGGATCGCCGTCAGTTCGGCCGTGCCGCCCTGGCCGACAATCTCCTCGTACCGCCGCCGCGCGCGGACCTCGGGGCTTGCCGTGACATAGAATTTGACGCGTGCATCGGGACAGACCACCGTGCCGATATCGCGTCCGTCGAGCACCGCGCCGGGCGGTGTCGCGGCGAAGGCGCGCTGGGCGTCGACAAGGGCCCGTCGGACCTTTGGCATCACGGCCACCGTGGAGGCGGCTTCCCCGACCCCATGCTGCGCCAGAACCGCGCGATCAAGGCCCGAAAGATCGAGATTCCGCGCCACGTCGGCGGCCAGATCCTCGTCATCGAGCGGCAGCCCCCGATCAAGCAGGGCTTTTGCGGTCGCGCGGTAGGTCAGCCCGGTGTCGAGATGATGAAGGCCGTATCGCGCCGCCAGACGGCGCGACAGCGTACCCTTTCCAGCCGCAGCCGGGCCGTCGATGGCGATGATGAGATGCGAGGATTTCAAGTGCCAATCCGCCTTGTTGCTTTGTTACAGTCCGCCGTAGCGCCGAACCAGTTCGGCCATTTCCGCCGCGCCTTCGCCGGAAAGCCCTGCATGGACACCTTTCCGGTCTGCCTCCGCCCGGTTCTGGCTGACCTTCCATTTGCCGACCATAGCCGACACCGTGATCTCGACGCCGACAATACCGCGCAGCTGGGTTTCGATGAATCTCTCCGGTGCGTCGCCCACTTTCCATGGATCGGTGCGCCCGGCTTCGTGACGCCCGGTCAGGTCTTCAACCTGGGAGCTGAGCCAATCCGGGTCGGGTGTGACAGTGGCCGTGCCCCGGGCCTGAACCATCGCGTAGTTCCAGGTCGGCACCACTTTTCCATGCTCGGTCTTCGACTGGTACCACGACGGCGTGATGTAGGTGTCTACCCCCTGGAACACCGCCAGAACGGAAGCGCCCTCATTGATGTGCCGCCATTGCGGATTGGCTCTTGCGAGGTGTGCGCGCAGCCGGGTGACGCCGTTGTCGACGGAGACCAGAAACGGCAGGGGGTTCGCCTGAACGCCGGCTTCCGAGGCCGAAACCAGAAGACCCAGCGGATGCGCGGTGATGAGCGCCCGCATGACGTCCTCGTCGGTCTCCGCAAATTGTGCTGGCAGGTACATCTCGCAGGCTCCTTCAACGCCTTCGCTTGCGGCTACTTGCGTGCGATGCCGATCTCGACATCTTCAAGATGCCGGAACGGTTCGCGTTCGAACAGTTGCGGATCGTCCAGCCGGGCCAGAAGCATGTCGAAGGCGTCGACCCCCCAGAACACCTCGCATCCGCCGGGCTCGTGAACAACGAAGCTCGGCACACCGAACACCCCGTGCTCTATCGCCCGGTCCGTATTGGCCCTCAACGTCGCCTTGGCACGGTCGTCTCCCGCCAGTTCGACCGGAACCCCGATGGCTTCGGCAAACGCGGCAAGCTCGGCTTCCGTATCGGGTGCGCGCCCGTCCCGAAACACGAAATCAAACGCCCTGCGGACGGTTGCGAGATCGGCGTCGGAACCGGCAAGCAGCCTGAGCGCGGGAAGCGGATTGAACGGGTGGCGGGGAGGAAATCGCATGTCGAGCCCGCGAGCCCGGCCAAGGAACACCGACAGCCTGTATGTATGCAGGCGTTTGGCGGAGATTTCCGCAGGCCCGCGCTGGCCCCAGTGGCTCAGGATCCCGCCGAGCAGCACAGGGACCGGCCGGATCGGTCGATCGGCGGGAAGCTCATCGAGCCGGGTAAGCGCGACATGGGCAAAGGGGGAGAGGATATCGTAGATGAAATCGATCGGTCCCTGCGTCATCGGTTCTCGCTCTTCATTGGACAATGGTCGCTCCGAGCCCGGTCATCATCTCCATGAATTCGGGAAAGCTTGTGGCTATGATGGCTGCGTCGTCCACCCGGACCGGGTGCTGGCTGGCCAGCCCCATGACCAGAAAGCTCATCGCGATCCGGTGATCGAGCCATGTCTTGACCACCGTATCGGGTGATTTCGCGCCAAGGCCCCTGCCGTCCGGCCGCCCGCGAACCACGAGCCAGTCCTCGCCTTCGGTGCAGTCGACGCCGTTGATTTCCAGTCCGCGTGCAACAGCGGCAAGCCGGTCGCTTTCCTTGACCCGCAGCTCCTCAAGCCCGGTCATCATGGTTTCGCCCTCGGCGAAGCTCGCGGCAACCGCCAGCACCGGATATTCGTCGATCATCGACGGCGCGCGCTCTGCCGGCACGGTCACGCCCTTGAGCGACGAGGAGCGAACCCTGAGATCGGCCACGTCTTCGCCGCCGGCTTCCCGCGGGCCGACGATCTCGATGTCGGCGCCCATCTCCTGCAGGGTCAGGATCAGGCCGGTGCGGGTGGGGTTCATCAACACGTTTCGGATCATCACATCCGAACCCGGCACGATCAGCGCGGCCACCAGGGGGAATGCGGTCGATGAGGGGTCGCCCGGCACATCGATGGTCTGTCCCACCAGCGTTCCGCGGCCCTCGAGCCTGATCGTCCGCCCGCCGTCGGCCCCCGTCTCGACTTCCAGATTGGCGCCGAAGCCCTTGAGCATCTTTTCCGTATGGTCCCGCGTCATGACCGGCTCGATAACGGTGGTGACGCCGGGCGTGCTCAGGCCGGCCAGAAGAACCGCCGACTTGACCTGCGCCGAAGCCATCGGGATGCGATAGCTGATCGGGGCAGGTGCGCGCGGCCCGCGCAGCGTGACCGGCAACCGGTCTCCCGGCGCGCAGTCGACCTGCACCCCCATCTGCCGCAGCGGCTCGAGCACGCGGCCCATCGGGCGGCGCGAAAGAGATGCGTCGCCAATGAAGGTGGTGGCAAAATCGTAGGGTCCCACAAGCCCCATCGTCAGGCGGCAGCCGGTTCCGGCATTCCCGAAGTCCAGAGGCGATTCGGGAGCGAGCAGGCAGCCATTGCCCACGCCGCGTATGATCCAGGTTTCGCCGTCCTTGCGGATCGAGGCGCCCATGGCCGACATCGCCTTGCCGGTATTGATGACGTCCTCGCCCTCGAGCAGACCGGTGATGCGGGTTTCCCCGCTCGCAAGGCCGCCGAACATGAACGATCTGTGGGAAATCGACTTGTCGCCGGGGATCCGGATTTCGCCCGAAAGAGCCTGGCTTTTGCAGGAATATGCGGGGCTTGGCGGTGTTTCGGCATGGACCATTGTATGTTTCCCGGCTGAGAAGCATGGTTGCGTGGCGTTGACAGCCAAGGTGCCCGGCTGACTACCACAGGCCTGTGGTCCGCGTCATCCGGCCTGCTTCAAAATATCGGTGAGAATGGCTTTGACAGGCGCGTTCAACATCATTATGGGGACCGGACCCGCCGAAACGGGAAGCCGGACGCGCCAGCGTTCGCCTTCCGGCCAGTTCATGAGGCTTCGACAGTGGCAAAACCGGAACTTGGAACAAAACGCGTTTGCCCCGAAACCGGGCGCAAATTCTACGATCTGAATAAAGATCCAATCGTGTCGCCCTACACCGGCACCTCCTATCCGCTCTCCTATTTCGAGGAAACGTCGAAATCCGCCGTTTTGGAGAAAGAGGAAGAGGAGGAAGTGGCCGAGGTCGATGATGAGGAGACCACGGACGTCGAAATCGTTTCGCTTGAGGAAGCGGACGAGGACACGACGAAAACCGGCAAGTCCGACGATCTCCCGGATATCGACGAGGACGACGATGTCGGCATCGAGGATGATGACGACGACACATTCCTCGCCGATGACGAAGACGAGGACGACGACGACGTCAGCGACATCATCGGTGTCAATGACGATGACGACGACCAGTAGAACATCCATGGCGGCGGCCTCTTCGGCCGGCCGCCTCGGTAAACTGCTGCTGGATTGATTTTTCGTCTTGATCTTGTGCGGCTTGGGAAGTAAGAAGCCGCACCTGCCGGCCGCGATCAGCGGCTGGAACTCGCAAGGACCTGCATGATTTCAATGCAATCCCTTGCGTCCCGGGGCCATAGCTCAGCTGGGAGAGCGCCTGCATGGCATGCAGGAGGTCAGCGGTTCGATCCCGCTTGGCTCCACCATTTTTTCCTCACGACAGGCGGAACATGAAACGGGCAGACTGGCTCGTCTTCCGCGAGATTGGACCGCGGATTCGCGACGGGTTGTTTCCGGCCGGCCGGTTCATCGGCCTTTTTGGGTCAGCCCGGGAAGGTTTTGCTAACCACAACACCCGATTCCGGCCGTCTGCCCTGGAGTTCCGGCAGAAATCCCGGCGATTTTACCGAAATTGCAGTCTTTATGCGCCAATCCTCGGCTTGAACCAGAGCAGGGGAACTCTCATGGATGCCATAAGCGACAAACGGCATATGCCGCTTTGCATTGATCTAGATGGAACGCTGATCGCCACCGACAGTCTCTGGGAAGGTCTTGTCTCGGTGCTGGTCCGGCGGCCATGGCTGTTCTTTGCGGCGATCCTCTGGGCCATGTCCGGAAAGTCCGTCCTCAAGCGCGAGGTGGCCGCGCGGTTGGCCCACCAGGGCGCCGACTGGCCATACAGGGACGAGGTCATCGCGCGCATCAGGCAGGCGCGCGCCGAGGGTCAGCCGGTCTGGCTGGTAACCGGTGCAGCCGAATCCACGGCTCAGGCGATCGCGGAGCATCTTGGTCTGTTTGACCGGGTGCTGCATTCGACCGATTCGGAGAACCTGACATCGTCGCGCAAGCGTGACCGTCTGGTCTCGCTCTGCGGTGACGGCGGTTTCGACTATGTCGGCAACAGCCGTGACGATATTGCCGTGTTCGACGCTGCCCGTCGTTCCATCATCGTCGCACCCGATTCCGCGGCCAGAAAATGGGGCGCCAGCCACAGGGCCGAATTCCTGTCGCTCACCCCCACCTCGCGACTGGCGGTCTTCAAGTCGATCCGGGTGCACCAGTGGCTCAAGAACGTGCTCATCGCTGTTCCGCTCGTCCTCAATCACGAGTTTGCCAATGTCGAGCTTGTTTTTGCGGTCATGGCGGCCTTCTTCTCCTTCAGCTTCCTGGCGTCCGCCGTCTACATCGTCAACGACATCTCGGATCTCGCCAACGACAGGCAGCACCCGCGCAAGCGCCTGCGCCCGCTGGCAAGCGGTGCCGTGTCGGTGCCGGTGATCAGCGTGGTCGCGGTTGCCCTTCTGGCGGCATCGGTAGGCTTGGCGAGCCTTCTGCCGCCGCTGTTCTGGGCAGCGCTGGTGCTCTATGCCTTCGTGACGACCGCCTACACCTTCGTGCTCAAGCGCAAGCTTCTGGTTGACGTCTTCACCCTTGCCGGGCTTTACACCCTGCGCATCGTGGCAGGTGCGGCAGCAACCACGACGGAACTGTCCTTCTGGCTGCTGGCCTTCTCGATCTTCTTCTTCCTGAGCCTCGCGCTGGTCAAACGCTATGTCGAGCTTGACGAGATTGCCGACGGCGAGGGAGCCTGGCTGAAGGGCCGGGGATATGTGGGCTTCGACAAGGACATGATCGGCCAGGCCGGCGTCGCGGCGGCCTTTTCCGCGGCGATGGTTCTGGCGCTTTATGTCGACAGTGCCGAGGTGGCCTCGATGTACCCGCAGCCCTGGATGCTGTGGCCGCTGTGCCCGCTTATTCTCTACATGCTGCTGCGGATCTGGATTCTCGCACGGCGGTCCCAGATGCACGACGATCCCGTGGTCTTCATCATGCGTGACTGGCGCAGCCAGGTGACCACCGTCGTCGGCGCCGGACTGGTCATCTTCGCAACGCTCAATGTGTGGTGACCATGCCTCAGGGGTTTGACAGTTGGGGGCGGGTTCTCAGGCGACGGCGTGAGATCGCCGGTCTTGAAGATCTCACGGGAAGCGGTGCGGGTGCATTGCTTCCCTTCGGCAACGGTCGTTCCTACGGCGACAGCTGTCACAACGATGCGGGCAGGCTGATGCCGATGCGGCCGGGCGCCGCGATCCGCGCCTTCGATCCGGAAGCCGGCCTGCTGACTGCGGATGCGGGCGTGCTGCTTTCCGAGATCCTGGCGCTCGTCATGCCGCACGGATTTTTCCTGGAGGTGACCCCCGGGACGGCGCAGGCAACGCTTGGCGGCGCCATTGCAAACGATGTTCACGGCAAGAACCACCACCGCCGCGGCACTTTCGGCCGGTCGGTGGTGTCCTTTGTCCTGTGCACAAGCGACGGCGAAAGGATTGCCTGTACGCCCACGGAGAACGTTGGCCTGTTTCGGGCCACGATCGGCGGTATGGGGCTGACCGGGGTCATTGAAGCGGCAACAATCAGGCTGATGAAGGTTGCGTCCGCCAATGTGCGCCAGACGGCTTTTCGGTTCGGTTCGATAGACGGATATTTCGACGCCATCGACGCGCTCGATGCCCGCCATGAATATTCGGTCTCCTGGATCGATCAGCTCGCTCGCGGTTCCGGTCTCGGGCGCGGCGTTTTGATGGCCGGGGATCATGCCGAGGATGGCGGCCCTGCAAAGCCGCCCGCCCCGCCGCGATTGTCGGTTCCGCTTTCGCCGCCGGTCAATCTGCTCAACCGGGTCACCCTCAAGGCGTTCAATGCGCTCTACTTCGGGCGTGCGCCAAAGGCGCCGGAAACGTCAATCGTGCCTTGGGGCAGCTACTTTCATCCGCTCGATGCAATCCGCGACTGGAATCGCCTCTACGGCCCACGCGGACTGTTTCAGCACCAGAGCGTCTATCCCGCCGAAACTGCCCGCGAAACAACGATACGTCTGATCGAATGCGCCCAGCGTCATGGGGCGGCGTCCTTCCTCACTGTCCTCAAGCGGTTCGGAGACGTGCCGTCACCCGGCCTGATGTCCTTTCCGCGCCCCGGGTTCACCCTGACCCTGGATTTCGCAAATTCCGGACCGTCGACGCTGGCCATGCTTGATGCGTTGGACGAGATCGTGCTGCTGGCAGGCGGTGCCATCAATCCCTACAAGGATCAGCGGATGTCGGCTGCGATGTTCGAAGCCTCGTTCCCGGACTGGCGGACGCTCGAGGCGCAGCGCGACCCGGCTCTGATGTCCGATTTCTGGCGGCGCACGGCAATGCAGCTAGATCAGTCGAACACGGCAAACGCACTTCGCGAGGCTGCCTTGGCCGGCTGACGCCAGGGGGGCGGTGGTTGCACGGCTGTTTGGCGCTTAGTATGGGAGCCGGACCAATCGAAATGCCTGTTGAGACGTCCCGCATATCGCCGGGTGCGGCTCGCGATCCGAAGGGCCAGATGCATCATGTTCCGTATTTCAGTTTTGGGTGCCGGCGCCTGGGGCACAGCGCTGGCGGCGGCTTTCACCCGGCAGCGTCACGATGTCCGGCTCTGGGGCCGCAACGCCACAATCTGCGACGAGATCAACCGGGATCGAACCAACACCGCCTATCTGGATGGCGCTGTCTTGCCCGACCGGCTTTGGGCGAGCGCGGACCTGGCGGCTGTCCTGAAGGCTGCGGAGATCGTGCTGTTTGCCGCCCCCGCCCAATCCACCGGTGAGGTTGCCGCCCGGGCGGCCGGCCTGGTTGCGCGAGGGTCCGCGTTGATCGCCTGCTCCAAGGGCATCGACAACCGCACCGGACGGATGCAGAGCGAGGTCATGGCCGAGCACTTGCCCGATCACGCCATCGGCGTGCTTTCCGGACCGAGTTTTGCTGCCGACGTGGTGCGTGGCTTGCCAACTGCCGTGACGCTCGCGATGCCGGAACTCGATGCGGCAAAGCGGCTCGCTTCCGGGATGTCGGGCGATGCGGTCCGCATCTATGCCTCCGATGATATTGTCGGGGTCCAGATCGGTGGATCGCTCAAGAACGTCATGGCGATCGCAGTCGGGATCTGCCGCGGCGGCGGCATGGGCGCCAGCGCCGAGGCGGCGCTGATCACGCGCGGCTACGCGGAACTGGCACGTCTTGGCGCGGCAATGGGCGCCCGTTCGGAAACGATGATGGGCCTTTCCGGGCTGGGCGACCTCGTCTTGACCTGTTCCTCCGAGCTGTCGCGCAATTTCTCCTATGGCATCGCGGTTGGAAGCGGTCGTGATGTGTCCGGCCTGAAGCTGGCCGAGGGTGTGCACACCGTTTCGATTGCAAACCAGATCGCGGCGAAACATGGAATCGACTGCCCCGTCATGCACACTGCCGGCGAGGTTCTTGCCGGCCGCATGTCGGCGGAAGACGCACGGATTGCGCTGATGTCGCGCCCCGTGCGGGCCGAGACGGGAAAACCGGGAGGCGATGTTTCATGATGGCCCCGGCTCACTGACCGCGCTGTCTTGACCGGTGACACACATCGGCTTGGCTTTTTTCGTCTCAATCGGATATTGGCGACTGGCCGCGCTCTATTGGAAGAAATTTTCATTCTTTGTCGGTTCAATAGGGGCAATTGTCGGCCGGACGCAGGCCGGAACACCTTGGAGAATGTCAGTTCATGAAACCGAGCCACACAATCACGCCTGTTGTCCTGTGCGGCGGCGCGGGATCGCGGCTGTGGCCGATGTCACGAGATTCCAAGCCGAAGCAGTTCCACAAGCTTGTCAACGACAAGACGCTGCTGACCAACACGCTCGAACGGGTTGACTGCAGGGGAGAAGGACTGCGCTATCTTCCCACGCGGATTGTCGGTGGAGTGGCATTCGAATCCTTGCTGGTGGAGCAGGGTGAAACCGGCTCGACCGAAGTCGAGCGGTACGTTCTCGAACCCCTGATCCGCGACACAGCGGCGGCCATCGCGTCCGCCATCGTCGATCTTGCCGAAAGCGATCCGCAGCGCATGGTGCTGGTTCTGCCTTCGGACCACCAGATTTCCGATGCCGGTGCGTTCTTTGACGTGATCCGCACCGGTGCCGATGCGCTTGCCGACCGCGGCGGCATCATGACCATCGGCATAGCGCCGACCCGGCCCGAGACCCAGTATGGATATATCGAACGCGGCGAGGGTGAAGGCCCGGTTTATGATGTCACCAGGTTTCGGGAGAAGCCTGATCTCGCCACCGCCGAGACATTTCTTGCGTCCGGTCGGTTCTTCTGGAACGGCGGCATCTTCATGTTCCGGGCCGGCGAAATGGCGGCCGAGCTCGAACGCCAGCAGCCCGAGGTCTGGACCCAGGCGAGGCTCGCGGTCGAACGCGCGGAGATTGACGGCAAGTGCTGTCGTCTGAACGCCGAGGCCTTCGCGGCAAGCCCGAAGATCTCGATTGACTATGCGGTCATGGAGAACGCGCCGGTGATCGGCGTCGTTGCTGCCTCGTTTGATTGGAATGATCTGGGATCATGGAACCAGTTGCATGATGGTTCTCCGCTCGACGAGGCCGGAAATGCCCGTTTCGGGGACGTGGTCGCCATCGATGTCAAGAACAGCTATCTGCGCTCCGAGGACCGGTTGCTGGCGGTTGCCGGCCTTGAAAACATCATTGTGGTGTCGCAGCCTGATGCGCTGCTGATCGCCCATCGCGACAAGTCGCATCTGGTCAAGGATATTGCGCAGCAGATCAAGCAAACCGGTGAGTGGCCGCCGCTTGCCGTCGCCCATTCCGGGCGACCGGTCCCGTCGCCGCGGCTGATCCGGAAATGGCTGTTCGACACCGCGTTGCCGCTGTGGGCCGAAGCAGGTCTCGACCGTGTCCACGGCGGCGTTCATGAGGCGCTCAATCATGACGGCAGCCCGGCAGACCACGACTACAAGCGGCTGCGGGTTCTTGCCCGCCAGATCTATTGCTTCGCCTATGCCCGTATTCTCGGCTGGCAGGGCGGGCCGCCTGACCTTCTCGAGCATTGCTTCAATACCCTGGTTCGGACCGGCTGGCATCAGGATGGCGGCTGGATCCATCTCTGGAATGCCGACGGCACGGTCAGGGACCCTCAGCGCGACACCTACGACCAGTGCTTCGTGCTTCTGGCGCTGGCCTGGCTCTGGCGGGCAACCAAATGGCCCGAAGCGCGCCAATGGGCCGAACGCACCATAGCCTATATGGACGATTGCCTGGTCGATCGCGCCAATGGGGGATTTTACGAATCGAGCCTGCGCCTCGATTATCGCCGCGCCAACCCGCACATGCATTATCTTGAGGCGATGCAGGCCTGGTACGAGGTCACGGGCGAACGCGCGTTTCTCGATCGGGCCCAGACCGCCGTCGACCTGTTCGTCAATGTCTTCTTCGATGCCGAGAGCTGGAGCGTGACCGAGCATTTCGAGCGGGACTGGTCGGTCCGGGCCGACAAGCCGGCGCGCATCGAACCCGGCCATCATTATGAGTGGGTATGGCTGCTCCTGCGGCAGGCGCGTTTTGCGGATCAGCCGCAACTCAAGGAGTATTGCCGCAAGCTTTACGCCACAAGCCATGCCTTCGGACATGCGCGCGGAACCGATGCGGTCTGCGATTCGATGGCGCCCGATGGCTCCGCGATGATCGGAACAGCCCGCCTCTGGTGCCAGACCGAGGCCCTGAAGGCGGGTCTGCAGGCGCGCGCCGACGGGCTTCCGGGGGACGAGACCCTGTTTATCCGGATGCTCGACGTGATCTTCAATCGCTATCTCACTGCACCCACGCCCGGAGGCTGGTACGACCAGATCGATCCCAATGGCAGGGTGATCTCGAAGGACATGCCGGCAAGCACTTTTTACCATGTGTTCTGCGCATTGGTGGAATACCTTCGCCACGAAGATCTTTTGGCCTGAACGGCGGCAAGGACCGATACGCCGGATCAGAGGTGGGCGTCAGCGGCAGCCGGCTTTCACCGTCAGGCGCAGTGCGCAACAAGGGAGAGTTCATCATGGTGGCGAAGTTCGGAACCAGCGGCCTGCGGGGTCTCGTCGGCGAGTTGACGGACGGGACTGCCGCCGCTCATGCCCGCGCCTTCGCCAGGCATCTTAGGCAGAACGGCTTGGCCTCAGCGGGCGATACGGTTTTCCTGGGCCGGGACTTGCGGGCTTCGAGCCCGGCGATCGCGGTCCAGTGTGCCGCGGCGATCCGGTCGGAGGCGCTGGTCCCCGTCGATTGCGGCGTTGTCCCGACGCCCGCGCTTGCGCTTTACGCCATGCGCCGGCAGGCCGCGGCGCTGATGATCACCGGCTCGCATATTCCCGATGACCGCAACGGCGTGAAATTCTACCGTCCTGACGGAGAGATCGACAAGGGCGACGAAGAGGCGATCGCAGCTTTGGCCCCGGCGTGCGCGGACCTTGAGAATGACTTCGGGTCCACGATGCAGAGCCGGCATGAAGAAGTGCTGGATGAGTTTGTTGCCCGCTATCGAGATTTTGCATCGGCTCTGGGGCTTGGCGACTTGCGGATCGGCCTCTACGAGCACAGCTCCGCGGCCATCGAGGCGCTGGTGCGGATTCTCCGTGAAGCGGGGGCAGAGGTCGTCCGGCTGGGACCATCGGACCGTTTCATTCCCGTCGACACCGAAGCGGTTTCGGAGGAGACCCGGGTACTCGTGCACGACTGGGTGCGAAACGAAAGTCTCGATGGCTTGGTTTCAACCGATGGCGACGGCGATCGCCCGCTCGTGGCCGATGAAACCGGAACGGTGCTGCGCGGCGATGCTCTCGGACTGGTCGTTGCCCGGCATCTTCAGGCGGACGCCATCGTGACCCCTGTCACGTCGAATTCCGGCATCGAGCAGCGGTGCGAAGCGCAGGTCCGTCGCACGCGCGTTGGATCACCCTTCGTCATCGCCGGCATGCAAGAGGCCTTGAAAGAAGGACGGCGCCGCATAGTCGGCTTCGAGGCCAATGGCGGGGTGATGACCGGAAACGAATTACAGGTCGGATCTACCTCCCTTGCCGCGCTGCCGACGCGGGACAGCGTGCTTCCGATCCTTTGCGCCTTCGGCGCCGCACGATCCGCGGGCCAGAGCCTGTCGGCCCATTTTGCTGACTTGGCGCTTCCGGTGGCCGCCAGCGACAGGATCGAGAATTTTCCCACCACCCGAAGCCAGAGGCTGGTCGCCCGCTTGTCCGGCGACCAGGCCGAATGCGCCGGGTTTTTCGCCCCTCTTGGAGAGGTCCGGCAAACGGATACGACGGATGGCCTCAGGGTCACGCTCGATCGTGGCCGTATCGTTCATCTCAGACCATCGGGCAATGCACCGGAGATCCGGGTCTACGCCGAGGCAGCGGACAACACCACAGCCAGTGCCCTGATTGCCGCCACGATCGACCGAATTGGCGAGGGCCAGGACTGAGGGTGAACGTGACAGCACATGAGTCCGTTTGCCGCGTTAGACCAGATGCCGCGGAGATGCTTTCGGGATCAACATCTCAAGCCATTTCGACATAAGCCGAGTGGCCTGTCCATTGAGTTGGCGCTGTTAGCGTAAAATCAGCCCGGGTAGCCGAACATGCGGGGCAGCCAGAGCACGATGTCCGGGACCAGCACCAGAACCAGCAGGGCCAGGATCAGCACTCCGAGGAATGCCCAGATCTCGCCGATGATCTCGCGCAGCGGGATCTGTGTCACCGCATTGATCACAAACAGCAGTATCCCGTAGGGCGGGGTTATCAGTCCGATCATGCAGTTGATGACCGCCACCACCCCGAAATGGATCAAGTCGATCCCCAGTTCACGGCAGGTCGGCAAGAACAGCGGAATGATGACGAGGATGATCGTGGTCGCATCGAGAATGCAGCCGAGGACCAGAAAAAGGATGTTGACGCCGAGCAGGAAGACGATCGGCGAAACGTCCAGGCCGACCAGCGCCTCAGCCACCAGGTTCGGAATGTTCTCCGACGCCACCACGTAGTTCAGGATCAGCGCGCCGCCGATCACGAGGCCCACTGCGGCCGAAGACCGCGCGCTTTCGACGAGGATCCTGTAAAGCGCGCCAATGGACAGTGCACGGTAGAACAGACCGGCCAGCAGCAGCGCATAGGCTGCCGCAACGGCCGCAGCTTCCGTCGGCGTCGTCACCCCGCCATAGATGCCGTAAAGCAGGATCGCCGGCATCAGCAGTGCGGGAAATGCGTTGACGGTATGTCCTGGCAGATCCCGAAGCGGCACCGGCGTTTCCATCGCGAACCCGCGCCGGGCGGAAATCAGGCTGTTCATGGCCATCAGCACGGCGCCCATGAACAGTCCCGGAACAATCCCGCCCAGAAACAGGAAGCCGATCGACGAATTGGAAATCAGCGCATACAGCACCATCGGGATCGAGGGCGGGATGACAGGGCCGATGGTCGCCGAAGCCGCCGTGATCGCGGCTGCATAGCCGCGGCTGTACTGCCCGCTCCTAGTCATCATGCCGATGATGATCTTGCCGATGCCGGCGGCATCGGCAACTGCGGAGCCGGACATGCCCGAAAAGATCAGCGAAGCAACCACATTGACGTGGCCGAGACCTCCACGGAAACGGCCGACCGCCGCCACGCAAAAACGCAGCAGGCGTTCCGAGATCGTTCCGGCATTCATGATGTTGGCGGCCACGATGAACAACGGCACGGCAAGCAGGATGAAGCTGTTGTAGAGCCCGTCCATCAGAACCTTGCCCGCGATTCCCACTCCCTGGCCGTTGGTTGCCAGATACACGAAGGAGGCGGTCAGGATGGAGTAGGCGACCGGCATGCCGATGCCCGCAAGCCCAAACAGCGTCAGGAGGCACAGGGCGAATGCGAGCGTCACCGGTCCCCTCCTTCGTCGCGTGCGTGCGATGTTTCCGCGTCGGCGCCATGACGGAAGGCGGAGAACGCTCGCCAGGCATAGCGCGCCGAGACAGCGAGGAGGAAGATCATGTAGACCGAATAGATGTCGCGCATCCGCACCCAGTCGCCGAACAAGCCATTGAGCGTCGCGGTCTTCTTGAGGCGAAGGATGTGAAATTTCGACCAGGTCGGCTCCAGCGACCACAGGAGCCCGGCGCAGACGGCAAGACTCCCGATGATCGCGAACCAGGTGCGAATTCTCGGGTTCACATGGGTGTAGAGAATGTCGAAGGTGACGTGGTCGCGGTCGCCGACCACGAAGGCGGCTCCCCAGAACACGATCCAGACCCAGAGTGCCAGACACAGCTCCAGCGTCCAGCCGTAGCGGCTCGGGTCGAGCAGGGGGAAGGCCTCTGCCAGCCATCCGAAGGGTGCGGAATAGCGCACGGCGATTTGCAGGATGAATGTCAGGAACATGGCGGCCATCATCATGGCCGCCACGAATTCGGCGCTGCGGGTGAGCCATTTCATGGCTGTAGACATGTCAGGCCCACCCTGTCCGGTCCGGCGATCGTCTGTCGATCAATTGCCGAGCGCGTTGATCTTTTCAAGAACGCCTTCAGGCCAGCTCGCCGCAAATTCCGAGCCGACATACTGCGCCTGAACGTGCGAGCGGAACGCCGCAAGGTCGGGTTCGTAGATCTCGAGCCCCTGCTCGCGCAGGAATGACACGAGGTCATCTTCCTTCTTGAGCTGGGCCTGCCGGCCGCTTTCGGCCGCATCCTCGGCGGCCTTCTTGACCGTTGCCTGCTGTTCCGGTGTCAGCTCGTCCCAGACAGCCTTGGAAAAGGCCACATAGTTGAGGTCGACCAGGTGCGACGTCAGGGCAACCTGCTTTGTCACTTCATAGAATTTCGCGTCGACAACGGTCGGCAGCGGATTGTCCTGGCCATCGACCGAGCCGGTCGAAAGCGCGGTGTAGACTTCCGTGAATGCCATCGGCGTCGGGTTTGCCCCGAGTGCCTTGCCGAGGAACTGCCAGGCGTCGGTGCCGGGCATGCGCAAGTTCACGCCGGCCAGGTCTTCCGGGGTCATGACCGTCAGTTCGTCCTTGCTCTGGCGCAGGTTGACGTGGCGCCGGCCGAGATACATCACCGCCAGCAATTTGACGCCGAGTTCGTCTTCGACCTTCTTCTTGAAGGGGTCCATCAGTTCGTCATTGAACACCGCAACCTGATGGGCGGCATCCTGATGCACGTAACCCGTCGCAAAGATCGAGAACTCGGGGAAGAACGTCGCCAGTTCCTGTGCCGAGGCAATCGACATTTCGAGGTCGCCTGAAGCGATCGATTCAAGCTCGCTGCCCTGCGCGATCAGCGAGGCATTGTAGTGCGGCTCATAGGTGGCGAAGTCTGCCACCGCCGGTGCAAACACCTCTGCCAGCGCCATCGAGCGCTGATCGGTCTCCGATGCAGGCGTGGACATCCGAAGCGTGACAGTGTCGGCGGCCAGGCTGCCGGCGGTCATTCCTGCAAGGCATATCGACATGGTGCCCGCAAGCATCAGCCGTCGTGTCAGTTTTGTCATGATAGTCTCCTCCCTTGGAACCATAGGACGCCCGGAAGGCCGCCCTGTAAAAATCGAAAAGAACCTCTCACAAGAGTTCGATCAGTTCAACATACATTATCCGAATTGTAGGATGTTCGGATTGGTCTGATCCCGCTGACTCCCCTCGTCCCCCTCATGGCTGGTTGCGCGAGTCGATAATGTACTCCACCCCGCCTAGCAGGTGAACATCGAGCACCTCCTTGGCTTTCTCGACGTCGCGCGCCAGCGCTGCTTCCAGCAGCTGGCCGTGATCCCGTGCGGCCTTTTCGCCGCGGAAAGCCAGGGTCAGCATCTGGTATCTGAGATACTTGTCGAAGATCTGGCTGTGCAGTTCCAGCATCGTCGCCGATCCGCAGCCGGCAATCAGCGCACGATGGAACCCCCAGTCTGCGCGCTTCCAGTCCTCGCGAACCGATGTATCGCCCGCGATCATCCGGTCTTCCAGGCGCCGCAGCTTGTGGTGGGCCGCCACCACCTGGGACTCCCAGTCGATGTCGCCCTTTTCGAATGCCTGTGTGATGCCGTGTGACTCGACCAGTAGCCGCAGTTCCGCAATTTCCCAGAGGTTCTCGTCGGAAACGCTGGCGACTTCAAAGCCGCGCTGGCCTTCCGCCACCACGAGACCGTCGGACGTCAACCGGTTGAGGATCTCGCGAAGTGTGGTGACGCTGACATTGTATCGCTTGCGCAGACGCTCCAGCCGCAACTTCTCGTTCGGTTTGAGTTCTCCGAAAATGATGTCCTTGCGGATGCAGCGGTAGGCGCTGTCGCCGATTGTGTCCTGATCAGCCGGATTGGTCACCCGCAATTCTCCATGTCCCATTCCCGGCCGCGTCCTTGACTGCTCTCAACAATGTAGGACATATAGTCAAATATAGGCGGTTTTGAAAAGATGGCAATCCTGCCCTGGCCAAACGCCCATGTTCGCGGACTATGCATCGGAAAGTTCCAAAGTGACAAGCTTCGTTCTCGGGCCCGGCACGGCGTATCCCGGCGGCGTCATCCTGCCGGCGCGGACCCTTCTTGGCTGGCCGACGAGGATATTGCCGTGACCATTGAGCCCGTGAGGATAGGCATTGCGGGTGCGGGGTTGATCGGCAGGCGTCACGCCGAAGCCATCTCCGCGGTTCCGGGGGTGGTGCTGCACGCGATCGCCGACCCGTCTGATGGCGCGCGGGCCTGGGCAGGGGAGGCGGGAGTGCAATGGTGTTCCTCGCTGGACGAAATGCTCGCTGACGCACCGCCGGATGGCGTGGTTGTCGCAACCCCCAATGCACTCCATGTCGCGCACGGTCATGCCTGTGTTGCCGCGCGCATCCCGGCGCTGATCGAAAAGCCGCTGGCGTCGGATCTGGCCGAGGGCCGTGCTCTCGTGGAGGCGGGCGAAAGCGCAGGCGTGGCGTTGCTCGTCGGTCATCACCGCCGTCACAACGCGCTTGTCCGGCACGCCCGGCAACGAATTCTGGAGGGCGCGCTTGGCCGCATTGCCGTCGTCAACGGCCTGTTCTGGGTGATGAAGCCGGAGGGCTATTTCGACACCCCGTGGCGGCGTGAACCGGGCGGCGGGCCGCTTCTGATCAATCTTATCCACGACATCGACTTGCTCCGCTACCTCGTTGGCGAGATCCGCTCGGTCCGGGCAGTGCAGTCGAACCTGCTGCGCGGCAATCCGGTGGAGGATACGGCCGCCATCCTGATGCAATTCGAAAACGGGGCGCTCGGCGCTTTCACGCTTTCCGACACCGTTGTCGCACCCTGGAGCTGGGAGCTGACAGCGCGGGAGAACGCGGCATATCCGGCGACCGGCCAGTCCTGCTACACCATCGGGGGAGACCGCGCCTCCATGGAACTGCCGTCCGGGGGGATCTGGCGTCACACCGGAGACCGGTCGTGGATGACGCCGATCTCGGTCGAGCATCATCCCGCTGGTTCCGATGACCCTCTGTTTGCCCAGATCCTTCAGTTTGCCCGGGTTATCAGGGGGGAGGAGCCGCCGCTGGCTCCGGCGCGCGAAGGCTTGAGGACGCTCGAGGTAATCGATGCGATCAAGCGTGCCGCGGCGTCGGGGGAGGCGGTGGAGCTGTGAGGCACCTGTTCCCCCCGCTTGTTGAAGCGAGGCCCTTCCGCCTTGCCGGGATGGGTGACGCACCGGATGGAAGGTCGGCATGATTTCCGGAACCACAGAGCTCATCGCCCATGTCGGCGTCCCGACGGCAAATTTCCGTGCGCCGCTGATCTACAATCCATGGTTCGAACACAAGGGCATCGATGCCGTCGTCGTCCCGATGGGCTGCCAGAGTGCCGATTATCCCGGGTTCCTGCGGCTCCTGTTCAATCTGACCAACATTCGCGGGGCGCTTGTGACCATGCCGCACAAGGTGACCACTACCGGACTTGTCGATGTGCTTTCGCCTGCCGCGGAAATCTGCGGCGCCTGCAATGCCGTCCGGCGCGACACGGATGGCCGGCTCGTCGGTGCGATGTTCGATGGAGAGGGTTTTGTCCGCGCCATGCGAAGTCAGGGCCGCGATCCCTCCGGCGCCTCGGCGCTCGTTGTTGGCGCTGGCGGCGTCGGCTCTGCCATCGCAGCCTCCCTCGCTGCCGCAGGGTTGGCTCGGTTGGCCCTGTTCGATATGAACGCAGCCGCAGCGCACAGCCTGGCCGCCCGGCTTTCG
Organism: Hoeflea sp.; assembly: GCA_965233445.1. Taxonomy (GTDB): domain Bacteria; phylum Pseudomonadota; class Alphaproteobacteria; order Rhizobiales; family Rhizobiaceae; genus Hoeflea. Next base: position 725,593 of record OZ247491.1, read on the forward strand.
ACCCGCTATCCAGGGCTCGCGGTGTCATGCGGGTCCACTGACCCCGCAGGCATCGAGATCATTGTCAACGCCACGCCCCTGGGCATGAACGCGAGCGACCCGCTTCCGGTGGATCCGGAGCGGATCGATGCTTCTGCCTATGTCGGCGACGTCGTGATGGCTGGCCGGGAAACGCCCTTGCTCGAACTCGCCCGCGAGAAGGGCTGCACCGTTCAGCCCGGCATCGAGATGCTGTTCGAACAGATCCCTGCCTATCTCGAGTTCTTCGGTTTTCCTCCGGCGACCGCCCGGGAACTGAGGGAACTGGCGCATATGCAAATTCCAACGGCTTCTACCGACGCTCCGGAGTGAGCGCACCGTCATGAAAGGCATCCGAATGCAAATTCCCCGCAATTCTTTCAAGCACGCCATTGCCGAAGGACGGCAGCAGATCGGGCTCTTCGTCAACCTGCCCTCCAGCTTTGCTGCCGAGGCACTGGCCACCTGCGGGTTCGACTGGCTGCTGATCGACACCGAGCACGCGGTGGGTGATCCGATCACGGTCTTCGAACAGTTGCAGGCCATCGCGCCCTATCCGGTCAGCGCCGCGGTGCGCCCGGTCGACAATGATCCCGCCATCATCAAGCGGCTGCTCGATGCCGGAGCGCAGACGCTTCTGATCCCCTATGTCCAGAATGCGGACGAAGCGCAGGCTGCGGTGGATGCAATGCGGTACGGTCCGCGCGGGGCTCGCGGTTTTGCGGGCCTGACGCGGGCGACGCATTTCGGCCTTGCCGAGAACTATGCCACCCGGGCTGAAGAAGAGCTTTGCCTGCTGGTCCAGGTGGAAACCGCCGAGGCACTCGACCAGATCGAGGCGATTGCAGCGGTTGACGGAGTGGACGGGCTTTTCATCGGACCGGCGGATCTGGCCGCATCCATGGGCCATCCCGGCAACCCCGGACACCCCGAGGTTGTCAGCGCCATCGAAAATGCCATCGAACGCATCCGCAAGACAGGCAAGCCTGCGGGAATCCTGTCCCTCGATCCGGTGTTCGTCGAGCGATGCATGACGCTCGGGACCGTGTTCACCGCCGTGGATGTCGACATCAACATTCTGCTCAAGGGCGCGCGGGAGATCGCCGCGAAATTCAAGGACTGAAACGAAAAACCCGGCGGCCGCTTTTGTTTCGCGGCCGCCGGGCTGGGTCCCGGGGGGCAGTCTTGAATGCCGCGCCGGGTCAGACCGCCCAGTTGGCGTACCAGTCCTTGAACAAGCGGTACTGGCTTTCGGCATAGTTTCGCTGCGAATCCGACAGCGCGTCGGTTTCATTGAAATGCAGCGTGTATTCCGTGTCGCCGTTCAGCACCATCAGGTGCTTGTAGTAAAGAACAAGATCGGCGCCTTCATCGAAGGAGGAGAGGACCCCGAGCGCCTCTTCCAACTCCTTGGCCTGCACGCGGGCCTTGGTGTCGCCCTTTGCAGCCTTCTCGCACAGCGATACCAGATGCAGCACCTCGCGCGGGAGTGCGTTTCCGATGCCGGTGATCGCGCCGGTCGCGCCGCAATTGACGAAGCCGTGATAGACATTGGTATCCACGCCGACCATCAGGGTCACGCTGTCGTCCGCCGAGGTGATGTGCTCTGCGGCATAGCGAAGATCCGCGGCGCCGCCGAATTCCTTGAAGCCGATCAGGTTCGGATGATCCTTTCTGAGCGCAAAGAACAAGTCCGCACGCGTGGCAAACCCGTAGTAGGGGCTGTTGTAGATGACGGCTGGAAGTTCGGAAGCCGCCGAGAGGATCGCCCTGAAATGGGCCGCCTGGGCAGTCGACGAGGTTCCGCGCGACAGCACCCGAGGGATCACCATCAATCCCTGAGCCCCGACCTTGGCGGCATGGGCGGCATGTGCCACGGCGGACGCGGTGTTGATCGCGCCGGTCCCGACGACCGTGGGGACGCCCGCCTTGACGAGCCTTTCAACGCCTTCCATCCGCTGTGCGTCGGTCAGCAGCGGCCAGTCGCCCATCGACCCGCAATAGACCACGGCAGACATGCCGGCGGCGACCAGTTCCTTGCCCTTGCGCACCAGGGCGTCGAAGTCCGGGGTCCGGTCAGGCTTGCAGGGGGTCATCAGGGCCGGCATGCAGCCGGAAAAGATCGAGCTATTCATCGGTAGGTATCCTTTGATGTCAGTGAACCGGAATCTAGAAGCCGACGATCTGGCTTGGAAGCCAAGTCGACAGGGCGGGGAAGAGCGCCACCGCGAGCAGCGTCAGCAATTGCAGCAGGATGAACGGGACAACGCCACGGCACATCTGGCCATAGGTCATGTCCGGCGGGGCGATCGACTTGAGATAGAAGATCGAGGATGCCATCGGCGGCGTCAGGTAGCTGGTCTGGATCACGATGATCATCATCGTGCCGAACCACACCGGATCAATCCCGGCCGAGCGGATGAACGGCGTGAACAGCGGCACAGCGATCAGCACGTTCGCCGTCCAGTCGAGCACGAAGCCCAGCAGCAGAACGATGAGCAGGAAGAAGATGATCATCCCCGTGTCGCCGAGACCCGCGGCCTCGACGAAGGAGCGGATCATGCGGGAACCGCCATTGGCCGCGAACGTGCCCATGAACATGGTGCCGGCGGCGACAATCAGCAGGATCATGGCCGAGATCCGCACCGTGATCTTGAGAGACTCGATCAGCATCGGGAGACTGAAACGCCCGTAGAAGATGCTGAGCAGGGTAGCGCCGACGGCGCCGACCGAAGCGGCTTCCGTGGGTGATGCAATGCCGGCAAGCAGCGATCCCAGCACCGCGAAGATCAAGGCGCAGATCGGCAGCAGCGAGGTGACCGTGATGCGCAGTTTCTCGACGAGCGGAAGTTCGGGCTCGCTGGCGTGCGAGGAGGGTTGCGGAGGGGCGACGACGCCCTGGATGATCAGGTAGACGATGAACAGGACGACCATCAAGAGACCCGGCAGCATCATGCCGGCAAGCAACTCGCCCACCGACATCTGCGCCAGCGATGCATACATCACCGCGATCACCGAGGGCGGGATCATCGTGCCGAGCGATCCGCCGGCGCAGATCGTGCCTGCGATCTGGCTGTTGCGGTAGCCGCCGCGCTGCATGGCGGGGATCGCCATCATGCCGATCATCACTTCCACCGCGCCGACCACACCGGCCGCTGCGGCAAACACCGCACCCATCGCGATCGTCGCCACGGCGAGGCCGCCCGGCAGGCGCGCCATCCAGATCTGCATGACCCGGAAAAGACGCTCGGCAATTCCGGACCTTTCGAGGATTGCGCCCATCAGCACGAACATCGGAATGGCGGCGAGAATGAAATTGGTCGAAGCCGAGTAGAAGGCGCCGTAAAGCTGGGCGGGAGCGAAGGCTCCGAACTTCGCCAGGCCCGCGGCGGCCGAAACGATGGCGAGCGAGAATGCGATCGGGATACCGGCCAGCACCAGCACGAACAGTGCGGGGAACATCAAAGCGGCGATGGTCATGGGTCAGGCTTCCAGTTTGAACGGCTGGTCTTCGTCGCCGCGGAGAACCCGCAACCCGTGCACGATCTGCTGCAGGGTGAGGGCCACCAGTCCGATGGCAAGAATGGCAAAGAACGGCCACATCAGCGGCGCCCAGGGGCTTACGCTTTCGACCTCGGAGGTTTCCCATGCGCGCCATGCGCGCTCGATCGCGAATTTCGAAAGGGCGGCGAAAATGGGTGCAACAAGGAGGATGAAAACAAGGCCTTCGATGAGGCGGCGCAGGCGGACGGGCATCTTCTGGGCAAGGAAATCGATGCGCACATGGGCGTCCTGCTTGAGCGCATAGGCAGCCCCCAGCACAAACAGGGTGCCGGTGCACATGTAGGAGATATCGAACGCCCAGATGGTCGGCGCGCCAAAGACATAGCGCGCCACCACTTCGTAAATCATGGAGATCACCAGAACCACCGTCACGAACTGGGCGATCCGGGACAGCATCCGCGAAAATGCGTCAACGAGATTGAAAAGCCTGTTCATCACGATGGTTCCGTTGTCCCGATCAGTCCTGGTTGCGGACCAGATAGCTGCTCTCTGCAGACCACAATGACTTGAAGGCCATGTAGTCGGCAAGGATATCAGCCATTTCGCCGTTGCCTTCGGCTTTTTGGGCCTCCGCAGTCTTGCTGATCCAGTCGACACCGGCATCCGACAGCTGCTTGATGAAGTCCGGCGACAGGGTGATCACCTGGTTCTTGCCCTTGCGGTAGTTGTCCATCGCCACGACGTCTTCGCCGTAGAAATGCACCAGAGCCTGCATGGTTGTCAGTTCGGCGGCCTTCTCGAGCAGGGGCTTCAGGTCATCGGGAAGCGCATCCCAGGTTTCCTGCTTCATGACGACTTCCCACAGGAAGGTCGGCTGGTGAACGCCCGGAACGATGATGTATTCCGCCGCTTCGTGGAAGCCTTCCGGCATGTTGGCCGAAGGCGGGCCCCATTCGATCAGGTCGACGCCCTTGCGCTGCAGCAGCGTGTAGATCTCGCCGGGAGGAACGACCGTCGGCACGGCGCCGAAATACTCTTCCATCACCTTGGCCCACGGACCGGAGGTGCGGTACTTCATGCCCTTGAGGTCTTCGGCCTTGGTGATCGGCACGTTCGAGTGCGCCATCACCTCCGAGGAGCCGATGCCGACGATCAGGTTCTTGAAACCGTCCTTGGCGCGCAGTTCGGCAAGCTTCTCCTTGCCGCCCTTCTCATAGATCCAGGTGATGTAGGCCTCTGGCCCCATGCCGCCCGGGAAGCCTGCGAAGATCGCGTTGGTCGGATCCTGATTGACGAGATAGCTCGGGGTGGAGTGTCCTGCCTGAATCACGCCGTCGCGAACGCCGTCATAGACCTGGAGCGCCGGCACAAGAACGCCCGCACCGAACGGCTCGATCATCACGCGACCGTCCGTCAGCGTGTCGACGTTCTCGGCAAAGCGCTCAAGGAAATTCACATAGAAGGGCGAGCCTTCCGGCACCGACGTTGGAACCTGCCAGGTGATTTCCTGAGCCAGCGCGGGCATTGCCGCGGCGGACAGGATGGTGACCAGCGCCCATTTTCTGATTTTCTGAAACATTGAACCCTCTGTTTTCTCACCGCGCAGCAAAGTGGCGGATCGGTAATGTTCTGACTGCGGCTGGTTCCGCCCGCATTGGCGGCGCCGCGTGTGGCCTCCCCTTGAAGGCAGGAGGATATTAGCAATATGTATTTTTGTTGTCGACAAGAAATATTTTAAATTCCGAATCCATGCATGGACCGCCCGCGGGATGAGCCGCGGTGGGGCCTTCGGGAGACTCCGGTGTGCCGAAGAGCTAGAGGGTCAGGTCGGCATTGAGACGACGGTCTTCGGTGATGCTGGCCTGGATCTGGCGGACGATCTGCCCCGCATGGGCCCCTGCGACACGGTCGGCGGCCTCGATGTCCTGTTCCGCGATCGCCGTGATCATGACCTCGTGTTCCTGAAGGTATATCTTCGGCAGCTTGTCGTTGTAGGAGGAATAATAAAGCCGGAGCAGGCGACGGCCCTCGTCAAGCAGGCGAATGAAGAGATCGGCATAGTAGCGGTTCTTGCCGGCAAGCGCGATCTCGGCATGGAAGTTGCGGTTGATCTCGATCATCGCCGGAACGTCGCGTGCCTCCACCGCCCCGGTGTACCCGGCCTGCAGTTCGCGGATCGCTTCGAGTTCCGCATCGGTCCGGTTGGCCGCCGCAAGTCGCGTCGTCACCCGGTACATCAGCGACAGGGCGTCGAAGAATTGCGGCAGGTTCGGGAAATCGATCGGCGCGACGATGGTGAACCGGTTGGGCAACGTGACGACCAGACCCTCGCCTGCAAGCTTGACCATCGCTTCGCGGATCGGGGTTCGCGATATGCCGAACCGTTCGGCCAGCTTCACCTCGTCGATCGGGCTTCCGGGCGCAAGCGTCAGATCAAGGATCTCGTGCCTGAGCGCGTCGTAGACGGCGCCAACGCCCTGGCCGCGTTTCCGCTTTTCGGGAACAGCCGCAGGGCCGGGTTGCTTCGGCTGCATTGTCATCTCCGGTCGATAGTATGCCTCAAGGCAAGCACTACCCCGGCGATCAGGCAAAAACAAACCCTATCGCTTTGCTGGTGTGACGCTTGTCCGCCCCCTTGTCCGAGGGCAACTCACGGATCCGCCGCATCGCGGTGCGTGGCGGTGCGGCGGACGCAATCGATGCGGACCATGAAGTGGTCAAAGGCTGCATAAAAGCGACATAACCGGCGCTGGCGACGGATTTGTGCGGTTGCGGCTTCGCGTTCGTCGCCCGGACCCGCCCCCCGGTCGACTTTTTGACGTTGCAGCCCGATCCGGCCAAGGCCATTTTCGAAAGAGAGGCAGGGTCGATATCCGCTGGGAACAGAACGGTGAACATGCCAGGACGGCTTGAGAACAGGAAAGCTCTCGTCACGGGCGGGAGCAGGGGCATTGGCGGGGCGATTGCGATTGCTTTTGCAGCTGAAGGTGCCGACGTGGCCTTTTGCCATGACGACGACGCAGAGGGAGCCGCAGAAGTCGTGTCCGCGATCCAGGGACACGAACGCAATGCGCTGGCCGTTCAATGCGATGTGGCGGACGATGTGGCTGTTGAGGCGTTCTGGGCCGAAAGCGCGCGTGCATTGGGGTCCATCGACATTCTGGTCAACAATGCCGGCATCGGTCGTGAGCAGAGTTTTGACGCGATTGATCTTCCCGCATTTGACCGCGTGATCGCCGTCAATTTGCGGGCCGCCTTTCACTTCGCGAAACTGGTCACGCCGGGAATGCAGACCCGGCACTGGGGCAGGATCATCAATATCGCCTCCCAGCTCGCCTACAAGGGCGCGCCGGGGCTTGCGCATTATTGCGCGGCCAAGGCCGGTGTAATCGGTCTGACGCGTGCCTTGGCGGTCGAGCTCGCCGGCAGCGGCATTCTCGTCAACGCGATTGCGCCGGGCATGGTCGAAACGCGGCTGAATGACGGGCTGACCGCGGAATGGAAGGCCCGCAAGCTCGAAGAGTTGCCTGTCCATCGTTTCGGCAAACCGGCCGAGATTGCGCCGACCGCCGTTCTTCTGGCCTCGTCCGACGGCGATTTCTATGTCGGCCAGACTCTGTCTCCCAACGGGGGAGATGTTTTCCTTTGACCGCGACCAGTCTCGAAACCAGGGGGATTTGAATGACCTCAGGTCGTGTGCTCATCACCGGAGCCTATGGTCTGATAGGCCATGAAACCGTTCTTGCACTCCGGTCTGCCGGCTTTGACGTGGTGCCGAGCGACATCCTGTCTGAACGACCAGGCGATGCGGCTTTCGAGGCCGTACCGCTTGCGATCAGCGGCGTTGCGCCAATCCTGCAGGTCCTCAAGGAGCACCGGATCGGGTCGATCGTTCATACCGCCGGCGTGTCGGGTCCCATGCTCGGCAAGAGCCGGCCGCATTCGGTGCTGTCGACCAATGTTGGCGGCGCCCTCGACCTTTATGAGGCTGCGCGGCTGGCGTCGGTTCAAAGGATCGTTCTCACATCAAGCGCCGGCGCTTATGGCGACACCGGGGAGGGGATCGTTGACGAAAGCATGCCGCTCAAGGCCACCAGCGCCTATGGTGTCTCCAAGCTCTGCGCGGAGCAGATTGCACATGCTTATGCGCATCACGATGTCGAAAGCGTCATTCTGCGCCCTTCATGGGTGTATGGGCATCGCCGGCGGACAGAGTGTGTGATCAAGATGATGATCGCAGACGCGCTCGCTCATGCGCCGACGCGGCTTCCCTATGGTGCCGGGTTTTCCCGCCAGTTCGTGCATGTCTCCGATGTCGCCGCTTCCGTCCATGCGGCGTTGACGACCAGCACAGGGGTGCAGCGGGCCTACAACATCTCTGACGGAATGCGTTATCCGCTGGACGAAGTGGCAAGGCTTGTACGTGACCGGCTGCCCCTTGCGCGGATCGACCTGGCGGACGGTCCCGATCCTGACGATATCCTTTGCGGTCAGCTGGACATTTCCGCAGCAAGAGCCGGTCTCGATTGGGCGCCCAGGATCGACCTGCCGACCGGTATCGATGAGATGATCATGGCGCTGACGGGTCGGCAGTGACGGCCTGGCGAGGCACCCGCCGTTCTTGCATCTTTGTTTACTGCGAGAATTCGCTCGGCTCTTCGACGAACAGATTCTTGAGCGCACCGCCGGAAATCGAATTCACCACCAGGGGAATGCCGATTTGCCGCTTTTGCTTGAGATCGCGGTCGCCCCAATAGGTGAGGTGCGATGGACGGTTCATCATGGGGTTCCTGATCGAAAAATCCGGGATCATGGCCTGGAAGCGACGGATGTCAGTGAGCGCGCTCTCGCCCGCCATCTGAAGTGTCGCAAGGATCAGCTCCAGCGTATGAACCTTTGTGCCGGCCTCGTCGTTCCACTGACCAGCGAGCCGGGTAAAGCGGGCGATGAAATCCTGCATGCGTTCGCTGCGCGAATTGATCGGGCTCGCGCCGCCGAGCATGACAATCCCGTCTGCAAGACTGCCGATGGCATTGACCAGGAAGTCGGCGTCTTGCGCAGCTTCAGTGGTGATCGGTCCTGAAAAGCCCATGTCTCTGGCACGTGCGATCAGGCGAACCGAATCCTGGGGCGCAAGATTGGGAAGGGCCAGCATGTCGGGCATTGTCTCCAGTGCCGGGACAAGCGCGCGTTCGATCTCCTCGCCGCCCGAGCAGTAGATCCCGGAGCCCGATATCATGCGCAAGCCGATGCTCTTCGCAATCCTGATGAGTTCGGATCGCTGCTGCAAACCTTCCGGCGTTGACGGCGAAACGATGCTGAAGGTTTGAACGCCTTCGCTTTGCATCAGATACTGATAGATCCTGGGTGCAGCCTGATAATTCGCCACCTGGCAAAGCACGGCGTTCTCGTGCGGCGGTCTGTATAGCGACCGGGTAAATGAATAGGGAAACAGCATCGCCCGGTTGCGCTCAACCACCGGCGTCGCGGCCGCGATCGTCTGCTCCACGTTGGGTCCGATGATGTAGCGAACGCCTTCGGTTTCTGTCAGGAAACGCGCGCCTTCGGCAGCGCGACTGGGCCGCATCCCGTCGTCAAACGACACGATCTCGACACGGTAGTGTTCGCCGGAAATCTCAACCCCGCCCGCATCATTATACATCTCCGCCGTGACTTCCGCGCAGTGCTTGCTCACGAGCCCCCATGGTGCCGCCGGACCGCTCATCGTGCCAAGAACGCCGATCTTCAGCACGGGGTCGGGACGGCGCACTGTCGTTGCAATTCTGCGTGGACGCTGTGGGCAGGTCGCCCCGTTGCGGCGTACACGCGACCTCTTGCGCAGCCGGGCGATGTCGAGCGCCTGCCCCTCGGCATCATGCGTGGGATCGGCCAGATCGCTGAACGGCAGACCCAGGCCAAGCACATGAAGCGCCGTGGCATAAAGGCCGACCGACACCCCAAGGTCACCGGCTTCAAGTCGGGAATAAGTAGTGCGATGCACACCGAGCGACCTGGCCACTTGTTCGGCTGTCAAACCGCGCCGGAGTCGGGCTATCCGGATGTCAGCTGCAAACTTTATAAGCGAGTCTGCCACTGAAAGAGGCACTTCTGCTTCAAGAGTACGCTTCATTTCCCTGCCTTTCGCGCGGCGAGGCCATATCAGCTGACTCCAGCAAGTCTTGTGCCACGCGGCGGCCTGTTGGGCGCGCGCGAAACGCGCTGCGATGCATATATCCGACATTAACGATCGTGCTGTCGTGAATTGGCGACCTGACCGCGCGCCGGGTCGTTCCGGACGCTTCGGCAGCCGATTCTTTCATGTTGTGACCCGAGCAAAATGACATCTAGGCTCAGCACATCGGCAACCGCGGTCGTGCCGCTGGCCCGAAAGCAGACACAAGCCACGCATCCGCCAGCCCGGAGACGGTGCAGTACATCGTGCAGGTGATGCAGGTCCGAGACTGCCTTGAACGCTTAAACCTAACGAGGTGCAATTAGGAAAGGAAGGGACTGGAAATGGAACGTACTTTTCAATCGAGTTTCAAAGCAAGAATGAAACGCGCGGGTGCAGCGGCGCTCATGACGGCGATCGCGGGAATGGGCTTGGTTTTGCCTTCGCATGTGGCTCTGGCACAGGAGCTGGAAGTCACGAAGCTGGACTTCTGGGCTGTTCGTGATGCGCAGATGTCCGGCCAGATCGCCTTTGCCAACGAGATGGGCTACTTCGCGGACGAAGGCCTCGATGTCACCGTCAAGTGGATCGTCAGCGGCACGGATGTGCCCAGTCTCGCGGCCAGCGGCGAGATCCTGATGACCGGCGAATCCGTCTACATCTCTGCGATGCTGCAGGAAAAGGGCGTCGACATGCGGTACATGATGCCGATGTCCGATGTCGGCGGGTCTCAGCAGGTCGTGTTGGGGCCGAACGCCGACGTGAACTCTCCGAAGGACCTTGAAGGCAAGAAGATCGGCATGGCGGCCGGCGCCGGTGTTGGCATGGCGATCACCGCCATGTGCGAGGAATATGGCGTCGACTGCGCGAATATCACCCTCGTCAACCTGCAGCCACCGGATCAGATTCCCGCGCTTGTGCGTGGCGACATCGACGCCATGGCGATCTGGAATCCCTACGCCCTCGAAGGCGTGAAAGTCGGCGGGCGCCTCTATTTCTCCGGCAACAAGTCCTACATTGACGGCGAGGAGAAGGCGGTCGACTACATGTACCTCGACGGCGGCCTCATCGTGAACGGCGAATTCGCCGATGAGAATCCGGAGACCGTCAAGGCGGTGATGCGGGCCCTGATCAAGGCTACGGAGTACATGAACTCCCATCCGGTCGAGGAGATCGCGGGCATTCTGACAAAGACCCTCGATATCCCCGAGGACGACCTCCAGAAGATCCTGAGCATGAACATCTACACCAACAAGATCGATGATGCGACGGTGGCCAAGGCCACGACGCTCCTCGCTTACGGTGGACGTCCGGACATCGCCTGGGTCAACAAGGTCTATGCGCCCGATGACCTCTACTACCTCGACCTCCTGAAGGAGGTTGCTCCGGAACTGGTCACCGCAGACGGCTTCTAGGAACGACCGGCCGCAATCGACTTGCCAGGCGGTGGGAAGAACCGCCGTCTGGCAAGGTTTTTGCTTGAATTCTTCAGTTACTCACCGGGACCAGGGCCAATCTCTTGAACATGACGCCTAAGCTCCGTTTCGACCGGATTGACATGGTCTTCACCCGACCAAAGCAACCGCCGGTGTGTGTTCTAAAGTCCGTAAGCTTCGATGTCGGCGACGGCGAATTCGTATGCCTGTTGGGGCCCTCGGGTTGTGGCAAGTCGACGCTCCTTAACATCGCCGCAGGCTTGATCAAGCCCAGCGCGGGAACGGTGACCGCAGGTTCCAGGGTCGTTACAGGACCGGGCCGGGACCGTGGTGTGGTGTTTCAGGAGTATGCCCTGTTTCCGTGGCTGACGGTGCGGGAGAATGTGGTTCTCGGCGCCAAATCGGGTGACGGTCGTGTCGACGGCGACAAGGTCGATCACTTCCTGATTGTGACGGGCATGTATGATCACCGAAACAAGTTGCCCAAGGAGCTTTCAGGCGGGATGAAGCAGCGCGCGGCGATCGCGCGCACCCTCGCCAATGACCCCGAAATCATCCTGATGGACGAGCCTTTCGGGGCGCTCGATCCCTACACGCGGGAGGCGCTGCAGGATCAGCTGATCGAGCTGTGGAGCGAAACCAGAAAAACCATTCTGTTTGTCACTCACAGTGTCGAGGAGGCGGCATACCTGGCGGGAACCGTGATCCTGCTCAAGGCACATCCGGGCGAGCTGAAGGCATCGATCAGGAACGAGGTTCCCTGGCCACGCGAACGCGCCTCCGAGGACTTGATCGGCATTGAAAGGACCATACGCAATGTCGAACGCACTTAGCGCCCAACTCGAGACGCCCCGGAAGAAGCGCTCCGCGGATTTCAGCCTGCAGAATCTCAATGCAATGCGGATGTACAAGCTTCTCAGCCTGGTGCTGTTCATATCGGCTTGGCAACTGCTGGACGTGGTCAATGCAGAACTGAATTTCTACAATCCACTGCTCTTTCCATCACCCCTGGACATTGCCACGAGGGCGGCGGTGCTGTGGTCGACCGGTGTGCTTCAGGACCACATCCTCGCCTCCGTTGCCCGCGTGTTCCTCGGCGTGCTCATCAGTTTTCCGCTTGCCGTCGTGTTGGGGATCGGGATTGCCCGGTCAAGGATCGTCGAGGTCATCTTCGAGCCTGTCGTCGAACTCATACGCCCCATTCCGCCGCTGGCAGTCCTGCCGTTGTTCATTCTCTGGTTCGGCATAGGCGAGCTTTCCAAACTGATGTTCATTGCGTTCGCTGCGTTCTACATCATCCTGACAACCGTCATGCTGAGCGCGGTGAACATAGATGTGGTGCTCGTCCGTGCCGCCAGGACACTGGGGATCAACGGTTGGCGGTTCTACCGGGAAATTGTCTTCCCGGCGGTGTCTCCGGATCTCTTCGTGGGTGTTCGCTTGGGATTGTCCGCAGGCTTCGTCATGATCGTTGCTGCGGAGTTCATCGCGGCAGATGTGGGACTGGGATACATGATCAATTACGCGCGCGCGTTCTTCAGGGTCTCAGACATGTTTGTCGGGGCGCTGGCGATCGGCCTGATCGGCTACGCGGTGAACATGGTGCTGGTCAGAATCGAGCGGCACATTTTCAGCTGGCGCGTCAGCGACGAACGCTGATGTCATGAGAGGCGGGAAACCGGCCCGGCCTATTGGTCGACCCCCTGGCGGTCGCGTCCATGGTGGGGTTGAGGAGCCCCTTCCACATCCCGGTTTGCTGCCCTTCCCAAAGGCGGCTCCACGTCATGTCGGGACTCCTTGATCGGATCAGAACGGACTTCAGACTGGGTTGGATCTTGGAGACAAGGTCGCTTCAGACGAACTGGCTCCAGGGCCGGGCGTCCTTGTGACAAGAGGACCCCGGCCGGCCGCAGCCTGCGGCACTCTCTTCCGGTGCCGACCTCCTCTCCGGCATTCAAGCGTCCTCTCAAAGACTTGCTTTTCCTGTTGCCCCGAGGACTGTCTTGCGGCGCGGCAGGCCATGTCCGGGATCGTCCCGGTCTGATTTTGCTGCGACTTTCGGGTTTTCTCCAGATGAATCGCAAATTCGCTCGGCGCCAAGCTTCCGGGCGCATTTGCGGTCCGGTTTCGTCCTTGGCATGGGGGTTTCATGGAAAGTTCAGCGAATTTCATTTGACATTCACTATGCTTTCGTTTTCCTTGTGAATACGTTTCGCTTTGGAGGAAGCCAAACGGGTCACGGGAGGAATTTCTTGTCAAAGTTCTATGATGTTTTCGTTGTTGGCGGAGGCATTAACGGATGCGGCGTCGCACGAGACGCGGCAGGTCGCGGATATTCGGTCGGCCTTGCCGAGATGAACGACCTGGGATCGGGGACGTCATCTTGGTCCACCAAGCTCATCCATGGCGGCCTCCGGTACCTTGAGCACTTTGAATTCCGGCTTGTGCGGGAAGCTCTGATCGAGCGCGAAGTCCTATTGAAGATGGCGCCTCACATCATCCGCCCGATGCGGTTCGTGCTGCCCTATCACAACGGAATGCGCCCGGCATGGCTGTTGCGGCTTGGCCTGTTTCTCTACGACCACCTCGGCGGGCGAAAGATCCTGCCCGGAACGAGGGTCCTGGATCTGGCTTCGGATCAGGCCGGCGAGGTTCTCAGGACCCAGTTCACCAAGGCCTTCGAGTATTCGGACTGCTGCGTCAATGACGCGCGGCTGGTGGTGCTCAATGCAATGGATGCGCGTGACAAGGGTGCGGAGATTTTCACCCGTACCAAGCTCATCTCGGCAAGGAAGAGCGCGGATGCGTGGACGCTGCAGCTTCAGGCAACGGAATCCGGTGCCATGCGCGAAGTCTCCGCCAGGCTGATCGTCAATGCCGGCGGGCCGTGGGTTGATGAAATCCTGAGATCGGCAGCGGGAGCGAACAAGGCGATCAATGTTCGCCTCGTCCAGGGGAGCCACATCGTCATTCGCCGGAAGTTCGATCATCCGAAAGCGTATTTCTTTCAGAATTCGGACGAACGGATCTTCTTCGCCATACCCTATGAACAGGACTACACGCTGATCGGCACTACCGATCGCGATTTCGAGGGCGATCCGTCCAAGGCCACGATAGCCGAAGACGAGATTTCATATCTTTGCGAGGGCGCCAGCCAGTATTTCAAGGCTCCGGTGACCAGGGACGACATCGTCTGGACGTTTTCCGGCGTGCGCCCGCTTTATGATGACGGGGCTTCCAAGGCCCAGGAGGCCACCCGTGATTACGTCCTGCGCACGGATGGAGACAACAGCGCCAGGATCATCAATGTCTTTGGCGGCAAGATCACCACCTATCGCCGGCTGGCGGAGGCCTTGCTGGGCAAGATCGAGGACGCCATTGGCGCCAGGGGCGCGCCTTGGACAAGAAACAGCGCCCTGCCGGGCGGCGAATTCGACGTCGGCGAATTCGAGGATCTTCTTGCTAAGGTCGGCGCCCGCTATCCGTTTCTCGACGCGACCAACTGCGAGCGGCTGGTTCGGGCCTACGGCCTCAAGTGTCACGAATTTCTGGGCGCAGCCAAATCCCATGAGGACCTGGGAGAGCATTTCGGTCACGGATTGACCGGTTCGGAAGTTCGATACCTGATGAGCGAAGAATGGGCGTGGACTTCCGCCGATGTGCTGTGGCGCAGAAGCAAGCTTGGCATTCGCTTCTCACAAGAGCAGACTGACCGGCTGGAAACATACATGCACGAGTACAAGCAACTGCAAAACCTTGCAGCGGAATAGGGATTTCAGATGCTGGAATTGAGAAGCGTCAGCAAGAAGGTCGGACGGGATTGGCACATCGAAGATGTGTCGATGACGCTTGAAAAGGGCTCGGTGAACATTCTGCTCGGACCAACCCTTTCCGGCAAGACGTCCCTCATGCGCCTGATGGCCGGGCTCGACCGGCCAACCTCGGGTGAGATCCTCATGAACGGCGTGGATGTCGTGGGGATGCCGGTTCAGAAGCGCAATGTGGCGATGGTCTACCAGCAGTTCATCAATTATCCGGCCATGACCGTCTACGAGAACATCGCCTCCCCGATGCGGGTCGCAGGCGTCGACAAGGCCACGGTGGACAGACGGGTGCGGGAAGCCGCCGAACTGATGAAGCTCACGCCCTATCTCGACCGGACGCCTCTCAACCTTTCGGGCGGACAGCAGCAGCGCACCGCGCTCGCCCGGGCCCTGGTCAAGGATGCAGAGCTGGTGCTGCTCGATGAGCCCCTGGCCAACCTGGACTACAAGCTGCGGGAGGAGCTGCGGGTGGAGTTGCCGAAGATCTTCGCCGAGACCGGCGCGATTTTCGTCTATGCCACGACCGAACCGCAAGAGGCCCTGTTGCTTGGCGGCAAGACGGCGACCCTGAACGAAGGGCGCGTCACGCAGTTCGACGACACAATCGATGTCTACAACCGGCCGTCCGATCTGCTGACGGCGCAGACTTTCTCCGACCCCCCGATGAACATTCTGCCGGTCCGGAAATCGGGTGCGGAGTTCGTATTCCACGCCAGCAGGTTCGATGTGCCGGCGCCTCTCTCCGGTCTTGGGGACGAGGAGTACACGATCGGAGCCAGGCCGCACCACATGTCTTTGCAGCCGCCGCCGGGCAAGTCGATGAAGCTCGACTGCACGGTGTCGACCACGGAGATCACCGGCTCGGAAAGCTTCATCCATCTTCAAAGCGAGGGAATCCACATGGTCGCCCTGATGCATGGCGTGCATCGTGTCGGGATCGGGGATTCGCTTCCCGCCTATCTCGACGTGAACAATCTGTTTGTCTTCGATCGCAACGGGAAGCTGGTTTTCGCGCCGGGTTCCAACGGTCAGGAGTGAGGATCGGTCATGGCAAGCATCACACTCGACAAGCTGGCGCATTCCTACCTGCCCAATCCGCAGTCCGATGCGGACTTTGCGCTCAAGGAGCTCGACTACAAATGGGAGGATGGCGGCGCCTATGCGCTGCTGGGACCTTCCGGCTGCGGCAAGACCACGCTTCTCAACATCATTTCCGGCCTGCTCGTTCCGTCAAAGGGTCACATTCTCTTTGACGGGCAGGACGTCACGCATCTGCAGCCGGAAGAGCGCAACATCGCGCAGGTCTTCCAGTTCCCGGTGATCTACGACACGATGACGGTCCGGCAGAATCTGGCGTTTCCGCTGATCAACCGGCAAGTGCAGAAGGACGAGATCACCAAGCGGGTCAACGACATGATCGACGTGCTCGATCTCTCCGACAAGGCCGATCGCAAGGCGCGGGGTCTCACTGCCGATGAAAAGCAGAAGATATCGCTGGGACGCGGTCTCGTGCGCTACGATGTCAACGCCATCCTGTTCGACGAGCCGCTCACCGTCATCGACCCGCATATGAAATGGCAGTTGCGGACCAAGTTGAAGGACCTCCACCGACAGTTGGGTCACACGATGATCTACGTGACCCATGACCAGACCGAGGCGCTGACCTTCGCCGACAAGGTGGTGGTGATGTATGAAGGCGAGGTCGTCCAGATCGGAACGCCCGAGGAACTCTTCAACGAACCGGCACACACCTTCGTGGGATACTTCATCGGGTCTCCGGGCATGAATGTCATACCCTGCGAAATCGACGGAACGACCGCGCGTGTCGGCGATGTCCGGATCGAGCTGCCTGAAGGCTACTCGATCGCCGGAGCAAAGACCGAACTCGGCATTCGCCCGGAATTCGTCTCGCTGTCATCGGACAGGAGCGGCTTGCCGGTGCGGATAGAGACCGTGGAGAACATCGGGCGCTTCAAGATCGTGCGGGCCAATCTGCAGGGCCATGCCATCAATGCGCTGCTCAAGGAGAACGAGGAGGTTCCCGCCGATCCGACGCTGAGTTTCGAGCCGTCACGGATCAATGTGTACCAGAACTCCCACCTGGTCAGAGCAGGAGCCTGAGGATGGACAAGCCCTATAACAACAAGGCCTGGTTGTTCGTCATTCCGGTTTTTGTTCTCGTGGCGCTCAGCGCGATCATTCCGATCATGACCGTGGTCAACTATTCCTTCCAGGACACTTTCGGCAACAACCAGTTCTTCTGGGCGGGAACCGAATGGTTTCAGGACGTGTTGCGTTCAGACCGGTTCTGGAATGCGCTCGGCCGCAACCTGGTCTTCTCGCTGATCATCCTGTCCATCGAGATCCCGCTCGGGATCGCGATCGCACTGACGATGCCGAAGAAGGGCATATGGGTGCCGGTCTGCCTGGTGCTCATGGCCCTGCCGCTGCTGATTCCGTGGAACGTGGTCGGAACCATCTGGCAGATCTTCGGTCGTGCCGACATCGGCTTGCTCGGGCGGACAATCGAACAGCTCGGATTCGAGTACAACTATGCCAGCAACGTTCTCGATGCCTGGCTGACGATCATCCTGATGGATGTCTGGCATTGGACGAGCCTGGTGGTGCTGCTTTGCTATGCCGGCCTGGTTTCCATTCCCGAAGCCTACTATCAGGCGGCGAAGATCGACGGCGCGTCGAGATGGTCGGTGTTCCGTTACATCCAGCTTCCGAAGATCCGTGGTGTGCTCATCATCGCCTTCCTGCTTCGCTTCATGGATTCGTTCATGATCTACACCGAGCCTTTCGTTCTGACCGGCGGCGGACCGGGCAACTCCACGACCTTCATGTCCATCGACCTGGTCAAGCAGGCAATCGGCCAGTTCGACCTCGGACCCGCAGCGGCGATGTCGCTTGTCTATCAGCTCATCGTGCTGACCATTTGCTACATCTTCTTCACGGTGATGAGCAATGTCGGCGTCGATAAACCGGACGCGAGGGTGGAAGACTGATGAACCAGACATCTCACACTCAGGCGGATGCAGGTCCCATGAACAAGTCGGCAAACCTTATCGACACCAGTGACATGCGGGCCAGCAACCGCTTCGCCAGGAAGAGCGTCACGCGCTGGCTGGTACCCGGTCTCTACATCCTGTTTCTGATGCTGCCGATCTACTGGCTCGTCAACATGAGCTTCAAGACCAACCAGGAGATCCTGTCGAGTTTCACGCTGTTTCCTGCAGAGCCGACGCTGCACAACTACACCGTCATATTCACCGATCCGTCCTGGTACACCGGCTACATCAATTCGCTGATTTATGTCGCCATGAACACGGTGATCTCCATCTGTGCGGCCTTGCCGGCGGCCTACGCGTTTTCGCGCTATCGCTTCCTCGGCGACAAGCACATGTTCTTCTGGCTGCTGTCCAACCGCATGGCGCCGGCTGCGGTGTTCGTGCTTCCGTTCTTTCAGCTCTATTCGGCCTTCGGGCTTATCGACACCCACATCGCCGTGGCGCTGGCGCACTGCCTGTTCAACGTGCCGCTCGCGGTCTGGATTCTCGAGGGCTTCATGTCCGGTGTGCCGAAGGAGATCGATGAAACCGCCTATATCGACGGCTATTCGTTCCCGAAGTTCTTCGTCAAGATCTTCATGCCGTTGATCGCATCGGGCATCGGGGTCGCCGCCTTCTTCTGCTTCATGTTCTCGTGGGTGGAACTGCTGATCGCCCGGACACTGACCACCACCGACGCCAAGCCGATTTCTGCGATCATGACCCGAACCGTCGGCGCGTCCGGGGTGGACTGGGGCGTGCTTGCCGCGGCCGGGGTGCTGACCATCATTCCCGGCGCGCTGGTGATCTATTTTGTTCGAAACTACATCGCCAAGGGCTTTGCCCTGGGCCGGGTATAGGGAGGGAAGATCATGGATCTGTCATGGATGGCCTGGACCCTGCCCACCAGTCTTTTCTGGGTGTGTCTCGCCGGACTTCTGATCGGCATGGGGATCTGGGAATATTTCTCGCCCGGGGGCAATCCCAGGGTCGGAATCCTTCGCTTCGAGACGACCCGGGGCGACCGGCTTTTCATATCGCTGCTTGGCAGCGCCTTTATCCATCTCGCATGGCTGGGTCTGGTCGGACCCAATCTGTGGTGGGCACTTGGAGTCTCTCTGCTCTTCGCCGTGGGCGTTTTCCGAACAGTCTGATTCCAAAGGAAGCGGAGCCGAGGATCTCCCTCGTCTCTTGAATGCGCATGATCTTTAAAGGGAGGATAATATGCGACATCTACTACTGAACACGACGGCATGTGCCGTCATCATGCTGGCGACGGGCTCCGCCCACGCCGACATGGCCGCCGCGGAGAAGTTCCTGGCAGAGGAAATCGGCGGGCTTTCGGTTCTCTCGGAGGAAGAACAGAAAGCGGAAATGGAGTTCTTCATCAATGCAGCCAAGCCGTTCGCCGGCATGGAGATCAAGGTGGTCTCGGAAACCATCGCCACGCATGAGTATGAATCCAAGGTGCTCGCGCCGGCATTCACGGCGATCACCGGCATCCAGGTCACGCATGACCTGATCGGTGAAGGTGACGTGGTTGAAAAGCTGCAGACCCAGATGCAGTCGGGCGAGAACATCTATGACGGCTACGTCAACGACTCCGACCTGATCGGCACGCACTGGCGCTATCAGCAGGTCCGCAACCTCACCGACTGGATGGCAGGTGAAGGCGCCGACGTGACCAGCCCGACACTCGACGTCGAGGACTTCATCGGCACCTCCTTCACCACCGGCCCGGACGGCAAGCTCTACCAGCTGCCGACCCAGCAGTTCGCGAACCTCTACTGGTTCCGCTATGACTGGTTCAACGACGAGAAGAACAAGGCCGACTTCAAGGCCGAATACGGGTACGACCTCGGCGTTCCGGTCAACTGGTCGGCCTATGAGGACATTGCCGCCTTCTTCACCGGCCGCGATCTCTCGCATCTCGGCGTCGACGGGCCCGTCTACGGCAACATGGACTACGGCAAGAAGGATCCCTCGCTCGGCTGGCGCTACACCGATGCGTGGATGTCGATGGCCGGCATGGGTGACGTGGGTGAGCCCAACGGTCTTCCCGTCGACGAGTGGGGCATTCGTGTGAACGAAAACTCCCAGCCTGTCGGTTCCTGCGTGAACCGTGGCGGTGCGACCAACTCCCCCGCGGCCGTCTATGCCGTCGAGAAGGCCATCGACTGGCTCAAGAACTACTCGCCGCCGGAAGCAGCCGGCATGACCTTCGGTGAAGCCGGCCCGATCCCTGCACAGGGCAATGTCGCCCAGCAGATGTTCTGGTACACGGCCTTCACCGCGGCAACCGTCGAGCCCGGCCTGCCGGTCATGAACGAGGACGGCACGCCGAAGTGGCGCATGGCGCCTTCGCCGCATGGCGTCTACTGGAAGGAAGGCCAGAAGGTTGGCTACCAGGACGCAGGCTCCTGGACGCTGATGAAGTCGACCCCGGTCGACCGTGCAAAGGCCGCCTGGCTCTACGCACAGTTCGTCACCTCCAAGACCGTCGACCTGAAGAAATCCGATGTCGGTCTCACCTTCATCCGTGAATCCACGATCAACTCGGATCACTTCACGGAGCGGGCCGACAAGCTTGGCGGCCTGATCGAGTTCTATCGTTCGCCGGCGCGCGTCCAGTGGTCGCCGACCGGCACCAACGTTCCCGACTATCCGAAGCTGGCTCAGCTCTGGTGGCAGAACATCGGTGACGCCATGTCCGGTGCAAAAACCGCCCAGGAAGCGCTCGACAGCCTCTGCGAAGCGCAGGAAAAGGTCATGGAGCGTCTGGAACGCGCAGGCGTCCAGGGTGACATCGGTCCGAAGATGAACGAGCCGCAGGACGCGTCCTACTGGTTTGAACAGCCGGGTGCGCCGTATCCGAAGCTTGAGAACGAGGACGAAGAGCCGATGACCGTCTCCTATGACGAGTTGATCAAGAGCTGGCAGTAAGGCCTTCGGGAAGCTGCCTGTTTGAGGCCGAACAACTGGGGGGCCGGAACGCACCGTTCCGGCCCCTTCTTTCAGGGCAGGTCGACCAATAGCCGGCCGTCAATTGCTCCCCATCGATTGCGGGCACCGGATGTCCGCGGACATGACAGTATCGGTTTCCTGAATTGGCAAGTTCCACCCATTCCAGAACGAGTTCCAATGCGGCCTGGTGGCTGGTGTTGCCGTCACTGTGTGTGCTCGCATTTGTCGGCGTGCTGCCGCTCGTGACGATTTTCAACTACTCGTTCTTCGACATTTTTACACTGGAAAGCCGATTCTGGGTCGGCACGGAATGGTATCGCGACATTCTCTCGTCAGAGAGATTTCTCCAGAGCCTGGGGCGAAGCCTTCTGTTCTCGATGATCGTCTTGTCGATCCAGATTCCGCTTGGCATCTACATCGCCCTTCTGCTGCCCCGGGAGGGCCGGTTCAGAACAGCCATCCTGATGATTCTGGCGCTTCCCCTGATGGTGCCCTGGAACACGGTGCCCTCGATGTGGGTCAGCTTTGTCGGCAGTGACGCAGGCTTCGGGGGACGCGCGCTGGCGCTGCTCGGCCTCGAGTTCGACTACAAGTTCAACGCCATTCACACATGGAGCCTGCTCATCGTGATGGACACCTGGCACTGGATCGGCCTGGTGGTCATCCTGTGTTATTCCAGCCTTTCCACCATTTCCCATGCCTATTATCAGGCCGCGGCAATCGACGGGGCATCCCGCACCCAGGTCTTTTGGTATCTGGAACTGCCGAAAATGAGCGGTGTGCTGATGATGGCGCTGTTGCTGCGCTTCATGGACAGTTTCATGATCTACACCGAGGCGTTTCGTGTGAATGCCGGCGGTCCGGATCACAAGACGACCTTCCTCTCACTGGATCTGGGGGAGGAAATCGCAGCCTTTGACTACGGGCCGGCAGCGGCACGCTCCATCATCTATTTCATCATCATTCTGTCGATCGCCTGGGCGTTCAAGACAGTCATGAACATCCGGCAGACCGAGACACCGCAGGGCGATCGATAATGGTGCGCACCACGCAAGCAGCCAGCCGATGGAAGGCATGGATGGCAAGTCTGTTCTTGGCGGCCATTGCCGGTTTCATCCTTTTGCCGTTCCTGCAGATGTTCTTCCTGAGTTTCACCTCCACGCTGCCGCGGGAGGGGATCGTCCAGGGCCAGTTCAGCACCATAAACTTCGAAAACATCATCACCTCACCGCTGCTGTCGGGCTCGATCGTCAACTCGGTGATCTATGTCACCTTGAATGTCATCATGACGATCCTCGTCGCAGTTCCCGCGGCCTATGCCATCGCGCGCTACCGTTTTGTCGGCGACAGGCATCTTTTCCTGCTGCTGATCGCGTTCAGGATCACGCCGCCGGTTGTCTTGACGCTCCCTGTCTTCATCCTGTTTGCCAAGGTCGGTCTTGTGAATTCACCGGTGGGGATCGCGCTGGTGCATTGCGTCTTCAACATCCCCATCGCCATCTGGATACTTGAAAGCTTCATTTCCGCGGTCCCCAAGGAACTCGATGAAACCGCGTTCCTCGATGGCTATTCCCTGCCGCGGTTTTTCCTCGGGCAACTGCTCCCGCTGATCGCACCCGGCGTCGGTGTGGCAGCGTTCTTCTGCTTCATGTTCTCATGGGTCGAAGTGGTCTTCGCGCGCATCCTGACGGTGACCGCCGGCAAGCCGATCACGATGGCCATCAGTTCGCTCTACGGGTTTCGAACGGACATCGGCCTGGTCATGGCAATGACGGTGGTGTCCCTGATTCCCGGTCTGGCGGTCATCTATTTTGTCCGGAACCATATCGCCAAGGGCTTCATCGTCAGGACCTGACCCGCAAGCGATTGCTGCAGCCGGCCCGTCGTGGAACTGGCATGTGATGGCATCAGATTTGCTGGATGCCATCACATGCCGATGGACGGTGCCAGACGTAAAACCCGCCAAAACCAACAGGAACCCCCGCTTTCGCGGGGTTTCTTGGATTCTCCGGGACGATCCGGACCAAAGAGCTGGTGCCAGACGAGGCATCAGGATTGAGGAGATCCGGCGGCTACCTCACTTTATGCCTGCCGCTGTCTTGAACAGATCCCTCTTGCTTCTGCCGATCAGTAATCTCCGCCAAGGCTCCCGAGCCTTCCGATGAGTGCAATCTAGATGAGTTGGCGGCGGGCCAGATTGCGCATGAACGCTGAAAGACCGAACGTCCATTCCGGACATTCCGTCGAAAGCCGCACGGCGTTCGTAAGGCTGCCGAGATCCTTCGACGAGATGGTTACGACATCCCCGATCTTGTGGGTAAAGCCTTCGCCGGCGACATCGCGATCCTGTGTCGGCGCGAACAGCGTGCCGAGAAACAGCATCAGTCCGTCGGGATACTGGTGATGACGGCCCACGGTCTGGGACACCAGATCCGCCGGGTCACGGCTGATTTCCTTCATGGATGAATGACCGTCGAGAACGAAACCGTCATCGCCACTGACGGTGAGATCGAGTTCGGCGCCGCGCACATCGTCGAGCGAGAAGCCGTCGTCGAAGAGACGGATCAGCGGGCCGATCGCGCAACTCGCATTGTTGTCCTTGGCCTTGCCCAGAAGCAGCGCCGAACGGCCTTCGACGTCGCGGAGATTGACGTCATTGCCGAGCGTGGCCCCGACGATCTTCCCGGTTGAGGAGACGGCGAGCACGATCTCCGGCTCCGGATTGTTCCATTTGGAAATCGGATGCAGCCCGACTTCCGCGCCAGGGCCCACCGAGGAGAGAACCTGAGCTTTCGAGAACACCTCGGCATCCGGGCCGATGCCCACTTCAAGATACTGGCTCCAGAGGCCTTCGGCGATCAGCGCCGACTTCACTTTCGCGGCTTCTTCCGAGCCCGCCTTGATGTTGCGCAACGAGCCGCCGATCACCTCGCCCACGCGCGCGCGGATTTCCTGGGCCTTGGCGGGATCACCCGCCGCTTTCTCCTCGATCACCCGCTCCACCATCGATGAGGCGAAGGTTACCCCGCAGGCCTTGATCGCCTGAAGGTCGCAAGGGGCCAGGAAATGCAGGTTATCGAGATCTCCGACCTTGTTCAGGGCGATCGCCGCGAGTTTGCCCACGGGTTTTCCCGGTGCGTTTCGCACAAAGCCGTTGGGGTTTTCCATTTCGCAGACGTCGCGGACGGTGGGAGC
The DNA here is from genome assembly GCA_965233445.1 of Hoeflea sp. Taxonomy (GTDB): domain Bacteria; phylum Pseudomonadota; class Alphaproteobacteria; order Rhizobiales; family Rhizobiaceae; genus Hoeflea. Next base: position 749,759 of record OZ247491.1, read on the forward strand.
ATCGCGCGAAGTGATGTCGACGACCTTGTCTCCGCGGATCGTGACCACACACGGGCCTTGGGCTTCCGGCGACCAGATGCGGCCGAGATAGGTGCCTTCGGCAGGCAGGCGGAATTCATTCATCAAACGTGTCCTTCAAAGGCAAGAGACAGCAAATGCCGTCGGGGAGATCGGCGCGGTTGGTTGTCCGTCGCGTGGCGCGGCGGATGTCTTTGATCGTCTTCTCGGCCGCCGGCGTCTGCGGCCCGGATTTTCATCTCATCTTCGCTTCCCTTGAATGCGCTGCAATGAGCCGAAAATCCTTTCTTCTCAAGTGAGCCGATTGTGTCTCACGGGCGTTGCTCCGGGACAGATGACTGCCTCGATCCTCCATTCGAATGCCAGCCTGGTCGGATCGCCGCAGTTCAGCCTGCCTTGTCCGGCGTGTCATCAATGAACTTCAGACCTGATTTCAGATGCCGGTTGATCCAGTAGGTATAGCCATAGCTGTCCCGATCGCGCACGGCGTCGATGATCGCGCGGTGCTCCGATCCGATGTCGGCGCGCGCGGTGGCTTTGGACTTGCCGTTCTCCAGCAGCCGGCGGATGAACGGTTCGAGAAAGCGGTAGACGTCGACCGTGGTCGAATTGCCGGCCGCCTTGATGAGCTGGAGGTGGAAGAGATAATCCTGCTCGGCGGCAACCTGCACCGTGTCGGCTTCTTCCATGCGCGCATTGAACATCTCGAGCTTTTCGACGTCCTCGTCGGTGCGCAGTTCCAGGAGCGGTTCGGTCACGCCTTCCTCGATCAGCCTGCGGAAGCCTTGGATGTCGTTGAAGGCTTCATAGGAAATATGCTGGCTGAACGACAACAATTTGGACAGGGCGAACTGGCGCTTGTCGACGAGGACCGGCCCGACGCGCTGGCGTGTCTCGACGACACCATAGGCCTTGAGCACTGAGATGGCTTCGCGCACGGTGTTTCGGCTGGTGCCGAACAGTTTGGCGATCTCGAGCTCGGTGGGCAGCGGGTCGCCGATGCCCAGGCCGTCGGCCTCGATCTTCTCCCTGATTTTCTCCAAAACGGCCTCGGTTGCCGAGGGCCCGCCTGATTTCTGTTCCGTCGTATCAGAAGTCATGCCATCCTCCATTCGAGCCCGGTTCCTCTTCCACTCGCATACCGTGAACTCCGGTTATTGTCCAACAATTAGGGGTGCTCGACTTTTAATTGCCCAACAATATCGTTGACAATCCACAAAATCCAGCTAGAACTGCCGCCATGACATTAAATTGTTGGGCAATAAGGGTGGAGATATGCTTGAGTCGTGGCGTTGGTATGGGATGGATGATCCGGTAACTCTGGAGCATGTGCGCCAGGCGGGGGCAACCGGGGTCGTGACGGCCCTGCATCACAAATACCAATATGAGCGTTGGAGCGTGGAGGATGTCGAGGCGCACATGGCGCCGATCCGTGCTGCAGGTCTGCGTTGGGATGTTTGTGAATCCATTCCGGTCCCGACATGCCTGAAAACCGGTCGCGGCGAAACCGCCGAAGCGCTCGATATCTGGACCGGCAACATTCGCAGTCTTGCTGCGGCCGGTGTCGAGGTCATCTGCTTCAATTTCATGCCGGTGCTCGACTGGACCCGGACGGATCTCCGCTGGAAGGCGCCCGCCGGTGGTCTGGCCCTGCGTTTCGACCTTCCGACCATGGCGCTTTACGATGTCTGCATTCTCGAAAGGGCCGGTGCGGACGCCGATTACCCTGACGCCATTGTCGCTGCTGCTCGCCAGCGTTTCAAGACCATCACCCAGCGTGAGATTGACGAGATCGAGACGAACATCATCGCCGGCCTGCCGGGTGGCGAAGGGCGCTATACCCGCGAGACGCTGCGTGACGAGATCGCGGCCTATGACGGGCTCGATGCCGCCGATGTGCGGGCCAACCTGATCGCGTTTCTCAAGGTCGCCGTGCCGGTAGCCGAAGAGGAAGGGGTGCAGCTCGTCATTCACCCCGATGATCCGCCTCGTCCGCTGTTCGGGCTGCCGCGCGTTGTTTCCGGACCTGATGATTTGCGCGAGATTTTCGCCGCGGTGCCTTCGCCGGCAAACGGCATGGTTCTGTGCACGGGATCTTACGGCGTCCGCCCGGATTTCGATCCCGTGGCAATGGTGGAGGAATTCGGTTCGCGCATTCATTTTGCCCATCTGCGCAATGTCCAGCGCGAGGATGATGGCAGCTTCTATGAATCCGACCATCTCGCCGGTTCCGTCGACATGGTGGCGGCTGTCCGGGCATTGCTCGCCGAGGAGGCGCGGCGTCGTGCAGCAGGCGACAAGAGGACTGCGATCGCGATGCGCCCCGACCACGGCCATCTGTTGATCGACGATATCGAAAAGACGCGGATCAACCCCGGTTACAGCTGTATCGGGCGGCTCAAGGGGCTGGCCGAACTGCGCGGCGTGATGGCCGCGCTCGCCTGAGGAAATCCGGCCCGGCGCCGGTGACTTGAAACACACATCATTCTAACGGAGGAGAACATAATGATTAATCGCAGAAACACACTCATGGCACTGTGTGCTGCTTCCATGCTGGCGCTGCCTGCGACCGGCTGGGCCGCGGATGAGCCTACGGTCAACTGGAAGCTGTCACATACGCTCGATCCGAAGTCGATCTACAATCAGGCGGCCGAGAAGTTCAAGGAAGAGGTCGAGGCTCAGACCGACGGCAAGTTCACCGTCGAAATCTTTGCATCCGGTCAGCTCGGCTGGGAGCGCGAAGTGCTCGAAGGCATGCAGATCGGCTCGGTCGAGGCAACAATTCCGTCGCTCGGACCGTTCGCGAACTTCGTCCCTGCCTACGAAGTGTTCAACCTTCCCTTCACATTCCAGTCGGCTGACCAGATGGTCGAGGCTTTCAAGCTGCCCGGAATGGAGAAGCTCAAGGAAGCGGCTTCGGACAAGGGCTTCACCGTCGCAAAGCATTTCCTGCCCACTTTCCGCTACCCGCTCAATTCGAAGCGCCCGATTGCCAAGCCGGCGGATTTCGACGGCCTGAAAATGCGGACCATGGGCGTGCCGTCGATGATCGACACCTACAAGGCGCTCGGCGCCAACGTGCAGTCGATGCCCTTCTCGGAGGTCTATGGCGCACTTCAGCTCGGCGCGATCGACGGTGTGGAGAACTACTACAACAACCTCTACACGATGAAGTTCCAGGAGCAGACAAAATACATTTCGAACCTGCCCGTGCTGAACAACGCTGCTGCTTTCGTGTTCTCGAAAGTTGCCTTCGACCAACTGCCGGACTCCTATAAGCAGATCGTTCTCAAGGCAGCCGACGATGCTGGCGACTACGCCAACGGCATTGCCGAGAAAGAAGAGAAGCAGGCGCTCGCTGACCTCGAATCGGCCGGCATCGAGTACACCGAGATCGAGGACCTGCAGCCCTTTATCGACGCAACGGAGCCGGTCAGCCAGGAGTATCTGAAGAAGATGGATCCCTGGGTGGCTGAACTCAGAGCAGAGATCATGGCTCTTCCTGCCGGCAATAGCTCCAACTGAACCTCAAGTCAGGTCCGTCTCCGGCGGACCTGACGCCACCTGTCGGGAGTTGCTGAATGGTATGGCTGGCGCGTTCGCTCGACGGTCTTCAATGGATGGCCGAACGAATAATAATCATCGCCTTCGCAATCATGGTTCTGGCGATCACGGGGGCGGTTTTCAGCCGCAATCTTTCGGTTTCCATTACATGGTTCGAGGAACTCGCCCGCTTCATGCAGGTCTGGTTCGTCGGACTCGGTCTGGCGGTCGCGACCCGGCGCGGACTGCTTTCTGGCGCCGAAGTCGTTCTCGCGGTCTTGCCGCCGAAAGCCGTCCGGGTCATTCTCCTGGTCGCCAAGATTTCCATCCTGATCACCGCGCTGACTGTCGCGGTAACCGGCTGGCCGCTCCTTGAGCGGATCTGGATCTCGGGCCAGACGGCATCCAACATCCGCATTTCCATGACCTGGGTCTATATCGGTCTGTGGCTCGGCTTCGTCCTGACGGCGATCTTCGTGGCCGGGTCGCTGATCCTCGAAGTCTTCGGCCATCGCGACACTTTCGCGACGAGCTTCGCGGCGTCCGCACTCCAGACACCGGAAGCGGCGTTGGATGAAGAAGCGCGCGCCCTGCTGCAGGACGTGCGCGAAGACGATGCCGGTGCGAACAAGGGGAACCATCAATGATTGCCATACTGGGTGTAGGCACCTTCGTCCTTCTGCTGTTGATCGGCGTACCGATCCTCTTCGTGCTTGCTGCCGTCTGTTTCATCTATTTCGAGATGAAAGGCGTGCCCACCATGATGGTCCTGCAGCGCATGTTTGTCGGTCTCGACCAGTTCATAATCCTGGCTGTGCCGATGTTCATCCTGGCCGGAAAACTCATGGAAACGGGCGGAACGCTGCGTCGCCTGATCAATCTGGCGATGGTACTGCTCGGCCATGTCCGTGGCGGGCTGGCGCAGGTCAATGTTGCCGCCTCCATGTTCTTCTCTGGAATTACCGGTGCGGCGACGGCTGACGTGGCAGCTCTCGGGCCGCTGGAGATCGAGATGATGAAGAAGGGGGGATACCCCGCCGACTTCGCGACCGCGGTGACGATATCGTCCTCGGTGATCGGTCCGATCATCCCGCCATCGATCCCGCTCGTCATCTATGGCGTTGTCGCATCCACCTCTATCGGTGCGCTGTTCCTCGCCGGAATTCTTCCGGGCCTGCTGATGGGCGGCGGGCTCATGGTCCTCATCTGGGCGCTGACCTGGAAATTCAACGTCACGCCGCAGCGCCGGGCGCCTTTGTCCGAAATGCTCAAGGCCCTGCGCGCCTCGATCGGTCCGCTCGGGTTGCCCTTGATCATCGTGGTCGGCATCTATGGCGGCTTCTTCACGCCGACGGAAGCAGCCGCGGTCGCGTCGCTTTACGCCTTCATTCTCGGCATGTTTGTCTATCGCGAACTGAAGTGGGAGCATCTGCCGAAGATCCTGCTCGAAAGCGCTCTCATCACCGCGGCCTCGCTGTCGATCCTCGCGGTTTCGAACGTCTTGTCCTGGATCTTCTCCGTCGAGCTGCTGCCCAACAAGCTGGCCGCGTTCATGCTGTCGATCAGCGATAACGTCTACCTGCTGCTGTTCTTCATCAATGTCGGGCTGTTGTTGCTCGGCTGCGTGATGGAGACGCTTGCGGCGATCGTCATCACGGTGCCGATCTTTCTGCCGATCGTCACCCAGCTCGGGGTCGATCCGGTGCACTTCGGCGTGGTCATGGCCGTCAACCTGACGCTCGGTTTGCTCACGCCGCCTCTGGGGTTGAACCTCTATATAGCCAGTGCCATTACGGGTCTGAGGATCGAGCGCATCGCTCTGGTCAACATGCCTTTCCTCGGCCTGCTCATCTTCGTTCTGTTCATCATCACCTATTTCCCGCAGATTTCGCTTTTCCTGCCGAATTTGCTGATGGGTTACTAAAAGGAGGATCTGAAACATGATTCCTGTGGACGACATTTCCGGCCTGCGCGTTCTGATTACCGGGGCCAGTTCCGGCATCGGCGCGGCCGCGGCCCGTGCATTTGCGTCCTGCGGCGCCGAGGTCGCGCTGCATTACCGAAACGGCGAGGAGGCTGTGCGCAGCCTGGCCAAGGAGATCGGCGACAAGGGCGGCAAGGCGGTTTGCGTGGGCGGCGATGTCGCCGCGGAGGGCGGCGCGGAAAGCGTCGTCAAGCAGGCGGTGGACGCGCTTGGCGGCCTCGATTGCCTCGTCAACAATGCCGGCGCAATCGAGCGCACGCCGGTTTCGGCTGCCGATCCGGCAATCGTCAAGGCGGTTTTCGATCTCAACATGAACGCGGTTCTTGCCGCTGTTGCCGCGGCCAAGCCGCATCTGGTTGCCTCCGAGCGCGGTTCCGTGATCAATCTTGGGTCGATCGCCGGTCGCAACGGCGGCGCTGCGGGTTCGGGTGTCTATGCCGCGGCGAAGGCCGCGGTCCACTCGCTCACGCGGTCGCTGGCCAAGGAACTCGCAAGCGATGGTATTCGGGTCAACGCGATCGCACCGGGCGTCATCCGCACGCCGTTCCATGACCGCACGGCGCCGGAAGCGCTCGAGGCCATGCGCCAGAGTATTCCGCTGGGACGTCTCGGCGGCGCCGAGGATTGCGCCTGGAGCTTCGTGTTCCTCGCGTCCCCGACCTTGAGCGGCTACATCACCGGCCAGATCCTCGACATCAATGGCGGCCAGTTCATGCCCTGATCGCCAGACGCCCTTGCGGCCCATCATGCATGACCGACATGGCTGCAGCATCTGCAAGAGTGACAAGAACGGCGGCACGAAGGACTTGCCGTCAACGAGCCGATGCAGAAGTCCACGACCGGGATGCCGCCAAGGACGCGTTTCTGAACAGCCCCTGGTTTCGTGGACGCCTTCCGCCCTGGGTTTGCTTCAGGGAGGTCCCATTGGGGTCTGGCAAACTCAGGGATGAGTTTGAGCGCGATGCGGTCGCGCAGCTTTCAAAGCGGGGTTGTCCCGTTGCAGAGGTTTCAAACGGCTTGGCGCGAACCTGCAGTCGTTCCGTGCGTGGAACAAGAAAGTCTCGACGCCTTCGGGATCGGGTGATGTGCTGTTGTCTGCGTATCCCGCCGGTTTCCAGCCGGGCTGAAGAAGCGGGTGTAGGAAGACGCACGTCAGACGGAACTCGTCAGCATTGCCTGGAAGGCAAGCGGCTGGGTCCATGGCTCCTGCAGGCTTCATGAGGACCTTCTCGATCAGGGAGCGACTGGTTGGCCAACCGCTGCTTGTCTTGCAAGGTTTGCAGGGATCAAGCGCAGATCGGCTGCAGGCGACGGCGCGGCTGCGATGGCGGCAGGCCCGCGATCAGGGCCGACAATACCTTGGCCCGCCAGTTCGATGCGGAGGCCCCGGACAGGGCGTAGATGACCGACATCACCCACATCAGGACGCAGGAAGGTCTTGCCTATCTGGCGGCGGTGATTGACCCGTTCTCCCGTCGATTAATCGCCTGGTCAATGCAGACGCCGCCAGACAACCGAGTTCGTGTTGCAGGCGTCGCCCATGGCTGTGTGGTGTCGCAAGCCCAGGCGCAAGGCCCTGATCCATTCCGATCAGGGCTCCCGGTTCACCAGCATGGACTGGACGGCATTTCTCAAGCATCACAGTCCTGAGCATTTCCCTCTCAGCGATGCAACGCATCGCTCGCCGGGCAACGAATGAGCCGCCACGGGAATGGCCACGACAATGCTGTTGCAGAAAGCCTCTTCAATCTGCTCATGGGTGGGCGAATCCGGCGCGGAACATGCCGAACACGACAGCAGGCGAGGCAGGACGTGTTCAACCGCATCGAAATGGTCTGGAACCCAAAACGGAAGCCCCTCAGGAACTGGATGCTGTCACCGATCAAGTTCGAAAGGCAGCAGGAAACCCTATCCGGGGGAGTCCACGAAACCCGGGACCATCCACTCGGAATCGGTAGCATGATGACAGGGTGTTGCGATGCCATCAAATTCTCCGGATGCCATCACATGCCGATGGACGGTGCCGGACGTGAAACCTGCAAAACCCAACAAAAAACCCCGCTTTCGCGGGGCTTTGAGAGTGTTTCCGGACTGTATCGGACAGTCTGAAACTTGAAATTGGTGCCCAGAAGAGGACTCGAACCTCCACACCGTTGCCAGTACCAGCACCTGAAGCTGGCGCGTCTACCAATTCCGCCATCTGGGCATGCGCGCCGATTTAGGCTCTGCGCGCCGCCATGTCAATGACGGCGGGCGTCTCAAACGGCAATTAGTTTGTGCAGATCGCGATTTTTCTCCTGCGGGGATTCGGGCAGGCGCGACGAGGGCAGCGCGCCCGCAAAAGAACCTGGCCTGTACGGGAGGGAGCAGGCGCTGCATCGCCGTCTGATCGCGGCAGCCGGTGTCGCGTTCAGGTCTGTTCGCATGCCCGGATTGCGAAGTAGAAATCGTCATGAGACAGGAACTTTCATCACCGATGGCGTCGCCCGCATCCGCTCCGTCGCCGGAAGGGGCGGAGGCCGCACGCGGCGCCTGGCTTGTCTTCGGCGCGGCCCTCGCCTGGAGCTTTGGCGGCGCGATCGCGCGCGGTCTCGAGATCTCGGACCCGTGGACCGTCGTGGCCTGGCGTTCGATCTTTGCCGCGCTTTTCCTCTTGGGCTTCATGCTCTGGCGCGATGGTCCGGCGGGCACCCTTCGGCTTTTCCGGACCATGGGGCTTCCCGGGGTCGCGGTCGCCTGCTGCTTCGCCACCGCTTCGATCTCCTTCGTTGTCGCGCTCGGCTACACGAGCGTCGCCAATCTCCTGCTGATGCAGGCCGGCGTGCCGCTGATCGCGGCATTGCTGGGCGTTGTTTTCCTGCGCGAAACGGTCGATCGGGTAACCTGGGCGGCCATTCTCGCGGTGATCTGCGGAATTGCGGTGATGGTGTCGGATTCCTTTGCCGCCAGCGTCTCCTTTGTCGGCGACGGGCTGGCGCTTCTGATTGCCGTGGTTTTCGCGGGCGCAACAGTGATCACCCGCCGCCATTCCGGCGTGCGGATGACTCCGGCCGTGTGCACGGGGGTGCTGATCGGCGCGGTGGTGGGCGTCACCCTGTCGGCTTCGCTTGCGGTTTCAGGCCGCGATATGATGCTGCTGCTGCTGTTCGGGGCCCTGAACCTCGGGCTTGGCATGGCGCTGTTCGTCACCGGCGCAAGGCTCATACCCTCGGCGCTCGCCGCCCTGATCTCGACCATCGAGCCGGTCCTCGGGCCTGTCTGGGTGTGGCTCATTCATGCCGAGGTTCCGGCGCCGCGCACGCTTGCGGGCGGTGCGCTGGTGTTCGCAGCGCTGATCGGCCACATCCTCTGGCAGTGGCGCAAGAGCCGCCGGATGGCGCTGCCCCTGCCCAACTGAACCATCAAGCAGGTCCGATTGCCGGCAACCGGCGGTCAGTCCCCGATCTTCAGCGCCTCGATGAAGGCTTCCTGCGGGATGTCGACCTTGCCGAACTGGCGCATCCGCTTCTTGCCGGCCTTCTGCTTGTCGAGAAGCTTGCGTTTGCGCGTGGCGTCGCCGCCATAGCACTTGGCCGTCACATCCTTGCGCATGGCCGAAATCGTCTCGCGCGCAACCACCTTGCCGCCGATCGCCGCCTGGATCGGGATCTTGAACATGTGCCGCGGAATCAGGTCCTTGAGCTTTTCGCACATGGCCCGGCCCCGCTTTTCCGCCGCCGAACGGTGCACCAGCATCGACAGCGCATCCACCGGCTCATCATTGACGAGGATCGACATGCGCACCAGGTCGCCGGCCTCGTAGCCGGTGATCTGGTAGTCAAAACTGGCATAGCCCTTCGTGATCGACTTCAGGCGGTCGTAAAAATCGAAAACCACCTCGTTGAGCGGCAACTGGTAGGTCACCATCGCCCGCTTGCCGACATAGCTGAGGTCGGTCTGGATGCCGCGCCGGTCCTGGCAAAGCTTCAGGATCGGGCCGAGATAGTCATCGGGCGTCAGGATCGTCGCCTTGATCCAGGGTTCCTCGATGCTCGCGATCTTGACCACGTCCGGCATGTCGGCGGGATTGTGCAGCTCGATCACGTCGCCGTTGGTCATGTTCATCCGGTAGACCACCGACGGCGCTGTGGCGATCAGGTCGAGGTTGAATTCGCGCTCCAGCCGCTCCTGGATGATCTCCAGATGCAGCAGCCCGAGAAAGCCGCAGCGGAAGCCGAAGCCGAGCGCCGCGGAGGTTTCCATCTCGAAGGAGAACGACGCATCGTTGAGCCGCAGCTTGCCCATGGCAGCGCGCAGATCCTCGAAATCGGCGGCATCGACCGGAAACAGGCCGCAAAAGACGACCGGCTGAGCCGGTTTGAACCCCGGAAGCGCCTTGGCGGTCGGGCGCCTGTCCTCGGTAATGGTATCGCCGACGCGCGTGTCGGCCACTTCCTTGATCGAGGCCGTGATGAAGCCGATCTCGCCCGGACCCAGGGATTCGGTGGCCAGCAGCTTCGGCGTTATCACACCGATTCGCTCCACGGTATAGCGGGCGTCCGTGCCCATGAGGCGGATCTGCTGCCCTTTCTTCATTTCGCCGTCGAGAATGCGCACCAGCACGATCACGCCGAGATAGGTGTCGTACCAGCTGTCGACGAGCAATGCCTTCAGCGGATCCTTGCGGTCCCCGCCCTGGGGAGCCGGAAGCCGTTTGACGATCGCCTCGAGCACGTCGGGTATGCCGAGGCCGGTCTTGGCCGAGATCATCACCGCGTCCGATGCATCAAGTCCGATAACCTCCTCGATCTGCTCCTTGATGCGGTCCGGTTCAGCCGCAGGCAGGTCGATCTTGTTGAGAACGGGAACGATCTCGTGGTCGGCGTCCAGCGCGGAATAGACATTCGCCAGCGTCTGCGCCTCCACGCCCTGCGAAGCATCGACGACAAGCAACGATCCCTCGCAGGCCGAAAGCGAGCGGGAAACCTCGTAGGCAAAGTCCACATGGCCCGGCGTGTCGATGAGGTTGAGCACATACATCTCGCCATCCTTGGCGGTGTAGTGCAGCCGCACGGTCTGCGCCTTGATGGTGATGCCGCGCTCCTTCTCGATGTCCATCGAATCGAGAACCTGCTGGCTCATCTCGCGATCGGCGAGTCCTCCGCAGGTTTGGATAAGCCTGTCGGCCAGCGTGGACTTGCCGTGGTCGATATGGGCGACGATCGAAAAGTTGCGGATATGGGAGAGTGGCGTGTTGGTCATAGCCGCGATGTAGCAGGACCGGAGAAAAAAACAATCAGGTAAAGTGATCCGGCCCCGCAAATCCGGGGGTTGGGGCCCCGGCGTGCCGTCGTCAGGAGCGGGACTGTGACCTCCCGTGGGCATGAGGTTTTCCACTGCAATGGATGTGGTTTTGAAAACGCTATGTGTTAAAGAAGCAATCTCTTGAGGTCGGTCTTGCGGGCGCGCGGCCTCTTGGTTGCCACCACGCATCAGCAGGGGCCGGTCAGATCGTGAAACGTCCTCCTCTGTTTTGGTGGTCACCATGCACAACAAGGGGAGCGGGAGGGCTTCACGGAGCAGTCAATCCGTGTCCGACCAGCCGGCAAGGCGTTATCGAGAACGAGCAACAGTCATGATCACCAGGCTTGTGGATTTCTGGATAAGGCCGCAATTCCGGAACTACGACGCCGTCAACATCGTGTTCTATGGCGTTGCCCTGTGTCTTGGCGCGCTGGTGGGCAGTCTGGCGTCGGTATTTGTCGTGTCGACCGCGGTGTACAGCACCTTGCATCTTCTGACCGGACGGCTGCGCTGGGCGGGTCCGAACCCGGTAAAGATCGTCGCCATCGGGTTCCTGGGCCTGTTTGCAGCCGATGCAGTTTCCGCCGCGGCAAATCCGTCGATGGTCAGCCTTGACGAGGTGGCGGAAAATCTTCCGTTCCTCGGCTTTGCGGGCATCTATTCGATTACCTTTCTGGACCGGCTCAAACTTCTGCGCGCCGTCGAATTGACTGCCCTGGCGGTGCCGCCTGTGGCGCTTCTTCTGCTTCTGGTGTGGTTTCCCGAAGCAAGCCGGCCAGGTCTGGCCGCGGGAAATGCGGGGGTGCTGGCACTGCTTGGAGCCGTGCTTTACGTGGTGACAATCGGCGCGGCATTCAGGCGAATGAACCGCCTCTCTTTGCTTTTCCTGGCTGCCGCCGCAGCGTCTGCCTTCGTCGTCGTGCTCACTGGCACGCGCGCCATGTGGCCAGCTCTGGTTCTCGTACCCTTCATCGGGCTGCTGTCCTTGGGCTCCCGTCGGATGATATTCTGGGGTCTCCCCGTCATTGTCCTCACGGTCAATTGCCTGGCCATCTTCGCCTTTGTCACCTCTCCGACGATCAGGGACCGTGTCGGGGCTTTGAGAACCGACATTTACGCTGCCGTTCTCGGCGATTTTTCCGGCTCTCTCGGTCAGCGCATCATGATCTACCGGGCCGGATACGAGCTTTATCTCGAAAAGCCGATTCTGGGCTATGGTCCTGGCAATGAGCGCAACGAGATTGCCGACAAGACCGCCGAAATCGGAGGTGAGGCGATTGCCTACAGCCACGCTCACAATGCGTTGCTGAACGCTGCCCTGCGCTCCGGACTGCTTGGCGTCATTGCTCTTCTGGCTGTTCTGGTGCTTCCGTTCGCAGCCGCCATTCGGGCCAGGAAGGACGAGGTCGGCTGGGCCGGCTTTCACGCGATGACCGGCATTCTGACGGTTTATGTCTGCTCCGGCACCACCGGTTTGATGCTCGGTCACGATATCCATGACAGCGTCTATATCGCCGGGACCTGCTATGCGCTTTATCTGATCTTCGGACGAACCCGGAGCGATGACGGCGACCCGCGCCGATAAAATCTGTTCCGCGCAGTCGGAGGCGATTGTGCCCCGGCGGGCATGAGCAATCTCCGCATTCACCCAGTCAGTATGCTGCTGGTCGCGTTGCGCTACGGCCTGGATAGCAGCGCTTTCAACATCTTGTCAGCGTCTGCTGCAGGGCTGAGATCAGCGCGTGCAGAGAACGGGCTCGCGCCCCGAAACGGTCGCCACCACGATGCGAAGATCAAGGGCCAGCGACTGCAGCGCCAGATAGTCCGCATCGGATCGCGCCAGCCTGTACGGATCCCGCATGTCCACGCCATTGACCTGGGACAGCCCCGTGATGCCTGGCTTCACATGCATCACGCCGCGGCGGGTTCTTTCGGCAATCAGCTCCACCTGGCTCGGAAGACAAGGGCGCGGGCCGATCAGGCTCATGTCGTTCCGGATCAGATTGATGACCTGCGGAAGTTCGTCGATCTTGCTTTTGCGCAACCAGGATCCGAGCCTGGTGACGGCGTCGGGACCGACTTCGTGGGTTCCGGCCTGAACGGTTCCGGTCCTCATGCTCCGGAACTTGTAGCAGGTGAAGCTCTTCCCATCCTTGCCGACCCGCTCCTGCAGGAACAGCCCGGGTCCCGGCGAGTCCAGGCGTACGAGCACCCACACCAGCAGGAAAAACCACCACAGGAACCCCAAGACCACGACTGCGAATGCTAGGTCGAGGGTTCGTCGGACAAAGTGGAAGACCTTGTTGCCCCGCTGGCCGTCGGACAGGATCACGGAACGTTGCGAACCCTCCAGGTCCGCGGTTTCAAGCCCCGTAATGAAATCGGCTATCCGCGAGACGCTGACTGTCGCCTTGAGTGATGTCGCGGCCTGAAATGCAAGCCCGCCGAAGGGAGCGGGAAGCTTTCCGGCCAGTCGCAGGCGGGTCTTGAAGCCGGGCTCGTAAACATAGGGAAGATACAGGTGGACGACGGCCATGCCGTCGCCGGGCCTGATCTCCCGTGCCGCCATGCGCTTGCTGAGCGCGTAGAAGGATTTTCGCCTAGGATCGAGAGCGTGGACCGAAGATACGTTGATGAAGGTTCTGATGCCCGCCAGGCGCGCCATCTCCGCGACTTTGACAGCCTCTTCCACGTTCGTCTTGAGGAACTCCGCTTCCGGAGCGGCGGAATTGCTGTTCAGGACTGCCAGGTGGACAAGGGTGGAGTACCCCTTTGCCGACTCTGCAAGGTCTGAATAGTCGCAGGCCTTGTGGCCGGGGAAGCTTCTCCGAAGCTTGGCCGCATCGCGCCCGACCAGCAGCAGATCCGCGCCGCTGTCGGCAAGGCGCGGAACGATGTGGCGTCCCACATATCCGCTTGCCCCCGTCACCACGATCCTCATCAGGTTCACTCCCGGCTGCACTCTTTTTGAGGTCCGGCGCCCCGCGCAGATGATGGTGCGCAAAGAACGGTTCGGACCACACTTCAACAAAGCATGTACGCTGTAGCTTCGGTGAAATTGCTCGGGTGCGACATGCATCAGAGCCCATATCGCGGATTGCCGCGTCTGCACAGACCGGCCAGGCGCGGAAAGGTCCGTGCTCTGCCGTCAGCGGTCCGGCGGCTGCCAGTCCGGTTCCGGCGTGCCGCGCCGGTGAAGCCGCAGCATAAGCCCCACCGCGACGCCGGCGCCGATGGCCACGGTGAGGTCCGTGACGACCGTGAGGGCGAGCGTCATCAGCAACAGCAGGCTGTCCGAGCGTGGGCCCTTCAAACGTGCGCCGAGATGCTGCGGTTCTGCCATGTTCCATGCCGTGAGCACCAGGACCGCGGCAAGTGCGGGCAGTGCCAGCCGGTCCGCCAGCGGTGCGGCGAGCAGCATGAAAATCAGCAGGAAGAGCGCATGGGCAAGGCCGGCGACGGGGGTCCGGGCGCCCGCGCGGATATTGGTGGCCGTTCGGGCGATCGCGCCCGTGGCGGGCAAGCCGCCGAACAGGGCGGATGCGCAGTTGGCAATTCCCTGGGCGACAATTTCCGTGTTTGAGCGATGTGCTGTTCCGGCCATCCGGTCTGCAACAAGCGCCGACAGCAGCGATTCGACGCCCGCCAGAAAGGCGATGACCAGGGCTGAAGGGAAAAGCTCCACCAGCCGACCGACCGATATTTCCGGCAGAGCCGGAAACGGCAGATACGGCGAGATCGAGCCGAAACGGCTAGAGACCGTGTCGACGTCGAGATTGAACATCGCGACCGCTGCCGATGTGAGCCCGACCGCGAAAACCAGGCCGGGCAGCCTTGGCGCGGCACGGCGAAACAGCACGATCAGCATGAGCGTCACCAGTGCCACAAGCGCACTTGTCGGGGACACGGTTTCTCGGGCTGCCCACAATGCGGACAGCTTCGGCAGGAAATCGGCCGGAAGCCTGCTCTGGGGATCCAGTCCGAAGAAGTCCGCGATCTGGCTGGCCGCGATGATCACTGCAATGCCCATGGTGAAGCCGTTGATGACCGGTTCGGGAACGTGGCGTATCAGGCGCCCGGCGCGCAGGAGCCCTGCGGCAATCAGAATGAGCCCGGCCATGAGCGTGGCGATCACCAGCCCGTCATAGCCGTGATCTGCAATCACCGCGTAGACCACGACGATGAAGGCGCCGGTCGGACCGCCGATCTGGACCCGGCTTCCGCCAAAAGCCGATATTGCCAGGCCTGCAACGATTGCCGTGACAAGGCCTGCGCCCGGGCTGGCGCCCGATGCAATCGCGATCGCCATTGCCAACGGCAGCGCCACCATCGCAACGGTCAGGCCGGCCCCGAGATCTGCGAAAAGGCTCGCCTTGTCGTAGCCGCGAAGGGTCGTCAGCAGTTTCGGCCGAAAAACCATGTCACGCGTGTGCATTGCACTTCTCTCGGAGGTCAGGGCGATCGGTTCGCCAGACCACGATCACTCCCGAAACCCGACACTGTCAATCAGTTGATTGCGAATCCACTCCGGAGCCATCGTCCCCGGTTTCGTCGCGCTGGCCCCACTGCAACTGCTTGTAGTCAAATCCATAGACCAGTGTCGGTTTGACGATCTGGAAATAGGGGGAGAGATCGAAATCACGTGGTGCAAAAAGTGAATGGTGCCGGATGTGGAGGATCTCCTCGCGGGAATACTCGGAGTCGGCACATTGTCTGCCCGGCGCCCGGCCGACTTCCGGCAGAATGGGATATCTGACCGCCTGGTAGGCCTGCGCGATCATCGAGGAGCAGATGGCGCGGGTCGGATCTCCGGACCCGAATGCGAGCATCCGTCGCCGCCACCGGACAGGAACGGGCGGGGTCGGAAAGAAATAGCGCATCAGGTCGAATATGTTCTTCATGTCGTAGCGCACGCCCAACCGGTCCACCATGTAGGCCACAATGGTGTTTCGATCTTCCGGTGTCAGACCGACCGGGCGGCAGATCCGGGTGTTGAAGCGCGCATACTTTGAAAGCGGCACGGCCACGCACCCCTCGCCGAGATTGACCTCGACAAGCCGCGGCGGTTCCTGTGGGTGCGCGGAAGGCTGCTCTGGATCGGCCGGATCGCTGTTGAGAGCGTCGCCCACGTAGAGCGCTGCATGCGACCAGGTCGATTGGGTGAGATACTTGATCGCCGCGGATACCTTCTGGTTGCCCTCGACAAGAAGCACGTCCCCCGGCTCGAGAGTACGGCTGAGGGTTTCGGGGTCAGAGGGCGTGTAGGGCTCGTACCCGGAGTTGGGCGAGTTCAGTCGCCTGGCCAGGAAACGTCCCAGCCGGTCCATGAAAGTCTCGGTCATCTCGCGCGCTTCGGTCATTCTGGAACACTTGAACGGTGCGGCTGACAGGATCAACCCGCCCGGCGTCAACTTTGTGTTGACCATGCTTGAAAATTCCGCAGCCGGCGCATAATTTAGAATAGTTCTAAAGAGAGGCGCTCATGCTGACCCGTTTTTTTGGTTTCAATCGTCGCCCTTTCAGTTCGCTGAGCGAACAGGAAGTGCTGGCCCTGGCGATTTCCTCCGAGGAGGATGATGCGCGAATCTATCTCGCCTATGCCGATCATCTGCGACCGGACTACCCTCAGTCGGCGAAGGTCTTCGAGGACATGGCTGACGAGGAGGCCACGCACAGGGCCCGTCTGATCGAGCGGCACAAGGTGCGGTTCGGCGATCGTGTTCCGCTGATCCGGCGGGAGCATGTCCGGGGATACTACGAGCGCAAACCCGACTGGCTGATGAAGAACCTCTCGATCGAACGGATCCGCCAGGCTGCCGAGGACATGGAATCGCAGGCGCACGATTTCTACGCCGCAGCCGCGCAGCGCACCACCGACGCCGACACCCGTCAGCTGCTCGGAGATCTCGCATTGGCCGAGAAAAGCCATGAATCGCTGGCCAGACGGCTTGGTCTCGAGCATGCACCCGCTTCCGCCCGGGCCGAAGAGGACCAGACTGCACGCCGCAAGTTCATCCTGACCTATGTCCAGCCGGGACTGGCCGGATTGATGGATGGCTCCGTCTCGACGCTTGCGCCGATCTTCGCAACCGCTTTCGCGACGGGGGACACATGGACGACGTTTCTTGTCGGTCTGTCGGCGTCCGTGGGCGCCGGTATCTCGATGGGTTTCACTGAAGCCGCGCATGATGACGGTGTGATTTCCGGCCGCGGATCGCCGGTCAAACGCGGGCTTGCTTCGGGCATCATGACCACCATTGGCGGTCTTGGTCATGCGCTTCCCTATCTCATTCCGGACTTCACCATCGCCACGACGGTCGCCATTGCGGTCGTGTTCGTCGAGCTCTGGGTGATTGCCTGGATCCAGAACCACTGGATGGATACACCCTGGGGACGGGCGATCCTTCAGGTGGTTCTGGGCGGCGCCTTGGTCTTTGCGGCCGGAATTCTGATCGGAAACGCCTGAGCCGGGCCTTGCCTATTCATCGCATGTGAAGGATATGTTCGCCCAAGCCGGGCTTGGTGAGAAGGTTTTGAAACCCGGCAGGATCTGAAAGTGGGCGCATGTTGCGAAATCTGGTCATTTGGTTGCTGGCGCGGGACCGCCGGCTAAAGCAACTGTCTCTTGTTGTGGCCGACACACTGATAGTTCTGTTTGCAGTCTGGCTGGCCTATTCGATCCGGCTCAACACGTTTCATGTCCCAAACCAGGCACAGCTTGTCCTGATCCTCTCCGCCCCTGTTCTCGCCATTCCGATTTTCTACGGCTTCGGGCTCTACCGGTCACTGATCCGCTATGTCGGCGAAGAAGCGATCTGGGCTGCTTTCAAGGCCGTGGGCCTGATGGCGCTGCTCTGGGGGCTGCTGGCGTTCATGACGCGGGCATACGGCATCGAAGGAGTGCCGAGGTCGGTGCTTGTGCTGACATGGTTGTTCACGCTCTTCATGGTGGTCAGCCTGCGATTCGTGGCGAGATGGTTTCTGATCATCCTGTCGAGCAGTTCCGTGCCGAGACGGCATTATCTGATCTACGGCGCCGCCGAGGCGGCCCGTCAGGTCTCCGCAACCCTTCAAAGACACAACCCGCGTCTGTCGATCCTGCATGTGACGGACGATCCCAGCCTTTATGGCCGGCTGATCGGCGGGAACCCGGTCTATCCGGCCAGGGAAGTCCCGCAACTGGTTCGTCGGTACGATATCAAGGATGCGATCATCACCCTCCGCTATTCGAGCAACGAAAAGCGGATGAGCGTGATCGACTCCTTGCGCAAACATGGTGTGAGGGTCCGCATCCTGCCTGCCTTCGCCGATATCGTCGAAGGCAAGCATGTGGTCAACATGGTGCGCGACATCGAGATCGGCGACCTTCTGGGGCGCGAGATGGCGGTGCCTGAAAAGTCGCTGATGGATGCCAACACGCAAGGCAAGGCTGTTCTGATAACCGGGGCCGGCGGTTCGATAGGCTCCGAGCTCTGTCGTCAGGTCGTCCCCTTGCAGACCTCCCGGCTCGTGCTTCTGGAAAGCAGCGAAGTTGCGCTCTACCAGATTGTCCGCGAACTGGGCGAGTATGACGAACTCGAGATCCTACCAATCCTGGGATCGGTGACGGATGAGGGGCTGGTCAAGCGCATCATCGCCGAGCATCGCATTGACACCGTGTTTCACGCTGCGGCGTACAAGCATGTACCTCTGGTCGAGCAGAACCCCTACCAGGGCGTCATCAACAATGCCCTTGGCACGCTTTCGGTCGCAAAGGCCGTCTACGAATCCGATGCCGAGGTGATGGTGCTTATCTCGACAGACAAGGCGGTCTGGCCCTCGAGTGTCATGGGAGCCTCAAAGCGCGTAGCCGAGCTAGTGATGCAGGATTTTGCTGCCCGGGCAAAGCAGGCAGGCCAGGAAAAGACCTTCTGCGCCGTCCGATTCGGCAATGTGATCGGCTCAAGCGGCTCGGTCATTCCGCTGTTCAGCGAGCAGATCCGCGATGGCGGTCCGCTGACTTTGACCCATCCCGAAGCCACCCGCTACTTCATGACCGTGTCGGAAGCGGCTCAACTGGTCATTCAGGCAGGCAGCATTGCGCATGCCGACGCCGGAAAGTCCCGGAGCGACGGCGACATCTTCCTTCTTGATATGGGCGAACCGGTCCTGATCAGGGACCTTGCGATCAAGATGATCCAGCTATCGAACCTCACCGTTTGCGATGAGCGCAATCCGCAAGGGGACATTGCGATCAAGGTCATCGGCTTGCGGCCGGGCGAGAAGCTCAATGAAGTCTTGCGCTATTCCGTCGAACCGCCGGTCTCCACCGTGCATCCGAAAATCTCGGTCGCATCCGAACCTCCGCTGGACGCGCTTGATTTCGAACGTCTCTACCGGGACCTTGGCGAATTGATCGCAACGCAGGATCACGACGGGCTGATCGAGCTGCTTTCAAGGGTGACCGGTCTTGGAAGCAATGCAAATCCCCGCGAAAAAGACGTCTGATCTGGAATCCTCGGGCTGGCTGGGGTGTCTGCATCCGGTTTCGGTCGCTGGCTGGCATTCAACGCAAAGCGCCGACCATGACCTCGGAACCGTTCTCGATGGTGACCCAGCGGCCGGAATTGCTTGATGCCTGCCGCTTGAGGAAACTGTAGGAGGTGTCGCGCCAGAGCGGGATGTCGTCATTGAGGTTGTCGAGCACAAAATCGCCCTCTGACGTCCTGAGCGTGAGAACCGCATGGCCTTCGCCATCGGGCTTGCGCACGACGGTTATCAAGAGGTCGGCCGCCGAAAACCCGCGCTCGATCAGCATGTGCCGCTTGAGCAGCACGTAGTCTTCGCAATCGCCGGACATCTCGGGATACGCCCAGACCTCCTCCTTGCCGAAGATCTCGAGATCGGTCTTCGGCATGATCGACAAGTTGACAACACGATTGACGTCCCGGACGACATCCCAGCCGTAGTCCGTCACCCGCGGCGCTGCGCCCGATCCCTCGACCGGTCCGCACTCGGAGGCAAACTGCTTGCAGAACTCGTAGTGGCCGATGGGCTGGGACGTGATCCGGCCGGTTTGCATCGACAGACCGGAGGCGATGCTGACGCCTGTCCCGGCCAGAAACGCCACGGAAGCTGCCAAAACAGCTCTGATTTTTGCCCGTCCGCAAGTCATTTCCGGAGCGCTCCATGCCATTCCAACTCGTTAACAAAGAGTTAAGAATGCTTGGCGCCAAGAGTCAATTCCGGGACAGACGGGTTCTGCCGGTATGGTTACCGGCCGCCGGTCCGGCCAGGCGGCCTTTCAGGGACCCGGGGGAATGCTGTCCACGGCTGCAAGGATCCTTGCGATGTCTTCGTCCCGCGACAGCCGGTGATCGCCATCCCGGATCAGCGTCAACGTCACGTTTTCGGAGGGCAGGTGCTCCATCAGCTTGAGGGCGTGCTGCCAGGGCACGTCGGGATCCGCCATTCCCTGGATGATGTGAACAGGGGCGCCTGTCTCGATCAGGCCATCGAGAACGCGGTTCTTCCGCCCGTCCTCGAACAGCGCCCGGGTGAAGACGTTCGGGTCGGGGCCGTAGGGTGTGGGTTCCTCGTAATAACCGTCCTGCGCCAGCGCTTGTCGTTGCGCCTCGGTCAGCTCGGGCTCCATCAGTTCAAGCGTGAAATCGGGTGCAGGAGCGACGAGCACCAGCCCTGCCACGCGTTCGCCCTCGCCCCGCTTGCGCAGTTCCTGCACCAGTCTGAGCGCGATCCAGGCCCCCATGGAGGAACCGATGAGGATCTGCGGACCGGAACTGAAGTGCGTGAGCGCGGCAAGGCTCTCCTCCAGCCACCGTGAAATGGTGCCGTTGCGGAAGTCGCCCCCGGAGGCGCCATGCCCGGAATAGTCGAACCGGAGAGAGGCGCGGCCCTGCGCGCCCGCATGACGGCAAAGGGCTTCGGCCTTCGAGCCCGTCATGTCGGAACGGTAGCCGCCAAGCCAGACAAGCCCCGGCAGATCGCTGCGCGGCCCGGTCGCGTCGCGCACCAGCGCCGCGATGGGTCTTTCATCTCCGGATTCGCCTACGATCAGTTCCTTCGCTGTCGGTTCCATTGCCACTCCCTGGTTCGCTGCGGTCTTGGCTGTCTTACAAGATTCGGCGCGCGCCTGCGTCAGGTGTGGTGATTTTTTCGAAAAGTCATGCTATTGACATCCGCCTGCCGATCACGAGATTGCGCGCAAACGCATTTGCGCGCGCTTCGCAACCGGCGGAACCCGGCAATTATTCAGGAGACCAAAGCCATTCGCAGACCTTTTAGAGCGCCGCCGACCACCAATGACGGCCCCCGCGCTAACCAGAATATTCGGGCCGCACAGGTCCAGCTCATCGACGCCGAAGGCCAGAACCATGGCGTCCTGCCCACGGAGCAGGCCCTTGCCATGGCTGAAGAAGCCGGCCTCGACCTTGTAGAGATCAATTCGAACGGCGAGACGCCGGTTTGCAAGATCGTCGATCTGGGCAAGCTCAAGTACCAGTCGCAGAAGAAGGCCTCCGAGGCGCGCAAGAAGCAGAAGACCGTCGAGGTCAAGGAAATCAAGATGCGCCCGAACATCGACACCCACGACTACCAGGTGAAGATGCGAGCCATGAACCGTTTCTTCGATGATGGCGACAAGGTGAAGGTGACCCTGCGCTTCCGCGGACGTGAGATGGCGCACATGGAACTTGGCATGAAGCTGTTGCAGCAGGTCAAGGACGACACCATCGAGATTGCCAAGGTCGAAGCCGAGCCCAAGCTTGAAGGCCGGCAGATGATGATGGTGCTGGCGCCGAAGTGACGCCCGCTTTGCAGTTGTTCGAACCGGTCCTGCCTGCAGCGGGACCGGTTTTTTGCTGCCAGGTAGCAATTTCCGACTCCGCCCGTTGCGCTTTCGAACGGCTGGGTCTATAAGGCGCGCGTTCAAACCGGCCGGCAGGGCATGCCGAGGCGGTTTCAAACGCTTGATGCTTTCGGGTTCTCTGCCCGCTGGCGTCTCACCCAACAAGAAGATGGCTGCGCCGGTGTCACCGTGACGCCCGAAGGCCTGAGAAGGAGTAGCGAAATGCCCAAGATGAAGAACAAGGCCTCCGCCAAGAAGCGGTTCAAGATCACCGCGAGCGGCAAGGTCCTCGCGGCTGCCGCAGGCAAGCGCCATGGCATGATCAAGCGGTCCAACAAGTTCATTCGCGACGCACGCGGCACCATGGTTCTTTCCGAGCCTGACGCCAAGATCGTCAAGAAGTTCCTTCCCAACGGCCTGTAAGAGCGCCGGGACCAGTTTTAAGGAGATCATGATATGGCACGCGTAAAACGGGGCGTTACCGCCCATGCAAAGCACAAGAAGGTTCTGAAGAAAGCCAAGGGCTTTTACGGACGCCGCAAGAATACCATCCGCGCCGCGAAGGCAGCCGTCGACAAGTCGATGCAGTACGCCTACCGCGACCGCAAGGTGCGCAAGCGCAATTTCCGCGCTCTGTGGATCCAGCGCATCAATGCCGCTGTCCGCGAGCACGGCCTGACCTACGGCCGCTTCATCGACGGCCTGACCAAGGCCGGCATCGAGGTCGACCGCAAGGTTCTTTCCGACATGGCCATCCATGACGCGGAAGCCTTCGGCGTGCTGGTTGGCGAGTCCAAGAAGGCGCTCGAATACCTCAAGGACAAGACGCCGAACGAATTTGAAAGCGCTGTCGCCTAAGCCAGCGTTTTCCCCGAACACAGTCTGAATTGACCAATTGGGATCCCGCGCTGGCCTGGGCTGGCGCGGGATCTTTTTTATCCGGATGAGGCATGAGCCAAGAGACGAACACTGATGAGGTGATCCCGCCAGAGGATCTCGCCATGGCGCTTCAGGCCATCGCGAGTTCGCCCGGCCTGCGGATTGCGCCCATCGAGCTTCCCGGTCGCAGGGTCTGGATCAAGCGCTTCGACATCGAGCCGCTTGCCTTCGCCAAGCGCCTGCACTGGCTGATCTCGCCGGTCCTGTATCCGCCGTTCCTGCGCGGCTCCGCCCCCGCACTCGGCGAGGCCGGCGTCGAGCGCGAATGCAGCAGGATCTCGGCGTTCCGCGCCGCAGGTTTCCGGACCCCGGACATTCTCTACCGGAACGGCGCGATGCTGATCCTGTCGGACGTCTCGCCGGTCCTGACCCATGAACTCGCTGCCGCGTCCGTGGACCGGCGCCAGCAACTGCTCCTCAAGCTGTTCACGGCACTCGGCCGCATGCATGGCGCAGGCCTCGTCCATGGCCGTCCGCATTTGCGTGACGTGTCGCTGAACAATGGAGACATCTGCTTCTTCGACTTCGAGGAAGCACCCGAAACCACCATGCCGCTCGCCGACGCCCAGGCCCGCGACCTCTGGCTCGTCATGCTGCCGGTTGTGGCCCTCGAGCCGGACGAGAAAAAGTGCCGGATCTTGCTGCGGACCTGGCTTGATGCCGCGCCTGTGGAGGCGGTTGTCGCGCTCGCGCGCTTCATCGGTTTCGTGCGCCCGCTGCTCGTGCCGGCGCGGCTGCTTCCGGAGGCGATGCAGGGCGGCGATCTCAGGCGATTTCTTGGCGCGGCAAGGTTCCTCGCAGCATCAATTTCGGATATGGACAGCGCAATTGCCGCAAGCGGACAGCGCACAGCATCACAACAGGTAAGGTCATGAGCCAGTATCAGACACTCGAAACCTCGATCAAGTCGGAGATTTCAGGGGCTTCCGACGAGGCCGCCATCGAAGCGGTCCGGGTTGCGGCCCTGGGCAAGAAGGGATCGGTTTCCGAGCTTCTCAAGGGGCTTGGCAAGATGACGCCGGAAGAGCGGCAGCAGGCCGGCCCGGAGATCAACGGTCTCAAGACACGGGTTGCGGACGCGATCGCGGCGCGCAAGACCGAGCTCAGGGACGCGGCCATCACCGAGCGCCTGTCGCGCGAGACCGTCGATGTCAGCCTGCCGGTGCGCACGTCGCCGGCCGAACGCGGTCGCATTCATCCGATCAGCCAGGTCATCGATGAAATCACCGCCATCTTCGCCGACATGGGCTTCTCGATCGCCGAAGGCCCCGACATTGAAACGGACTACTACAATTTCACGGCGCTCAATTTCCCGGAGGGGCATCCTGCGCGGGAGATGCACGACACCTTCTTCCTCGAGCCCGACCAGAACGGCGAGCGCAAGGTTCTCAGGACGCATACCTCTCCGGTGCAGATCCGCACCATGGAGGCGCAGCAGCCGCCGATCCGCATCGTCATTCCGGGCAAGACCTATCGCCAGGATTCCGATGCGACCCATTCGCCGATGTTCCACCAGCTCGAAGGTCTGGTGATCGACAAGACCACCCATGTCGGCCATCTGCGCTGGACGCTCGAGGAGTTCTGCAAGGCCTATTTCGAGGTCGACTCCGTCACCATGCGGTTCCGGCCGTCGTTCTTCCCCTTCACCGAGCCGTCCTTCGAGGTCGACATCCAGTGCGATCGTTCGGGACCGATCGTGAAATTCGGCGAAGGCAGCGACTGGATGGAGATCCTCGGCTGCGGCATGGTGCATCCGAATGTGCTGCGTGCCGGCGGACTTGATCCTGACGAGTACCAGGGCTTCGCCTGGGGCATGGGCATCGACCGCATTGCAACGCTGAAATACGGCATGCCGGATCTGCGCGACTACTTCAGCGCCGATGTTCGCTGGATCAGCCACTACGGTTTCCGCCCGCTCGACATGCCGACATTGTTCGGAGGATTGAGCGGGTGAGCAAACACACGGGCTCGTGCCGGTGCGGATTGATCTCGGTCGAGGCATCGGCCGAGCCGATCTGGCAATCCTACTGCCATTGCCGGGATTGCCGAAAGCAGACCGGTGCACCGGTCATGGCATTCGTCGGCTTCCGCGAGGCGGACCTTGCCTGGTTCGGCGAGGCGAAGACCTGGCGGAGCGCCGGTGGGCTGAGCCGCTCCTTCTGCGACCATTGCGGCAGCCAGATCGGCTATCGCGATGAGAGGCTGCCCGGCGAAGTCTATCTGACCATCGGTTTCATGGATGCGCCCGAGGATTTTCCGCCGAACCTGCATGCTTTCGAAAAACGCCGACTGCCCTTTTTGCACATCTCCGACGACCTGCCGCGCTATCAGGATCAGTCGGTCGAACGCTGATGACACGATGACTGGAATGGACCGATGAAATTCACCCTATCCTGGCTCAAGGATCATCTTGAGACCGATGCCATGCTTGATGAGATTTGCGAGCGCCTGACCGCGATCGGGCTCGAGGTCGAGGATGTCGACGACAAGAAGGCTTACCAGCCCTTCACCATCGCCCGGGTCATTGCAGCCGAGAAGCATCCCGAAGCCGATCGCCTCAAGGTGCTGATGGTCGATGCCGGCGACGGCCAGCCGGTGCAGATCGTCTGCGGCGCGCCCAATGCGCGCGCAGGACTGGTCGGTGCATTGGCGCGTCCGGGCACCTATGTTCCGGGAATCGACGTGACGCTGTCTGTGGGCAAGATCCGCGGTGTCGAAAGCCACGGCATGATGTGTTCCGAAAAGGAGCTCGACATGTCCGACGACCATGACGGCATCATCGACCTGCCCGACGACGCGCCGGTCGGCACGTCATTCGCCGCCTATGCCGGCCTCGACGACCCGGTCATCGAGATCAACCTGACGCCCAACAGGCCCGACTGCACATCGATCCGCGGCATCGCCCGTGATCTGGCGGCCTCCGGCCTTGGCCGTCTGAAAGACCAGCCGAAGTCCGCTTTCAAGGTCGAGGGCGAGACGGCGCAGAACGTGCGGATCGAACTTGACGATCAGAGCCTCTGCCCCGGCTTTGCCTGGCGCATGGTCCGCGGCGTGAAGAACGGACCGAGCCCCAAGTGGATGCAGAAGCGACTGCTGGCAATCGGTCTCCGCCCGATTTCCGCGCTGGTCGACGTCACCAACTACATGACCTTCGACCAGGGCCGACCGATGCACGTCTTCGACGCAGACAAGGTCAAGGGTGACCTTGTGGTGCGCCGCGCGCAGGAAGGCGAGGAGATCCTCGCGCTTGACGACCGCACCTACAAGCTCGATCCCGCCAATGTCGTCATCGCGGATGACAACGGGCCCGAGTCGATCGGTGGCATCATGGGCGGCGAACATTCCGGCTGCGACGAGAACACCACCAACGTGCTCATCGAATCGGCGCTCTGGGATCCGATCAACATCGCCAAGACCGGACGGTCGCATGGCATCATCACCGATGCCCGCTACCGCTTCGAGCGCGGCGTCGATCCCGAATACATGATGCCGGGCCTCGAACGCACCACCGAACTGGTGCTCGACATGTGCGGCGGGACCGCAACCGAAGCCCGCGTCACCGGCTACGCAGGCCACGAGCCAAAGGTCATCGAGTTTCCGTTCTCCGAAATCCGGCGCCTTACCGGTCTTGATGTGTCCAACGACGAGGCAACCGGCATCCTGAAAGGTCTCGGTTTCGAGGTCTCGGGAACCGGGGAAACGGTCTCGGTCGCGGCGCCGTCCTGGCGTCCCGACATCGACGGCAAGGCGGATCTGGTCGAGGAGGTGATGCGCATTCACGGGGTCGACAAGATCAGGCCCGAGGCACTGCCGTCCATCGGCTCTGTCAACGGAAAGATACTGACCACGCTGCAGATCCGCACCCGTGCGGCAAAGCGCGCACTTGCCTCGCGCGGCATGCTCGAAGCGGTGACCTGGTCGTTCATCCCGGAGCGTCACGCAAGGCTCTTCGGCGGCGGCAAGGCCGAGCTGAAGCTCGCCAATCCGATCGCTGCAGACATGTCCGACATGCGGCCGTCGCTGCTGCCGGGTCTCGTCACCGCGGCTCAGCGCAACGCCGACCGCGGCTATGGCGATGTCGCGCTCTTCGAGGTGTCGGGCACCTACGAGAACGACAGGCCGGAAGGCCAACGCCGGGTTGCCGGTGGCATCCGTCGCGGCACCGCCGGTCTCACGGGCTCGGGCCGCCACTGGGACGGCGCGGCAAAACCCGTCGGCGTGTTCGATGCAAAGGCCGACGCGATTGCCGCCCTCGAGGCCTGCGGGGCGCCGGTCGACCGGCTGTCTTTCGAGCGCGGCGCACCGGACTGGTATCACCCGGGCCGCTCGGGTCTGATCAAGCTCGGCCCCAAGACCGTGCTCGGGCATTTCGGCGAATTCCACCCCAAGACCCTCGATGCGCTTGACGTGACGGGACCGCTTGCCGGCTTCGAAATCTTCATCGATGCGATTCCCGAACCCAAGCGCAAGGCCACCCGCACAAAGCCGGTGCTGGAACTCTCGACCTTCCAGGCCGTGCGGCGCGATTTCGCCTTTGTGGTCGACACGGAAGTGCCGGCCTCCACGCTGGAGCGCGCGGCGCAGGGCGCTGACAAGCAGCTGATCACTGGCGTGAAGGTCTTCGATCTGTTCGAAGGCCCGTCACTCGGCGAAGGCAAGAAGTCGCTGGCGCTGGAAATCACCATCCAGCCGCGCGACCGGACGCTGACCGAGGAGGATCTCGATCGGCTGATGAAATCGGTCATCGCCAATGTCGAAAAATCCACCGGCGGAGTGCTCAGGGGATAACCGGATCGAGCGGCTCTCGACAGGGCCGCTCCATCGCTCGTTCCGGAGCCGGTGTCGCTGCGGCAACCGTGTTTTTGCATTGGCCGCTTCGGGACAGCAAAAAACACTGCGTTGGACACACTCTGTAGGCTTCGCGGACTTGCGGGAAGGGGGCTGCCGGTTGCATGCTGCACCCCGATGAAGCAGGGCGGCGGAGCGTAGTGCGTACAATGAATCTCATTCTCAATTCCGACAGTTACAAGTACTCGCATTTCGCGCAGTACCCTCCCGAGACGGCGGCGATCTCGGCCTACATCGAGGCCCGGCCCGGCGGCAAGCACGATGACGTGCTGTTCTTCGGGCTGCAGATGTTCTTGAAGGACTATCTCTCGCGCAAGATCACCATGGCCGATGTCGACGAGGCCGAGGAGGTGATCACCGCCCACGGACTTCCGTTCCACCGCGAGGGCTTCGAGAAGATCGTCACACGCCATGACGGCCACTTTCCGTTGCTGATCGAGGCGCTGCCCGAGGGGATGATTGCGCCCACCGGCACGCCGCTGGTACAGGTCCGCAACACCGATCCTGACTTCTTCTGGCTGCCGACCTTCATCGAGACCGCCCTGCTGCGCGCGGTCTGGTATCCGTCCACCGTCGCCACCGTCTCGCACGGAGCGCGCCAGATCATTGCCGCGTCGCTGGAACGCACCTGCGACACGCCCGAAGAGGTGTTGCCGTTCCGTCTGCATGATTTCGGCGCTCGCGGAGCCACGTCTCTCGAACAGGCCGGAATCGGCGGTGTCGCCCATCTGGTCAGCTTCATGGGCACCGACACGGTCAGCGCGCTCGTCTATGCCCGGCGCTTCTACCATGAACCGATGGCGGGTTTCTCGATCCCCGCCGCCGAGCACTCGACCATGACAAGTTGGGGCGAGGAGCGCGAAACCGAAGCCTATCGCAACATGCTCAAGCAGTTCGCCGGCCCGGGAAAGCTCGTCGCGGTGGTTTCGGATTCCTATGATCTCTATCGCGCGGTCAAGACCATATGGGGCGAGGAGCTGAAAGCCGAGGTCGAGGCGTCGGGCGGCACGCTGGTGGTGCGCCCCGACTCCGGTGACGCCACGCGCGTTCCCGTCGATACCGTGGAAATGCTGGGCGAGATCTTCGGCTTCTCGCTCAACGACAAGGGCTACAAGGTTCTCAATCCGGCGGTCCGGGTGATCCAGGGCGACGGCATCGCGCCGGAGACGATCCGGATCCTTCTCGGCCGCTTGGAGGACCGGGGCTGGTCGGCCGAAAACATCGCCTTCGGCATGGGCGCGGGGCTGTTGCAGAAGGTCAACCGCGACACGCTGCGCTTCGCCATGAAGGCCAATGCCCGGCAGGACAAGGACGGCGTCTGGCACGGGATCAACAAGAACCCGAAGACCGATCCCGGCAAGGCCTCGAAGCGATACCGGCAGGCCGTCGTCATGGAAGACGGCCAGGCCGTGGGCGTGGCGCTGAAGGATCTCGGTGACCGCGAAAACCTGATGCGCCCGGTCTGGCAGGATGGCCAATTGCTGGTCGACTGGACCTTCGCGGAAATTCGCGAGAGGGCAGCTCGAAACCGCTAGGCGCCGCAGGTTCGGGCGCGGGAATGCGTATCCCCGCAATCACACTGCGTCGGGCGGTCTTGCAATCGCAACCGGTTTTGGGTCTGTTGCGCGCATGAAATCAATCAGATGGACGGGTCCGTGTGTACCGGTCCATCCCAAATCCAAATGCGCGCTCAAGCCGGCAACGGCAAGAACCGCTGTTTCCGGGAGGAGAGACCATGTTCAAGTGGGGCATCATGTCGACGGCCAAGATCGGCCGCGAGCAGGTTATTCCGCAATTGCAGGATTCGGAGAACGGCGTCGTGACCGCCATCGCAAGCCGCGAGCAGTCCCGCGCGCGTGCGCTCGCCGACCGGTTCGGAGCGCCTCATGCGTTTGCGAGCTACGAGGAACTGCTTGCTTCCGATGAGGTCGATGGCGTCTACATCCCGCTTCCCACGTCCCAGCACGTCGAATGGGCCATCAAGGCAGCCGATGCCGGCAAGCACGTGCTTTGCGAAAAGCCGCTGGCACTCAATGCCGCCGAAATTGCCCCGGTGATCGAGGCGCGCGACCGGAACGGCGTCCTGGTGAGCGAAGCCTTCATGGTGACCTACCATCCGCAATGGCACAAGGTTCGCTCGCTCATCAGGGACGGCGCGATCGGCCGTCTGCGCCATGTCCAGGGTGCGTTCTCCTACTTCAACACCAACCCTGACGACATGCGCAACAACGCCGAACTGGGCGGTGGCGGACTGCCCGATATCGGCGTTTACCCCACGGTCTCGACCCGGTTTTCCACCGGCTGCGAACCCCGGCGCGTTCAGGCCACTGTCGAACGCGACCCCGAGTTCGGGACCGACCGCTATGCCAGCGTGAAGGCCGATTTCGGTGATTTCGAATTGAGTTTCTACTGCTCCACGCAGATGGCGCTCAGGCAGTTGATGGTCTTCCATGGGGACAAGGGCTATATCGAGGTGACCGCGCCGTTCAATGCCGGCGACTACGGGCACGCCACCGTCAGGCTGCACAACGCGGGTCATGACGGCGCCGAAACCTTCCGCTTCCCGGGTGTCCGGCAATACCGTCTGCAAGCCGAAGCCTTTGTTCGCAAGGTTCAGGGCGGTAACGAGGAGATCTTCACCCTCGAACAATCCGTGCTCAATCAGAAGCTGATCGACGCCGTCTACCGCGCGGCCGAGCATGACGGCTGGGAAAAGGTCTGACGGTCCGGCCGCGTCCCCTTCAGGGGCGCGGCCCGAAGACGAAGCGCGAATAGCCGAGATAGGAAAAGACGGTCGCTGACCCCGAGCCCAGCACCACGGCCAGATAGGGCGAAAAATCCTTCAGCACGATCAGGCAGGCGGAATAGACCACATAGTTGATCAGCGCCGAGGCGATGCCGACGCCGCCATAGCGTGCGCCCTCGACGCTGACCCGGCGGTGCGAGGCGCCGAAGGTGAAGGTGCGATTGATCAGGTAGGTGCACAGCATGGCCGAAGCGATCGCAAGCACCCGCGCGCTGAACGGGTCCAGCAGCTCGAAGCGCAGCAGCAGCCACAGCACGCCGACGTCGACGGCAAATCCAACCGCGCCGGCAAAAAGGAAAAACTGTATTCGTCTCATCAGACCGTTTTACGGCTCCTGGCCTTTGTGGCTGGGATGGAGGGTGCTTCGGCAACCGAGGAGTCCGAAACACGCCGGCCTGCACCTGTGAATGCGCGCCGCTCGCCACGGGACGGCGAGATCGACATATAATGAAATCGCTTCTGTTCAAACCGTGATCTGGCAAGAGAATCGAGAATAACCCCTCCCGAGAAGATCATCAGCGCCATCATCATCAGCGCCATGGCAAGAATCCACGTGGGCATGCGGGTGACCAGCCCGGTGAGGAAATACTCGTTGAGCACGGGCACCATGAACATCATCGAGAGCGCCAGCGTGAAGACGCTCAGATAGCCGAAGAACATGAACGGCCGCGTTTCCTTCATCAGCATCGCGAACATCCAGAGGATCTTTGCGCCGTCCTTGAACGTCGAGAGCTTCGAGTGCGAACCCTCCGGCCTGCGGCCGTAGTCGAGCGCCAGTTCCGCCACCGGCATTCTGAGCATCGAGGCATGGACGCTCATTTCCGTCTCGATTTCAAAGCCGCCGGAAATGGCCGGAAAGCTCTTGGCGAACCGGCGCGAGAAGGCCCGGTAGCCTGAGAAGATGTCGGTGAAGTCGGTGCCGAAGATCGCGGTGTAAAGCCGGTTGAAGATCGAGTTGCCGAAGGCGTGGCCGCGGCGACCGGCGTCATCGGTGACGCCCCGTCGTGTCCCGACCACCATGTCGTAGCCGCCACTGAGCAGCGTCTGCACCAGTTCCGGGCCGTCGGCGGGTGAATAGGTTCCGTCGCCGTCGGCCATCAGGAAGATGTCGGCCTCGATGTCGGAGAACATGCGCCGCACCACATGCCCCTTGCCCTGCCGGGTTTCGCGCACGACGGTTGCGCCCGCCAGCGCTGCCCGCATCGCCGTCTGATCCCTGGAATTGTTGTCGTAGACGTAGATCCGGGCCGTCGGCAAGGCCGCACGAAATCCGGCGACGACCTCGCCGATCGTCTCGGCTTCATTGTAGCACGGCAGCACCACCGCGATCTCAAGACCTTCGAAAACACCGTCTGACATGGGGAAATCCTGTTGGGCGCGGACCATCCTCCGCCTCCGCTTTACTATTTCTTGAGAAGGTTAAGGCTAGGTTGAGCCCAAGGCATTTTAGTGGTCGGGAGTAGCCCCTTGAGCAAGAGCAATTCGGCTGCGGCGAGTCTGCCGCTTGCAGCAAGCGCGCCGGAACGGTCTGTCCCCGGCACATTTGCCTCCTTGCACCGGCCGGTTCTGCTGGCAATGGCGGTTCTCACGCTGCTGACCGCAATCATGCATTTCTCATCCTATGTCGACTATGTCGGCGCCGACAATGATGACGTGATGCGGCTTGTGCAGGTCCGCGACCTTCTGTCGGGACAGGGCTGGTTCGATCTGACACAGACAAGGCTCGGGCTGGAGGGCGGCACCCTCATGCACTGGTCGCGGCTCATCGATCTTCCTATTGCTGCGCTGATCCTGGCCTTTTCACAGTTTCTGGAGCCGACATATGCCGAGGCGGCGGCACTCTTCGTCTGGCCGCTGATCACCGTCGTTCCGATCTTCTATGCGCTGGCGCTGGCCGGGGAGACGCTCGCGGGCGCCTCCGGCCGCTTGATCGCGCTGGCTCTCGCGTTCCTGTTCGTCCTCAGCGTCAATCGTTTCCAGCCCGGATCGATTGACCATCACAATGTGCAACTGGGGCTGATTGCCGTCATCGCCGCGTGCCTGATCATGCCGGACCGTCCGGCACTGGCCCATTCCGTAGCAGGCATCGCGGCCGCGCTGGCCATCGCCATCGGCGCGGAAACAACACCGCACATTGCGGTCATTGCACTGATCGTTGCGCTTCAGTGGCTCTGGGTCGGCGAAAGGGCGCGCGCCGCATCCACGGCCTTCGCGCTCTCGATGGCGACCGCGCTGACCGCATGTTTCTTTGCAACGACCCCGCCCGGACAATATGGCCTTGTGGCCTGCGACGCCCTGTCGACCGGCTTCTACGCGCTCGGCGTGGTCGGCGCGGGTGCATTCTTTCTTGCCGCCGCCTTCACCTCGAACCGCGGATTTGGTGTCCGTCTGTCGGGGCTCGGGCTTGCCGGGATCGCCACTGCCGGGTTCACCTTCCTGATCGCACCCCAGTGCCTCGGCAATCCGCTTTCCACGCTGGATCCGCTGCTCACGTCCATGTGGCTCAACAATGTCACCGAGGCGCAGTCGGTACTGGCGCAGTTGCGTTCGGAGCCCTGGACCATCGGCGGCTTCTATGCGGTGCCGGTCCTCGCCATGGCCCTGTGCGTGATGCGCATGCGCCAGGGGCGCAACGTCCAGGCGCATGGCGTGCTTCTGGCGATGATCCTCGTTTCCTGGGGGATTGCGCTGGTACAGGTGCGCGGAGCCGTGTTCTCGAACCTGCTCTCGGCCATTCCGCTCGCTGCCCTCATTGCAGATCTGCGCGCTCGCGCCAATGCCGATCCCAAGAACCTGCGAAAGGGTCTCGCATTCGCCGGTACGGCCTTCGTGTCGGTTCCCTTCATCTGGGCGTTCGCCGGTGCGCTTGCCTCCATGGGGGTCGACAAGGCAATGGGAAGGGACGCCGAGACCTTGCCGGTCCGCGAGCAGAACTCCTGCACCGACATGGCAGCCATGGCGCCACTGGCGCAGGAACCGGCGGGCGTCGTCGCCGGTCCCTCCAATCTCGGCGCCCACATCCTGCGCTTCACCTCCCACCGGGCACTGTCTGCGCCATACCACCGCAACCAGGGCGGCATGCTGACCGAGCTTCACGCGGCCATGGCCGTCCCGGGTGACGCGGTCAAATTCCTCCGCGGCGCCGGAGTGACGGTTCTGGCCTATTGCCGCAGCGATCCGCAGACCGGCAACGTCATCGCAGTCGCCCCGCAAGGGCTCTATGCGCAACTGGCGGAAGGTCGCGTCCCCGACTGGCTTGAGCCGGTTGAGGAGACAAGGGACAAGCCGCTGCAGATCTATCGCGTGCTGCCGGACGATCTTGACGGCTAACCACCCCGGTTCCTCTTTTTCCCGCATCGCGCTAGGCTGGCGGGGTGATTTGCGCATCTTGCGCATCTGCACCTGAAACGGGGTCCGATCATGAACGCCATTGCTCGCAGATGGTTTGCCCGCAACTCCATGATGGCGATTCTTGGCCTGGCCGTGCTGGGGTCCGTTGCCGGTGATTTGCGAATGGCCGCACGGGCTGCGGAATCCGGTCCTCCCGCCAAGCAGATTTTCGGAGCAGCCAAGCTGCCGGCCACCTTGCCGGCCCAGGCAATCGGGTTTTACTCCAAGGGCTGCCTTGCGGGCGGCGTCGCCATTCCCGCAGATGGCGAGACCTGGCAGGCGATGCGCCTTTCACGCAACCGGCGTTGGGGCCACCCCGACCTGATCGCACTCGTCGAAAGACTTTCGCGCGAGGCCGCCGCCAGCGACGGCTGGCCCGGACTGCTGATTGGCGATATCGCCCAACCCCGCGGCGGCCCGATGCTGTCCGGTCACGCCTCGCATCAGGTGGGCCTCGATGCGGATGTCTGGCTGACGCCGATGCCCGACCGCACTCTCTCGGCTGCCGAGCGCGAAAGCATTTCGGCGACCTCGATGCTCAAGAAGGACACGCTCTTCGTTGATGACCGGGTCTGGACGCCGGCGCATGCGCGGCTGTTGATGCGCGCCGCAAGCTATCCGGAGGTCGAGCGCATCTTCATCCATCCCGGCATCAAGAAGAAGCTCTGTGACACCTGGCAGGGCGACCGCTCCACGATGGGCAAGCTGCGCCCCTATTACGGCCATCACTATCATTTTCACATCCGGATCAAGTGCCCTCCCGGCGCCAGCGGCTGCCGCAGCCAGAACCCGCCACCATCCGGTCCGGGCTGCGATGCATCGCTCGCGTGGTGGTTCACGGATGAGCCCTGGGCGCCTGCCGAGCCGAAGAAGGACGACAAGCCAAAACCGGTCAAGCGCGAGATCCGGCTTTCGGACCTGCCCGCAGCCTGTGCGCGCGTCGCGGGTGCGCCGGGTCCGGCGTCGGAAGCCGAGGTGACGTTCGGCACCGATCCTGTCCGCGACCTGCTGCGCGGCAACAGCTCTCCGCCCGCCACGGCATCGGGGTTCGCGCCGCTGCCCCGCGTGGTGCCGTTGCCGGTCTGGCGGCCGCGCGACTAGCCCGGATCTTGGAGCCGGGCTTCGCAAGTGGGATCGAATCGCTCGCCGCAATAAACCTTTCTACGGTGGCTTTTCCGTTGGCATCGAAACCGCTATAGATTGCCGGATCAAATCGATTGAAATGCGAAGCCCTGGCTTTGCCGACAGTGGATCACCATGACCTCGCCCAAAGCCATTGCCCTCATCGCCCATGATCAGAAGAAGGACGATCTGGCCGATTTCGCCCGTTCGCACAGCAAGGCCATGTCGCGCTATCCGGTTGTCGCCACCGGCACGACCGGCGCCCGCATCATCGAAGCCTGTCCGGATCTCGATGTCACGCGGCTCAAGAGCGGGCCGCTCGGCGGGGATCAGCAGATCGGTGCATTGATCGCAACCGGTGAGGTGGCCCTGGTGATCTTCTTCGTCGATCCGCTGACGGCCATGCCGCATGATGTCGATGTCAAGGCGTTGATGCGGCTCGCCATCGTTTATGATATTCCGATGGCGCTCAATCGCGCCACGGCCGAACGCCTTCTCTCGACGCTCGGTTGAGCGGCGACAACCGACAAATCGGCCGGAGCGGCCGTACCGTGCAATAACCGGCCTGACGGGGACAAAGAACGATGCCAACTTCCAGCGATACCGACCGCAACATCGCCTTTCCGATCCTGATCGGCGATATCGGCGGCACCAATGCGCGCTTCGCCATTCTGGTCGACGCCTACGCCGAGCCCAAGGAATTTCCGGTTCTCGCCACTGCCGACTACGACACCATCGACCTCGCCATCCAGGTCGGCGTTCTCGACAAGACATCCCTGCAGCCGCGCTCGGCCATTCTCGCCGTTGCAGGTCCGATCAAGGAGCGCGAGATCGACCTCACCAATTGCGACTGGGTGATCCGGCCCGAAGACATGATCCGGGACCTGGGCTTTGAAGACGTCGTGGTCATCAATGATTTCGAGGCGCAGGCACTCGCCGCAGCCGCGCTCGGCCCGGAGCATCTCGAAAAGATCGGCGGCGGCGAAATCCAGTCTTCAACCTCGCGGGTGGTGGTCGGTCCGGGCACCGGTCTGGGCGTGTCCGGTCTCGTTCACGCCCGTCATACTTGGTTTCCGGTGCCCGGAGAGGGCGGTCATATCGACATCGGGCCGCGGACACCGCGCGATTTCGAGCTGTTTCCCCATTATGAGCCAATCGAAGGCCGTGTTTCCGCAGAGCAACTGTTGTGCGGACGCGGTCTGATGAACATCTACCATGGCGTCTGCAAGGCCGCGGAAACCACGCCGAGGGCGAAGACGCCGGCCGAGGTTACCTCGGGATGGTCGGCGGGTACGGATCCGGCTGCGGTCGAGGCCATCGAGCTTTTCGTCACCTATCTCGCTCGGGTGGCGGGAGATCTGGCCCTGATCTTCATGGCGCGCGGCGGGGTCTATCTCGCCGGCGGCATCGTGCAGAAGATCATTCCGGCGCTCGAGCATCCGAGGTTCCGGGAGGCATTCGAGGACAAGGCGCCGCATTCCGGCATCATGCGGCGGATCCCGACATTCGTCATCACCCATCCGCTCGCCGCCCTTTATGGTCTTGCGGCCTATGCACGCACACCGGTCCGGTTCGGCGTCTCCACCCAGGGCCGTCGCTGGAAGGCATAGGCAAACAGGTTTCAACCCGTTATAGAGCCGCTGTGAAACGGGCATGCGATTGTTTGCCCGATGACGGCAATGCCCCGGCAATGACCGGCGGCCGGATAGGACGACGCAACGTGGCGCGCGGCAAAAACATCAAGACCGATGTCGAATCCCTGACGATGGTGATCCGCAGGATCATCCGGGAGAATGGCCGCGAGTACATTCGCACCTATGTGTTCGCCGCCATCTGTCTGGTCTTTGTGGCAGCCTCGACGGCCTTCATGGCCTGGATCATGGAATCGGTCATCAACGAGGCCTTCGCCAAGAAGAATGCCCAGGTCGTCTGGCTGATCTGCGGGTCGGTGCTTGCCGCCTTCGTCATCCGTGGCGCTGCATCCTACGGACAGGCCGTGGCGCTTGCCCAGGTCGGCAACAATCTGGTGGCCCGGTACCAGCAACGCCTGATCGATCATTTGATGCGGCTTGGCGTGGGCTATTTCGGGGACACCCGTTCGGCCCAGATCGCAGCCCAGATCAGCCAGAACGTTGCCGGCATCCGCGATGTGATGAACCTGACGATCACCTCCTTCGCGCGAGATCTTCTCACCCTGATCGCGCTTGTCGCCGTCATGGTCGCGAAAGATCCGGTCTTGAGCATGATCGTCTTCATCGGTGCCCCGCCGGTGCTGATCGCGCTGCGCTACATTTCAAAGCGCCTGCGCAGCGCCACCCGCGACTCGATCCATATCAACAGCCGCGTTCTCGGCTCCATACAGGAAACCGTGCAGGGCATCACCATCGTCAAGGCCTTCACCATGGAAGGCCAGATCAGCCAGCGCACATCTCAGTTGATCAGATCCGCCGAAGAGCGCGCAAACCGAATTACCAAGCTGACCGAGCGGACATCGCCGCTCACGGAGACCGTCGCAGGTTTGGCGATATCGGGCGTGATCGCCTATGCTGCCTACCGTTCCATTTACAACGATGTCTTGCCCGGCGCATTTTTCTCCTTCATCACCGCCTTGCTGCTGGCCTATGATCCGATACGGCGGTTGTCGCGGCTTCAGATCAGTCTGGAACGCGCCGTGGTCAATGCGCGCATGATCTATGACATCCTTGATGAGGAACCGTCCCAGGGTGACAGACCGGGGGCGATCGAACTCGATGCCGCGCGCGGTGAAATCGAGTTCCGGGATGTGGGCTTCGCCTATGGCAACGGGGAAAAGGTCCTCGAAGAGGTCAGCTTCAAGGCCGAGGCTGGCAAGACCACGGCGATCGTCGGTCCCTCCGGGGCGGGCAAATCGACCCTGATCAGCCTGGTGCCACGGTTCTACGATCCGGCTTCAGGGCAGGTGCTCATCGACGGTATCGACATTGCCACGGTGACCAAGAATTCGCTCAGGCAACAGATCGCCTATGTCTCCCAGCAGCCCTGGTTGTTCGAGGGCACCATCCGCGACAATCTGCGCTATGCCCGGCCCGACGCGACCGACGCCGAGATCGAGGACGCCGCGCGCCTGGCTTATGCCCATGATTTCATCCTGGCCCAGCCCCGCGGCTACGACACGCCGCTCGGCGAGAACGGCGCCAATCTGTCCGGCGGCCAGCGTCAGCGCATCTCGATTGCCCGCGCACTGGTTCGCAACGCGCCGATCCTGCTGCTCGACGAGGCGACGTCTGCGCTCGACAATGAATCCGAGGCCGCGGTGCAAAAAGCGCTCGAAAGCGCCATGCAGCACCGCACCGTGCTGGTGATTGCCCACCGGCTGTCCACCATCGCCAAGGCGGACAGGATTATCGTCATGCAGGCCGGTCGCGTGGTGGAAAGCGGCAGCCACGCGGATCTCAGCGGCAACAAGGACGGCCTCTATGCCCGGCTGCAGGCGTTCAGCGAGACCGAAGTCAACGACGCCGAACCACAACTTTCCGAAGACAAGAAGGAAAACAGGCCATGAGCACGATGCCGTCAAGCATGGGTCTTGTCGTGGTGGGCGCCGCGGGGCGGATGGGCCAGTCCCTGATCCGCGCGATCGCTGACATCGACGGCGTTCATCTTGCCGGCGCCATCGAACGCCAGGGCTCCGATGCGATCGGCCGCGATGCCGGAGAACTCGCCGGTCTCGGGACCAATGACGTGGCGATTACCGCCGATGCGCTGCCGGTCTTCGCGCGCGCCGACGGCGTGCTGGATTTCACCACGCCCGCCGCGACGCTGGAATTTGCCGAACTCGCGGCCCAGGCGCGCATCGTCCACGTGATCGGAACCACCGGCATGGGCGAGAGCGACGAGGCGAAGCTGCACGCGGCTTCGCGTCACGCCCGCATCGTCAAGTCCGGCAACATGAGCCTCGGCGTCAATCTTCTTTCGGTTCTGGTGCGCCAGGCCGCAAAGGCGCTCGATGCCGGCGACTGGGACATCGAGGTGCTGGAGATGCACCACCGTCACAAGGTGGATGCACCCTCCGGAACGGCTTTGCTGCTCGGCGAAGCTGCGGCCGAGGGCCGCGGGATTTCCCTCAAGGAGAATTCGGTCCGGGTGCGCGACGGTCACACCGGCGCCCGCGAGACCGGCAGCATCGGGTTTGCCACCTTGAGAGGCGGTTCCGTGGTCGGAGACCACTCGGTCCTGCTTGCGGGGGAGGGCGAGACCATCGAGCTGGCCCACAAGGCCACCGACCGTTCGATCTTCGCGCGCGGCGCCGTGCGCGCAGCATTGTGGGCGCGCAAGCAGAAACCCGGTTACTATTCGATGCTCGACGTGCTCGGTCTCGCCGACCGCTGAGCAGCCACCTGAGCCTCAACCGCCTGAGAAAGGGAAAACACCATGTCCGGAACACTCGTGCTTGTCCGCCACGGCCAGAGCGAATGGAATCTCAAGAACCTGTTCACCGGCTGGAAGGATCCCGACCTGACGGACAAGGGCGTCGAGGAAGCCAGGACCGGCGCACAGGCGATCAAGGACACTGGGCTCGTCTTCGACGTGGCCTTCACCTCCGATCTCAAGCGCGCCCAGCGGACGCTCGATCTGATCATGGAAGGCATCGGCCAGACCAGCCTCCCCGTGATCCGCGACGAGGCGCTCAATGAGCGCGACTACGGCGATCTCGCGGGCCTCAACAAGGACGACGCGCGGGAGAAGTGGGGCGAGGAGCAGGTCCACATCTGGCGCCGCTCCTACGACGTACCCCCCCCGGGCGGTGAAAGCCTCAAGGACACCGGCGCCCGTGTCTGGCCCTATTACATGACAGAGATCCTTCCCCGCGTGCTGCGCGGCGAGACCGTTCTGGTCGCAGCGCATGGGAATTCGCTGAGGTCGCTGGTGATGATCCTCGACCGCATGTCGCGCGACGAGATCGTCAAGCTCAATCTCGCCACCGGCGTGCCCATGGTCTACAAGCTCAACGCCGATTCCACCGTCGCCTCCAAAGAGGTGCTTGGAGACATGTCCAAGGCGCATTGACGGCGGGCTGCCGCGTCTTCATCCGGCGGCGGACTGCACGCAGCCGCTTTCCCAGCCGAGCATCGCCCGCTTGCGGGTGATGCCCCAGTGGTAGCCGGTCAGCTGTCCGGATTTCCCGAGCGCCCGATGGCACGGCACCACGAAGGAGATCGGGTTGCGCCCAACCGCGGCGCCCACTGCGCGGGAGGCCGAGGGCTTGCCGATCGCGCGGGCCACATCCGAATAGGTCGAGGCCTGCCCCAGCGGGATCCTGAGCAGCGCCTCCCAGACCCTGACCTGAAAGTCCGTGCCGATCATGACGATCCTCAGCGGCTGGTCGGCACGCCAATTTTCGGGCGAGAACACCCGGCCCACATAGCCCGCGGTTGCCTCCTGATCGGCAACCAGCCGAGCGCCCGGCCAGCGCCGCGCCATGTCCTGAAGCGCTGCTGCTTCCTCGCCGGGATCGGCAAAGGCAAGCCCGCACAACCCGCGTTCTGTCGCCATCACCAGCGCCATGCCGAAAGGCGACGGGTGATAGCCGTAACGGATCTCAAGTCCCGCACCACCGGTCTTGAAGTCACCCGGGCTCATCGCCTCGTGGGTGACGAACAGGTCGTGCAGCCGCCCCGGCCCGGAGAGCCCCAGCTCATAGCTGGCGTCGAGCAGCGGCAGCCCCTCGTCTCCAAGCAGCCGCCGGGCATGGTCGAGCGTGACAGCCTGCAGAAATGCCTTGGGCGTCAGGCCGGCCCAGCGGCTGAACGTCTTCTGCAGCCTGCCCGGAGCGACGCCCAGATCGGCTGCGATTGCCTCAAGTGAGGGCTGTGCCCGATAGTCGAGTGAAATCCGCTCGATGGTCCGGCGAACCAGCTCGTAATCCTCGTTCTGCGGGGTAATGTCACGGTCAAGCTGTGCGGTCACGGTCATGGCAGGTCTCCTTGACCCCACTCAACCATGTGCCGCAATGCCTCGCCACCCGAAACGCGCCGCGGTCGCGAAAAGCGTCTTAGCGCTTGACCGTCGCAAGCGCTCTCTGAAAAGCGGAGGCGAAGCTTTCCTTGTCGTCGGGATTGAGAAAGGCGCCGACATCGGTGCGGCGACCCTCGCCGCTGATCTGCATGCTGGTGATGCCGATCTCGTCATGGCGGGACACGTTGAAGCGCGCCCAGAACGGGTTGTACAGATGCTCTTCGGCCCGGCCCGACGGCGCGACCTTGCGGACCTTCAGGTCTGTCCGCGAGACACTGACGAATTCGCGTGCCCGGCCGGAGCGGTAGCTGAGCCAGAAGGCGCCGAACAGGAGCGCCAGGTCGATCCCGAAAAAGCCGATGACCGGCCAGGCATTGACTGCGGCGAACATCATCACATGCACCAGGGTGAGCGCCGTGGTGATCACCATCAACACCACGAAGCCGGTGCGCCCAAGTGAGCGGTGAGGGCTCAGGACGGCCTCGAAAACAGGTTCCTCGTTCATCGTCTTGCCGGTCTCCAGCGCTGGATTTGCCAATGATCCCACATCGTGATTATAGGCAGGGAATGAAAAACCCCAAGAGCCCGAAACCGGTGAAAACGCCGCACGCTTCCGCCAAAGTGGCAAAAGCTGCCGAAACGGTGGCGGCCGCCGTCACGCCGGTCAAGGCGAAGCGTGCCCCCCGTCGCCCGCGGATACCCTATTCAAGGGACGAGATCCGCGAAATCTTCCGCCGGTTCTCAGTCCAGCGCCCCGAGCCGAAGGGCGAGCTCGAACACGTCAATCCGTTCACGCTGGTGGTGGCGGTGGCGCTCTCCGCCCAGGCCACCGATGCCGGCGTCAACAAGGCGACCCGTGCGCTTTTCGCCGTGGCCGACACGCCCGAAAAGATGCTGGCGCTCGGCGAGGAAAGGGTTCGGGAGTATATCAAGACCATCGGGCTCTATCGCAACAAGGCGAAGAACGTCATCGCATTGAGCCGAAAGCTGGTCGATGATTTCGGCGGCGAGGTGCCGATGACCCGCGAGGAGCTGGTCACGCTCCCGGGCGTGGGCCGCAAGACGGCCAATGTGGTCATGTCGATGGCCTTCGGCATCCCGACGCTTGCCGTTGACACCCATGTGTTCCGGATCGGCAACCGGCTGAGGATCGCGCCGGGCAGGACGCCCGACGAGGTGGAGGCCGCCTTCATGCGGATCATCCCCGAAGACTATCTGTTTCACGCCCATCACTGGCTCATTCTTCACGGGCGCTATTGCTGCAAGGCGCGCAAGCCCGAGTGCGAGCGCTGTGTCATCGCCGATATCTGCAAGTCGAAGGAGAAGACCACCGATGTGGCAGCGCCGCTCGTCGAGTTGCCCGGGCAGGTGATCTGAGACCGCATGGCCGAACCGCTTTTCCACGATCCCGATTTCACGCGGTTCTACGACATCGACAATCCGTGGGATGACGACAAGGACTATTGTCGGACGCTTGCCCGGGACGCGAACTCCGTGCTCGACCTCGGCTGCGGCACCGGTGAACTCGCGGTGACGCTTGCCAAGGGGCGGCGCGTGACCGGCGTCGAGCCTGCGGCGGCAATGCTGGATCATGCGCGCCGGCGACAGGGTTCAAAAGACGTACGCTGGGTCGAGGCGGATGCGCGCACCGTGCGCCTTCACGAAACCTTCGACCTCGTTGTCATGACCGGCCATGCGTTCCAGTGCCTCCTGACCGGGCACGATCAGCGCGCACTGTGCGCGACAATCGCCGCCCATCTCGCGCCGGGCGGTACATTCATCTTCGACAGCCGCAACCCGGCCGTTGAGGAATGGAAAGAATGGACGCCCGAGACAACGCGCCGGACGTTCCATGCCCCCGGACTTGGCGAGGTCGAGGCCTGGAACGAATCCCGCTTTGAACCCGGAGCCGGTACGGTCGCCTATGACACGATCTACTTCGAACCCAAATCGGGCCGGAAATGGCAGGCCACGTCACGATTGCTCTTCTCACGGCAATCGGAGGTCGCAGACGCAATCGCATCTGCGGGCTTGACGGTTCACCGCTGGATGGGGGACTGGCACGGTGGCCCGCTGACCCGGTCGTCTCCCGAGATCATACCGGTGGGCGGGGTGCCCGCCTGACTGCGCGTGACTGTGACTCTCGAAGGGCGCGCAAGCCCGTGCGGGTCAGGCGATCTTGCGCCGCTGAAGTTCGCTCTGCCGAGGTGAGGGGCTGACGCCACCTTCGGGCGTTGGCGCGATCACCGTCCGGTTCTTGCCTGTACGCTTGGCGGTGTAGAGCGCCTCGTCGGCCCGTCCTATGGTTCCCTCAGGCGCCTCGTTGCCATGCCTGAGAGCCAGGCCGATGCTCACGGTGGTCGTCCGGTCGATCGAGTTCTCCGCTCCCCCGATGCGCAACTGTTCGATGGATTTCCGGATACGCTCGGCAGCGGCAAAGGCACTCTCTGCGTTCGCACCGGTCAGCACCACCAAGAACTCCTCGCCCCCGTAGCGTGAGACAAGGTCGCAGCTCCGCAGGGTGTCAGCGATGCTTCGCGCGACCTGCCGAATGCAGTCATCGCCGATTGCGTGGCCGTATTTGTCATTGAGCGTCTTGAAATCATCGATATCGAGCATCAGGAACGCAACATCCTGTGCGTCGTCTTCGCAGATCCTGTCTGTTTCCTCCTGCGCCGCACGGCGGTTTCGGACACCGGTCAACGGATCCAGGTTGGCGGCAAGGCGCAGCTCCGAGTTGAGTTGCTTCAGCGTTTCCTTGTTGCGCAGTTCCCGCACCTTCGACTTGAAACTCTTCCAGTGGCTTCTGAGGGCGGCCTTGCGAGTGCTGGCGAAGGTCATGATCGCGCTGCAGTAGAAG
This sequence comes from Hoeflea sp., assembly GCA_965233445.1. Classification (GTDB taxonomy): domain Bacteria; phylum Pseudomonadota; class Alphaproteobacteria; order Rhizobiales; family Rhizobiaceae; genus Hoeflea. Next base: position 793,392 of record OZ247491.1, read on the forward strand.
CCGCCTGTGAAGACGGCGATCACGGGATCGGTAACCGGGCCGGTGGCAAGCATCACTATGTACAGAAATGTCGCCAGGGTGACCGCAGCGATGGTCCAGGAAAACGCGATCGGGAAAAACAGGATCGCTGTCGCGACAGTGAACAGTCCCCCGGTCAGGTAGCGCTCGAACAGGGCCTCGCCGCCCAGCGCCCCCAGGGCTCCGGCTTCGATCAAGATGGTTGCGGCAACGGCAATCAGGCTTGCTCCCTGCACCGACTGGTTTCGTTCGCGTCCCCAGAGGATTCGCAGCGCTACAAGGATGGCTGTAACGATGCCGCCGCGGATGACCAGCGAAGGCACGAGCAGGGATGGGTCCAGAAAGGTGTCAAAACCGATCAGCATCAGATTGAAGACGATGACGGCCTTGAGCCATGCGCGCGCCTTGAGGGAATGGGCTGCCCAGTAGTAGCTGTCATAGACGGCGCGGATGGCATGCGATTTGCTTGGAAGCCCGCTTTCGGTCGTCAGCAAGTGATCGGGCAGCATCACACGGTCCGACATCGCCAGCTGCAGCGCTTCCTTGTAGGTGCGCTGGCTGCGTGTTCTGTGATCGGTGTGGTCGAGTTTGCGCATTTGAAATTGACGCTACAACCGCACCCTTAAGGAAGTGCTTATGTTTTCCGGTTGGATGTCGGGGAAGAGTTGCGGCATGGCAGCGTTTGTTTCCCTTGCTCTGGTGAGGCGCCAGCGGGATTCCGGAAGAAAAAACAAGGCGATGATGACCCCCGGCCACGGGGCCGCACTGGACCTCAGCGGGCGCGCGCAATCATCTTGTACAAATGCACCATCATGCCAGCCGCAAACATCGGGGTGAGCAGGTTGAGAATGGGCACCGACAGGAAGGCGGCGATGATCAGGCCCGCGAAGAAGATCGTCGTCGAGTTGCGCGCCCTCAGCTTTTTGGCCTCGGCGGGAGGCATAAAGCGCATGGCGGCGAATTCGAAATACTCCCGCCCCAGAAGATAGCCGTTGACCAGGAAAAAGGCGGCAAGGTTGATGCCCGGCACCAGAAGCAGGAACAGCGCGATCAGGTTGCCGAACCCGACCACCAGAAGAAAACCCAGCGACTGGCGGATTGACTGGCCAAGCGGCATCGCCCGGCCCGCCGGGTCCTCAGGGTAATCCCGTGTCTCGATCACTTCGGCAATATCGTCGAGAAACAGCCCCGCCATGACCGCGGTCACCGGCGCGATCAGGAGCGCGAGCGCAAGCGCCAGGCCGATGCCGGCAACGATGGCTGCCACCGTGCCGAGCCAACCGGCCCAGTCGGGCAGGCCGGGCAGAAACTCCCCCAGCCACGGCATGGCCAGTGCCGAGAACGCTTCGCCGAGCCCGAACCACAATCCCGCAAGCAGCAGAAGGGTCAGCCCCAGCGACTTGAACAGCACGGACCGCGAGGCCGGTGCCAGAAGGTTGGCTCCACCCATCCGGGCAGCTTCGATGATCATTGTCCGGCCTTTCCCTTGTGCCTGCGCGCCTCTACCAGGGTGCCGGCGGCACCCCTTCCTGCGGGCCAGATCCATGTGGTGACGGTGCGCCGGAGGTTCAACGGCAAGCGTGATCGAGCCTGTCAAGCAAAGGAACAGTCTCCGCGAAATCGTCGCTGACAAAGCGACACAAATCAGCCATGATTCGGGTGCTTCAACACGGGCCGCCGCAGGAGGCTGCGGCCGCTCTTTTTCGGATCTTTCATGTCCGTTCCCCGGCTACGTCCCGCAGTTCAATCCGACATTGCCGCCCTCGACGCAATCGAGCAGGCCGTGTTTGCCAGTGACCGGATCTCGCGTCGCTCCTTTCGCAAGCTGATCGACCGTCCGACCGCCGAAACGCTCGTCATCGAGATTGACGGAACGGTGTGCGGCTATGCCATGATCCTGTTCCGTGCCGGTGCCGCCCTGGCGCGGCTCTATTCGCTCGCCGTGGCGCCTGAACATGCCGGAAAGGGCTATGGAAAGGCACTGCTTTCGGCAGCCGAACAGGCCGCCATGGATCACGACCGAATCCTGCTCAGGCTGGAGGTTCGCGAGGAGAACGCTGCCGCCATCGCGCTTTATCGCAATTCGGGCTATCGGCGCATCGGCCGTGTGGAAGAGTACTATGCCGACGGAATGGCCGCCTTGCGGTTCGAAAAGCTGCTTCGCGGACCCGAGGCGCCGGCGATGTTCACGCCATTCTATGAGCAGACGGCCGATTTCACCTGCGGCTCCGCCTGCCTGTTGATGGCGCTTGCCCGCTTCCGCTCGCAGACGTTTCTCGATCCGGTCTGGGAGATCCGGTTGTGGCGCGAAGCCACCACCGTGTTCATGCTCTCGGGCCCCGGCGGTTGCGAACCCTTCGGCCTCGCGGTGGTGGCGCGCGAGCATGGGCTTAATCCCGAGGTCTGGTGCTCGACCGATGATTTTCTGTTTCTCGAAACCGTCCGCGATCCGGAAAAGCGTCGCGTGATGGAGCTGGCGCAGACCGATTTCCGTGCCCGTGTGAGCGCCGACGCCATCCCGGTGCACTACGAGCCGTTCACGCTCGACTGGCTGCGCGGAAAGCTTGCCGAGGGTCATGTCGCCATCGTGCTGGTCAGCGGCTATCTGATGATGGGCAAGAAGGTGCCGCATTGGGTGCTGGCCCACGGCGATGACGGGCGGCATATTTTCGTTCACGATCCCTGGGTCGAGGACGAGGAGGGCGAAACCGCCGCCGATGCCGCCAATATTCCGCTTCCATATGCAATCTTCGACCGCATTGCCTGCTTCGGCCGCTCCGGCCTGCGCGCTGCCGTGCTTATCAAGGGAAAACTGCCCGATGTCTGACTGGGTCATCCTCGCCACAGCCCTTGCCGGCTTCGACCATGCCGCCACTGCTCACAAGGTGCTGACGACCCGGGATTATCTCGCCCGGCCCGAATTGTTCCGTGGAGCACGGCCCAACATCATCAACCTTTCACGCTCCTACAGCTACCAGAGCCGCGGCTATTACGCGTCACTGCTTGCCGCAGCCCGGGGCCAACGCGTGATCCCGTCGGTCGAGACCATCATCGATCTTTCTGCGCGCAAGCTCTACGAGAATGCCATTCCCGAGCTCGAGGACGCGCTCAACAAGGGGCTAGCGGCCCAGGCGGGTGAAACACCCTCCCGTCTGCGCGTGTTCTTCGGAACCAGCGCCGATCCGCGCCTCGAGCGGTTCTGCCGTCTTCTCTTCGACTGGTTCCGTGCGCCGGCCCTCGAGGTCACGCTCAAGCCTGGGTCCTGGTGTGCGATCCCGCGCATCGCGCTGTTGCCTTTCGCCAAGCTCGACAGCGACGACCGGGACCTGTTCTACAAGGCGATGGCGCGCCACACGGCGCGGCAATGGAAGGACGCGAAGGCCCGTGCGCCGGCGCGCTACTCCTTCGCAACTCTGGTCGATCCCGACGAGGCGTTGCCGCCGTCGACCATCGACAGCCTCAAGCACTGGTCGCGCATCGCGGCGCGGATGGGCGTGGCGGTCGAGCCGATCACCCGCAAGGACCTGCCGCGGCTGGCCAACTTCGATGCGCTCTTCATCCGCGAGACGACGTCGATTTCAAACCATACCTACCGTTTTGCCCGCCGCGCACAGCAGGAAGGGATGCCGGTCATCGACGATCCGGTCTCGATGATCCGCTGCACCAACAAGGTCTATCTGGACGAGTTGATGGCCTCCAACGGCATCCCGGTGCCGCCCACGGTGATGCTGATCGGGCCGGAGGATTTTTCCCGCGCCGCCGACCAGCTCGGCTTTCCAATGGTTCTGAAAATCCCCGATTCGTCGTTTTCGCGCGGGGTTTCGAAGGTCGGATCGATGCAGGAACTCAAGACCCTTGCCAGTGCCTGGCTGGCGGACTCCGAGGTTCTGATCGCACAGGCCTACATGCCGACGAGTTTCGACTGGCGGATCGGCGTCCTCGGCGGCAAGCCGCTGTTTGCGGTCCAGTATCTCATGGCCAAGAAGCACTGGCAGATCGTCAAGCACGACACCGGCGGCAAGCCGCTGGAGGGCGGCTTCAAGCCTTTCACGCTGGCGCAGGTCCCCCCGCTGGTGCTCGATACGGGCTTGCGCGCCGCGCGCTCGGTGGGAGACGGATTCTACGGCGTCGACCTGAAGGAGACCGATGACGGGGTCTTCGTCATCGAGGTCAACGACAATCCCAATCTCGAGCACGGCGTCGAGGATGCCGCGGAGAAGGACGAGGTCTGGACCCGGCTGACGAACTGGTTCATCGAGAGAATCGACGGGTGAGTTCGAACCGCCGGACCCTGTTGCTGAACGGCGAAACACGCTATAGCAGCCGCGCCGACGGAGACCGGGTCCGACGCGCATGAACCAGGGGCGTGGTTGGTGATCCCGTCATCCTGGCGGGCCGCAGCAAACCCGCTGGGGGCATGAAGGCCCCGGATCTTGAGGCTCGCTGCGCCATGTCACTTCCGCGATCAGGACTTTTATCACAATGCCAGACTCCCCAGACAAGACACTTCGCTTTCAGGAAATCGTCGACCCGGCGGTCCTGCGCGCTAGTTTCGATGCCATCGCAGCAGAACATGGGGGAGCAACACCACAGGCACGGCAGGCAATCCTGGCCGAGGTCAAGCGCGTCAACGCCGAGGGCAGGGACCGCGCCCGCGAGATGCTCTTTGACGATGGCGGCGGCACGCTGTGCGCCCGGCGCATCTGTCATCTCCAGGATGTCATCACCGAAGCGCTCTACGATTACGCCTCCATCCATGTGTACCGTGTCGAAAATCCCTCCACCTCCGAGCGCATGACCGTCACGGCGGTCGGAGGGTACGGACGCGGCACCCTTGCGCCCGGGTCCGACATCGATCTGTTGTTCGTGCTGCCCTACCGGAAGACGCCCTGGACCGAACAGGTGGTGGAATGGGTTCTCTACATGCTCTGGGACATGGGCCTGAAGGTCGGGCACGCCACGCGCAACGTCGATGAGTGCATCCGGCTCTCCCGCTCCGACATGACCATCCGCACCGCCATTCTCGAGGCCCGCTTCATTTGCGGAGAGCGGACCTTGTTCGCCAATCTTGGCGAGAGGTTCGATCGTGAAGTGGTGGAAGACACCGGCCCCGAATTCATCAGCGCCAAGCTCGCCGAGCGCGACGCGCGCCACAAGAAGGCCGGCGATACCCGCTATCTGGTCGAGCCCAACGTCAAGGAAGGCAAGGGGGGCTTGCGCGATCTCAACACGCTGTTCTGGATCGCCAAGTACTTCTACCATATCCGCGACACTGCCGAACTGGTTGGCCTCGGCGTGCTGTCGCGCCGCGAACTGAAGCTGTTCGAAAAGGCGGAGGATTTTCTGTGGGCAGTGCGCTGTCACATGCATTTCCTCACGAACAAGGCCGAGGAGCGGCTGTCCTTCGACATTCAGCGCGACATCGCCGCGGGACTTGGATACCAGGATCACCCGGGCCTCTCGGCGGTCGAACGCTTCATGAAGCACTATTTCCTTGTCGCCAAGGACGTGGGTGATCTCACCCGCATTTTCTGCGCCGGTCTCGAGGACCAGCAGGCCAAGCAGGCGCCGGGCATCTCCGGTGTCATCAGCCGCTTCGCCAGCCGTGCCCGCAAGATTCCCGGAACGCTGGATTTCATCGAGGACAAGGGCCGGATCAATCTGGCGGACCCAGAGGTGTTCAAGCGCGATCCGGTCAACATCATCCGCCTGTTCCATTTGGCCGACATCCGCGAGCTCGAGTTCCATCCCGACGCGCTCAAGCGCGTGACGCGGTCGCTCAGGCTGGTCAATGCCGAACTGCGCAACGACGAGGAGGCCAACCGGCTGTTCCTGTCGATCCTGACATCGAAGCGTCAGCCGGCCATCATTTTGAGGCGCATGAACGAGGCCGGCGTCCTTGGCCGTTTCATTCCGGAATTCGGCAAGATCGTCTCGATGATGCAGTTCAACATGTATCACCACTACACGGTCGACGAGCACCTGATCCGCACCGTCTCGGTGCTTTCGGGAATCGACAAGGGACAGGAAACGCAGGAGCATCCGCTGGCATCCAAGCTGATGCCGGGCGTCGAGGAGCGGGAAGCCCTCTACGTCGCGGTCTTCCTGCACGATATCGCCAAGGGTCGGCCGGAGGATCATTCCGTCGCCGGGGCCAGGGTTGCGCGCAAGCTCTGCCCGCGGTTCGGGCTGTCGCCGCATCAGACCGAACTCGTTGCCTGGCTGGTCGAAGAGCATCTCACCATGTCCATGGTCGCGCAGTCGCGCGATCTCAACGACCGCAAGACGATCTCCGACTTTGCCGAGAAGGTCCGGTCTCTGGAGCGGCTGAAGATGCTGCTGGTGCTGTCGGTCTGTGATATCAGGGCGGTCGGCCCCGGCGTGTGGAACGGCTGGAAGGGCCAGCTGCTGCGCACGCTCTACTACGAGACGGAACTGATGCTCTCGGGCGGGTTTTCCGAAGTGTCGCGCAAGGTCCGCGCCACCCATGCGCTCGAGGCGCTGGATCAGGCGCTGTCGGACTGGCCGGCCAAGGAGCGCAAAGCCTATCTCAAACTGCACTACGAACCCTATCTTCTGGCGGTTCCGCTTGAAGAACAGGTGCTGCATGCGGGCTTCATCCGGCAGGCCGACAAGGCCGGCAAGCGGTTTGCGAGCACCGTTCGGACCAACGCCTTCCACGCCATTACCGAGATCACCCTGCTGTCGCCCGACCATCCGCGCCTGCTGTCGATCGTCACCGGCGCCTGTGCCGCGGCAGGGGCCAACATTGCCGATGCGCAGGTCTTCACCACATCGGACGGCCGCGCGCTCGACACGATCCTGATCAATCGCGAGCTGCCCGATGACGAGGACGAACTGCGCCGTGGCGTATCCATCGGACGGATGATCGAGGAGGTTCTGGCCGGTGAAGCGCACATCCCCGAAGTCATCGCCCGCAAGAACCGCGGCAAGCGCAAGAACCGGCCGTTCACGGTCAAGCCGCAGGTGACCATTTCCAACACGCTGTCCAACAAGTTCACCGTCATCGAGATCGAGTGCCTCGACCGTCCGGGCCTGCTCTCGGAAGTCACATCCGTTCTGTCTGACCTTTCGCTCGACATCGCCTCTGCGCACATCACCACTTTCGGTGAAAAGGTGGTGGACACGTTCTATGTCCGCGATCTCGTCGGGATGAAGATCACCAACGAGACCCGTCAGATCAACATTGCGGCACGCCTCAAGGCGGTGCTTGCCAAGGAGGACGACGAGTTGCGCGACAGGATGCCTCCCGGAATGATCGCGCCGCAAGGATCCAACCGCCGTCCCCGCGCACCCGCTCGCGCCGCCGCCCGTGCGGACACCGGCAAATGAGCCTGATCGGAAAATTTGCAAGCGTCGGCGGCGCCACCATGGCCAGCCGCGTGCTCGGTTTCGTGCGCGAGGCGATGATTGCCGCGTTCCTGGGCGCAGGCCCGGTCGCCGACGCGTTCTACGCGGCTTTCCGCTTTCCCAACCTGTTCCGGCGGCTGTTTGCCGAGGGCGCGTTCAATGCGGCGTTCATTCCACTGTTTGCCAAGGAGATCGAGGGCGGCGGAGCGGCCGCGGCGCGAAAATTCGCCGAACAGGTGCTGGCAGTTCTTCTGTTGTCGCTGTTCGTGCTGAGCGCGCTGGCGATGATCTTCATGCCGTTCCTGGTCAGCACCGTGATCGCCCCGAAATTCATCGATGACCCGGACAAGTTCGAGCTGACCGTGGTGCTCGGCCGGATCATGTTCCCCTATCTTGCCGCCATGAGCTTGGTTGCCATGCTGGCGGGCATCCTCAATTCGCTCAGGCGCTACTTTCTGCCCGCCCTCGCCCCGGTGCTGCTCAACGTCGTTCTTGTTTCCGGGCTGATCGCGGCGGGCTATCTGGACCTTGCGGCCACGAGTATCGGCATGGTTCTCGGCTGGTCGGTGACCATCTCGGGAGCGCTGCAGCTGGGACTGCTCGTCTGGGCGCTGCGCCGCGAGGGCTTCGCGATGGGGTTTGTCCGGCCCAGCCTCACCCCTGCCGTCAAGCGGCTGCTCTGGCTTGCGCTGCCTGCCGCCGTCACCGGCGGCATCACCCAGATCAACCTCCTGGTCGGACAGATCATCGCCTCCGCGCAGGACGGAGCGATTGCCGTGATGAACTACGCAGACCGGCTCAACCAGTTGCCGCTGGGCGTGATCGGGATTGCGATCGGTGTGGTGTTGCTGCCGGAGCTGTCGCGCGCGCTGCGGGCCGGGGACATGAAGGATGCCCAGCATCTTCAGAACCGCAGCCTCGAATTCGGTCTGGCGATCACCGTGCCTGCAGCCGTGGGTCTGGCGATGATCCCAGAACCGATCATTGCACTGGTGTTCGAACGCGGTGCGTTCACCCGCGAGACGACCCTCGTCACAGCCTCGGTGCTCGCGGCCTTCGCGCTCGGTCTTCCCGCCTTCGTGCTCACCAAGATCTTCACCCCTGCCTTCTACGCCCGTGAGGACATGCGCACGCCGCTGTGGGCCTCGCTGATTTCCGTGGTCATCAACATTGCCGGCAGTCTGATCCTGTTCCCCCGTCTTGGGGTCAGCGGCATTGCGCTCGCGACAAGTCTCTCCGGATGGGTCTCGGTTCTGTTCCTCGGCCAGCGGCTTGTGTCCGGCGGCCTGTTCCGGCTGAACGCCGGGACACTGAAGCGCATTGGTCTCATTCTGGTCGCGTCAGCCCTGATGGGCGGTTTGCTATGGTGGGTGGAGGTCAGTTTCTCCGGGTTCCTGCTCGACGCTGCTTTGTCGCTTCGTCTGTCGGGCGTCCTGCTCACGGTTCTTGCCGCCGCCGTGGTCTATTTCGGCTTCGCCTTCATGACCGGGGCGCTCGACCGTGCGGAGTTTGCGCGCCTGTTCAGGCGTCGCAGGAAGGCTTGATGCACGGGCTCGGCGTGATGGCATCTTGACGCGGGGCGGGACCGACCGCATAACCCCGCCCGATTTCAACGAGGCATTCGGGCCCTCCACCAGCCCGTCAGGAGCGCATCATGACCGCCACATTCAAGCCCCGCGTCTTTTCGGGTGTCCAGCCGACCGGCAATCTGCATCTTGGCAACTATCTGGGTGCGATCCGCAAGTTCGTGGCGCTGCAGAACGAGCATGACTGCATCTTCTGTGTCGTCGACCTGCATTCGATCACGGCCCAGCTGGTGCATGAGGATCTCAAGGCCCAGACCCGCTCGATTGCAGCGGCGTTCATCGCCTCCGGCATCGACCCGGTCAAGCACATCGTCTTCAACCAGTCCGCCGTGTCCGGTCATGCCGAACTGGCGTGGGTCTTCAACTGCGTTGCCCGCATCGGCTGGATGAACCGGATGACCCAGTTCAAGGACAAGGCCGGAAAGGACCGCGAGAACGCCTCGCTCGGTCTTCTCGCCTATCCCAGCCTCATGGCGGCCGACATCCTTCTCTACCGCGCCACCCATGTGCCGGTCGGCGATGACCAGAAGCAGCATCTCGAACTGACCCGTGACATCGCGCAGAAGTTCAACATCGACTTCTCGCAGCGCATCAAGGCTGCAGGGCTTGGGGTCGACATGATGGTGGGCGAGGAAAAGGTCACCGGTTACTTCCCGATGACGGAGCCGCTGATCGACGGTCCCGCCCCGCGCGTGATGAGCCTCCGGGACGGTTCGCGCAAGATGTCGAAGTCCGAACCCTCCGACCTCTCGCGCATCAACATGACCGATGATGCCGATACCATCGTCAAGAAGATCCGCAAGGCCAAGACCGACCCCGCCCCTCTTCCCGAAACGCTCGAGGAACTCAAGGCGCGTCCGGAGGCCGAGAATCTGGTCGGAATCTACGCCGCGTTGAGCGATCGCACCCGCGCCGATGTGCTGGGCGAGTATGGCGGGCAGCAATTCTCGGTCTTCAAGCCCGCGCTGGCGGAACTCGCAGTCACCGTGCTGGCCCCGATCACAACCGAGATGCAGCGGCTGATGGATGATCCGAGCCATATCGACGCCATTCTCAAGGATGGTTCCGAGCGGGCCGATGTGATCGCCCGGCAGACCATGGCCGATGTCCGCGAGATCATCGGCTTCCTGTGAGGATCAAGAAAATCATCCTTGCCGCAGGCCCGGCTGTGATGGCATGGTCCCGCCATGGTATCACTTAGACGGTCTCGCGAAGCCGGTCATCGGCGCAAGTTTCTGGCGGTCATTGACGATACGCCCGAATGCGAGCGCGCGATGCGCTATGCCGGCATGCGCGCGCACAATTCCGGCGGTGGACTGGTTCTGGTCTACGTGATCGAGCCGGGAGACTTTCAGCACTGGCTCGGTGTCGAGGAAATCATGCGCGCCGAGGCCATGGAAGAAGCCGAGGCAACGCTCGCCAAGGCAAGCGAGAAGATGCGTCAGCTCATCGGCATCGATCCCGAAGAGGTCATTCGTCAGGGCAAGACCACCGAAGAAATTCACGCCGTGATCGAGGAAGACCAGGATATTGCCATTCTGGTGCTGGCAGCGGGTTCTGCCAAGGACGGGCCGGGCCCGCTTGTGGCCTCGATAGCCGGCCGGGGCGCGGCGTTTCCCATCCCGGTGACCGTCATACCCGATGCACTGACCGACGATGAGATCGACGCGCTGAGTTAGAACAAACTGTTCCGGAGAGGGCGATTGGCGCAAGTTGCGCCCTTGATCGTCGTCGCTCGGACGCCTATCTTGTTTTGAAGAATTCTAAACTGGTGGGGCAAAGGCCCCTCGGGAGACGCGAAATGTTTATTCAGACCGAATCCACGCCCAATCCGGCGACCCTTAAATTTCTGCCGGGCAAGGTTGTCATGGACAGCGGAACCGCCGATTTCCGGGATGCCGAAGAGGCCGGCGCCACATCGCCGCTGGCGGCCAAGCTGTTCGGCATTCCGGGTGTGACCGGTGTCTTCTACGGCTATGATTTCATTACCATCACCAAGGATGGCGCCGACTGGCAGCATCTCAAGCCGGCGATTCTCGGCACGATCATGGAGCATTTCATGTCCGGTGCGCCGGTCATGTCCAGCCAGACCCAGGAAGTCGCTGCCGGCGACGAGGAGTTCTTCGAGGACGGTGACGAGACCATTGTCGCCACCATCAAGGAACTGCTCGAAAGCAGGGTTCGCCCTGCCGTGGCCCAGGATGGCGGAGACATCACCTTCCGCGGTTTCCGCGACGGCAAGGTGTTCCTGCACATGAAGGGCGCCTGCGCCGGATGCCCGTCCTCCACCGCGACCCTCAAGCACGGCATTCAGAACCTGCTGCGTCACTTCGTGCCGGAAGTGCGCGAAGTCGAGGCTGTCTGAGGGATTCGCCGCGCGGTTTTGCCGGAAAACCATATTCGGGGGTCTTTGCCGCCCCCGCTCGACGACGGATTTCCTTTTCGTGGGTGAGCGTCTGCGCTAGAGTTTCCGGCAATGCAATCTCACGCCGTTGGCGTACCGGACGGGCGGAACTACCACGTGCTCACACTCGCTATCGACTGTTCGGCAGTCCTTTGCGCCGTTGCCGTGCATGACGACGGCGAGGATCGCGTGCTGGCCGAACAGAGCCCCGCGATCGGACGCGGCCATGCCGAGCGTCTGCCCGGGGTGGTCGAGACTGTGATGCGAGATGCCGGACTGCAACTGCCGCAAGTCGGCAGGATTGGCGTGACCATCGGTCCCGGCTCCTTTGCCGGCATTAGGGTTGGTGTGGCGTTCGCGCGTGGGCTCGCCCTGACCCTCGGCATTCAGGCCGTCGGCGTCGGTTCGCTCGATGCCCTGGCACTTCCGGCTGCGCGACGCCGGGGACGGGCGGTCATGGCGGTGCTCGATGCCCGGCGCGACAGGCTTTGGGCGCTGGTTGCCTCCGCTGACGGCGACGTTCTTCATTCCGGCGCGGAACTCACACCCGAAGCCGCCGCGGAGCTTGCTGCAGATGCCGGCTGCCAGATTTTGGGCAGCGGCGGGTCGATCCTTTCGGCGATCAGGCGCGAGCTCTCCTCTTCCCTGATCGGGGATGCCGTTGCCCCTGGCATCGGCGATGTCGCAAGGCTGGCCGCGCAGCTGGATCCTGAAACGAACCCGCCCGAACCTCTTTATCTGCGCGAAGCAGACGCCAAGCCGCAGAGCGGGTTCGCGCTGCCGCACGAGGCCTAGAAGCCGTCATGTTCGGTCTGTTCACCCGCGCTCCGGAATGTCACATCCTCGAAATCGAGATGACGGATGCCGCCACCCTTTCGCGCATTCACGGCGAGGCCTTCGCCAGGCAATGGGGCGATGGCGAATTCGCAAGCCTCATCTCCCAGGCCTCGGTCTTCGGCTACATCGCCTGCCCCGAGGGCTGGGCGCGGGACAGGGCGGCCGGGTTCGTGTTGTGCCGGGAAGCCGCCGGCGAAGCCGAGATTCTTTCGATTGCCATCTCATCCAGAAGCCGCCGCGCCGGTCTCGGCTGGCGATTGATGCGCAGCGCCATCCAGGAAGCTGTCCGCCGTGGAGCGGAAGAGATGTTCCTGGAGGTCGACGAGACCAACGTTGCCGCGGTTTCGCTCTACACACGGCTCGATTTCGTCAAGGTCGGAGAAAGGCGCGGCTACTACGCCAACGGCGATACGGGACGAACCACGGCGCTTGTCATGCGCCGCGATCTTCGCTAGTCCCGCCGAAAGTATTTGCGCTTCACGGCCCGACGGATAAATCTCCGTCAGGGTCGCCGGTGGGGATCCTCACCACCGAACCGGCGGGGCAGGCGATGGACGAGCAAAAATCCCTGGAAGATCGATGCGCCGAGCGCGGCATGCGCATGACCGAGCAGCGACGCATTATCGCCCGGGTCCTTGATGGCGCGGATGACCATCCCGATGTCGAGGAATTGCATCGCCGGGCCATCATCGTTGATCCGCGGATCTCCATGTCCACGGTCTACCGCACCGTCAAGCTGTTCGAGGATATCGGCATCATCGAACGCCATGATTTCCGGGACGGGCGCTCGCGCTACGAAACCGTGCCGGAGGAACATCACGACCACCTGATCAACCTGAAAACCGGTGAGGTGATCGAGTTTCATTCCGCAGAAATCGAGGCGCTGCAGGAACGCATTGCCCGTGAGCACGGCTTCCGGCTCGTCGACCACCGGCTCGAACTGTACGGCGTCCCGCTCAAGCGCGACGAGCGATGAGAGAGCCGGCATGGCGTTTGTGAGCCGTTTCGGTGATGGCGCCGCATGATTGCCAACCTGCGCATCCTTCTGGTGGCCGCGGTCTTTCTGGTGGTGAGCCTTTCCTTGCTGCCGGTGCAGTTGCTCGCCATTGCCTCCGGCCATCATCTGATGCGGCGGCTGCCGCGATGGTGGCACCGGACGATGTGCCGGGTCATCGGCCTGAAGGTCGTCGTCCATGGCGAGGTGTCTGAAAGGCGCCCGCTGCTCATTGTCTCCAACCACGTGTCGTGGAAGGACATCCTGGTGCTCGGCTCCGTGGCGGATGTCGTCTTCATTGCAAAGTCGGAGGTCCGGCAATGGCCTGTCTTCGGATGGCTCGCACGGCTCCAGCGGTCGGTGTTCGTTAATCGCGCCGAACCGCGAACCACCGGAACACAGATCTCCGAAGTATCGCATCGCCTGATTGCCGGCGAGATCGTGGTCCTCTTCGCGGAAGGAACCACTTCCGATGGCAATCGGATTCTGCCGTTCAAGTCCTCGCTGTTCGGGGCTGCAAGTGCCGCGCTGCCATTCTCTTCGGACAAGACCGTTCACATCCAGCCGGTGACCATCGCCTATACCGGCATCCACGGATTGCCGATGGGCCGTTTCCACCGGCCGGTTGCCGCATGGCCCGGCGACGTTGCGCTGGGGCCGCATCTCCTGCGCGTGCTGCGTGAAGGCGCGCTCGAGGTCGACGTGGTGATCGGCGAGACGGTGCCCTTTGCGGTCGCGGCCAACCGCAAGCAGGTCGCCCGCGAGGTCGAAACCCGGATCCGGACCGCCCTGGCTGCCGCCTTGCGCGGAAAGCTTCCCCGCTGAATCGCCATTTTCAAGTCACAGCTTTACGGTTAAAAGCCCACCCATGACCCAGGAAACTCCCATTCTGCCGGCCCTGACCGGCACCGCGACGGACGCGCCGAAGGCGACGAAGAAGGTCTTCGTCAAGACCTATGGCTGCCAGATGAACGTCTATGACAGCGAGCGCATGGGCGATGCGCTGAGCAATGACGGCTATCAGGCGGTCGATTCCGTCGAGGCGGCCGATCTTGTTCTGATCAACACCTGCCACATCCGCGAAAAGGCCGCCGAGAAGGTCTATTCCCAACTCGGACGCCTCGCCCAGCTCAAGAAGCAGCGCAAGGCTCGCGGCGAGGACCTGATGGTCGCGGTGGCGGGGTGCGTTGCGCAGGCCGAGGGCGACGAGATCATAAGGCGCGCGCCGGTCGTCGATGTCGTGATCGGGCCGCAGACCTACCATCGGCTCCCCGGCGCGCTGGCCCGGGCCCGCAACGGCGAAAGCGTCGTGGAAACCGAGTTTCCCACCGAAGACAAGTTTGACGGTCTTCCCGCAGCCTCGGCGAAGACCATCAGAACCCGCGGCGTCAGTGCGTTCCTGACAGTGCAGGAAGGATGCGACAAGTTCTGCACCTTCTGCGTCGTGCCCTACACCCGCGGCGCGGAGGTTTCCCGCCCGGTGGAGCGGATTGTCATGGAAGCCGAGCGGCTGGCGGAGGCCGGCGTCCGCGAGGTCACGCTGCTGGGGCAGAACGTCAATGCCTGGCACGGCGAGGGAAGCGACGGCCGCGAATGGGGGCTGGGCGAACTGGTGCGTCGTTTGGCAAAAATCGAGGGACTTGATCGCATCCGCTACACCACCAGCCATCCCCGCGACATGGATGACGCGCTGATCAATGCCCATCGCGACCTGCCGGAATTGATGCCCTATCTGCATTTGCCGGTGCAGTCCGGTTCCGACCGCATTCTCAAGGCCATGAACCGGCGGCACACCGCGGCCGAATACATCAGGCTGGTCGAACGCATTCGCTCGGCCCGTCCCGACATCGCGCTTTCCGGCGATTTCATCGTAGGCTTTCCCGGCGAAACCGACGAGGACTTCGAGGCCACGATGCGGCTGATCGAGAATGTTGAATATGCTGCTGCCTTCTCCTTCAAGTACTCGATCCGTCCCGGCACGCCGGGCGCCGACATGGACGGGCAGGTGGATGAGGCCGTCAAGTCCGAGCGCCTTGCGAGGCTGCAGGCGCTGATCTCCAGCCAGACCCGGGAGTTCGGCCGCAAATGCGTCGGCAAGACCGTTGAACTGCTGCTGGAGAAACCCGGACGCAACACCGGCCAACTAGTTGGCCGCTCTCCGTGGCTCCAGCCTGTGATTGTTGATGCAAAGGCCGGCAAAATCGGGAACATTGTTCCTGTGCGAATCATTGACACGGGACCGAACAGCCTCTTCGCCGAGCCGGTCGGGCCTCAGAGCGGCAACCAGGGAGCAAGATCGTTTGACAGCTGAGCACTTGTCCAGAACGGACATGGAGGCCCCGGCATCGGGCGCTTCCGACGCGACACACCTCGCGCTCACATTCGAAAACAACCGGCTTGCAAGCGAGCTTTTCGGCCAGTTCGACCAAAATCTCGCCCTTATTGAACAGAAACTGAAAATCGACGCGCGCTCGCGCGGCAACACGGTGAGCCTGCGGGGCGAGGAAATCGCCACCAACCAGGCCCGCCGCGCGCTCGATCATCTCTATGACCGGCTCCTCAAGGGGGCGACTGTCGAGACCTCCGATGTCGAGGGCGCCATCCGCATGGCGCTTGCCGCCGACGACCAGCTTGTGCTGCCGACGCTTGAGCGCAAGGGAAAGCTGGCGCTGGCGCAGATTTCGACCCGCAAGAAAACGATCATGGCGCGCACGCCGACCCAGGATGCCTATATCCGGGCCATGGAGCGCGCCGAGCTTGTCTTCGGCACGGGTCCGGCGGGCACCGGCAAGACCTATCTCGCCGTCGCCTATGCGGCTCAACTTCTCGAGCGCGGCTCGGTCGAGCGGATCATCCTGTCCCGCCCGGCGGTGGAGGCGGGCGAACGCCTTGGCTTCCTGCCTGGCGACATGAAGGAGAAGGTCGATCCCTATCTCCGGCCGCTTTACGATGCGCTGTACGACATGATGCCCGGCGACAAGGTCGAGCGGGCGATCACCGCCGGCGTCATCGAGATCGCGCCACTGGCCTTCATGCGCGGCCGGACACTGGCCAATGCGGCAGTCATTCTCGACGAGGCGCAGAACACCACCCAGATGCAGATGAAGATGTTTCTCACCCGTCTCGGGGAGAACTCGCGGATGATCATCACCGGCGACCCGAGCCAGGTCGATCTGCCGCGCGGCGTGACCTCCGGTCTGGTCGAGGCGCTGTCGATCCTCGATGGCGTCGATGGCGTCGTCACCTGCCGCTTCCGCGAAGTCGATGTGGTGCGCCATCCCTTGGTTCAGCGCATCGTCGAGGCCTATGGCCGCAAGGAACATCCCAAGGCTGATCCTGCTCCATGAGCGCCAAGCCCTTGTTTTGTCTTGAAACCAGCGTGGAGGCGGGAGAATGGGGCGATACGGAATCGGTTGAAGCCCTGGCCGATGCCGCGTTGCGCGCGGCCGCAGCGGACCTGTCGGTGAATGAGGGGCAACCCTTCCCCGACGAACCGCCGGAAGTCTCCCTCGTCCTGGCTGACGACGCGACGATGACAGGCATCAACGCCGAGTGGCGCAAGCAGCCCAAGCCGACGAACGTCTTGTCGTTTCCGGCGTTTCCGCTGAAGCCCGGCGGTTTGCCGGGGCCGATGCTCGGTGACATCATTCTGGCACGCGAGACCATCGAGCGCGAGGCCAGCGAACTTGACAAGCCCGTGGACGAGCACATCACGCACCTGATTGTTCACGGGTTTCTTCATCTTTTCGGATATGATCACATCCGGGCTGAAGATGCGGAAAAAATGGAAGCGATGGAGACTCGCATTTTGGCCTCGCTTAACCTATCTGATCCTTACGGCGATACAGAGCCGGTTTGACACCGAAGAGATGATGACCGACAGCAATGCCACGGCCCCGGCCCCGAACACCGCCGGCGACGCGAAAAGCGCTTCAGGCGCTTCATCAACTGAAGACGCGGACAGTTACCTTCCCGTGCCGGTGCCGACCCAGGCGGCGGCTGACGAGCGCAATGGCATGGGGCTCTGGCACCGGCTTGTCCGTGCCCTTTTCCCCCCTTCCGACCGCGAGACCATCCGTGAGGATCTGACCGACGCCCTGCAGTCGGGCGGCGAGTTGCACGAGGCGTTCTCGGCCGACGAACGGGCGATGCTGCACAACATCCTTCGTCTCCGGGAGATCCGGGTCGAGGACGTCATGGTGCCCCGCGCCGATGTCGAGGCCGTCGACCAGGCCACGACTCTCGGTCACCTTCTCGAGATTTTCGAGGAATCCGGCCGCTCGCGCATGCCGGTCTATGCCGAGCATCTCGATGATCCGCGCGGCATGGTCCATATTCGCGATCTTCTTGCCTGGATCACCAAGCAGGCCCGGGCCAAGCGCAGGTCCTCATCCAAGAACGGCAATTCTGCGACGCAGAAGCGCACCGCGCTCAACGCGCTCGACCTGTCGCGCGTGGATCTGAGCAAGACCCTTCAGGAATCGGGAATCACCCGCAACGTTCTTTTCGTTCCCGCTTCGATGCTCGCCAATGACCTGATGCAGCGCATGCAGGCCAACCGCACGCAGATGGCCCTGGTCATAGACGAGTATGGCGGGACGGACGGCCTTGTGTCGCTCGAGGACATCGTCGAGATGGTGGTCGGCGACATCGCCGATGAGCACGACGACGAAGAGGAAACGCTCATCAGCAAGACCGGGGACGACATCTGGATTGTCGATGCCAAGGCCGAACTCGATGACATAGCCCGCGAAATAGGCCCCGACTTCGATGTCCGCGAGCAGAGCGAGGACGTCGATACCATCGGTGGCCTGATCTTCTCCGAACTGGGGCGTATTCCCGCCCGCGGCGAGGTTGTCCAGGCGCTGGCGGGCTTCGAGTTTCATGTCACCGATGCCGACCCGCGGCGGGTCAAGCGCGTGCGCATCGTCCGCAAGCGCCTGGGTGCTCGCAGAAGGACTGGGCGGTCGGAAACATCTTCCAAGAAGTCGACTTCTGCGCGCAAGACGACGGAGACCGACGGCAAGAACGGTGCGAGTGTCGCCTGAGCGGACGGTTGCCGGCGTGCCGATCATCCTCGTCTCGGCCCCTCCTGCTGAATCTCTTTGAAAAAATTCCGGCCGCTGCAAGGCTCTGCAGCGGACAGAATGATGGTTTTTTGAAAGGATGCGGCATCTGATTCGCGATCGGTGCTGACGACCGGCGCGGCCGGCACAGGGGCGGAGTAACCAGGGTTTGGAACGGATTGCCGAGACGATCATGCTCAGTTGGGGCGCCAAGCGCATGGCGCTGGCCCTGCTGGCAGGCGCCCTTGCCGTGCTGGCATTGCCCCCGTTCAATTTCTTTGCCGTGCTGTTCGTCTCGTTCCCTGTTCTTGTTTGGCTGCTCGACGGCGCCAGCGGGCCGGCGGAAGCCGGTTTCCTGGGGCGTCTCCGTCCGGCTTTCGTCACCGGCTGGTGGTTCGGCTTCGGATACTTTGTCGCCGGGCTGTGGTGGCTCGGCAATGCACTGCTGATGGAGGCCGAGAGTTTTGCCTGGGCGCTGCCGATCGCGGTGCTCGGGCTGCCGGCCTTCCTGGCTCTTTTCTACGGTGTCGCTGCTGCCGCGGCGAGGGTGCTCTGGTCGGACGGCATTGGCCGCATCGCGGCCCTGTCGGCGGCTTTCGGACTGGCCGAGTTCGCGCGCGCCTATCTCTTCACCGGATTTCCGTGGAACGCCATCGGCTACGGCGCGATGCCCACGCCCCTGATGATGCAGTCGTCCGAAGTCTTTGGTCTGTATGGCATGTCGGCGCTGACGGTCTTCGTGTTTTCCGCTCCCGCTCTGGTCGGCACCCGGCGCGGAGCCGTGCCCGGCATCGTGCTGGCGCTGGCACTTTTTTGCGCCCATGTCGGCTATGGCTGGATGATGCTGACGGCATCCGTTGCCTCTCCCGGGACACCGCGCCCTGCCGTCATACGGGTTGTCCAGCCGGCGATTGACCAGACCGCCAAGTGGGATATCGCCGAGCGCGAGCGCATCTTCCAGGACCTGCTGGAACTGAGCGCCCTGCCGCCGCGCGAGGGTGCTCCGCGTCCCAGCCACATCGTCTGGCCGGAGACGGCATTGCCGTTCCTGCTGACCGAAAACCCCGGCGCCCTGTCGCGCATGGCGGAGATGCTCCAGGTTGGTCAGACGCTGGTGACCGGCGCGGTCCGGCAGGAGGATGGGGTCGGAGGCAACACGCGGAGATTCTACAACACGATCTATGCCATTGATGATGAAGGGCAGATCATCGGCTCGGCGGACAAGGCGCATCTCGTTCCGTTCGGCGAGTACCTTCCCTTCGAAGAGCTGCTGCGGGACTACGGCCTCAAGCCGGTGGCCGACAGTTTCGGCGGGTTTTCCGGGGCAGATCGTCGCGCCCTGCTGACCCTGCCCGGAGGGCTGAATGCGGTTCCGTTGATCTGCTACGAGGCAATCTTCCCGCGGCTTTCAGAGACAGGCGAGGCCCGCGGCGGTCTCTTGCTCAACCTGACCAACGATGCCTGGTACGGTTTCACGCCGGGCCCGTATCAGCATCTCCGGCAGGCGCAGCTGCGCGCCGTCGAAACGCGTTTGCCGCTGGTTCGGGCCGCAAACAGCGGGATTTCGGTTGTCACCGATTCCGCCGGACGTATCTCCGGAAGCCTGCCCCTGGGCGAGAAGGGCGTATTCGATATTGAGCTTCCGCCCGCTCGCGGTTCCTTCTGGGACAATGCCGATCGCGAGGTTAACTTCGGATTGACTATCGTAATAATGGTATTTGTTGCCGGGGTTGCGCGCAGGAGCAAAAAATTTCTGTCCGATTGACGAAAAACCACAAAATTGCGTAGTTGTTCTGGTCAACCCACTTCCCGCCATGGGATCGATACACGTCGGTCCGATGCAATCTGATTTTTTGACTGCAATCAAGACGGGATAAACCAACCATGGAGCCATCGGCTCTTGTCAGGACAAAATCATGATTGAAAACAAGAAAAAGCCGAATCCGATAGACATTCATGTCGGCAGTCGGATCCGGTTGCGCCGTACTATGCTCGGCATGAGCCAGGAGAAGCTGGGGGAAGCGTTAGGCATTACGTTCCAGCAGATCCAGAAGTACGAGAAGGGCACCAACAGGGTCGGCGCGAGCCGACTTCAGAACATATCCACAATTTTGAATGTCCCAGTCAGCTTTTTTTTCGAGGACGCACCGGGCGACCCGCAGACCGGCGGACAGGCTGGCATGGCGGAAGCCAGCAGCTCGAACTACGTGGTCGATTTCCTGTCGTCCTCTGAGGGCCTGCAACTCAACCGCGCCTTCATCAAGATTTCCGATCCGAAAGTTCGCCGGAAGCTGGTCGACCTGGTCAAGGCGCTGGCTGCCGAGCCTGAGACTGAGTGATCACCGGGGGGCTGCCGCGATTGCCCCCTGCTTTGCATTGAACGGTCCGACAGAACCGCCGGGACAGGATTTGACCGGCGGTTCTGTCATATCAAGATATATTTATGTCATTGTGACCTTGTCAGCATTGTGCGTTGGCTCTAAACAGGCGGCACGATTTTGATGATGGAGCCCGCAATGGAGCGTTCGACTTTCCTGTTCACAAGTGAATCAGTATCCGAGGGTCATCCTGACAAGGTGTGCGACCGGATTTCCGATGAGATCGTCGATCTGGTCTATCGCGAGGCCAAGAAGGCCGGCGTCGACCCCTGGAGCGTCCGGGTTGCCTGCGAAACCCTGACAACCACCAATCGCGTCGTCATTGCCGGCGAAGTGCGCGTTCCTGAAACGCTGCTCAAGAAGGACAAGGACGGCAGCATCCTCAAGAACGCCCGCGGCGAACCGGTGGTCAATCCGTCCAAGTTCAAGTCGGCAGCCCGCAAGGCGATCCGCTCGATCGGCTATGAGCAGGACGGCTTTCACTGGAAGACCGCCAAGATCGACATGCTGCTGCACAGCCAGTCGGCCGACATTGCACAGGGCGTCGACAACGCCTCCGACCAGCAGGGTTCGGAAGGCGCGGGCGACCAGGGCATCATGTTCGGTTACGCCTGCAACGAGACGCCCGAGCTGATGCCGGCGCCGATCTACTACAGCCACAAGATTCTCGAACTTCTCGCCGCCGCACGTCACGCCGGCGAAGGCGACGCGGGCAAGCTCGGCCCTGATGCCAAGAGCCAGGTCACCGTGCGCTACGTCGACGGCAAGCCGTCCGAGGTCGCCTCGATCGTGTTGTCGACCCAGCATCTCGATGGAAGCTGGGATTCGGCGAAGGTCCGTCAGGTGGTCGAGCCCTATATCCGCGAAGCCCTCGGCGAGCTGCCGATCGCCGCTGACTGCAAGTGGTACATCAACCCGACCGGCAAGTTCGTCATTGGCGGACCCGACGGAGACGCGGGCCTGACCGGCCGCAAGATCATCGTGGACACCTATGGCGGCGCTGCCCCCCATGGCGGCGGCGCATTTTCGGGCAAGGACACCACCAAGGTGGACCGGTCCGCCGCCTATGCCGCGCGCTACCTCGCCAAGAACGCCATTGCCGCGGGCTTTGCCGATCGCTGCACGATCCAGTTGTCCTATGCCATCGGCGTGGCCCAGCCGCTTTCGATCAACGTCAACTTCCACGACACCGGCAAGGTGCCTGAAAGCGCGCTCGAGGATGCGCTGCCGAAGGTCATGGACCTGACGCCGCGCGGAATCCGCAAGCATCTCGATCTCAACAAGCCGATCTATGCGCGCACCGCCGCTTACGGCCACTTCGGCCGCAAGGCCGGTCGTGACGGGTCGTTCTCCTGGGAGAAGCTCGATCTGGTCAAGCCGCTCAAGGCTGCAGTCAAGGGCTGACATGCGGGCCGGGCCGGGGACAGTCGTGGCATGACGGAACCAGTCCGGCGCAGCCGATCCACCGAGGCGTTCTATGGTCGCCGCAAGGGAAAGCCGCTCAAGGGCGCCCAGGCGGTTGTCCATGAACGGCGCTTGCCCGAACTCAAGCTCGATCTCTCGAGGCCGGCGCCGGCTGATCTCGCCGCCCTCTGGCCAGATCCGGTTGCGAGCGTCAGGCTTGAAATCGGCTTTGGCGGCGGCGAGCATCTCCTGCACCGTGCGCGCATGGCGCCCGACACCGGTTTCATCGGGGTCGAGCCCTTCGTCAACTCCATGGCCAAGATGATTTCGGGCCTCGATGCGGACGGGCTGACCAACATCCGTGTTCATGATGATGACGCCACGCAACTGCTCGACTGGTTGCCCGAAGCCGCCGTCGATCACATTGATCTGCTCTATCCCGATCCCTGGCCCAAGAAGAAGCACTGGAAGCGCCGTTTCGTGACCCCGGTCAACCTCGACCGTTTCGCACGCGTGCTCAAGCCCGGCGGCCGCTTCTGCTTTGCGTCCGACATCGACACCTACGTGAACTGGACGCTCGCTCACATCGCCGCTCATCCGGCGTTTGAATGGACAGCGGAACGTGCCGATGACTGGCGAAATCCGTGGGATGGCTGGCCCGGCACCCGCTATGAGGCGAAGGCGATCCGCGAAGGCCGCACACCTGCATATCTCGCCTTCGTCCGCAGTTCCTGATCCGGTCCGGCAGGAACGCGCCAAGACCCGGCCGATCGTGCGAAAAAGTTAAACAACTTGCCCGCCGGGCCAAATCGCGCTATATCGTTTCCAAATTCTTGATCGTACGAGCAAGGGTGGGCCCGCGAGGACCCGCTCTTTTTTATTGCCTCGGACCAGATGAGCCAGACCCAGAGACCGGAACACCGTCCGATGAACGACAGCGCCGAACCAATTGAAGAGCCTAGACTGGTCACCGAAACCGGTGTCGATGCCCGTATTGCGGAGATCGTCGAGCCGGTTCTGGCGTCCATCGACATGCGGCTTGTTCGCGTGCGGTTGTCGGGACAGAACGGCCTGACTTTGCAGATCATGGCCGAGCGCGGCGACGGTTCCATGACGGTCGAGGACTGCGAGGCGGCCTCGCGCGCGATTTCGCCGGTGCTTGATGTCGAGGATCCGGTGGAAAAGGCCTATCACCTGGAAATCTCGTCCCCCGGCATCGATCGGCCGCTGGTGCGCAAGTCGGATTTCATCCGCTGGGAAGGGCATCTGGCGCGCTGCGACGCATCGGTTCTGATCAACGGGCGCAAGCGCTTCCGCGGCTTCATACGCGATGTGACGGATGAGGGCTTCACCGTGGAGCGCGACCAGCCGGTGTATGGCGAGGAGAACCGCGCCGATATTCCGTTTTCGGCCCTGGCCGAGGCCAAGCTGGTTCTGACCGACGAATTGATCCGCGAATCGCTGCGCGCCGACAAGGCTGCGAAGGCGCAGCGGGAAGCGGCCAATGACGATGGGGCGGATGCATCGCAGGGCGAAGACCCCGCCTGAGACCGAAAATCGCCGCGCCGTCACGGCGCCGGCATTCAATCGGGTCCGTGGTTCCGGACCCAAACATCAGCGGACCGGAACGATGGTCCGACATATGGAGACAGACATGGCAGTCAGTGCAAACAGGCTTGAGCTTCTTCAGATCGCCGATGCGGTTGCGCGGGAAAAATCCATCGACCGCGAAATCGTCATCGCCGCGATGGCCGACGCGATCCAGAAGGCGGCGCGCTCGCGCTACGGATCGGAATCCAACATCCGCGCCGACATCAATGCCAAGACCGGCGAAATCCGCCTGCAGCGCCTGCTCGAAGTCGTCGAGCATGCCGAGGACTACTCCACCCAGATCCCGCTGATGCTGGCGCGCGACCGCAACCCCGACGCCCAGCTTGGCGATTTCATTGCCGATCCGCTGCCGCCGATGGATTTTGGCCGCATTGCCGCCCAGTCCGCCAAGCAGGTGATCGTCCAGAAGGTCCGCGAGGCCGAGCGTGACCGCCAGTACGACGAATACAAGGATCGTATCGGCGAAGTCGTCAACGGCACGGTCAAGCGCGTCGAATACGGCAACGTCATTGTCGATCTTGGCCGCGGCGAAGGCATCGTCCGGCGCGACGAGACCATCCCGCGCGAAGCCTTCCGCTACGGTGACCGCATCCGTGCCTATGTCTATGACGTCCGCCGCGAGCAGCGCGGTCCGCAGATCTTCCTGTCGCGCACCCATCCCCAGTTCATGGTCAAGCTTTTCACCATGGAAGTGCCGGAAATCTACGATGGCATCATCGAGATCCGTTCGGTCGCCCGCGACCCCGGCTCGCGCGCCAAGATCGCCGTGATCTCGAACGACTCCTCGATCGATCCGGTCGGCGCCTGCGTCGGTATGCGCGGCTCCCGCGTTCAGGCGGTGGTCGGCGAGCTTCAGGGCGAGAAGATCGACATCATTCCGTGGTCGCCGTCGCCGGCAACCTTCATCGTCAATGCGCTGCAGCCGGCCGAAGTTGCCAAGGTGGTGCTTGACGAGGACGCCGAGCGCATTGAAGTGGTGGTGCCCGACGAGCAGCTGTCGCTGGCCATCGGCCGTCGCGGCCAGAACGTGCGTCTTGCCTCGCAGCTCACCGGCTGGGACATCGACATCCTGACCGAGGAAGAGGAAAGCCAGCGCCGCCAGAAGGAATTCAACGACCGCACGCAGCTGTTCATGGAAGCGCTTGATGTCGACGAGATGGTCGGCCAGGTGCTGGCCTCCGAAGGCTTCAGCCAGGTCGAGGAAGTGGCCTATGTCGATCTCGGCGAAATCACCGCGATCGAAGGCTTCGACGACGAGACCGCCGAAGAGCTGCAGACCCGCGCCCGTGAATATCTCGACCGGATCGAGGCCGAGCTGGACGCCAAGCGCAAGGAACTGGGCGTCGAGGATGAGCTGCGCTCGGTTCCCGGAATAACCACCGCGATGATGGTGGCGCTGGGCGAGGACGGCATCAAGACGCTTGAGGACTTTGCCGGCTGCGCTGTCGATGATCTGACCGGCTGGTCCGAACGCAAGGACGGCGAAACCAAGCGTTTCGACGGACTGTTCAGCGGCATGGACATCAGCCGTGCCGAGGCCGAATCGATGATCCTTACCGCCCGCCTTGCGGTCGGCTGGATCACCGAGGAGGAGCTTCAGGCCGAGGAAGCCGGTGAGGACGAAGGCGAGGCGGTTGAAGAAACCGAGGCGCCTGCGGAAAGCGGCGGCGAGACCGCCTGAGGCGCTTTCGCGTCCAGGGGGTGTGTCAGTGAAGGTCAGGATCGAGCCCGTGAACGACCGGATGTGCATCGTCACCCGTGAACGCGGCCAGCCGGAGAGCCTGCTGCGTTTCGTGGCCGGCCCCGATGGGCAGGTTGTCCCGGATCTGCGCCTCAATCTGCCCGGCAGGGGATGCTGGGTGACCGCCGAGCGCGAAAAGGTCGAGCTTGCGGTCAGGCGCAATCTCTTTGGGCGGGCGCTGAAAGCGAAAGTCAGCGTCTCGCCCGATCTTGCAGATGCCGTCGAGGGGCTGCTTTGTGCCGGCCTTTTGGGTATGATGAACATGGCTCGGAAATCGGGCCAGTTCATTACCGGTTCCGGAAAGGTCGAAGAGGCCGTCCGGTCCGGAGCAGCAATTGCCTTGATGCATGCAACGGACGCGGCCGAGGACGGCATCCGCAAGCTGCGGCAGGCCAATACGGCGCAGGCCAGGGGTGACAGGCAGGCTGAGATTCCGGTCTTCAGGCTGTTTTCGGCCGAAGAATTGTCGGCTGCCATGGGCGAAGGCGCGTTTATCCATGCCGCCGCGCTTGCGGGGCAGGCCGGTGAGGGTGTAGTGAAACGCGCAATAGGACTTGCGCGCTACAGATACGGGCCTGAGAAAGGCGCCGACTGAAAGCGGGCTAACGGGCAAGACCGCCCGGAGGCGATCGATTACGAAGCCGTTGCGCACAGGCGCGCAACGAGGCTTCCGCGGAAACGGATACGGAATGAGCGACAGCAAAGACGACAAGACAATCAGTGTTACCGGCAAGAAGACCTTCTCGCTGAAGCGGCCCTCCGTCGAGCAGGGGATGGTGCGTCAGGAGATGGGCCGTGGCCGGACCAAGGCGGTGGTGGTGGAAACGCGCAAGCGCCGCATCAACCGTCCCGAGGACGACAAGCCGGCGCAGCCGATAACCCTCAAGCCGCGCAAGGCTCCGGAACCGGAGAAGCCGGCGGACAAGCCCGCACCGGCGCCTGCCGCACCGGCGGCGCCCGCCCGCGGCGGGGTCGTGCTCAATGAATTGTCGGCCAGCGAGGTCGAGGCCCGCCGCCGCGCGCTCCAGGACAGCCGCGTCCGCGACATCGAGGAGCGCAAGCGCGCCGAAGAGGAAGCCGCGCGCCGCGCCGAGGAAGATGCCCGCCGCAAGGCCGAGGAAGCAGAAGAGGCAAAGCGCCGCGCCGAGGAAGAGGCGCGCCTTGCCAAGGAAGCTGAGGAAAACAAGACGAACGAGCCCGAGCCTGAACAGGTCCCGGACGTTGCCGGCCTCGAGGCTGCGGCACCTCTGTCTCCCGAGGATGCCGCTGCTCGCGGCCGCCGCCGCGATGCCGACGCCGAAACGTCGCCCCGCTCGGGCGGTCCGGCCCGTCCCGGTTCCAAGGTCACCCGGCCGGAAACGCCAAAGCCGAGCCGGACCAAGGGCGAGGACGACCGACGCCGCGGCAAGCTGACGCTGACCGCAGCACTCAACGATGATGGCAACTCGCGCGGCCGTTCGCTTTCGGCCATGCGCCGCCGTCAGGAGAAGATGCGTCGCTCGATGTCCCAGGAGCCGCGCGAGAAGGTGATGCGTGAAGTCACGCTGCCCGAGACCATTACCATTCAGGAACTCTCGCAGCGCATGGCCGAGCGGTCGGTCGACGTGATCAAGTACCTGATGAAGGAAGGCCAGATGATGAAGCCCGGCGACGTCATCGACGCCGACCTGGCTGAAATCATCGCCGGCGAGTTCGGACACACTGTCCGTCGCGTTTCGGAGTCCGATGTCGAGCTTGGCATCTTCAATGTCGAGGACGAAGGCGGCGAGACCGTTCCGCGTCCTCCGGTCGTCACCATCATGGGCCATGTCGACCACGGCAAGACCTCGCTGCTTGACGCCATTCGCGATGCGAACGTGGTTTCCGGCGAGGCCGGCGGCATCACCCAGCATATCGGCGCCTATCAGGTCGAGAAGAACGGTCAGTTGATCACCTTCATCGACACGCCGGGCCACGCCGCCTTCACCGCAATGCGCGCACGTGGCGCGCAGGCAACCGACATCGCCATTCTGGTGGTCGCGGCCGACGACGCCGTGATGCCGCAGACGATCGAGTCCATCAATCACGCCAAGGCGGCCAATGTGCCGATCATTGTCGCCATCAACAAGATGGACAAGCCGGCCGCCGACGCCAACAAGGTGCGCACGGACCTGCTTCAGCACGAGGTGTTCGTCGAATCCATGGGCGGTGAAGTGCTGGACGTGGAGGTTTCCGCGACCAAGCAGCTCAACCTCGACAAGCTGCTCGATGCGATCCTGCTTCAGGCCGAGCTTCTCGATCTGAAGGCCAATCCCGACCGCACCGCCGAGGGCGTTGTCGTCGAGGCCAAGCTCGATCGCGGCCGTGGTTCGGTCGCCACCGTGCTGGTCCAGACCGGTACGCTGCATCCCGGCGAGATTCTCGTTGCGGGTGACCAGTGGGGCCGCGTGCGTGCCCTGGTCAACGACCGCGGCGAGCAGGTCAAGGAGGCAGGCCCCGCTTCTCCGGTGGAGATCCTCGGGCTTCAGGGCACGCCGCAGGCAGGCGACCGCTTCGCAGTCGTCGAGAACGAATCCCGCGCCCGCGAGATCGCCGAATACCGCCAGCGGCTTGCCCGCGACAAGGCGGCGGCGCGCCAGAGCGGCTCGCGCGGTTCGCTCGAGCAGATGATGACCCAGCTGCAGGACACCGGCAGCCAGGAGTTCCCGCTTCTGGTCAAGGGCGACGTCCAGGGCTCCATCGAGGCCATTGCCGGCGCGATCGAGAAGCTCGGCACCGACGAGGTGCGCGCGCGCATCATCCATTCGGCTGCCGGCGCCATCACCGAATCCGACATCTCGCTCGCCGAAGCTTCGGGTGCGGCGATCATCGGCTTCAACGTCCGCGCCAACAAGCAGGCCCGCGATGCGGCCGAGCGCGAAGGTGTCGAGATCCGCTACTACAACATCATCTACGATCTCGTTGATGACGTGAAGGCGGCGATGTCGGGCATGCTCTCGCCGGAGCGCCGCGAAACCTTCCTCGGCAATGCCGAGATCCTGGAGGTGTTCAACATCACCAAGGTCGGCAAGGTGGCCGGTTGCCGCGTGACCGAAGGCAAGGTCGAGCGTGGCGCAGGCGTCCGCCTGATCCGCGACGGCGTCGTCATTCACGAAGGCAAGCTCAAGACCCTCAAGCGCTTCAAGGACGAAGTGGCCGAGGTCAATGGCGGCCAGGAATGCGGCATGGCCTTCGAGAACTACGAGGACATCCGCGCAGGCGACGTCATCGAGTGTTTCCGCGTGGAGCACGTCACGCGTACGCTTTGATCGGAGATTTGCCCGGC
Organism: Hoeflea sp.; assembly: GCA_965233445.1. Lineage (GTDB taxonomy): Bacteria > Pseudomonadota > Alphaproteobacteria > Rhizobiales > Rhizobiaceae > Hoeflea. Next base: position 822,106 of record OZ247491.1, read on the forward strand.
GCGTGAGGCGCCGGGCCGTTTCCCTTTGCCGCCTTTCCGGACAGGCTTGTCCGCAACACAGGGTGGATTTCCATGCCCAAGCCCACATCCTCCGCCCCCTCGCAGCGCATGCTTCGTGTCGGCGAACAGGTTCGCGCCGCCATCACGCAGGTGCTGCAGCGCGGCGATGTCCGCGATCCGCTGATCGAGAACACCGTCATTTCGGTCTCCGAGGTGCGCATGTCGCCCGATCTCAAGATCGCGACGGCCTATGTCACCCCGCTCGGCCAGACCGATCACGCGGCCACGATTGCCGCGCTGAACAAGCATGCGCGGTACCTCCGCGGCCGGATTTCACCCTTGATCAGGCAGATGAAATATATGCCTGAACTCCGCTTCCGCGATGACACGAGCTTTGACAACTACTCGAAGATCGATGCGCTGCTGCGCTCTCCGGAAGTCGCGCGCGATCTCGACAATGATGACGAGGACGACAGCGACCGGGGTCCCGACGGCGGGTCGGAGAACAGCTGATATGGGCCGTCGCGGAAAGAAGAAGGGCAGGCCCGTTTCGGGCTGGCTGGTGCTCGACAAGCCTTGGGACTTCGGGTCCACCGAGGCCGTCTCCAAGATCAAGTGGCTTTTCAAGGCCGACAAGGCCGGCCATGCCGGAACGCTCGATCCGCTGGCTTCGGGCATGCTTCCGATTGCGCTCGGCGAAGCCACCAAGACCGTTCCTTACGTCATGGACGGCCGGAAGGTCTACGAGTTCACCGTCGCCTGGGGTGAGCAGCGCAACACCGACGATCTCGAGGGGCAGGTGACGGCAAACTCCGATCAGCGCCCGGACCAAGCAGCAATCGAGGCTATTCTGCCCGACTACACCGGCGTGATCGAACAGGTCCCGCCGGCATTCTCGGCCGTCAAGATCGCCGGCGAGCGCGCCTACGACATGGCGCGCGACGGCGAAGTCGTCGAGATCCCGTCCCGCGAGGTCGAGATCCATCGCCTGACATTGCTGGGCTGCCCGGACCGCGATCACGCGGTTTTCGAGGTTGAGTGCGGCAAGGGGACCTATGTGCGCGCGCTGGCGCGTGATTTCGGCCGTGACCTCGGCTGCTACGGTCACATCTCCGCGCTCAGGCGCACGATGGTGGCGCCCTTCGATGAAGCCCAGATGGTGCCTCTTGCCGATCTCACCGCTCTTGAAGAGATCGAGGACGAGGCCGAGCGGCTGTCAGCACTGGACGCGTTTCTGATGCCCGCGGGCGAAGCGCTTGCGGCGTTGCCGCGCATCGACATCTCCGGCGACCAGGCGCATCGGCTGCGGATGGGCAATCCGATCATCCTGAGGGGGCGTGATGCGCCCGTTGCCACCGATGACGCCTGCGCCTTCGCGGCCGGCGAACTCGTGGCAATCGGCGAGGTGGCCGCCGGCGAATTCCGCCCCCGGCGCGTCTTCAAGGCCTGATCCTCTCTACCCGGCATGACTTGCCTTTGGCCGTCCAGGGGGGCAGACTGATCGCCAGACCCGCGGGAAGCGAGCCCGCGGCAGGGTGATCGGGGGAAGCAGTCATGAAAAAACTATGCACTGCCGCAGCTTTGGCCATTGTGGCCATTGTCTCGGCCGGCACCATCACGCCGGCGCTGGCGCAAAGTCCCGGCTATGATCGCAACGGCTGCGGCTGGTACATCATTCTCGGCTGCTCGACCAATCGGTCGGCGGCTGCGGGAACCCTGAATGATCTCGGCGGGATCATGGTCGGAGGCGGTGCCGGTTCGCGCATTCTCAACACCACCGGTGTCGAGGGCTTTCGCAACGGCTTCTACTGTGTCGCCGACGGTCCCTATCTCAGCGAGGCAGATGCGGGCTCGGTCGCCTGGCGGGAGGCCGTGCCCGACGCCTACGTGAAGCGCGGCTGCTGAACGGCCTCGTCGCAACGGCCCGATCCGGGCTGCGGCGGCGAAAATCACGGGCAGGCGGTCTTCCGGCGGTTCCCATCGAATTGGAGCTTTCCGGATTGCAGCATATTTTCCTTTCAATTCGGGTGATTTTGGCCTATAGCCCGGCCGTCGCACTGCCTTGGTCCGCAAGGCGGGCCGTTGCGGCATTTCGAGGCCCCTGCTGGACGACATCCCGGCAGCGGGCGCCATTCCCATCCGACACGAAAGGATATGACGATGTCGATTACTGCTGAGCGCAAGGCTGCGCTGATCGAAGAATACGCCACCAAGCCCGGCGACACCGGTTCTCCGGAAGTCCAGGTTGCGATCCTGACCGAACGGATCAACAACCTGACCGAACACTTCAAGGGCAACAAGAAGGACAACCATTCACGGCGCGGGCTGTTGAAGATGGTGTCCACGCGCCGTTCGCTGCTTGATTACGTCAAGGGCAAGAACCACGAGCGCTACGCAGAGCTGATCGCCCGTCTGGGCATCCGCCGCTAAGCATCGAACCGGCGGGCGGGGCGGAAGCCCTGTCCGCCGGATCGCCTTTCAAGGCCCTGTTGCAGGGCCTTGGCGTCAAGGCGCACGCCTGCCGGCTGGAACCGGTCAAAGCGCCATAACCGTCCGCCGGACCCGAAAAAGGGTCACGGACACACTCAAGAGCCCGTCATGGGGCAGGATTGCCGGATGCTTTGGCCGCACGCGCTGTGCGGGTTTCCAGAGCCACAAAGCCTCCCGCTGTCTTGCCCGTGATGTGCCAAAACAAACGGAGTGCGCACCGCGCGGCTGCCCGAGGCGGCCGGCACTGCACTCCGCATATGAAGGACAAGACATGTTCGATACCCACAAGGTCGAGATTGAATGGGGCGGCCGTCCGCTCACCCTGGAAACCGGCAAGGTTGCCCGCCAGGCAGATGGCGCCGTCATCGCCTCCTATGGCGAGACCACCGTGCTCGCCACCGTCGTTTCGGCAAAGTCGCCCAAGCCCGGCCAGGACTTCTTTCCCCTGACCGTCAACTACCAGGAAAAGACCTATGCGGCCGGCAAGATCCCCGGCGGCTACTTCAAGCGCGAAGGCCGTCCGAGCGAGAACGAGACGCTGACTTCGCGTCTGATCGACCGTCCGCTCCGCCCGCTGTTCCCCGATGGCTACAAGAACGACACGCAGATCATCATCACCGTTCTGCAGCATGACCTTGAAAACAACCCGGATGTGCTCGCCATGGTCGCGGCCTCGGCTGCGCTGACCATCTCCGGCATCCCCTTCATGGGCCCGATCGCAGGTGCCCGCGTCGGCTACATCAACGGCGACTATGTGCTCAACCCGCATGTCGACGAAATGCCCGAGAGCGCCCTCGACCTCGTCGTCGCCGGCACCAACGACGCAGTCCTGATGGTTGAATCCGAAGCCAAGGAACTGGCCGAGGATGTGATGCTCGGCGCCGTGATGTTCGGCCACAAGGCCTTCCAGCCGGTCATCGATGCGATCATCAAGCTTGCCGAAGCGGCAGCCAAGGAGCCGCGCGAATTCGAAGCCCCCGATCATTCGGAACTCGAGGCCGAAATGCTTTCGATGTGCGAAGGCGACCTGCGCAAGGCCTATGAGAACACCGACAAGGCCGCCCGCTACAACGCCATCGACGCGGTCAAGGACAAGGTCAAGGCGCATTTCGCACCGGCCGAGGGCGAAGAGCCCCGCTATCCGTCGGAAGTCATCGGCGCCGTCTTCAAGTCGCTGCAGGCCAAGGTCGTCCGCGGCGCCATCCTCGAGACCAAGAGCCGCATCGACGGTCGCGATCTCGAAACCGTGCGCCCGATCGTCTCCGAAGTCGGCCTGCTGCCGCGCACCCACGGCTCGGCGCTGTTCACCCGCGGCGAGACCCAGGCCATCGTCGTTGCCACGCTCGGCACCGGTGAGGACGAGCAGTATGTCGACAGCCTGACGGGGACCTACAAGGCCACCTTCATGCTGCACTACAACTTCCCGCCCTATTCGGTCGGCGAGACCGGCCGCACCGGTTCCCCCGGTCGCCGCGAGATCGGCCACGGCAAGCTCGCCTGGCGCGCCATCCACCCGATGATGCCGTCTGCTGAGCAGTTCCCCTACACGCTGCGCGTCGTCTCCGAGATCACCGAATCGAACGGTTCGTCCTCGATGGCCACCGTCTGCGGCACATCGCTGGCGCTGATGGATGCGGGCGTGCCGCTTGCCAAGCCGGTCGCCGGCATCGCCATGGGCCTGATCAAGGAAGGCGAACAGTTTGCCGTTCTCTCCGACATTCTCGGCGACGAGGATCACCTGGGTGACATGGACTTCAAGGTCGCCGGCACCGCCGACGGCATCACCGCCCTGCAGATGGACATCAAGATCGATGGCATCACAGAGGAAATCATGCAGATCGCGCTTGGCCAGGCCAAGGGCGGCCGCCTGCACATCCTCGGCGAAATGGGCAACGCCCTGTCTGAGAGCCGCGGTCAGCTGGGCGAGTTCGCCCCGCGCATCGAAGTCATGAACATCCCGGTCGACAAGATCCGTGACGTGATCGGCACCGGCGGCAAGATCATCCGCGAGATCGTCGAAAAGACCGGCGCCAAGATCAACATCGACGACGACGGCACCATCAAGATCGCCTCGTCCTCGGGCAAGGAAATCGAGGCCGCCAAGAAGTGGATCCACTCGATTGTCGCCGAGCCTGAAGTCGGCGTGATCTATGAGGGCACCGTGGTCAAGGTTGCCGATTTCGGCGCCTTCGTGAACTTCTTCGGCCCCAAGGACGGCCTGGTCCACATCTCGCAGCTCGCGAGCGAGCGTGTCGCCAAGACCTCCGACGTGGTCAAGGAAGGCCAGAAGGTCTGGGTCAAGCTCCTCGGCTTCGACGAACGCGGCAAGGTCCGCCTGTCGATGAAGGTCGTCGATCAGGAAACCGGCAAGGAAATCACCGGCGACGAATAAGCCCGGCTGATTGGCCTGACACACAGATCCGTGTTTTTGTTGAACCCCGTAGGCGCGAGCCTGCGGGGTTCTTCTTTTCTGCCGTCACGATTTGATCTCGCAGATGGTTTGCCTGACACTGGGATAGGGACATGGGGAGTTGCTGTTGCCGGATACCGAACCACAGAACAAACCCGGGACTGATCTCGGCTCGCCGCTGGCGCTCCCCTGCGGGGTGGTGCTGAAGAACCGCATTCTCAAGTCCGCCATGTCGGATTCCCTCGGAGACGGCGCGGGCAATCCCTCCGAAGCGCAGATTGCGCTCTATCGGCGTTGGGCGGATGGCGGCGCTGCCGCGTCCATCATCGGTGAAGTTCAAAGCGATCCGCATGCACTTGAGAAACCGGGCAACCTCGTTGTTGCAGCGGACTCCGACATGAAGATGTTCGCCCGCCTATCCGCAGCCGGAACTGCAAACGGTGCCGGGCTCTGGGCCCAGCTCGGTCATGCCGGTGCGCTGAGCTATGCGCCGCTCGGCACTCCGCGCGGCCCTTCCAAGCTGGGCTTGGACGGCCTTGAATGCGGGGAGCTGTCGCCGGGCGACATCAAGCAGTTGCCGGCCCTTTTTGCGCATGGCGCGGCAAGAGCGCAGGCGTTCGGCTTCACCGGCGTCCAGGTTCATGCCGCCCACGGGTTCTTGCTGTCGCAGTTTCTCTCGCCGCTCTTCAATCGCCGCTCGGATCGATGGGGCGGCAGCCTTGAGAACAGGGCCCGGCTCCTGATCGACACCATTGCCGCAGTGCGCGCAGCCGTCGGCAGCACCTTCCCGGTCGCGGTCAAGCTCAATGCCACCGATCGCATCGATGGCGGCTTTTCGAAAAGGGAATCCGCCGAAGTGATCCGCATGCTCGACGAGACGTCCGTCGATCTGATCGAGATCTCGGGCGGCACCTATTTTCCGGGCGCCAGGTCCTCGGGCGGCGGTCGTCCGGGAGAGCCGTATTTTCTCGACTTCGCCCGAAGCATTCGCGAACGGACGCAAAAGCCCCTGGCCGCCGTCGGCGGCTTCAAGACGTACCGCCAGGCTGCCGAAGCGGTCCGGGAGGGAACGCTCGACATGGTCGGCCTTGCACGCCCGCTCGTTGTCGCTCCGGACCTGCCGGGAGAGTGGGCGGCAGGCCGTGGCTCCGATCCGGAGTTCCCGCGTTTCGAGAGCCCGCGCGCGGGCGCTGTGACCGCCTGGTACACGCTGCGGCTCGCGGCACTCGGGGGAGCGCCCCTGCCCGGCTTTCCGATCGAGGCGATGTCCGGCGTTCCGGATGCGAACGCGGCATTGGAAGCCTACGATGCCCGGGACCGTGCCCGCCACGGGATCTGGCGGGCCCGCTTCGGCTGAACCGGGGGGGGCGGCCGCTCGCCGGATCCGGATCGGGACGGGTGGAATGCTGCTCCGGCAGGACATTGAGCGGGCCCACGATCATCGGAAGCTCCACCGGCTCGTCGCGGCCATCGCCAATTCGCTTGGCCCGAAGCCGAAGGAACCAAATCGGCCTTCGGTTCATTACCTGCTGTGGGCCATTCTGATTTGAAAGGCCCCAGGAAGGATTATGCCGTTCAGGTCGGTCAACCCCGCAGGGTGTCCGGGAGAAATTCCGGTGGCGCCTGCAAGCCGGTAGCGGAAACCCCCGCTTGGATGATCGACGGACGGAGAGTTTGTTAGGGGCGCGCGCTTCAAGTTTCCCGACGGCGAAGCCGTCATTTCATCAACCCATCCGGGGAGGCACATCATGGACATCACCCAGCTCATTCTTGACGACCACGCCGAGCAACGCCGCTTGTTCGCCGCACTGGAAGAGATAGATCCAAGCGACGTGGAGGCACTGAGCGCGGTCTGGGGGCGCCTGAAGGCGCTTCTCGATTCCCACGCCGAGGCAGAAGAGCGGTACTTCTATCCCGAACTCTTGAAGCTCGGAAAAGGCGCCGCGGATGCGGACAGTGCCGACGACGAGACGGAGGACGCGATCGATGATCACAACGACATCCGCGATACCGGCGAGGAAGTGGAGAAGCACAGGGTCGGCTCCAAGGACTGGTTTGCGGCCGTGGCGGAGTGCAACGTGGCCAACAGTCATCATCTGGGCGAGGAAGAACGGCAAGGGCTCGCCGATTTTCGCCGCCACGCCTCCTTCGAACTGCGCCATGAACTGGCCGTCCGGTTCCTTGCCTTCCAGTGTGCCCATCTGACCGGTGTCAGGGTTGTCGACAAGGATCCGGAAAAATACCTGGAGGATCCGGAGCAGGAAATCGGGAAGGCGAGCGAATAGGGATCGCCCGGCCTGTCGATCTTCTTGTCCGAACGGGTCATGCCGGGGTCGACGTTCGATGGGACCAGGATCCCGGCAAAGGACGACGTCGTCGCATGCCGGAACAATCCCTGCGTTTGCGCATTGGCCTGCAAACAAACACGGAGCAATGACATGGGCCACAAGCTTGCCATTTCGAGGATCGAGAATGTCACACACGACGTTCGCCAGTTCACCTTCGAGAAGCCGGAGGGTTTCGAGTTCACGCCGGGGCAGGCCGCAGAGGTGGGCATCGACCGGGAGGGCTGGCGCGATGCAGGGCATCCCTTCACCTTCACGTCGCTTCCGGCCTGGGAGCACCTTCAGTTCACGATCAAGATCTATCCCGAGCATGACGGGCTGACCGAACAGATCGGCACCCTGAAGCAGGGCGACAGCTTCATTGTCGGTGACCCCTGGGGCACCATCGAGTACAAGGGAAAGGGCACCTTCATCGCCGGCGGCGCCGGCGTCACGCCCTTTATCGCGATCCTGAGGATGCTGCGGGACCGCGGCGAGCTTTCCGGTCACAGGCTGATCTTCGCCAACAAGCGCGAGGCCGACATCATCCTCAGGAACGAGTTCGACGCGATGCCGGGCCTTGAGGTGATCTATGTTCTGAGCAAGGAAGACAAGGACGGGTTCGAGCATGGCCGCATCGACAAGCAGATGCTCCAGCGCCTGGTCGGCAGCACATCGGAAAAATTCTATGTCTGCGGCCCCGACGCGATGGTCGAAAGCGTGAACGCCGCGCTCAAGGATCTGGGCGCCGACCCCGACGGGCTCGTTTTCGAGGAGTGAGGAGCCGACCGTCCCCATGGAGAAGTCAGTCCCGTGGACTGGTTTCGGGGATACTTTTCCGAACCGCCTGTGAACAAAAAACCCCGGATCGGCCGATCCGGGGTTTTTTCCGTGTCTGTTTGCAGGCCGGGCGGGAAAACTACCCCTCGTCGGCCTTATTGAGTTCCGAGACGATCGGCATCGAGGTGATGTTGAAGCCCGAATCGACGTAATGGATCTCGCCGGTCACGCCCGAACTCAGGTCCGAGAGCAGGTAGAGCGCCGACTTGCCGACGTCGCCGATGTCGACGGTGCGCCTGAGCGGTGCGTTCTTCTTCTGGAAGTTGAACATGGCGCGCGCGTCGCCGATGCCTGCACCCGCGAGCGTCCGGACCGGGCCTGCCGAAATCGCGTTGACCCGGATGCCGTCCTGGCCGTAGTCGGCTGCCAGATAGCGCACCATGGCCTCGAGTGCGGCCTTGGCTACGCCCATCACGTTGTAATTGGGCATGACCCGCATCGAACCGCCATAGGTCAGCGTCAGGATCGACCCGCCGTCGCTCATCAAGGGTGCGGCGCGCTGCGCCACCTCCGTGAACGAGTAGGCGGAGATCACCATCGTGCGGGAGAAGTTTGCCCGCGTGGTCACGTCGGCATAGCGGCCCTTGAGCTCGCTCTTGTCGGAGAACCCGATGGCATGGACAACGAAGTCGATCTTGCCCCATTCGGCTTTCAGCGTTTCGAAAACTGCGTCGACGGTTGCGATGTCCTCGACATCGCAGGGAAGCACCAGTTTCGAACCCAGGCTTTCGGCAAGCGGCCTTACCCGGCGGCCAAAGCCTTCGCCCTGGTAGGTGAACGCCAGTTCCGCTCCGGCATCTGCCAGCTGCTTGGCAATCCCCCAGGCGATGGAGTGGTCATTGGCGACGCCCATTATGAGGCCGCGTTTGCCCTTCATCAGCGCTTCCATTTCTGTCCCCCGATCATGTCTTTCCCCCGGTTCCCGTTCAACGATCATGCCGCTGGAAGACCAGCGTCGCGTTGGTTCCGCCAAAGCCGAAGGAGTTCGACAGGGCGGTGTCGATCCTGGCATCGTCGATCCGGTTGCGCACGATCGGAACGCCGTCGAATTCCGGATCGAGATCGGTGATATGAGCGCTTTCCCCGATAAAGCCCTCCTTCATCATCAACAACGAATAGATCGCTTCCTGGGCGCCGGCGGCGCCCAGCGAATGGCCGGTCAGTGATTTTGTCGACTGAATGTGCGGCATGTCCTGGCCGAAGACTTCGCGGATCGCGCCGATTTCCTTCGAATCGCCCACCGGCGTCGATGTGCCGTGGGTGTTGATGTAGTCGACCTTGCCCTCGACGGTCGCCAGTGCCTGGCGCATGCAGCGCACCGCGCCCTCGCCCGATGGAGCCACCATGTCGTAGCCGTCCGACGTCGCGCCATAGCCGGTCAGTTCGGCATAGATCTTTGCGCCGCGCGCCTTGGCGTGCTCCAGTTCCTCGAGCACCAGAACGCCGGCGCCGCCGGCGATGACGAAGCCGTCGCGGCTCGTGTCATAGGCGCGCGATGCCGTTCCCGGCGCGTCCTCGTTGTACTTCGACGACATCGCGCCCATCGCGTCGAACAGGTTCGACATGGTCCAGTCGAGATCCTCGTGTCCGCCGGCGAACATCATGTCCTGCTTTCCCCACTGGATCAGTTCCGCCGCATTGCCGATGCAATGGGCCGAGGTCGAGCAGGCCGAGGAGATCGAGTAGTTCACGCCGTGGATCTTGAACCAGGTCGCAAGCGTTGCCGAAGCCGTTGACGACATCGACTTGGGCACCGCGAAGGGTCCGATCCGCTTCGGGCTGCCGTTCTTGCGGGTCGTGTCCGCCGCGTCGATCAGCGTCCGCGTCGAGGGGCCGCCCGACCCCATCACGATGCCGGTGCGCTCGTTGGTGATCTGGTCCTCTTCGAGCCCGGCATCGTCGATCGCCTGCTGCATGGCGACATGGTTCCACGCGCCGCCGCGCGAAAGGAACCGCATCGCGCGCCGGTCGACCAGTTCGGTGGGGTCGAGTGACGGCGAGCCCCAGACCTGGCTGCGGAAGCCGTGATCGGCGAAGTCCTGGCTGAAGCTGATGCCGGATTTGGCGTTGCGCAGCGATTCGGTCACCTCTGCCGCATTGTTGCCGATGGAGGATACGATCCCCATGCCCGTGACGACGACTCGTCTCATTTGATTGCCCTTTCGAGTGGCGGGTCCTGGTTGCTGGGTTCACCCGGGAAGTGTCAGGCGGTTTTGTCCTTAGCAAGGCCGACGCGCAGATCCGTGGCATTGTAGATGGTTTCGCCATCCGCCTTCAGCCAGCCGTTCGCGATGCCGAGCACCAGCCGGCCGCGCATCACGCGCTTGAAATCGATGCCGTACTCGAGCAGCTTGACCTCAGGCGTCACCATGCCCTTGAACTTCACCTCGCCGGTCGAAAGCGCCATGCCGCGGCCCTGTTCGCCCAGCCAGCCCAAGTAGAAGCCGGTCAGCTGCCACATCCCGTCCAGCCCCAGGCAGCCGGGCATCACCGGATTGCCCTTGAAGTGGCAGGGGAAGAACCAGAGGTCGGGCGTGATGTCGAACTCGGCCCGCAGGTAGCCCTTGTCGAATTCGCCGCCGGTTTCCGAGATGTCGGTGATCCTGTGCACCATCAGCATCGGCGGCAGCGGCAACTGCGCATTTCCCGGGCCGAACAATTCGCCCTCGGCACATTTGATGATTTCGTCGTAGGTGAAGCTTGATTGCCTGTCGACCATGTAAAATGCGTCTCCCGGTTCGCCGTCTCTCCGTGCGGCCCTTGTCATCGATCCCAATGCCAGCCGAATTATCAATCCACGCTAACATACCAGCGGCGTCCGGTGAAACCGGCCTCGCGAGGCATGTCGAATACCGGATGCGGCCTGTGAACGAAAGAGGCGACGCTACGGAAAGTCACAGTCGCGGCCGCTCTATTGAAAGCAATGCCCACAAAAGTTATATCAGGATCAAGGAAATCGAACGTCTGGACAGTTTCGACAATGCATTCCGCGACGAGACACAAAAACTCCGCACGCGAATCGGCCCTGCGCTTGCGCGATGCCGGCCTTCGCCCGACCAGGCAGCGCGTTGCGCTTGCGGATTTGCTGTTCGCAAAGGGCGATCGTCACCTGACCGCCGAGGACCTGCATGAGGAGGCCGTCAGTGTCGGCGTGCCGTGCTCGCTGGCCACCGTCTACAATACCCTGCACCAGTTCACCGAGGCTGGCATGCTCAGGGTCCTGTCGCTGGAAACCGCCAAGACCTATTTCGACACCAATGTCTCCGATCACCACCATTTCGTGGTCGACGGTTCCAACGATGTGCTCGACATCCCGGTCGGCAACATCTCGATTTCCGATCTGCCCGAAGCCCCCGAAGGCATGGAAATCACGCATGTCGACGTGGTCATCCGGGTCCGCCCCAAGCGCTGAATTTCCGGCCTGGGCAACCGGCCGGCCGAGCCTCGTCCCGACCGCTCTGGAAATGCCGACATTTTCCCGCTAAGAGCATTGTCACACCGTCAGGCGCGGCTGAATGCGCGCCTGACGGTTTTGTTTCGGGAGCCCAAGAGGAGAGTTGCATGCCGCCCTATCGTTCGAGAACCTCCACCCATGGCCGCAACATGGCAGGCGCGCGCAGCCTGTGGCGCGCCACCGGAATGAAGGACGGAGATTTCGGCAAGCCGATCATCGCGGTGGTCAATTCCTTCACCCAGTTCGTCCCGGGCCACGTGCACCTCAAGGATCTCGGCCAGCTCGTCGCCCGCGAGATCGAGAAGGCAGGCGGCATCGCCAAGGAGTTCAACACCATTGCGGTCGATGACGGCATCGCCATGGGCCATGACGGCATGCTCTACTCGCTGCCCTCGCGCGAAGTCATCGCCGACAGTGTCGAGTACATGGTCAACGGTCATTGCGCCGACGCCATGGTCTGCATCTCGAACTGCGACAAGATCACCCCGGGCATGCTCAATGCCGCCATGCGGCTCAACATCCCGGTGGTGTTCGTCTCCGGCGGCCCGATGGAAGCGGGCAAGGTGGTGTTCGAGAACGGCGTCGCCAAGTCCGTCGATCTCGTCGATGCGATGGTCCTTGCCGCCGACGACAGCGCATCCGATGCCGACGTCATGACCATGGAGCAGAATGCCTGCCCGACCTGCGGCTCCTGCTCCGGCATGTTCACCGCCAACTCCATGAACTGCCTGACCGAAGCCCTTGGCCTTGCGCTGCCGGGCAACGGCTCGACGCTCGCCACCCACAAGGACCGCGAGCGGCTCTTCGTCGAGGCCGGTCACCTGATCGTCGATCTGGCGCGGCGCTACTACGAGCAGGATGACGAGACCGCGCTTCCGCGCTCCATCGCCAGCTTTGCCGCCTTCGAGAACGCCATGACGCTGGATATCTCCATGGGCGGCTCCACCAACACGGTGCTGCATCTGCTCGCGGCGTCCCATGAGGGCGAAGTCGGCTTCACCATGGACGATATCGACCGGTTGTCCCGCAAGGTTCCGGTCCTGTGCAAGGTCGCGCCTGCGGTCGAGAACATCCACATGGAGGACGTGCATCGCGCCGGCGGCATCTTCGGAATTCTCGGCGAACTCGATCGCGCCGGGCTGATCGACAGCTCGCTGCCCACCGTCCACGCCGCCACGATGAAGGAAGCGCTGGCGCGTTGGGATATTGCCCAGACCAACTCGGAAGCGGTCCACAAGTTCTATTCCGCAGCGCCCGGCGGTGTCCCGACCCAGACCGCTTTCTCCCAGGAGCGCCGCTACGAGGAAGGCGTTGATCTCGACCGCAGGTCCGGCGTCATCCGCTCAAGGGAGCACGCCTATTCGCAGGACGGCGGACTGGCCGTGCTGTTCGGCAACATCGCGCTCGACGGCTGCATCGTCAAAACCGCGGGCGTCGATGAATCCATCCTCAAGTTCAGCGGCCCGGCGCGCATTTTCGAAAGCCAGGATTCGGCCGTCTCGGCGATCCTCACCGGCAAGGTCAAGCCCGGCCAGGTCGTCCTGATCCGCTACGAGGGTCCGCGCGGCGGCCCCGGCATGCAGGAGATGCTCTACCCGACCAGCTACCTCAAATCCAAGGGGCTGGGAAAGGTCTGCGCCCTGGTCACCGACGGCCGCTTCTCGGGTGGCTCGTCCGGCCTGTCCATCGGTCACATTTCGCCCGAAGCGGCTGAGGGGGGCGCCATCGGTCTGGTGGAAGAGGGCGACACCATCGTCATCGACATTCCGAACCGTGTCATGAAGGTGGACCTTCCCGACAGCGTTCTGGCCGAGCGCCGTGCTGCGATGGAAGCCCGCGGCGCCGATGCATGGAAGCCGACGGAAAAGCGCAAGCGTAAGGTCACCACCGCGCTCAAGGCCTACGCGGCCATGACCAGCTCTGCCTCCAAGGGCGCGGTGCGGATCGTCTGACGACACCCGATCCGGGCAGGTCCCAGGGGTCTGCCCGGTGTTTCGGAGCTTCCGGAATGTTCGAAACGGCCGGAAGGCTGTGCGCTGAGGCTCCCGGAACGGAGGGCCTCGCGCCTACTTGAAAGCCTCGCCCGGATAGGCGCCCCAGATCTCGTTCTGGGGCACGAAACCTTCGACGCCCTCTGCCTTGGCCTCGCACCAGTCTCCGTCGCAGGCCTTGATCTCCACGACCACGCCCGGTTCGAGACGGGCGACGATCCGGGCGTTGGACCGCGCTTCGCGATGCATGTTGATGAACTGCTCCTCGCCCGCGGCACTCTTCCACGGGGCAGCCATGGCGGTGCGCTCGCCTGAGAGCAGCGACTGGTAGACCCAGCCCTCCGTCCCTTCGGCGTCGCGCACACGCCGCCAGTTGTCGTATTCCTGGATCACTTCCATCGGAACGCCCGGTCGCGTGTAGAGCCAGGCGACGGCGTAATCCCGGCCCGGACCGATCCTGAGGTTCACCCGCGTGGCCTTCAGGCTCACGAACCGCGGCAGCGGCAGTCCGCTGGGTCCCTTGCCCGCGGTTTGCGCCTGCGCGGCATCGAGGCCGGGAACCGCGAGCGGGGAAACCGTGGCGGCCGCCATCACCAGGCAGCTTGCAACGAGAAGGGAAAGGCGACGCATGACTTACACCTTTTCTGCTGGCGCGCCGGAGACGGCGCCGCCGTGTTTCTGGGGCCTCGCCGCCGGTCGCGAGATGCGGTGCCGGCCGGGCTTTTCCGCGCACCTGTCGTCCGCGCCGCCTTGGTAAGGCACATCGAACGCAATGCTTTTTCGCCCGCAATCCGGATCGGTCGGATTGTCATCCCCGGAGGGTCTGTTAGAAAAAGCGGTACGCAAGCAACATTGTCGCCGAGTTTGGTTAAAGAGCTCTCAACGCTGGACCTGCCAATCATGTCAAATCGAAAAAAGCCGAAGGTCTACATCACCCGCCGTCTCCCCGACGCGGTGGAAACGCGCATGCGGGAACTTTTCGATGCAGAGCTCAACGTCACCGATGAAGCCCGTACCCAGCCTGAACTTGTCTCTGCAATGCGGTCGGCCGACGTTCTCGTCCCGACGGTGACCGACCGGATCGATTCCGCGCTGATCGAACAGGCCGGCCCGCAGCTGAAGCTGATCGCCAATTTCGGAAACGGTGTCGACAACATCGACGTCGAGGCGGCGCAGAAGAAGGGCATCACCGTCACCAACACGCCCAACGTTCTGTCCGACGACACCGCAGACATGACCATGGCCCTGATGCTGGCCGTGCCGCGGCGCCTGACGGAGGGGGCCAATGTGCTGGTCGGCAATGACGGCAGCTGGAAGGGCTGGTCGCCAACCTGGATGCTCGGCAATCGTCTCGGCGGCAAGCGCCTCGGAATTGTCGGCATGGGGCGGATCGGCACGGCGGTTGCCCGCCGGGCCAGGGCTTTCGGCCTGTCCATTCATTACCACAACCGCCGCCGCGTGGACCCCAACACCGAGGACCAGCTCGAGGCGACCTACTGGGACAGCCTCGACCAGATGCTGGCTCGGGTCGACATCGTCTCGGTCAACTGCCCGTCCACTCCGGCGACCTTCCATTTGCTCTCGGCCCGCAGGCTGGAGCTGATGAAACCCGGCGCCTACATCGTCAACACCGCCCGCGGCGGCATCATCGACGAGGACGCGCTGATCAAGGCGCTGCGCGAGGGTCGTCTGTCGGGCGCAGGCCTCGACGTCTTCGAACACGAGCCCGCGGTCGACAAGCGTCTGGTCAAGCTGGCCACCGAAGGCAAGGTGGTGCTGCTTCCGCACATGGGCTCGGCCACCATCGAAGGCCGCATCGACATGGGCGACAAGGTGATCATCAACATCCGCACCTTCTTCGACGGCCACCGTCCGCCCGATCGCGTCCTGCCGCTCAGGGACTGAGCGGGCCGGGCATTCTTGCCCAGGCCGGAACCGGCTCGCGCCGGCCTCTCGGTCTCAGTCCTTGCGCTTGTAGCGGATGGTCCTGAAACTTGCCGCCAGCCCGTCATAGAGCAGAAGCCTGCCGATCAGCGGCTCGCCCGCGCCTGTGATCAGCTTGATCACCTCCATCGCCTGCAGCGTTCCGATCACCCCGGTCAGCGCCCCCACCACGCCGGCCTCGGCGCATGCGGGAACCATGCCGGGCGGCGGCGGTTCCGGAAACAGGTCTCGAAACCGCGGGCAGGGCTGCCCGGCCGCATCGGCCAGGTGAGGCGCAACCACCGTGACCGAGCCGTCGAATCGCCCGACCGCCGCAGTCACGAGCGGAACCCCGAGCGCCTCGCAGCTGTCCGCCAGCAGGTAGCGCGTTTCGAAACTGTCCGAGCCGTCCACCACCATGTCATAGGCAGTGATGATGTCGACCGCATTGTCGGATGTCAGCCGGACGGGATGCGTGACGACGCGGACGTGCGGATTGAGCCGCCGGATCGACCGCGCCGCACTGTCGGTCTTGGCCATGTCGACATGGCCGGTATCATGCAGGATCTGGCGCTGCAGGTTGGACAGGGAAACGACATCGTCGTCGACCACGCCCAGCGTCCCGACCCCGGCGGCAGCCAGATAGCTCAGCACCGGGGAGCCAAGTCCGCCCGCGCCGAGCACCAGCACACGCGCCGCCTTGAGTTTCTGTTGCCCGGCCCCGCCGATCTCGGCGAGCACGATATGGCGCGCATACCGGGCGATCTCGTCGGGATTGAGCTGGCTGTCGTCCATGGCGTCGTCCACCCTTCTGCGGGGGTCTGGGGGATTGTTCAAGCCACGTTACCGTTCAGCCCGAACGAAGGGAACACATCATCCACGGGAGCCGGTCACGTGCGCGCGACGGCGCGGCCATCCCGGACATCGAACATCTGGCCCCGTGAGCCGAGGCTTTCGAACATTGCGGCATCTGTCCCGGTCATGAAGGCCTGGCAGTCCAGCGTCTCGATGAGATCGAACAGCGCCGCGCGCCGTCCCTCGTCGAGATGCGCCGCCACCTCGTCGAGCAGCAGCACCGGCGCGTGGCCGGTCAGCCGCCGCACCAGCTGCGCATGTCCCAGCACGATGCCGATCAGCAGGGCTTTCTGCTCACCGGTCGATGACAAGGCCGCCGGCATCGCCTTGGCGCGGTGATGAACCACCAGGTCCATCCGGTGCGGGCCCGACAGCGTGCGCCCGGCAGCCGCATCGCGTGCCCTGCCTTGCCGCATCATCTCGGAGAACGCGCTTTCCATCTCGCTGGCCGAGGGCAGGGCATGCTCGTCGAGAAATCCCTCGAGCCGCAGGTCGGCGGCGGGAAAGGGGCTGCGGGTTTGTCCGTCATCGATCAGCGTCGACAGCAGCTTCACCACCTCGTTGCGCGCCAGCGCCATGGCGACGCCGAGTTCGCTCATCTGGGTCTCAAGCCCGTCGAGCCAGGCCGGATCCGGCCGTCCCTCGGAGAGCAGCCGGTTGCGGCTGCGCATCGCCCGCTCGTAGCTCAGCGCACGGCTGCCATGGGCCGGGTCGACCGAAAGCACCAGCCGGTCCAGAAAGCGCCGCCGGTCGCCCGCCGGTCCGGTAAACAGCCCGTCCATCGCAGGCGTCAGCCACAACAGCCTGAGATGCTCGAGCAGGTCATCGGCGGTGCGCACGGGCGAACCGTTGATCCGGATCCTGCGCGACCCGCTTTCCTCGATGCCGTCCACGCCGGTGCCGATGTCCACGGATCCGGCCATGCCCTGAAGGCTGGCGAAGACCGCAAACCCGGCGACGGCATCCGACCCGGCCTTGATCAGGTCGCCATAGGGCGCACGGCGCATGCCGCGCCCGGGCGTGAGCAGCGACACAGCTTCCATGAGATTGGTCTTGCCCGCGCCATTGTCGCCGACCAGCACCACGTGGCGTTCATCGAGCGTCAGCGACTGGCTGGTGTAATTGCGGAAGCCCGTCAGCTTGAGGCGCTCGATGTAGACCTTCGAAGCCATGTCAGGGCGATCCCTGGAGGTGAAAGAACAGGTTGCGGCTCCCGGTTGCCTTGAGGCCGCATTGACATAGACGGTGCGATAGCCGTGCTTTCGCTTCCGGGCTGACGGTCAAGCGCCGCAAGCCGCGCGTCTAGACGCGCATCGGCATGAGAACGTAAAGCGCGTCGTCGCCGGCGGTGTCGCGCACGAGTGTCGGCGAGCCGGGATCGGCCAGCATGAACACCGCATCCGTGCCCGAAAGCTGGTTGGTGATGTCGAGAAGATACTTGGCGTTGAACCCGATCTCCAGCGGATCGCGATCGTAGCCGACGGCGAGTTCTTCCGTCGCGCTGCCCGAATCCGGGTTGTTCACCGTCAGCGTCAGCTGGCCTTCGGCAATCGCCAGCTTGACCGCGCGCCCGCGCTCCGAGGAGATCGTGGACACCCGGTCGACCGCCTGGGCAAAGGTATGGCAGTCAACCGTGAGTTCCTTGTCGTTCCCGGTCGGGATGACCCGCTGGTAATCCGGGAAGGTGCCGTCGATCAGCTTCGAGGTCATCACCACCGAGCCGATCGTGAACCGGATCTTGGCGTCGGAAACCTCGGCGGTCACGCTCACATCGGGATTGTCGACCAGCTTCTGCAGTTCGCCGACGGTCTTGCGCGGAATGATGATGCCCGGCATGCCCTCGGAGCCCGAGGGGGCGTCCACGTCGGCGCGCGCCAGCCGGTGGCCGTCCGTGGCCACGGCGCGCAGCTTCAGCGCACCTTCATTCTCGATGGTGTGGACGAAGATGCCGTTGAGGTAGTAGCGCGTCTCCTCCGTGGAGATCGCGAACTGGGTCCGGTCGATCAGCATCTTGAGCTGGGTCGACGGCAGCCGGAAGGTGTGGGTGAAGGCGCCGGCGGTAAGATCCGGGAAATCCGACTCGGGAAGGCACTGCAGCGAAAACTTCGAGCGGCCGGAGGCCACCGTCATCGTCGCGCCGTCCGGATCGGTTGCCAGCAGGACTTCCGAGCCGTCGGAGAGCTTGCGGACGATGTCGTAGAGCAGGTGGGCGGGCACGGTCGTCGAGCCGGCCTGCTCCACCATCGCCGGTGTTGCTTCCGTGATCTCGAGGTCAAGGTCGGTCGCCTTCATGTCCAGCGTTGCGCCCTCGGCCTTGAGCAGCACGTTGGACAGGATCGGGATGGTGTTGCGGCGCTCGACCACGCGATGCACATGGTTCAGCGATTTCAGGAGGTTGGAACGCTCGAGGGTGACACGCATGATCTGGCTACCGCTTGGCTTGGGGGCCGGCGCGTGGAGCGCGCTGGCCGTTCGAATTCTGTCGTGTAAGGCTTGAGCCTTGGAAGGGCGGGCTGGGCAGCGCCCTGTCGAATCCGCATTCCACCCGGCCCGGGCGGGCAAAATGGCAGATTATGGGACGTCAATGCAACTAAAACCGGCCCGGGTGTTGCCACCCGGACCGGGATTCTGGGGATAATCACTGTCCGTGGCGGATTATTCGACGATCAACCGCTTCAGCAATTCGATCTCGTGACCGAGCTTGGTGTCCGAATTGATCAGTTCTTCAATCTTGCGAACCGCATGCAGCACGGTCGTATGATCTCTACCGCCGAAACGGCGCCCGATTTCCGGAAACGAGCGCGGCGTCATGGTCTTGGCCAGATACATTGCAATTTGCCGCGGCTTGACGATTACCCGGGTCCGCCGGTCGGAGACCAGTTCCTGGCGCGTCACGTTGTAGTGGCGCGAAACCACCCGCTGGATGTCCTCGATACGAACCCGCTTGGGCTCGCCCGCATTGACCAGGTGGCCGAGCAGCTGGTCCACCCGCTCGATCGTGAGGTTGGGCTCGAAGCTGCGCCGGAACAGCAGCTGGTTGAACGCCCCCTCAAGCTCCCGCCCGCTTGAGGTGATGTTCTGGGCGACATGGGCGAGAATGTTCTCGCCGATGTCGAGCGTGGCATCCTCCATCTGCGCGACCGCCAGGCGTCTGCGCAGCATTTCCAGTCGCATCTCGTAGTCAGGCGCCTCGATCTCGATCGCCACCCCGCCCTGAAGCCGCGAGCGGACCCGGGGATCGAGCGATTCAAGCTCCCATGGCGCACGGTCGGCAGCCACCACAACCTGGCGGGCGGAATCGAGCAGCATGTTGAGCAGATGGCAGAATTCGTGCTGGATCGACTTGCCCTGCAGAAACTGCATGTCGTCGATGACCAGAAGGTCGATGTTGCGCAGCGATTCCTTGAAGGACAGGGCGTCATTGTCGCGAATGGCGGTGGCAAACCGCCACATGAAATATTCCGCCGTCAGGTAGACGACCCTCGGGTTGCGGGCATGCGTGCTGGCCGCCGCCGCGATCGCCTGGAGCAGGTGGGTCTTGCCGAGCCCGACGTTGGAATGAATGAACAGCGGGTTGAACCGCACCGATCCCGTGCCCGCCTCTGCGATGGTCCGTGCCGCCGCCAGCGCCACGCGGTTGGACGAGCCTTCCACGTAGCTGTCAAAGGTGCATTGCGGATCGAGCGGTGAGCCGATCACGGCGTTGGCCGCCTGCGGGCCGCGCTGCTGCGCCCCGAACTTGGCTCCCGCACCCGCGCCCTTCAGCGTCAGCTGGCTTTCCTTGCGGCCGCCTGCAGGCGATGCCGGTGACGGCTCCGCAACGATCTGGCCTGCGGCGTCCGAAACGCCGGCCTGCGGTGTTGCGCGGGTCGCCGTGCGCACCATGATCTCCACCTTGAGGAGCCCCGGCTCCTCTTCACGGTAGATGGCGCTGATCTGGTCGAGATACTTGTTGTTGATCCAGGATTTCAGAAAGGCGGTCGGAACCGACAGCCGGACCACGCTCTTGGAAGCGGATTGCAGTTTCAGCCGCCCGAACCAGCTGGTGAAGACTTCCTGTCCGACCTGCGCTTTCAACCGCGTCATGACCCGGTCGAAAACCTCGTTGCTCATGCTCATGTCCGCCCCCTTGTCAGTCGTCGGGCAAACATCGCCACTGTGCGGCCGGGCTCCGGTTGTTGTCTTTGCCCACCGTCCCGCTGCCTGTATCTGTGCTTGCATCGCCGCCGTATTCCCTGTTGCCGCATTTAACCGGAGTCATTCCGGCTATTCTTTGAGGCCGGACAAGGTCCGATCCCCTCAATTCCCGATTTTCGTTTCCAGGCGGTCGTCCCCCGCCGGTTGTCTCCTTCTGTGCACCTGCGGCCCGGCCTCGTACCGTCCGCAGAACATGACTTCCCCGTTCCGCCAATCCTGTTCGGATTCAACGGTCAAATCTCCCTTGCTCGGCAACGCAATTGCCGATGCACTCGGAGGAGATTATTTTGAGCTAGCCTGGCAGGATCGCCGGGCAACAGTGAGCGGATAAAAGTCAGGCGCAAAACGCATCCGGACCCCGTTGGAACCCCCCGGCTCCGCGCTCTCTGTTGGGCTTATTTAGGCAGGATGAGACAGCCAGATCAAGCAGCTTATTTACGAATAATTCATACATTCGGGCTTGACTCAAAAAGCTGAAAACGGCTCGCAACGCACTCCCCGGAACAGGCGGTTGGATTCATTGCTTTTTCGTGGCTTCGGGATTTTTTGCACTTTCTAATAAGCCCTGCATGCAAAATTTTGGGGCTTGACAGGAGTCCCGCTGAAACCGGCTGTCTGCTTTGGCCGATCGAGGGGCACCTCCCGTAAGATGCTGAAATAAAATGTTTTTTGATGCGACTGTGACGGAGCCGTGACAATCCGGCTTCTCTCTCGACTGCCGGTTTTGACAAGCCATTGGCCCAAAATGAAAAAGGCCCGGACAAGCCAGGCCTTTCGTCGACTAAATAAGTTTTATGCCGGTTAAGCGGAGATCGCCTTGACCCGGTTGGAAAGCCGCGAAATCTTTCGCGACGCCGTGTTGGCGTGCACCACGCCCTTGCCGGCGGCGCGCATCAGTTCAGGCTGTGCGGCCTTCAGGGCGGCGGCAGCCGCGTCCTTGTCGCCGGAGCTGATGGCTTCCTCGACCTTGCGAATGAAGCCGCGAACCCGCGAGCGGCGGGCTTTGTTGATTTCGGTGCGGCGAGCGATCTTGCGGGTCGCCTTCTTCGCCGAAGCTGTATTGGCCATGAATGCCTCTCAGTTGTCAAAAACGCAGACCCGGCAAAAAGCGGCGCCCCTCGGCGGAGCTTCGCGCCTTAATGTCCGGAAAGCGGAAAAACCACGGCAAGCCCGGAAGCTGCCATTCGATGGCGGGCCTATAGCGGGTATCCGGGCTGTCGTCAACGCGAAAATCCGCGTTTCGTGCCGCTTTCGCCGCCATGAGGCCTCGCACCGCCGTTTCGGTTCAGCGGTGCTTGAACTGCGCCTTGCGCTTCTCGACAAAGGCGCCCATGCCTTCCTTCTGGTCCTCGGTCGCAAACAGCGAATGAAACAGCCGCCGTTCGAACCTCAGCCCTTCGGCGAGCGGCACCTCGTCGCTCCGGTTGACCGATTCCTTGACCATCATCGCAACCGGCAGCGAGAACCCGGCGATCTTTTCCGCAGCCTTCAGCGTGGTCGCCATCAGTTCGTCTGCGGGGACGACGCGCGCCACCAGCCCGGAGCGTTCGGCTTCCTCGGCCTCCATGAACCGTCCGGTCAGGCACAGGTCCATGGCCTTGGCCTTGCCCACTGCGCGGGCCAGCCGCTGGGTCCCGCCCATCCCCGGGATGACGCCAAGCGTGATTTCGGGCTGTCCGAACTTGGCGGTGTCCGAGGCGATGATGAAATCGCACATCATGGCCAGTTCGCAGCCGCCGCCAAGCGCATATCCGGAGACGGCGGCAATTACGGGCTTGCGGGTGTTGGCGACCGCGCTCCAGCCTTCGAAGAAATCATCGAGATAGGCGCCGACATAATCGAGCGGCTGCATCTCCTTGATGTCGGCTCCTGCCGCGAAGGCCTTCTCCGAACCGGTCAACACGATCGCGCCGATCTTCTCGTCAGCGCCGAATTTCGCCAGCGTGTCGCGCAACTCGCCCAGCAGCTCGGAATTGAGCGCATTGAGCGCGTCCGGGCGGTTGAGCGTGATGATGGCCACACGGCCGCGGGTTTCGGTCTTCAGCGTCTTGAGCGCCATTCCCAGTCTCCTTGTGTGCCCCCGGGACATCCCGGCGTGGCGCCCCGAAAGGCATTATGCTTTCTGGCAACGCGGACACAGGAAGGTTGAACGCCCGCTTTGCACAATCCGGCGAACCGTATCGCCACAGCCCGGCCGCGGGCAAGTCTTTCCCTCGCGGTCATAGACCGAAAATCCGTGCTGGAAATATCCCAGCGTGCCGTCTGTCTGGATATGATCGCGCAACGACGATCCGCCTGCCGCGATCGCCTCGCTGATGACCGCGCGCACATCCACCGCGAGCCGCTGCAGCGTCACCCGCGGCTGGCCCGCTTTCGTCACCAGCCGTCCGGCGGGCTTGAGCGGCGACAGCCGCGAGCGCCACATCGCCTCGCAGACATAGATGTTGCCGAGCCCGGCGATGATCCGCTGGTCGAGCAGCGCCGCCTTGAGCGGCGCGGCCTTGCCCGTCAGCCGCCGCGCCAGTTCGTCCGCATCAAGGGAGTTGCCGGTCGGCTCGATGCCGAGGCCATTGAACCAAGGATGCTCAGTGAGCCTGTCGCGCGGCATCAGGTCCATGTAGCCGAAGCGCCGCGGGTCGTTGTAGATCACGCGCGCCCGGCCGACCGGCCCGTCGAGATGAAACACCACGTGGTCGTGGCGGTCATCCTTCGAGCGCGGGTGATGAAACACGCCCGGGCTCAGCGGCGCGTCGCCATCGGGCTCGATCCGGAACGAGCCGGACATGCCCAGGTGGCAGACGAGCACCATGCCGTCGTCGAGATCGGCGAGCAGGTATTTTGCCCTCCGGCCCATGGCTTCGATCCGCCGGCTCGTGAGGCGTGCTGCGAAATCCGGAGGAAACGGAAACCTGAGGTCGGCGCGCCGCTGGTCGAGGCGGACAATCCGCGCGCCCTCCATGACCGGTTGCAGGCCGCGGCGCACGGTTTCGACTTCGGGCAGTTCAGGCACATCCGTCTCCTTGCGGGCAGGGGCGTCGGGTTCCGGCGCCGGTGTCGGGCGTCCGCTGCAGCCGGGCCCGGGCAGCTCTCATCTATCCCTGCGCCGCCCCGGCTTCAATCGCATCGGCCCGTGCGTCATTGCACCGTGTCTTCAACCGTGGCGTTCCTGCACAGACTGCCCTATAAGTCGCGCGCTATGCCGCAGCAAGTCCGTTGCCGCTTCGATGGCATGCCCGGCTCCGATCCGCTATGGTCACGCGGATCCGCAAGGAGAGACGGCCGCAACGAAGCCGGCGACGAACCCGGAATCAAACACAGGAACCGGACATGTCTGATCAGCGCGTCTCCGCTCAGGGCGGAATGCAAACCTCCTACGGCTTCCGCACCGTCAATGACGGCGAGAAGCAGCCCCTGGTCAACGACGTCTTTCACAAGGTCGCCAGGCGCTACGACATCATGAACGATGTGATGTCCGGCGGGCTTCACCGGGTCTGGAAGGATGCGATGGTCACAAGCCTCAACCCGCCGCGCCGGCCGGGCTTCCGGTTTCTCGATGTGGCGGGTGGCACCGGCGACATCGCCTTCCGCATCGTCGCGGCCTCCGACAGGCAGGCCAGCGGTACGGTGCTCGATATCAACGCCTCGATGCTGGGTGTGGGCTCCGAGCGCGCACAGAAGAAGGCCTATGCCGACAATCTCGACTTCGTCGAGGCCAATGCGGAGGAACTGCCCTTCGAGGATGCGAGCTTCGACGCCTACACGATCGCCTTCGGCATCCGCAACGTGCCTGACATCGACAAGGCGCTGCGCGAAGCCTTCCGGATCTTGAAGCGCGGCGGCCGGTTCCTCTGCCTCGAGTTCTCGGAAGTCGAAATGCCGCTCCTCGACCGTGTCTACGATGCCTGGTCGTTCAACGGCATTCCGGCCATGGGCAAGGCGATTGCCGGGGACGCCGAGCCCTACCAGTATCTCGTCGAGTCGATCCGCAAGTTCCCGCGTCAGGCCGATTTTGCGGCGATGATCTCCCGCGCCGGGTTTTCGCGGGTCAACTACACCAACTACACCGGCGGCGTCGCAGCCCTTCATTCGGCCTGGAAGATCTGACCGGCATGGCAAGTCTTGGCACCTATCTGCGCCTTGCGCGTGCGGGTTACATTCTGGTGCGCGAGGGCGTCGTCTCCTCGCTGCCCGCCGATGATCTGCCCGCGCCCGCGCGCTTCGCCCATTCCGTGGCGGGCCTTCTGGCCAGGCGCCGCGCGAAAAGCGCCGAGCGGTCCGACAGGCTCGCCCGCGCCGTCGAGCGCCTCGGGCCTTCCTGGGTCAAGCTGGGCCAGTTCCTCGCCACCCGTCCCGATGTGGTCGGCGTCGACATCGCCAACGATCTCGCCGGCCTTCAGGACCGGATGACCACATTCCCGGAAACCGTCGCGCGAAGGGCGATCGAGGAGTCGCTCGGCCGCGAGGTGTCCGACCTCTATGCGCGCTTCGATCCTCCGATCGCCGCAGCCTCCATTGCCCAGGTCCACCCGGCCGAGATCGCCGACGCGGACGGCGCCCGCAAGGTCGCGGTCAAGGTTGTCCGTCCCGGTGTGAGGCAGCGCTTCAAGCGCGATCTCGAGGCCTTCTACCTGGTCTCGCACCTGCAGGAACGGTTTATCCCATCCTCGCGCCGCCTGCGCCCGGTGGAAATCACCAAGACGCTTGAGCAGACCACCCGCATCGAGATGGATCTCAGGCTCGAGGCCGCTGCCCTGTCGGAGATGGCTGAAAACACCCGCGATGATCCGGGCTTCCGCGTTCCCGAGGTGGACTGGGAACGCACCGGGCGCGACGTCGTGACCATGGAATGGATCGACGGCACCAAGATGGGCGATGTCGAGGGCCTGCGCGCGGCCGGCCATGACCTTCATGCGCTGGCCGACACGCTGATCCAGTCCTTCCTGCGCCACACCCTGCGCGACGGCTTCTTCCATGCCGACATGCACCAGGGCAATCTCTTCGTTGATCCCGACGGCATGATCGTCGCCGTCGACATGGGCATCGTCAGCCGTCTGCACCGCAAGGAACGCCGCTTTCTTGCCGAGATCCTCTACGGCTTCATCACCCGAGACTACCGCCGCGTCGCCGATGTCCATTTCGAGGCGGGCTATGTGCCCGCACGGCACGATCCGGCGAGTTTCGCCCAGGCGATCCGCGCCATCGGGGAGCCCATTCACGGCCAGCCGGCCGAAACCATCTCGATGGCGCGATTGCTTACGCTGCTGTTCGAGGTCACCGAGCTGTTCGACATGGAAACCCGCCCCGAACTGGTCATGCTGCAAAAGACCATGGTGGTGGTCGAGGGCGTTGCCCGCACGCTCAATCCGAAGTTCAACATGTGGAAGGCGGCCGAGCCGGTCGTGAAGAGCTGGATCCGCGACAATCTCGGCCCCAAGCGCATCGCCACCGACGTCAAGGCCGGCGCCATCGCCGCTCTCAGGCTTGCCGAACAGCTGCCGGATCTTGCCACGCGCACCGAGCGCCTTGCCGCCGAAGTGGGCGAGATGGCCGAGAACGGCCTGCGTTTCGACGACGCCACGTCCGAAGCCATCGGCAAGGCCGAGGCGCGCCACACGCGGTCCGGACGGATCGCGCTGTGGGTGATCGCGATCGCTCTGGTTGCCATCGCGTTGCGGCTTTACTGAGCCGCGGGATGACCCGCCTCAACGGCTGAAACACGGCGTGATTTGCATTTTTCGTGCGGATTGCGCTAGTTTGTGCCGTGCCCCGGCAGAAGGCCGGGCCAGCATTCGCCGGCGGCGCAGGGCGCCGCCAGGACAAGAAACCCGGCAGCGGGACGCCTTTTGGCGTCCATACGTGATTTTTGCGCCGGGACAGTCACAAGCATTGGATAGATATATGAGCGAGGCCAAATCCGGCGATATCGTGCGGATCAACTATACCGGAAAACTCACCGACGGCACCCAGTTCGACAGTTCCGAGGGGCGCGAGCCTCTGGAATTCGAGATCGGCTCGGGCCAGATCATCAGCGGTCTTGACCGCGAAGTGCAGGGCATGAAGGTCGGCGACAAGCAGACCATCACCGTCCCGGCTGAAGAAGCCTATGGCGCGCACGACGCCGCCAAGGTCCAGCAGGTGCCGCGTTCGGCGCTTCCGGCCGAAGTCGAGCCGCAGGAAGGCATGCAGCTGCAGGCCCGCACGCCGCAGGGCCCCGTGGCGCTGGTCGTCACCTCGGTGGGCGAGCAGGAAGTCACTGTCGACGCCAACCACCCGCTGGCGGGCAAGGACCTCGTGTTCGACATCGAGATGGTCGACATCGTCAAGGCTGCCTGACCTCACGCCAGAGCACGGCAGTCCCCGGCATTTCCGGGGTCGCCGGGCTCGGCAACGCGAATGCGGACGCCCGCAATCGGGCGTCCGCGATCATCTCCTGTTCGGTCTTGTACCCATCGCAAAGGCAAGGACGCTGCAGCGGAAGCACTGCCGGTTTACCCCCGCATGGCGGAAACCAGCCTCCTCCCGCATGCTCTTCTGGATGCTCCGGGCCGGTCGCCCTCTGTTCCCGATACCACATCCCCGACACCCCCCTGCCAAAGGTCTGAGCGGTTCGCTTTGACTGCAATGCATGCAATGCTTACATTGCGCCTATCGCAGTCGGCCTGAAGCCGGGGAGACGCCGCATGGCAACCTTGACCATCCGCAATCTTGATGACTCCGCCAAGCAGGCCCTGCGCGAGCGCGCAGCGAAGAACGGCCGCTCGATGGAAGAGGAGATGCGTTCGATCCTCACCAGCCTTGAGAGCGTTGCCGAGCCGCATGTCCCTGTCCAGCCCCCGGTGCAGCAGACGCCGGTCCCGGCTGAAGTCCCGCCGCTAGCCGCGCCCAGCGCCGTGGAGCACCAGAGCCTTTCCGGCAAGCGCATCCTGCTGATCATTTCGGGCGGCATCGCCGCCTACAAGTCGCTCGACCTGATCCGCCGCCTGCGCGAGCGCGGCGCCCGGGTGCGGCCCGTCATGACCGCCGGCGCGCAGGAGTTCGTCACGCCGCTTGCCGTCGGCGCGCTCGCCGCCGATCACGTCTACACCGATCTGTTCTCGCGCGAGGACGAGCAGGATGTCGGCCATATCCGGCTTGCGCGCGATTGTGATCTCGTCTGCGTGGCGCCCGCCACCGCCGACCTGATGGCCAGGATGGCAAACGGTCTCGCCAATGATCTCGCTTCCACCGTGGCTCTCGCCACCAATCGCCCGGTGCTGATGGCGCCCGCCATGAACCCGGCGATGTGGTCGCACCCCGCCACCCGTCGCAATGTCGAAACGCTGAGATCCGACGGCCTGAACTTCGTCGGCCCGGGTCGGGGCGAGATGGCGGAGTCGGGCGAGGCGGGCGAGGGCCGCATGGCCGAACCTTTGCAGATCGTCGCCGCCGTCGAGGCGCTTCTGGATGACGCGCCCAAACCTCTCGCAGGCAGGACCGCCATCGTCACCTCCGGCCCCACGCATGAGCCGATCGACCCGGTGCGCTACATCGCCAACCGCTCCTCGGGCAAGCAGGGCCACGCCATTGCCGCCCATCTCGCCCGCCTCGGCGCGCAGGTCACGCTGATCTCGGGTCCCGTCACCATCCCCGATCCGGCCGGCGTCAACGTCATCCGGGTCGAGAGCGCGCGCGAGATGCTTGACGCGGTCATGGGCGCGCTGCCCGCCGACATCGCCGTCTTCGTCGCCGCCGTGGCCGACTGGCGCGTGGCGGCCTCGGCGGACAACAAGATCAAGAAGAAGGAAGGCCAGGGCCCCGCGCCGCTCGCACTCACCGAAAATCCCGACATTCTCAGAACCATCGGCCATCACGAGAACCGGCCGAAGCTGGTGGTCGGCTTCGCCGCCGAAACCGCCGACGTGATTTCCAACGCGCAGGCCAAGCTTGCCCGCAAGGGCGCCGATTTCATCGTCGCAAACGACGTCTCGCCTCAAACCGGCATCATGGGCGGCGACCGCAACCGCGTCCGCATCGTCTCCAACGACGGCGTCGAGGACTGGCCTGATCTCAGCAAGGACGAAGTGGCGGAGAGGCTTGCGGCAAGGATTGCGGAGAGGTTGCCAGGAAAGGACTGACCCGCGGTCTCGTCCGTCCCATGGCTGCCAACGCCGGTTGCGAGGTTTTACAGTGCCCGGGCGGCACACCGCACACCGCATGCACCGCCGCCAGGGCCGGCAGCTCGCCGTAATCCACAGCCGCTACCTCCGGGAAATGGGCCAGATCGGCGCGGTCCTCGTCAGGATCGAAGCGGGGGATGCGCCGCCCGAGCACCTGAAGCAGATCGTGCTTTCACTGGATATGGCTGAGAATTTTCGGGCGTTCGGGTCGCTTTGCGGCCGTGAATGCCAGGCGCTCGAGTTTCACCACGACATCGAAAGCGCCGACATGTTTCCCCGGATCGAGGCCGCGGGTGGCGGGAGGTTTCGCGAGGTCGTGGCGAAGCTGAAGGCGGAGCACGAGGTCGTCCACGAATTGATCATCCGCCTCGGCCGTGCGGCAGATGCATTGGCGAAAGACCCCTCGGAGGCCAATTTCGTTCAGGCCGGCAACACATTCCGAAAGCTGGAAGAGGCCTTACGCTCCCATTTCGGCTATGAGGAAACCGAACTGGTGGAGGCCATCGGCTATTACCTCGGATTGATCTGACACCCGCTTCTAAAGGCCTTTGATCATCCGAAGCGAGGCGCCCGCACCGCTCGCATTTTCCGAGTGCCCCGGTATCCGCGGCACCTTTGGCCAGAATGAAAACCTGCCGAGACTGGCGGTCGGCTTAACTGCCGACGCGATTTACAAAGCGCATGCCAAGCTCGCCCGCAAGGTCGCCGGCTTCATTGCCGCAAAGCACGGCAGTTGAGGACTGGCTGTATTTGAGCAAGGACGAGGTAGCTGAGAGGCTGGCGGAGAGGGGGAAAGAGAGCCAGGGAAGGTCTTCCGCCAATGAAGTGCGTGCTACCATGTCGGCCCGAGCTCAACTATGGTTTTTTCTGCGGCGTATCCGACGTCAGCTTCATGACGTCATGATAGCATTACGTATCGGTGAAAGCTGAATGCCTTGGCGCTTCCCCCGGACCGATGACTGCACGTAAAATCAATGCGATTGCAACACCACCAAGAATGAACAGGACGGTTGATTGAGCAAGCATCAACCAGCCATAAGGCGTCAAAATTCCATCAATTGATCTTATCCGGTCACCACCCCCAACCTGACTTGAAATGTTGGGGCTAATGGATTCCAGCCACCCCAGAAAACGGCCGATCAGGATAGCCATGGTTGCGATCAACAAAGAAACTTTAGCTCCCGAGTATGCAGCACGTGCCCAAGAAATCGGGTGGCGCATGATTTTTCGGAGGGTTGGCGCTACAACGGACCAGCTCACCAAATAGGAGACAGGCAAGCCGATTATCGCGGACATTAGCCAAATGCCTGGGTCGGATTGGGGATAAGTCAGATAGGCGACGACGATCAGCCAACCTAGAAACGCCGACAGGTTTACCGCCCAGTACAATTTCTTTTGTGTGTATGCTTGAGGAGCAGCCATGCCTTGAAGCATGCCAAGCTTTGCACACTTCAACAAGACCAAACGAACAAGGATGGGAGAACGGGCCCTCACGAACCGACGGCGAAGGTCGGCCTATCCGCCGTTCGCTATTTCGGCATGCCAGGACAGTAGCAACATCTAGCTCGGCAAAGCTTCCGCTTAAATGCACTCGGTCGCCGGCATCGCGGCGAACTCGGCAGCGAATTTCAGGAGCACGGATATCGAGAACGGGCA
Organism: Hoeflea sp.; assembly: GCA_965233445.1. Lineage (GTDB taxonomy): Bacteria > Pseudomonadota > Alphaproteobacteria > Rhizobiales > Rhizobiaceae > Hoeflea. The sequence goes on from OZ247491.1 coordinate 852,402, forward strand.
GGAAGCGGTCCTTCGCTGACAAATGAATGAACGGCAACTATGTCGACTCACATGTCGTGTTGAAAAAAAGCTTACGTTCGAAATTTCAAACGGACCTTCCCAAAGCAGTTACCGGTTGAAATATTAACAATCCTAGTATGAGAAAAATTGCATATATGATGACATCCCCAGGGTCTCTCAGCATGGCATACAAACTAAGTGAGATAAAAATGAACCCGCTCAAACCAATGATTAAGATATGCCAATTTTTCACTGATCTTGTTTTATGCCATTGAAATATTGCCATAAGCTGTGCGATTACTGTAACGGAAAATGGAACTAAGTATCGACCTGAATAAAGGTATTTCTGCAAGCTGCAGCCATTGTAGCACGGACCAAACGCCAGCAAAAATGAAGACAAGTACAATGTGATAAACATAACGAACAAAGATATGTAAAGTTTTGTCGCGATCAGAAACATATTAAAAGTTCCAACTCATATGGAGTATTTTTCCTAAAATTGGTTGTGCTTGTATTGTTGTACGCAACGAAAACTCAAGGTTTGATGATGCCGTTCACTCCTAAACGCATCAAAGTCGACTCAGGGCCGAAGCCACCGCGGCAAATGCAAGTTACAAATATGGGCAGAGCCGAACCTTGCCTAAGAGACGTCACGCCTCTCTGGCAGCGGCCTTCACCCCTCAAGCCACCTCGGCCACTCTCGTCATTTCCGTCGGCATCGGGTCGAACCGCATCGAGCGCATGCCTGAGGACGTCAGCGTCACGAAGCTGCCGGCGGGGATCTCGTGCCATTTGGTGTCCGGGTCGTGGAACGGTTCGGAGACCAGGCAGTGCCCGCCATTGCCGCACATCGGCGCCGAATAGAGCGTCGGCGCGTAGGCGTCGGTGGCGTAGCGGATGGCATAGAGCGTCTCGCCGTCGCTGAAGGCGGACGTAAACCGCACGAGCGGGCTCAGGCCCGCGCGCCCGGCTTCTGCCAGCGTAAAGCGGATTGTCTCGGCGAAGGCTGCGGCCGGATCGGTGTCGAGGCCGAATTCCAGCGCCAGCAGGAACAGGAGTTCCGAATCGGTCGTCCCGTGGCGGGCGCTGTAGAGCGGATCGGAAAGGGCGGCTTCCATCGGCCGGCGGATGCGTTCGAAGCCGGCGATCTGGCCGTTGTGCATGAACGACCAGCGGCCATGGACAAAGGGATGGCAATTGTCCCGGCTGGTCGCCCCGCCGGTCGAGGCGCGCACATGGGCCAGAAACAGCGGCGAACGGATCTGCCGCGCCAATGATCTCAAATTGCAGTCCGACCAGGCCGGCAGCACGTCGCGATAGAGCCCGGGCTCGGGGTGTTCGCCGTACCAGGCGATGCCGAAGCCGTCGCCATTGGTGGCGGTCTTGGCCTGCGTGGCCTGCTGGGACTGCTCGATCAGGGAGTGTCCCGGCGCCGAAACGAGCTGCTCGAGCGGGATCGGCGTTCCTCGGTAGGCGGCCCAGCGGCACATGGCGGTCTATTTGCTCCGGTTGTGCATCCGGTGATGCATGTCGTTGATCATACGGCTTGCAGTTTTCTCAAAGGTGAACGGCAGGATCGCATGCACCAGTGCGCAGAATCCGGCGGCAAAAAGCCTGCCCGAGAACTTTCCGGCAAACAGCAGGTGCTCGAAATAGGTCTCGTCGACCGACTTGGGGTGATCGGTGAAAAGCCGTGCGATCTGGTTGCTCATGGGATGTCCCTCTCGTTCCTGTGCCCGGGCTGTCGCGTTGTGGGCGGTTATTCTGGGAGAGTAACCCGATCAAGCAGGAGATATGTCCCGAATGTCCTTTGAATGTGAGAGATTTCGGGATATACGTCCCGACATGCACCGGATTGACGATATAGATGTCCGAATCCTGAGCCATTTGCAGCGCGATGGCACCTTGTCCGTTGAGGCGCTGTCGGAGCGTGTTCATCTGTCGCGCAACGCCTGCTGGCGAAGGGTCAGGCAATTGGAGGAGCGCGGGCTGATCCGCGACCGTGTCGCAATCCTCGATGCCGAGGCCGCGGGCTGCGGTCTTTCGGTGTTCGTCTTCGTGCGTGCGGCGAGCCACGATGCGGAGTGGCTCGCGAAATTCCGGGAGGCGGTGGGCGCGTTTCCGGAGATCGTCGGGGTCTATCGCACCTCCGGCGATCTCGACTACGTGCTGCGCGCCCGGGTCTCGGATGTGAAGGCCTATGACAGGCTCTATCAGCGGCTGATCGCCAAGGTGCGGCTTGCAGATGTCTCCGCGTCCTTCGTGATGGAGGAAATCAAGGAGACCACCGCCATCCCGCTCTCCGCGCTCGGGCGCTAGCGCATGTCCCGCTCAAGCCTCAGGCGTGAGCGAAAGGCACATGCGCCACCAGAAACGCATGTCCCGCTCAAGCCGCAGGCTAGAGCGAAAGGCACATGCGCCACCAGAAACTCATGTCCCGCTCAAGCCCCGGGCTTGGGCGAAAGGCACATGCGCGCAATGTGGCTGTGAAGCCGGCGCCCCGGCGTCAGGCGCTGGGCGTGCGTCCCAGTGCGGCTCTGTCGCCGTCGTCGGCACCCTCGCGCTTGACCTTCGAAATCGCGATGTTGAGCGAGGCCATGCGCTGTTCCACCTGCTCGAGGTCGGTGGTGCCGCGGCCGGTCTGGCGCTCCAGGTCAAACTTCATCTCGTTCAGCCGTTCGAGCTTTTCCTGCCGCGAGAACGAGCCGTGCTCGGCGATGGTCTCGGGCGTGAAGTCCTTCTCGGTCATCAGGTCGGGTTTGTTGGCCATCTCAAGCTCCTTTCGTGGTCCTGTCGGTCGGGTGACGTAAGGGTAACGAGCAGCGCTGGGCCTGGTTCCCGCACCCGGCTTCTGATGGCTGCAGCCCGCAGCCGCATGTGCAGCAGTCCCTGCGGCCCCCCCGTGCCCGGCGAAAGATGGCTGCGGTTGAACAATCCGTCGCCGGATCGCGGCTTAAAAACCGCTCCGGGCTTCGCTACGTAGAGGTCAACACAAAGCTTGCCGGCCCCGGTTCGAGCAATCGGACGCGGGTCCCGGCTCCACCTCAAGGAGAGTGCCATGTCCATCAGGCCAGTCCGCCACGAAGCCCCCGCGGTGCCGCATCTCGAGGGCGCGGGCGTCCATCTCAGGCGTGCATTCGGTTTCGAAGATCCGTCGCTGACCGACCCCTTTCTTCTGTTCGACGATTTCCGCAACGAGCGGCCGGAGAACTACCTCAAGGGCTTCCCCTGGCATCCCCATCGCGGCATCGAGACGATCACCTATGTGCTTGCCGGCACCGTCGATCACGGCGACAGCCTCGGCAACACCGGTTCCCTCGGCGCCGGCGACGTGCAGTGGATGACGGCCGGCCGCGGCATCATGCACCAGGAAATGCCCAAGGGTGACGCCAGCGGCCGGATGCACGGCTTTCAGCTGTGGGCCAACCTGCCCGCGTCGATGAAGATGACCGCGCCGCGCTACCAGGACGTCAAGTCCGGCGACATCCCGGTCGAGGTCGATGACGACGGCACCGCCGCCCGCATCATCTGCGGCGAGTTCTGGGGCAAGCGCGGCCCGGTCGACGGCATCGCCGCCGATCCCTCCTATGTCGACATCTCGGTGCCGCCCGGCAAGCGCAAGACCTTCAAGGTCGATGCCTACCGGTCTGCCTTCGCCTACATCTTCGCGGGCTCCGGCACCTTCCGCGATGCATCGAAGCCCTTCGGCGTGCTGGTCGAGAAGGAAGTCGAGGGCGAGGAGATCCAGATCCGGGACATGTCCGGTGACCGCACGCTGGTGGTCTTCGACACCGGCGACGAGATCACCGTCCAGGCCGGCGACGAGGGCATCCGCTTCCTGCTGGTCTCCGGCAAGCCGATCCAGGAGCCGGTCGCCTGGCACGGGCCGATCGTCATGAACACGCGCCAGGAACTGATCCAGGCCGTCACCGAGCTGCAGAACGGAACCTTCATCCGTCCGACCGCCTGACGGCTTCGCGCCCGCACCCCGAAAGAGACAAAGGCCGGGTGTCGCCCACACCCGGCCTTTGCTTTGCTTGACAGGTATGACATCGAACTATAATGGTATGACATCAAACCAAAGGAGATGATCATGCAACGCAGGCAATTTCTCTCGATCCTCGGTGGCGGCGTTGTCCTTGCAGCCGCTGCCGGCACGGGGTTCGCCCTTACCCGCACGCCCTCGAAAGCCCTCGCCCCGTGGAGCCTTGCCGGCACAAGCCCCTATTCCGAGCCGCGGATGCGGGCGCTGTCCTATGCAATCCTGGCTCCAAACCCGCACAACCGCCAGCCCTGGCAGGTGGACCTTCGCGGCGAGGATACCGTGGTGCTTACCGTCGATCTCGACCGGCTCCTGCCGCACACCGATCCCTTCAGCCGCCAGATCACCGTCGGCCTGGGATGTTTTCTCGAACTCATGACCATGGCAGCCGCCGAAACCGGCCACCGGGTCGATCTCGATCTCTTCCCGCAAGGCTCCGATCCCGAGCGCCTGACCACCGCACCCGTTGCCATTGCCCGGTTTGTCCCGGACCCTTCTGTCAGGCCCGATCCGCTGTTCGCCCATGTCATGGCCCGCCGGTCCAACAAGGAGCCTTATGATACCGCCCGTGCGGTTCCGGACGCGGCACTTGACGCTGTGCTCGCTTCGGCGCGGCATGGCGGGCAACTGGGCGGCACCAACGATCCCGCCGAGGTCGCGTCCTGGCGCATGTTGACCGAGGAGGCGCTGCAGATCGAGATCGACACGCCCCGCACCTACAAGGAGAGCGTCGACCTGTTCCGCATCGGCAAGGCCGAGGTCAACGCCAACCCCGATGGTATCGATTTTTCGGGCCCGATGTTCGAAAGCCTGGCGCTGATCGGCCAGTTCAGCCGCGAGGTGGCGCTCGATCGCGAGTCCATGGGCTTCAAGCAGGGCGAGTCCGCCGTCATCGAGAACACCCGCACCGCCATGGCCCATGTCTGGATGGTCACCCCCGGCAACAGCCGTGCGGACCAGATCACGGCCGGGCGCGACTGGCTGCGCGCCAATCTCGCCGCCACCGGCGAGGGGCTCGGCTTCCAGCCGCTCAGCCAGGCGCTGCAGGAATATCCGGAGATGGCCGCGCATTACGAGGATGTCCACACCCGCCTTGCGCCGGGGGGCGGAACGGTTCAAATGCTGGTCAGGCTCGGTTATGGTCCGGAGGTTCCCGTCAGCCCGCGCTGGCCGCTGGAGGCCAAACTCATGGAGGCGTAACCCCGATGACTGCCGATCACGACACAGGCCCCGATCGCGGAACGGTCTTCGCCTTCTTCAACGAGATCGGCATCATCGCGCAGCTCTCCCAGGCGCTGCTTGGCAAGGTGCTGCCCGATGGCGTGCACCCCTCGCATTTCGCCATCATGAACCATCTGGTGCGCCTGGGGGACGGCAGGCCCCCGGTGCGCATCGCCTCGGCCATGCAGGTGACCAAGGCCACCATGACCCATTCGCTCACCGTCCTTGAAAAGCGCGGCCTGATCGAGACCCGCCCGAGCGCGGAGGATGCCCGCTCCAAGCTGGTCTATCTCACCGAAGCGGGGCGGTCCTTCCATGCCGAGGCCATTGCCGGTGCCAACCGCACCTTTGGCCGCATCGTCGGGGAACAGGAACTGCAAACCATGCGGGACTCCATGCCGGCGCTCGTCGAGATCCGCAAGCTGCTGGATGAAAACCGGGATCCCGGCGCCTGACGGCGATCTCCTCGGGGGGGCCTGCAGGAGGCAGGGTCCGTCAGGATGGCGTCTTGCGGGTGTAGAGCAACGCCATGCTGTCATGCAGCGAGATCGGGCCGCCCTCGTAGTCCGCGCCGATGGTCGGCGAGCGCAGAGCCACCTTCCAGCCGCCCCCCTCCAGTCCCGGGATCGGCAGCAGCGTTGGATCGAAGTCCAGGAGCGGCTTTCCTTCGAGATGGGCGATGGAGAAAACCTGCTCGCCGTCCGGGCCGTGTCGCAGCGAACGGAAGGCAACCGTGCCGTTGGTGGGCGTTTCGTAGTCGAACACGTCGCCCGGACCGTAATTTTCCCGCAGCCAGGGGCGCTCGGCCCGGAATTCGCGCAGTTTCAGCATGTAGTCGGTATGCGCGTCGCCGAGATCGTCAAGATAGTTGGTGACATTGCAATAGTCGTGCATGTCGTCCATCCAGGCGCGCGCAACCTGCTTGAGTGCCTTGGCGTCGTAGGGGGAGGGCCCCTGCAGCGGCGGATCGACCTCGTTCAAGAGCTTGGCCATCACCACGAGATCGTAGTCGGTCGCTTCCACCAGGGCCGGCAGGATGACGAAGAACCGTCCCAGACTGTCGCGATCCTCGAAGCCAAGTTCTTTGAGACGCCGGAAGTTGCCGGGTATGGAGTAGGTGTAGGCATCGACCTGCCAGTTCAGCGAGATGGCTTCCTCGGCAACCACCTTGACGCCGTACTTGTCGTCCTGATTGCGGATGAACCCCCAGGACCCGCGCGCCATGGCATTGAGAAAGTCCATCGGCACGCCCGGGAACGCGATGTAGGTCAGCATTTGTGCAGCGGGATGGTCATAGGCCTTGTCGAGAATCTCCATCCGCGTGTCGCCAAGCCGCGTGTTGATGTTGAGCTTGGGATTGATCTGGGTTCCGCGCCGAAGCGTGTCGTGGTTGGCGCAGCCGGAAATCCAGTTCGAACCGCACCGCAGGATCTCCTGAATGCGCCAGAACTTGCTGAGCCAGAACGTATAGAGGAACGGCGTGTTGTGGGCGAAGGTCAGCGGCCCCCACTGAAACACGTCGTCGTCGCGCTGATGCTCGATCACCGCGCGGTAGTCCGAACTCAGCTCCCAGTCCGCTTCCGGCCAGGGGCGGCCATCCTCGAAAATGAACCACGGGCGGTATTTCCGTCCTGAGACTTTCTGCACCACGTCCGCCATTTCCTGCAGGTACTCGTCGTCGTGGCGCATCATTTCCGCGTCCGCGTCCCACCACTTGAAGTCCTGTGCGCCGTCGACACGCACGCCATCGGCGCCGAAATTCACCTTGCGGCGCTGCATCTCGAGCAGGATCGCGCGCACCACCGGGTTCCGGTAGTTCAGGTTCTGCCCATACATGTTGGGACCGGCGAAGTAGTGATGGCTGAGGCCCCTGAGACCCTGATTGTCGCTGTGGCCGTAGACGACATCCAGTATCAGCTTCTTCGGCTTGCCCGGGAAATTGTGCAGCGCAGCCGCAAGATCGACCAGCTCGTCGGGACGGTCGGTCTCGAGCAGGGACGGGTTGATTGCCGCCATGCCGCTGATGACGACGTCGTAGCCCCAGTTGGTGGTATCGGGACGGCGGATGTCGACCAGCAGCCTGTCGTCCTCATCCTCGATCTCGGTCCAGAAGTCCGGGCCGGCCTCGTAAACGGTCGTCGGCTCCACGGGCAACAGTTGCACCGCATCGTAGCCGAGGAAGATCCGGTCTGCCGGCCGCAGCTCCGCGCCCTGGCGCACGCGTTCGGCGAGCGCGTTCAAGTGCCGGGTCAGTCCCGCAATGCTCATGCTTGCCGTGGCCGTGGGCACGTGTATCTGCTGGATGTTGCCGACCGGGCCGAACTTGTGCACCTCATCTTCCGGCAAGGCCTCGTAGTAGTCCTTGTCGGCGCGCTGGGCCTGCATTGCCTCGACGTCGTAGTACTCGGCCGGTGCGAACGGTCCGAAGGGTACAGAGGCGGAGAGCGGGTCAAAGATGCGCGTCCAGACATTTTCACTGTCGCGCCAGACCAGCGAGTAGAAGCTGCCGATGGTTTCGCGCGTGCCGGCCTGCATGCCGTCAACCGACGCCATGCACCAGGCGTCGATCCGCGAAACGGGGATGCGCGTGCGCCGAAAACTCAGTTCCTGGCGCGAACGTACGAGGGTTGCTTCGCCTTCGATGTCGAGCACCTCGATGAAGATGTCGCCTTCGGAGACCCGGCTTTCCTGAAGTTCGGGAACCCAGAACATGATTTCGCAGACATCGCCGCGGCGGTGGGCGCCAAGACGCTCTGCGATCATCCGTGCTGTTTCGAATTCCGGTTGACCTGCCTGCAGCGTCTCAAGCGTCCATTCGGCCATCGCCTCGGTGGCGGCAAGGTTCTGGGCAACCGTCGTGCCGGTGCTGGCGGTGGCGTCGGTCATGCTGCCTCCGGTGTCAGGTAGAGGCCGCTCAGCGGCGGCAGGGTCAGGGTGATGGAGTGCGGATGGCCGTGGCTCGGCTCGGGGCTCGACTTTACGCCGCCCATGTTGCCGCGCCCTCCGCCGCCATAGACCTCGGCGTCGGAGTTCATGGTTTCGCGCCAGAACCCCGACTGGGGCACGCCGAGACGCCAGCCGGTATGTTCGACGCCCGAGAAATTGAACACTGCCAGCACCGGTGGCGCCCCGTCCTCGCCTTTGCGCAGCCAGGCATAGACGTTGGCAGCCTCTGCCGAGCCGTCGATCCATTCGAAGCCGTCCTCGGTGCAGTCCCTGTCGTGGAGCGCCGGCATCTCGCGGTAGGCCGTGTTGAGATCCTTGACCAGGCGGCTCAGACCGGCATGCCCGTGTTCCTTCTGGGCATCCCAATCAAGCTCGCCATCGGAATCCCATTCATTCGGCTGGCCGAACTCCTGCCCCATGAAGAGGAGCTTCTTGCCAGGGTGCGCCCACATGAAAGCGTAATAGACGCGAAGGTTTGCGAGCTTGGATGCGAGGTCGCCCGGCATCTTGCTCAACAGCGAGCCCTTGCCGTGCACCACCTCGTCATGGCTGAGCGAAAGGATGAAGTTTTCGCTGAAGGCATAGCTCAGCCCGAAACTCATCTTGGAGTGATGGTGTTCGCGATGCATCGGGTTCTCCGCCATGTATTCGAGCGTGTCGTGCATCCACCCCATGTTCCACTTGAACCCGAACCCGAGGCCGCCGTCGGCGACCGGACGCGACACGCCCGGCCATGCGGTCGATTCCTCCGCGATCACCATGGCCTCCGGGGTCGTCTCGTTGACGGTCAGGTTGAGATTGCGAAGGAAATCGATGCTTTCGAGGTTTTCCCGCCCGCCGTGGCGGTTCGGGATCCATTCGCCGTCCTTGCGGCTGTAATCGCGGTAGAGCATGGAGGCCACCGCATCCACGCGCAGCGCATCGATGTGATGTTCCTCGGTCCAGTAGAGCGCGTTGGCAATCAGGAAGTTGCTCACCTCCGGCCGCCCCAGATTGTAGATCAGCGTGTTCCAGTCGGGATGATAGCCCTCGCGTGAATCGGCGTGCTCGTAGAGTGCGGTGCCGTCGAATTTGCTCAGGCCATGCGCATCCGTCGGAAAATGGGCTGGCACCCAGTCGACGATGAGCCCGAGTTCGGCCGCATGACATGCGTCCACGAACGACCGGAAGTCATCGAGTTGGCCGAACCTGCTCGTTGGCGCGTAGAGGCCGATCGGCTGATATCCCCACGAGACGTCCAGCGGATGCTCGGAGATCGGCAGGCACTCGATATGGGTAAATCCCAGTTCCTTGACGTAAGGCACCAGCTTCTCGCCCAACTCGCGATAGCTCAGCCATGTCCCGTCGGGCCGTCGCCGCCAGCTGCCCAGATGCACCTCGTAGATCGAGATCGGCGCATCGGCCGCCTGCCGGTCCCCTCGTTCTTCCATCCATGTCTCGTCATGCCATGTGTAGTCGTCCAGCGAGCGGACGACGGAGGAATTTTCAGGACGCGTTTCGCTTTGAAAGCCGACCGGGTCGCTCTTGATGTGCGGCAGTCCCCCTTCAGATCCGGCAATTTCGTATTTGTAGCGGAGCCCCGGAGCGAGGTTCGGGATGAAAAGCTCCCACACGCCGGTTGCGCCCCGGGGGCGCATCGGGTGCCTGCGGCCGTCCCAGTCATTGAAATCTCCAATGACCGATATCCGCCTGGCGTTGGGCGCCCAGACTGCGAACGTCACCCCCTCGATCCCCTCGTGGGTCATCGGCCGAGCGCCGAGCGTGCGCCACAAGCGCCTGTGCGCACCTTCGGATATGAGGTGTTCGTCCATCTCGCCGAGGACCGGTCCGAACTGGTATGGATCGATGAACCGCCATTCCGCGGATGCGTTGCGCGCAACGATGCTGTATCGGCCGGGCTTGTCCGTCAGCAGTGCGCCGAAGACACCCGCCGGGTGCAATTGCCCCATGGGTTGGCGCCCACTGACCCCGTCATCGATGTCCGCCGCATCGGCACCCGGGGCGAATATCCGCACGGCCCAGCCCTCGTCGCAGGGGTGCGAGCCCAACACCGCGAATGGATCACCGTGCTCGCCCTTCACGATGGCTTCGAGTGCGGCGGGATCTGTCTGCGGGGCATATGGCGTTTCCGATGCCGCTGCACGTGATGCTTGCGGGCCTGTCATGGCGTCTCCGATTTTGTCTTTTCAGGCCCGATGCAACGTCAGCGCCAAGGCGGGCAGGTTGCGGGCAGAGTCTCGGGTATTCCGACTCTGGCGGCCGTTGGTACGAGCAGCCGAGAGCTGCTCATTTCGATACCAAAATCATAGGGGCCTCTCGCCCTGTGTCAAACGCGGCCGGAAAGGGGACAGGCCCTGTGTGGTCCCGAGCGCGCCCGCGCCGGCGGCGCAAGTGCCGGCTTTCGGGGAGTGCAACGGGAGCCTTGAGAGTGAAGCTGGAGATGCGAACTGCCCGACCGGGTCCCTTCGTCCCGGCTGCCTTTTGACGAGGTCGATGCCTCATCCCCGGCTTGCGGTCAGCAGCACACCGGCAAAGATAAGCGCGATCCCGACAACGGCTTTCAGGTCGATCGGCCGCCGCGGCAGGCCGAACCAGCCATGGTGATCGAACACTGCAGCCCCCGCCATGTTGCCGAGGATCACCAGCATCAGGAACAGCGTGACGCCCAGCACCGGCACCGCCTGCATCGACACCATCACCTGGTAGGCGCCGAACAGCCCGCCGAGCCAGACCCACCAGGGAAGCGCGGCGAGCTGCCGCCAATCCGGCAGCCGCACCTGCCCGACCAGCAGCGCAGCGCCCAGCACCAGCGTGGCAGCGGCAAACGCCAGGAAGGCCGGGGCCAGCGGATTGCCGCCGACCAGCGCCGACAGCCGCGCATAGATCGGCCCCTGGGCTGCGACCAGCATCCCGCCGAGCACCACCGCGAGAGCGGCAAGAAGTCCGCCTGCCATGCCGGGCCTCACAACGTCTTGTACATGTAGGTGGTGGCGTGCAGGCCCCGGCCGTCCGCATCGAGCGCGAAGCCGGGGATCACGCCGGCCGTCCGGTAGCCTGCGGCCCGGTAGAGCGGCTCGGCCGCATCGCCTGTCCGCGTGTCGAGCGTGATCAGCGTCTTGCCGGCCGCGCGCGCATGGGTGTCGACGGCCGCAAGCAGTGCCCGGCCTACGCCTTTCCGCCGTGCCCCGGGCGCGACCATCATCTTGGCGACCTCGCAGCGGTGCGGCTGGTTGGGCGGCAGCGCGGTGATCAGTTGCACCGTGCCGACGCTCACCCCGTCCAGCGACGCCGCGAGCAACAGCCGCCGCCCGGCCCGCACTTCCGGAAACACCTGGGTCTCGAAGAAGGCACGGCCGTCAGGCTCGCCGAAGGGCTGCATGTAGCCGATCGCGGCGCCGCCGCTCACCGTCGACGCCATGATCGAGCCCAGGCGGTCGAGGTGGGTGTCGAGGTCCCCGGCGGCAAGCAGTGTCACGGAAATATCGGTCATGCGGCCCTCACAGAAGCACGAGCAGGTAGGAAGCGCCGTCGACGCCGGTCTGGAACCGCGATGACCCGTAGAGCTGGTAACGCAGGCAGTCCCCGGCACAAAGCTCATGCGTGGCTTCGCCGACGGTCACGGTCAGCGCCCCTTCGAGCATCACCAGATGATGCTCGTGCCCGGGCTTCGAAGGTCCCGCATAGGCGATGATCTGGTAGGGGGCGAGTTCGCAGCGGATCACCTCGGCCGACAGCGCGCCACCCGGCGGCGAGACGACGCGGCGCCGGAAGCCGTTCTCCGGATCCTGCCATTCGCTCTGCTCGTGCGCGTGAACGAGCGCCTGGAACGGTGCTTCCACCGGCGCCAGCAATTGCGAGATCGTCATCCGGTAGGCGGACGAAAGGCTGCCCAGCGTCTCCGCCGTGGGGCTGACTTCGCCATTCTCGATGCGCGAAAGGGTGGACCGGCTGATGCCGCTCCGCTCGGCCACGTCCTGAAGCGACCAGCCCCGTCCGCCGCGCACCTGGCGCAGCCTTTCTGCCAGCCTGTCATTGAGGGTTTTCACGTGAATTCCCTATTATGAAAAAATATCCTGAATATGGGATACCAGCCTGCTTGCCCTTGGTCAAGAGGCGTCTGCGTGGTCTGAGGCGCACCGGCCGGTCGCGGTCGCCGACGGTGTCATCACTTACAGAACCTTAATCAGTTTCGTGCGATGTCCTGTTCGGAAACCGGAGAATCTGGCTTATGCCCCAAAGCCTGTACCTCACCCGCCCGGCGAATGATCGCCCGCGCACCTTTCGCCTTGCCGAACTTCTCGGCGCCCTGAGCTACGCACTCGATCTGACCGAAGGCCAGCCCGCCGGCCATTGCATGCGCTGCTGCTACATCGGTACGCATATCGGCGAGGCCCTCGGCATGGAGGGAGAGGACCTCTCGGACCTGTTCTACACGCTGCTGCTCAAGGATCTCGGCTGCTCCAGCAACGCCGCGCGCATCTGCGAGCTGTACCTGGCCGACGACATCAGCTTCAAGCGCGATTTCAAGACCATTGACGGAAGCCTTTCGTCCGCGCTGCGCTTTGTCTTCAAGAAGACCGGGCTCGAGTCCGGCCTCAGCGAACGCATTCGCGCCATCGTCAACATCCTGCAGAACGGCGGCGAGATCTCCCGCAGCCTGATCGAGACGCGCTGCCACCGCGGCGCGGACATCGCAGGCCGGATGCGGTTTTCGCAAGCCGTGCAGCAGGGCATTCTCTCGCTCGACGAGCACTGGGACGGCTCGGGCAAGCCGGAGGGACTGAAGGGCCCGGCCATTCCGCGGATCTCGGGCATCGCGCTGCTTGCGCAGGTCATCGATATCTTCCGCACCGAGAACGGGGTCGATGAGGCCATCGCCGAGGCAAGGGCCCGCGCCGGCAGCTGGTTCGATCCCGCGCTGGTCGATGCCTTCATCGTGGCCCAGGCAGCCCCCGGCTTCTGGGCGATGCTCGCTTCCGATGATCTCGAGGCCTCGGTCTTCGCCATGGCGCCGGCGCAGGGTGCGGAGACCGTCGACGAGGACTATCTCGATGAAATCGCCGCAGCCTTTTCCGACGTGGTCGACGCCAAGAGCCCCTTCACGGCCGACCATTCCAATCGCGTCACGCTCTACACCGACATGATTGCCGAGGAGATGGGGCTTGGTGACGCCCACCGTCGCTGGCTTCGCCGAGCAGCCTTGCTGCACGATCTGGGCAAGCTTGGGGTTTCCAATCAGGTGCTCGACAAGCCCGGCAAGCCCGATGACGAGGAATGGGCGTCGATCCGCCGTCATCCCGCCCAGAGCGAGGCCATTCTCGCCCGTGTCGGGGCGTTCCACGACATCGCCCCGGTCGCCGCCGCCCATCACGAGCGCCTCGACGGCAAGGGCTATCCCTACGGCCTCAGGGACGACGAGATCTGCCTCGAGGCGCGCATCCTCACCGTCGCCGATGTCTTCGATGCGCTCTCCGCCGACCGGCCCTACCGCGCTGCCATGCCGATCTCGAAGGCGCTTGCGATCCTTGATGCCGACGCCGGGACCGCCTTCGATCCGGCCTGCATCGAAGCCCTGAAGACGGGCCTAGCGCGCCTCAACGCCGAGGTTGCGGCCTGAGGTGTCGAATCCACGGTAAGAAAAAGCTTACGCATAGAGGCGCCTCAGAAACGGGTCACCACCGTCACGCCGGTTCCCGCGAACCGGTCCATCCCGGTGAGCGCTTCGATCGACTGCTCCAGCGTGATCTCGCGCCCCACCAGCCGCTCGGGTTTCAAGAGCCCTGCCTCGATCATGGCGAACATCGCATCGTAGCGGTGGGCCTGCATGCCGTGGCTGCCGAGGATCTCCAGCTCGTGGCCGATCACCCGGCCCATCGGCACCGGGGGCAGGCTGTGCTCGCCCGCCATCAGCCCCACCTGCACGTGCCGGCCGCGCTTGCGCAGGCTCATGATCGAGTTCACGCAGGTTGAAACCGATCCCAGCGCATCGAGCGACAGATGCGCCCCGCCCGAACTGACCTCGCGCACCGCCTCTGCCACATCGGCCATCTCGCGCGCGTTCACCGTCGCCGCGGCGCCGGCCTCGCGGGCAAGGGCCAGCTTGTCGTCGGCAATGTCGACCGCGACAACCCGCGCGCCACAGGCGGCCGCGATCATCACCGCCGAAAGCCCCACGCCGCCGCAGCCATGCACCGCCACCCATTCCCCGCCGGAAACCCGGCCCTGGTCCACCACCGCGCGAAACGAGGTGACGAAGCGGCAGCCCAGGCTCGCCGCCGTGGCAAACGCCATGTCGTCGGGCAGCCGCACCAGGTTGAGGTCGGCCCGGTGGATCGACACGTATTCGGCAAACGAGCCCCAATGGGTGAACCCGGGCTGGAACTGGTGGTCGCACACCTGCTGGTGCCCGGCATGGCATTCCGGGCACTGCCCGCAGCCGCCGACAAACGGAACCGTCACCCGGTCGCCTTCCTTCCAGCGCGTGACCTCCGTGCCGACAGCGGCCACCGTCCCGGCCAGTTCGTGCCCCGGCACATGCGGCAGCTCGATATCCGGGTCGTGCCCCATCCAGCCATGCCAGTCGCTGCGGCACACGCCGGTGGCGCCCAGCCTGATCACCACGCCGTGCGGCGCGGGCTCGGGATCGGGCAGGGTCGCAATGCGCGGCTCGGCGCCAAAGGCTTCGTAACAGACGGCTTTCATGAGGGACGACCCGAAGTGAGTGGAAACGGCTTGGCCGGAGATCTACACCGTGAACACCGGAATGGGGAAGGGGCCGCGCGCTCCTGTGGTGGATCGTCGCGACAGCCCTGCAGCCCAAGGCCGGGGCAGTTCATCCGCGGGTGATTGCCAGGCAGCCTTTCAACTGGCCGGGAAGCACCAGCAATGCACCGCTGGCGTACAACCGCCTGGCAAAGGCGCGTTCGCGCGACACCAGCGTTACGCTCCACCCGCCATAGCTGACAATCGCGGCATCCTCGGGCAGGTTTTCGAGGAATCGGGCCTGAGGAAACAGCACGACGTGTGCCGGTGCGGCATCGCTGATGAGGCTGACACCGGCCAAAACACAGATCCAGGCAACTCCAAGAACCGGAACCTGGAACAGAAGAGACCTAATAGTCATGAATGTGTTCCAGCGTGGCGCCGCGGTGTTCAAGGCTGCGCAGGGCTTCCGCAAGATCCGTCACCTTCACCATAATGAGATGCCGGTAGTCGCCAAACCCCTGACGGGCTTCGCTGTGAAGCGCCCCGGGGTGGGATGGCGAACCCGACAGCACACTGAACAGGATGTCATCATTGCCGGCGATTTCGATGAAATCGTTTCCGGCAAGAGCCATCTCTTGCAGGATCCGGGTCAGTTCCCTGTAACGCGGGGTTTCAAGCACCGTGCCTTCGGGGCGTCTTTCAACCACTTCGACCTTCTGGTTGGCAGGCAGGGTGCTCCCCGGAGCCGCGACCATTCGTAACGTCAGCGCGTCATTGCCTGCCGCTGCAACGGCCGTGGCGATGAGATCGGCATACCGTGCCTTGGCTCCATACTCGAGCCCCAGCGCAAACTGGCGCTCCCGGTCGCGCAATCCGGTCGGGTCCAGCGCATCCAGTTCCGCAGCATCCTCGCGGAAGCGCCATTTGTACCATGGCACCTGTTGCAGGAATTCGGCGTAGGCCTTGGCCTGTTCGGCCGAAAGCTCATCTGCCGGCGCGCGCATGTCGCCCCGGAGCAGCACAGCCAGCCGGCCCAGCGTGTTTTCGTAGGCCGCCTTGAACATGAGCTCCACCGTGAAGCTCACACCGATCACATGCACCATCTGCTTGGTCGCGCCATCGACGGGACCAAGCTCGGCCGATGCTTCGTTCAATTCACACAACGAAGACCAGAAACCGCCAATGCTCGCGAGGTACCCGAAATCATGCGGCGCTCCGGTTCGGATCACCTCGGCATAATCCTCATAGGCGTGAACGATCTGCCATTCGGGAACGGTCATAAGCGTTCGGGTTTCGGGGCGATGATGCTCCGGCGGCAGGATCGCCTGATAGGGTGTAGCCTCGCCAGAGCCGCGGCACATGGTTTCGACATAGCCGACCGGAGCAAGCAGTGCCAGCACCGCGACCAACAGCACAGCGATGCCGCCTGCCAGCCATTTCAGCAACCGCTTCATGCGGTTTTCGTTCTCAGGCCGACCAGCAGAGCAAGGCCGCCGAGAGCCAGATGCGGCAGGTTTGCAAGCACCCGGAAAATCGAGAAATCCATTCCCAGCGATTCGTTGGTGAAGATACCAAGGTCCAAGAACCCGTAGCCGGTGAAGAAACCGAACACGCCGTCGCCGAGATAGGCGAGGCCGAACAGAATGAGAAAGCTCTTCGCCGCGCGTACCGAGATCAATCCCGCGGCGAGCGCCCACAGCGCCGAAGCCACATGCAAGGCGTCGTCATAGATGTCGAGCGCAAAAATGCCGAAGGCCAGCCCGTCCTCGTCGGTCAGGCCGGGGATGTAGTTCAGCGATGCCGCAATCATCAGGGCGACGAAATAGAAAAGGCAGAGTTTTTGTGCGCCGGTCATAGCTTACCCAGATAGTTGTCCCAGAGATTGTTGCGCAGCACCAGGTCCTGGTCCAGCGCGCGCTTGGCGCGGACGAATTCGCCGGCGCGGGTGTATGCGGCGGGTAGCTGGTCCAGCCGGGCATGGGGCCTGTAGGGCAGGTAATAGCTGCCGCCGATCGCCGTGATCCGCTCGATCAGATCGCGGGTCATGCGCATCATGTCCGCCTCGCCGCGTGCAGTCATTTCCTGGGAGAAGGACATCACGGCTGCGATCCTGGGTTCGGTTGCGTAGGCCAGCGTGCTTTGTGCGTCTTTCGCGACATAACGCAGGGTGACATTGAGAAACTCCTGATACGAGGCCGGAATAACCTCCCGGCAAATCTTCAGAAACTCCTCAAACCGGTCAAATCCGACGAAATATTCATGCAGAATGTCGGTGCGGTCAGGGTCGCGATCATCAAGCGTGACCACCGGTTCATTGATCAGGCTGTTGCGGGTCACCGCACCGCCGCCAAGCGCCGGGCCGAGCACAGTTTCGTTCCACCAGCGGACCGATTTCATCGGTTCGTTGCCAAGCTGGCTGCGGTAGATCCGGCTCGCAACATGCGACATCCACCCCGAACCGGACGCGGCCGGAAGATCCGACTGATCCGGTGTCTCCCGATAGGTAACCAGGATCGCCTCGGAGAAGAAATTTCCCCGCTCGACGTTGAGGCGGCCATAGGCCATGGGCACTTCGGGATCCCTGATCGCCGCATCGAAGGCTGTCGAGAAGGTCTCCGCCGGCATCAGTTCGACCGTAGGGACAAGGCGCGAATTCGGCACCATCTCGACATCGAGATCAAGAATCACTCCGATCAGCCCGTAACCGCCCATGGCGTGGTTGAAAAGATCCGCGTTCTCTGTTGGCGAGCAAGTTGCCAACTCACCCGAAGGAAGCACCATCCGCAGGCCTCGTACCGTCGAACCCATCGGCCCGTAGGGCACAGGCCAGCCATGGGCGTTGACGCTGAAGGTGGCGGCCACACCGAAATCATTGTTCGACTGCATCACTTTCGGGGAAAAACCCAGCGGGTCCAGCGCTGCGATAATCTCGGACCAGCGTGCCCCGGCATGCACGCGGTAGATGCCGTTGTCGCGGTCGGTCTCGACCGCGCCATTGTCGAAGGTGATCGCAGTGCCGTCGCGCGGGATTGCCTGTCCGCCCATCGAATGCCGCGCGGCTCCTACATTCAGCGGGCGTCCGTCTGCCTTTGCATCGGCGAGTTCGCGGCGGATAATGGCCAACAACGCCTCGTCCGCGTCATTCGAAATCATCAGGTGCTTGTGGATCGGCGTAGGCGACAGGCCGCTTGCATCGTTGAGTGTATTATCCGCCGGCGGGCTCGCCAACGAGGCGGTGCCGTCATAGCTGGGAAGGTCGGGGCCAAGCCACGACGCCAGGCCCCATCCGCCGAGTCCGCCCAATCCCAGAAGGGTCGCACGGCGTGTCAGTTTGTTCATTCCCCACTCTCCAGATCGGCGGATGTGATCCTGCCCAGTGGATCGACAATCAGGCCGGAGCCTCGGTTGTGTCAGTATCCTCTATACAAGCCGGGCAATCATTGCGCCACCTCGAAGCCGGAGACGCCTTGAGGGCTGCGAGGTGGTAATCTCACCCGCAAAGTTTAATAAAAATAAAGCTTTACCGGATTCGAGGCGCTCAGATGCCTCAAACGCTAGGGATACCGTGCTCAAGCTGCGCAATTGGACTGCCGCGATCGCTGTGACCGCCGGACATGCGGACGAAAGCCCGCTACCTCGCCGGAAATCCCCGCCAATTCATCCACACTTTCCCGCCCCGTGCCATACTCGTGCGATCTTCCGTCACCGGAGGGTCGGGGCCCACGGAGCCCCGGCCGGCGGAAGGCGGTTGGTTCTGGCGCGCGGAAGCTGTATTCGTGACGCTTGAAGCCCGCGACCGGATCATGGCGGCGCAAGCCGCAAGCCGGAGCCTGCCGGTCCGCGCCGGCACCGGCGGCGTTCTTCAAGGGAATGCCGGTCCCGAAAGAGGCCGGTCAGGCTGGACGGTATCGAGGCCGGGAGCCGATCGGGCATGAGGCGGGTTCGGATGGCGGTCCATCCGAACGTGACGACACCGCCAGGGACGCGTGACATCCGGTCCGCGGGAAGGACCCCAGAGCCCGCACCCGGAAAGTGCAGGCTTCCCCCACTGGCGGGGCGCGGGCAGCCGTGCCAAAGCCAATCCATGTCAGTCCTCACGGGCCGGTTGCCCGTGCGCCCCGCACTCCGGCTTTCACCCGGAGACAAGGAATTGCCCTGACCCGACGGCGAAGGTTTTCGCGCGCGGTGTATTCGCGTATCTGGAAAGTAAGCGGTAACTTACTCAAGTATGAGCCACTACTGGCCGTCGATTTCCGGCGTTGCTTCCGGGCCGCCGTTGAGATCGGCGATCAGCGCCTCCATCTCGGCGATCTCGCGGCGCTGCGTCTCGATGATGCCGTTGGCAAGTTCCCGGACGCGCGGATCGGAAATATTGGCCCGCTCACTGGTCAGGATGGCAATGGAATGGTGCGGGATCATCGCCTTCATCCAGGCTTCGTCGTCCACGGTGGCCTGGCTGCGCACCAGAAACAGCGAAACAGCAAACACCACCGCCGCGCCGGCGAAGATCGCCACGTTCACTCCGGTCCTGCGGTACATGCCCAGCATGTAGGCGAGCATGACGACGGTCATTGCAGCGCCCATGTAGAGGGCCATCCAGGCGCGCGTCTGGGAAAACCAGATGTGGTCGAGCGCCCAGGTGTTGAGGTACATGAGCCCGTACATCACCAGCGTCGAGGTGAGGATCATTGCGGCGAAACGGCCGTAGGAATTCTGCATGTGCGCCTCCTTGACGTGTCTGGAAGGAACCCGTCAGGAGCGGCATTGTTCCGCGTTGCGGTCGCAGACCCGCCACGGCTGAGTGTCACGCGGCCTTTGCGACGTGGTACTCCTTGATCGCAACCATCTTGATGTCCGGGTAGCGTTCGGCCTCGTAGTTGAGCGAGAACTGGTCTGCGGCCAGGAACACGGGGTCGCCGTCGAGATCGCGGGCGATGTCGCCGCGGTGACGGTCGATGAAGCGTTCGAGCTCCGGCTTTTCCGGCGCCGAGATCCAGCGGCAGACCGAGAACCGCGCCATCTCGAAGCTCACCGGCAGGCCGTATTCCGCCTTCAGCCGTTCCTTCAGCACATCGAGCTGCAGCGCGCCGACCACGCCGACGATCGCGGGCGAACCGTCCTCGGGCGAAAACAGCTGCACCACGCCTTCCTCGGCCATCTGCTGCAGCGCTTCCTTCAGTTTCTTGGCCTTCATCGCGTCCTCGAGCCGCACCCGGCGCAGGATTTCCGGCGCGAAGTTCGGCACGCCCTGGAACACCAGCGCCTCGCCCTCGGTAAGCGTGTCACCGATGCGCAAGGTGCCGTGGTTGGGAATGCCGACCACGTCGCCGGCAAAGGCGGTGTCGGCGATCTGGCGCTGCGAAGCAAAGAAGAACTGCGGTGCCGACAGCCCCATCGGCTTGCCGGTGCGCGCAAGCCTGGCCTTCATGCCGCGCGTCAGAGTGCCCGAGCAGACGCGGACGAAGGCGATGCGGTCGCGGTGATTGGGGTCCATGTTGGCCTGGATCTTGAACACGAAGGCGGTCATCTTCGGGTCGGTCGCCTCCACGGTGCGGGTGTCGGCAACTTGCGCCCGCGGCTGCGGCGCATAGGCGCCAAGCGCGTTGATCAGGTCGCGCACGCCGAAATTCTTCAGCGCCGAGCCGAAATAGACCGGCGTCAGATGGCCTTCGCGGAAGGCCGCGAGATCGAACGGCTTGCAGGCCTCGACGGCGAGCGACGCCTCCTCGATGAAGGTCTCGCGCTCGTTCTCCGGCAGCAGCCCCGCCACCTTGTCCGATTCCGGTCCGTTCACCGGCGTCAGTTCGGTTTCCTTGTCGGAATGGCGGATCGCCGATTGCGTCAGGTGATAGGTGCCCGAAAAGCTCTTGCCCTGTCCGATCGGCCAGGTCATCGGCGCGCAGTCGAGCGCCAGCTTTTCCTCCACCTCGTCGAGGATCTCGAACGGATTGCGCGCCTCTCGGTCCATCTTGTTGACGAAGGTGATGATCGGGATGTCCCGGAGCCGGCAGACCTCGAACAGCTTCAGCGTCCGCGGCTCGATGCCCTTGGCTGCGTCGATCACCATCACCGCCGCGTCCACCGCCGTCAGCGTGCGGTAGGTGTCGTCGGCAAAGTCCTCGTGGCCCGGGGTGTCGAGCAGGTTGAAGACATGGTTGTCATACTCGAAGGTCATCACCGAGGTGACCACCGAAATGCCGCGCTCGCGCTCGATCTTCATCCAGTCCGAACGGGTCTGGATCCGGTCCTTCTTCGCCTTCACCTCGCCGGCAAGCTGGATCGCGCCGCCGAAAAGCAGCAGCTTCTCGGTCAGCGTGGTCTTGCCCGCATCCGGGTGCGAAATGATCGCGAAAGTGCGGCGGCGGCCGACTTCCTCGGCAAGTGCGTCTGGCATCGCTCGTCAATTCCTGTTGATTGCGCTGCCTTCTAGCCGCTTGCCGCCCGCCATGCAATTGACCTCGGGTCGCCAAGCGTAAAAGCTTGCGCCATGAACGCTCCCGCTCCCATTTCAAACGCCGCCTCGGAAAGCCCCGCCGCGGCCGCTCCGGAACTGCGCATCCGGCGCCTTGCGCATGGCGAGGGGCTTTTGCTGCCGGCCTACGAAACGCCGGGCTCGGCCGGCATGGACCTGCGCGCCGCAGTCGCCGGAGATGCGCCACTCGAAATCGCACCGGGTGGCCGC
Organism: Hoeflea sp.; assembly: GCA_965233445.1. GTDB lineage: Bacteria > Pseudomonadota > Alphaproteobacteria > Rhizobiales > Rhizobiaceae > Hoeflea. Next base: position 873,998 of record OZ247491.1, read on the forward strand.
GCCGCCGTCCCCACCGGTCTGGCCATGGAAATCCCGGCAGGGTTTGAGGGCCAGGTCCGCCCCCGGTCGGGACTGGCGCTGAAATCCGGCATCACCTGTCTCAACACGCCCGGCACCATCGACGCGGACTATCGCGGCGAGGTCAAAATCATCCTTGCCAATCTGGGTGCCGAACCTTTCACCGTCACCCGCGGCATGCGCATTGCCCAACTGGTCATCGCTCCCGTTGTCCAGGCGCGCATCGTTGTTGCCGAGACACTCGGTGAGACCGCGCGCGGTGCAGGCGGTTTCGGCTCGACGGGGACGGAATGACAACGCCCCTCACCGTCATCGACATGCACACCGCCGGCGAGCCGCTCCGGATCGTTACCGGCGGCTATCCGGATCTGCCAAGGGGCACGATCCTTCAAAAGCGCGCCCATGTCCGCGATCACCTGGATCATCTGCGCAAGATCCTGATGTTCGAGCCGCGCGGCCATGCCGATCAGTACGGCGCACTGCTGGTCGAGCCGGACCTGCCCGGCGCCGATCTCGCCGTGCTGTTCATGCACAATGAGGGCTACTCCACCATGTGCGGCCACGCCATCATCGCGCTCGGTCGCTATGCGGTGGATCAGGGGCTGGTAAGCCCCGTCGGCGACCGCGCCACCGTCAACATCGAATGTCCCTGCGGCCTCGTCCGCGCCGAGGTCACCATGCGCAACGGCAGGGCCGCCGATGTGAGCTTCGAAAGCGTGCCGTCGTTCCTGTTCGCCCGCGACCGTGTTCTGTCCGTTGGCGACTGGGGCGATATCAGCTTCGACATCGCCTATGGCGGCGCCTTTTACGCGCTGGCCGACGCCAAGCAGTTCGGGCTCGAATTCGGCCGCGATCCCGTGTCGGCCTTCGTCGAGGCTGCCGACCGGCTGACCCGTGCGGCGCAGGCGGCAATCCCGCTCAGCCATCCCGATGCGGAGGATCTGGCCTTTCTTTACGGCTCGATCCTGACCGACGGCCGTGACGCATTCTCCGATCAGCCGACCCGCAACATCTGTGTCTTTGCCGACCGCCAGGTGGACCGCTCGCCCACCGGCTCCGGCGTGACCGCGCGGCTCGCCGCCATGCACGCCCGCGGGCAGACTGAGGAAGGCCAGGTCCGGATCTTCGAAAGCGTCATCGGCAGCCGCTTCGAGGGCTCTGTCGCATCCCGCACGAAGACCGGTCCGCACGAGGCGATAACCGCCCGTGTTTCGGGCCGGGCGTTCTACTCGGGCCGGTCCGAGTTCATCGTCGAGGATGATGATCCGCTGGCTTCGGGATTCCTGGTGCGTTGAGGCGTGTCTTGCTGCGGCTTGTGCCCAGATAGATCGACACGATGATGATGGCGAGTGCGGTCAGGCGCTGCGGGGTCAGCGCCTCTCCAAGCAGGAGGAAACCCAGAACCGCCCCGCCGACCGGCACTGCGAAGTTGACCTGGGACATGCGCGTCGCGCCAAGCCGGGGAACCAGATGGAAGTAGATCAGGTTGGCGCAGGCGGTTGAAAACAATCCGAGATAGATCACCGCGCCCGCCGAGGACAGGTCCACGCCGGCGCGGTCGGGCACTCCTCCCGAAACCACGACAACGCATCCCATGATGATGGTGGCGACAAGCATGGAGCCCGCCGCCATCTCCAGCGGCGGCCGCGTGACGAACCGGCGAATGTAGATGGTGGAAACGGCATAGCAGACCGTCGCCCCGAGGACCGCAAGTTGCCCGCCGAGATCGGCGCCCAGGCCGGCCAGTGCGGACGGCCCCACAAGCACGGCGACACCGGAGAGCCCGCCGGCGATGCCGAGAGCCGTCCTTGCCGTCAGCCGTTCGTCCGGAATCAGCCATGCGGCGAGCAACAGGGTGATGACCGGTGAGGCCCCCATCAGGATGGAGGCAAGAGCGCTGTCGACCGATCGCTCCCCGTGGGTGATCAGAAGAAAGGGCGCCGCACTTCCCAGGATCCCGGTGACGGCATAGCTGAACCAGGCCGACGGGGTTCGCGACAGCCGGTGTCCGCGCCAGCGCATCACCGCAAGGATGACTGCGGCTCCGATCAGCAGCCGGCCGAACACAAGCGCCGACGGCGCCAGCGTGGTCACCCCGATCTTGATGACGGCGTAGGACGAACTCCACATGGCGGCGAGCAGCAGCCAGAGAATGACGTCGATCGGTGCGGCCTTGCCCATCCGGAATCTTCCTGTAGTGTGCTACGGTATCAGTAGCAATATCATGCTACGAAAATAGTAGCAAATGGCATCGGCGCTTGAATGGAGAGCACGGGATGAGTGAACGAGACAGGCCCGTTGCGAGATTGGGTGATCCCGTGCGCGGTTCGCGCAGCGGTCAGCCGATCATGGTGCTGTTTGATCTGTTGAGCCGTCGTTGGGCGATGGGGGTCTTGTGGAACCTGGCGGAGGGGCCGCGAACATTCCGCGACCTGCGGGAGCGCTGCGACTCCGCTTCGCCGAGTGTCCTCAATACCCGCATCAAGGAACTTCGCAGCGTCGATCTCATCGAAAATACGCCGGGCGGCTACGCGCTGACCGAAAGCGGCCGTGAGTTGTTCCAACATCTCGAACCCTTGGGGGACTGGGCTATGGAATGGGTCCCGGGGCTTGATCGCGGCTAGTCGGGCAGCCTGGCGCCGCTACGCCGTTGGTGTCTGGTGCCTTGAAAACCTGTCCTGAATACCGATCTGCAGAACGATAGTTCACGAAACGGCCAGCAGGCGGAACAATTTGGCGCAGACCCTGGATTGGGACCATCTGCGATGACTCGCGCAGCAACCTGTGCTGGCCTACACTCTACCTGGAAAAGAAGGAGCATTTTCATGTCCGCATATTCTTCAGACAAGCCCGGCCGGGGTCGCATTTACGACTCGATTGTCGACACGATCGGCGACACCCCGATCGTCAGGCTCGACAAGCTTGCCAGGGAAAAGGGCGTCAAGGCCCATCTCATGGCCAAGCTGGAGTTCTTCAATCCGATCGCTTCCGTCAAGGACCGCATCGGCGTGGCCATGATCGAGAGCCTCGAATCGCTCGGAAAGATCACCCCGGGCCGCACCACCCTGATCGAGCCGACCTCCGGCAACACCGGCATCGGGCTTGCCTTTGCCGCCGCCGCCAAGGGCTACCGGCTGATCCTGACCATGCCCGAAACCATGTCGATCGAGCGCCGCAAGATGCTGGCCCTTCTGGGAGCCGAGCTGGTGCTGACCGAAGGCCCGAAGGGCATGAAGGGCGCGATTGCCAAAGCCGAGGAACTGCTGAGCGAAGTCTCCGACTCGGTCATGCCGCAGCAGTTCGAAAATCCGGCCAACCCGGAAATCCACCGCAAGACAACCGCCGAGGAGATCTGGAACGACACCGATGGCGGTATCGATATCCTCGTCTCCGGAATCGGCACCGGCGGCACGATCACCGGGGTCGGCCAGGTTTTGAAGTCGCGCAAGCCGGGGCTCAAGATCGTTGCCGTTGAGCCCGAGGACTCACCTGTTCTTTCGGGTGGCAATCCTGGTCCGCACAAGATCCAGGGCATCGGTGCAGGGTTCGCCCCCGCCATTCTCGATACCGGCGTCTATGATGAAGTCGCCAAGGTCAGCAACGACAATGCCTTTGCGATGGCCCGCGAAGTGGCAAGGCTCGAAGGCCTTCCCGTCGGCATCTCGTCGGGCGCAGCACTCGCTGCGGCAATCCGCGTCGGCAGCCTGGAGGAAAACGCCGGCAAACAGATCGTCGTGATCATCCCGTCCTTTGCCGAGCGCTATCTGTCGACAGCCCTGTTTGAAGGTCTCGGCGGCTAAGCCAAACCGGCTTTCGGCCTCGCTCTTTCGGCGACGCCGGTTTTGACCGGCGTCGCCCTAGACGCGGCAACTGGCCGAACCCAATACCCTTGGGCCAGAAACCTGAGGCCGAAACCTTAGGGGCAAAGGCGTGTGGCGGCTGCATCAATGCTGGCTGAACCGGCAAAGGTCTGCTCTGCACCCTCCGTTCTGGCGTGAAACGCGGTTGCGCGAAAGCCGATTCACGCTGCCTGCGTCGAACGCTCCGTGCCGATCCGGTAGGAAATCGATTCGGCGAGATGGATCCTGCTGACGGTTTCCGCCCCGTCGAGGTCGGCAAGCGTTCGCGCCACCTTGAGAATGCGGTGATAGGCGCGCGCCGAAAACCGCATCTTCTCCGCAGCATCCGACAGCAGGCTCTGACCGCCGGCATCGGGTTGCGCCACCTGCTCGACGAGCGCCGTGGTGCATTGTGAATTTGTCCGGATGTCCGGGCGCCCGAGGTCCCGGTATCGGTCGCGCTGCAGGGACCGCGCCATCGCAACCCGGCTTGCCACATCCACGCTCTGTTCAGCCGCTTGCGGTCGGATCAGGTCTTGCGCGGTCACCGCCGGGACGTCGATGCGGATGTCGATGCGGTCCATCAGCGGTCCCGATATCCGTCCCTGGTAATCGGCCTGGCACCGCGGACCCCGCGCGCAGACATGGCCCGGCTCGCCGGCCATGCCGCACCGGCATGGGTTCATTGCCGCGATCAGCTGGATGTTGGCCGGGTAGCTGACGCGGTGGTTCGCACGCGCGATCACGCTTTCCCCGTTTTCCAGCGGCTGCCGGAGCGAATCCAGCACCTGCGGTGTGAACTCCGGAAACTCGTCGAGGAAAAGGACCCCGTGATGGGCGAGCGAGACCTCGCCCGGGCGCGCCTTCAGTCCGCCCCCCACCATCGCAGCCATTGAGGCTGAATGGTGTGGCGCGCGAAACGGCCGGCGGTCCGAGAGCTTGCCGCCGGCCAGATGCCCGGCGATCGAGTGGATCATCGAAACCTCGAGAAGCTCGGCCGGCGAAAGCGGCGGCAAGATCGACGGCAGACGCGCCGCGAGCATGGACTTGCCCGAGCCGGGCGGCCCCACCATGATCAGATTGTGTCCGCCGGCAGCGGCCACCTCCAGCGCTCTCTTGGCGGTTTCCTGACCTCTGATCTCGGAAAGGTCGGGCATGTTGGCCGGCGCTGCCCGCATGGCCGGTTTCGGCCGGGCGAGCACCTGCGTGCCGCGAAAATGGTTGGCCATGGCGATCAGCGAGCGCGGCGCGATGATGTCGATCTCGTCGCCTGCCCATGCGGCCTCCGCGCCCGAGCCCGCGGGACAGATGAGACCCTTGCCCAGCGCATTGGCGCCGATGGCGGCCGGAAGTGCGCCGGCTACGGTGGCGATGGTTCCGTCGAGCGAGAGTTCACCCAGCACGACATACCCGTTGAGCGCGTCGCCGGGAATGGCGCCGAGCGCGGCCATCAGCCCCAGCGCAATGGGCAGGTCGAAGTGGCTGCCTTCCTTGGGCAGGTCTGCGGGTGCGAGATTGATCGTCACCTTCTTGGCGGGCAGCGCCAGCCCTGAAGCGTGCAGGGCTGCCTGCACCCGTTCACGGCTTTCGGCCACCGCCTTGTCCGGCAGGCCGACAATGTGCATCCCCACCTTGCCCGGAGCCACCATCACCTGAACATCGACCGGTACGGCCTCTATGCCCTCGAATGCGACCGTGCTGACCCGTGCAACCATTCCGTCCATCCCTTCCTGATCGTGTGCCGGAGTGCATCTCGCCGTCAGCACACGATATAGGGGAAAGATAATCATATAAACAGGAATGAAACAAGAACATTAGCAAAACAAAACTCGTTTGCCTGCGATTGCAGGTTGCACGAGGGTGCATCAAGGGAACAGCGCGGCTCCACATCCTATCCGCGCATCCTGCAAACCCGGCGAGCAAAGGCAAATGGATTCAAGGGGGTAAGGGTTGCAATCCGTGCATGCGTCGAGGAACGCTCATGCGCCATGGCGCGACCACGAAAGAAAGTCGCAGGCTTGACCCGATCTGCGCCTCGGACCCTGTTTTTGAAACCGAGCGCCTGCCGCGTCGCGCTCACAACCGGGTCCCGGGCGGCGCATGCAGGAAAGCGCGCCGGCAGCGATCGGGAGGGGACGAAAACGCCTCAGCCGCGGCGCGCTTCGACAGCATCCCAGAACAGGGCCGCGACATCGGCGCCGCCGAAATTCCGGATCTCGCGCAGGCCTGTCGGCGAGGTGACGTTGATCTCGGTCATCTTGTCGCCGATGATGTCGATGCCCACGAGGACAAAGCCACGCTCCCTGAGCGCAGGGCCGATTCTGGCGCAGATTTCTTCCTCGCGAGCGGTCAGTTCCGAGTGTTCGGCGCGTCCGCCGACATGCATGTTGGAGCGCGAATCGTGCTCCGCCGGGACCCGGTTGATGGCGCCCACCGGTTCGCCTTCGATCAGGATGATGCGCTTGTCCCCGGCGCGCACATCGGACAGGTATTCCTGTGCGATGAACGGCTCGCGGTACATCTGCGCGAACATCTCCAGAAGCGAGGTGAGGTTGCGATCATCCGGCTTGACGTGGAAAACGCCGGCGCCGCCATTGCCGTACAGCGGCTTGAGGATCATGTCGCCGACTTCCGCGCGGAAGGCCTTGATGGTCTCCGGATCCCGGGAGATCAGGGTTTTCGGCATCAGGTCGGCAAACTCGGTGACGAAGATCTTTTCCGGCGAGTTTCGGACCCAGGCCGGGTCGTTCACCACCAGCGTCTTCGGGTGCACCCGCTCCAGAAGATGGGTCGAGGTGATGTAGGACATGTCGAAGGGCGGATCCTGCCTGAGCAGCACCACATCCATGTCTGCAAGGTCGATCCTTTCCCTCGGACCGAGTTCGAAATGATCGCCCTTGACGTCCCGGAGCAACATCGGCTCGGCCACGGCCTCGATCCGGCCGTCGCGCATCGACAGCTGGTCCGGCGTGTAGTGAAACAGCTTGTAGCCGCGTGCCTGGGCTTCGAGCGACATGGCGAATGTGGAATCGCCGGCAATCGAGATCGAGCTCACATGGTCCATCTGGACCGCCACATTCCGGATCTTGCTCATGGGTCAGGTGTCTCCGCCGGGTTGATGCGTTCCACATAGGCGCTCAGGGGGGCGGATTGCAACGGGGGAGATGTGTTTGGTCTGTGAACTGTCGCCGAGGACCGATCATGTATGGCGCACGCACGCGTCGAAACAGCGGGCGGTTCTTCTGCCCAACGAGAGGGCGTCCTGCGATTCGGGCTGACGGATCACGCCGACGGGCCAGGACATCACCTGGTCAGCCGCGCCGAGGATGTCGACAGCATTGCAACGGTGCGTCCCTCCCGCTGCCGGAGCCCACAGGTCTCGAGCATGCGTCGTGACGGCATGTTGTCCTGCGCCACGAACTCCATCGTTGCGGTCGCCCCAAGACGTTCAACGGCAACCAGATTGCTGACGGCATCGATCCACGTTCCAAGGGCCCGTCCCCGCCACTGCGGCGAGACTGCAATCAAGCCGACCCAGGCAGTACCTTCAAACGGGCTGAACTGATTGTGGGTCATGGCGGCAAATCCCGTCGCGACGATGTTGCCGTCGCGATCGCGCAGCACCACAAGCTGGGCCGGAAACAGGCGACCGGCAAGCGCGTCCTTTGAGAACGGCGAGACGCCCTGATCATCGAGAAACCGCTGCACCTGATGGATCAGATGCTGGTCCATTGCCTCCGGCTCGACCTGGTGAAGCCCGTCGGGCAGGGGCGCTTCAACCAGCGGATTGCAGGTGGCCCTGATGGTTTCGGCATCCGCCATGAAGAAGTCCCAGCGGTGCTGAATCAGGTTGAAGGAGTCCAGTTCCTGCATGGCCTCTTCGACATCGGCGTCGGTCACGCCACGCAACGTTGCCCATCCATCCACGGAGATCCGCTGTCGCAGCGTGTCCCAGCCCAGAAGCCGGGGATTGTCGGAGGAGAAAGTGCGCGCATGGATGACGGCGCCAGGCGTCTTGCGCAGGAGCGGCACCTGGCTGTCCTGCGATCTCTGCAGCGCCCGGATTTCGGCGGTACCGAAATATGCGTCTTCCGTGTCGGTCATTGTCCACCTGTTTCATCTGGCCGCGGCTGGATCCGACGCGCCGGACGCAGATCCATGACTGATTGCTAAACTAGCACGGCTCTTGCCCGGTGTCTGTCGCTTCCGTTCCCTCTGGGGTCGGAACCTTTCGCGGTGTCCGTTCAGGCGGCCTGCCCCATGACGAAGGCCAGGCTCATGATGGCGATGGCGGTGAGCCAGGAGGCGAGCGCCCGAAGCCCGATCTCGGTCCAGTGGTTCGGAATGCGGGTCAGGATCGCGGAGGAAAAAGCGGCACTTGCCGCGAGCACCAGATTGAACAGTGCGAACAGGCCGGCATACACGCCAGGCGGCAACTCGCCCCAGCCGTGGCCCGCGAGAATGCCCCAGCCCGTCATCAGGCCTGCTCCGAAGACGATACCCGCCATGACCGGCCGGGTGCCCCGGACAGCTGCGACAGCCAGCAGTCCGGCGATGATCGCCGCGCCGTAAAGAACCGGCACCGGATCGACCGGAATGGCTGCGGCCAGGACGAAACCGGCCAAGACGGAAACGAGAAAGGCCGGCCACACCCGCGGAAGCCCCTGCCTGTTCCACAGCGAAACGAGGATGCCGGTGCTCATCAATGCAAGCAGCACCGGCAGGTCGTTGAGCACGGCTTCGCCGCCGGCCAGGAAATCGTCATAGGCGTCGCCGCCGAGTTCGAATTCATGTGCCCTGGCGCCAAACGGAGTCAGGGCAAGGACAAGTCCCGAAAGCGCCGGGCGCAACAAGCCTTCCGCAAGATGCCGGTACGAGGACAATCGGTTGAGCATGCGGCGAGGTCAGGCGAGCCCGGTCAGAAAGGCACCGCCGACCAGCGCGATCACGGCGCCGCCCGCCCGGATTGCCATCCTGCCCCAGGACTGGCCACTGAGCGCGCCGAAGGCAATGCCCGCTGCGTGGAGCAATCCCGTGGCGATCACGAATCCGACGGCATAGGCGTAGGGGTTGGCGGCTGCAGGCAGTTCGGTGCCGTGCGCATAGCCGTGGAAAATCGCGAAAAAGGCAACGAGCACGCCCGCAACGGCCACCGGCGCGCGCACCAGAAACAGCACCAGCAGCCCCAGCACCACGCCCGAAAGCGCAATGCCCACCTCGATGAAGGGAACCGCGACGCCGGCAATCCCGAGCGCCGCGCCGAACGCCATGACCAGCGGGAAGGTGATCGGCAGGATCCAGATTGCCGGGCTGCCGAGCACCGCGCCCCAAAGCCCGACGGCCACCATGGCAACCACGTGGTCCCAGCCGAAGATCGGATGCATCAGGCCGCTGAGAAAGCCGCCGGTCATGCCTTCACCTGTGTGCGCAAGCGCGGGCGAGGCGGCCAGAACGGCGGCAGACAGGGCAACAAGCGCCGCGCCGGCGCGGTTGGTGCCGGGGGCGGCGAGGCCCGAAACCCGGTTGCGCGGCCGGATGGTCTGGTTCGTTGTCGGCATCCCGTATGCTCCTTGCTGGGTTGCGGCACCCCGGATTGGGGCGTGGCTTTTGGCGGATGAGGTTGAAACATAGCGGATGTTCGCGGCCGTGCAACTCGTCAAACCGGCCTTCCGAGCCGGGATCACCCAAGCCTGGTCTAAACAGCGGACTGTTCCGGAGGCCTGGGCATGGCATCGCGTCAGCGACCTCGAGCGAACACCCGGACAAGCCGTTCGATCGTGCGGCGAACCTCGGGCAGATGGCGGTCGTCCTGATGGGTGACCAGCCATTGCTCGTGCGCGAGTTCGCTGATCGTGGCGCCGCGCTGGACAAGCCCCTGTTGCCGGCTTCCGATGAAGGTCGGCAGCAGCGCAACACCCTTGCCGGCCAGCGCGAGATCGAGGCTGTTGCGCGGTGAAGCGACCTCGCAGACCGCGTCGGTGCCGATCCGCCGGTCGAGCCATTGCGCAGAGGGTGTCTCTGCCACGACCTTGATCCAGCGGTCCGGGGCTTCCGGTCTCGCATAGGCGGCGAACTCCACCCAGGCGAGCCTGCGGCCGGCGAGCGAGGGGTCTTCGGGGCGGCGATTGCGAAAGCCGATGACGACCTCGCGGCGGGTGATGTCCAGCGTGGCCTCGGCGGAGACGAAACGCAGCCTGACATCGCCGGGATCGCCCGCGATCTCGTGGAGCCGGTCGAGCAGGATCAGCGTGGTCCAGGTGCCCGCCGAGATCTTGACGAGCGGCCTCACTTCATCGCCGGCAGGCCGGCTGATCCGCGAGATGCGGTTTTCGACCTCGCCCAGTTCCCGCTCCAGCTCGCGCGCCTCGGCCGTAAGCTCGTAGCCGCGCTCGTGCCGGACGAAAAGTTCGCGGCCCATCGCGCGCTCCAGCGCAAGCATTCGGCGGCCCAGCGTTGCCGGGCTCCGCCCGGTGATCCTTGCTGCCGGTGACAAGCCGCCTGCGCGCGCCACCGCAAGGAAAAGATGAAGGTCCTCCCAGCTCACGATCTTTTCATTCATGAAATGAACCCTTCAATCCGTTTCATTTTCGATGATCCAGACAGCCACTAAGTTGGACTCCGGTCAAGCCGGAGCGGAGGTGGCGGCCGAAACGGAGAAGGAACACCTGGATGCGAAAATGCGGATATCGACACGGAATCGGCGAACGGCCGTTCCCGCAGGGCAGCAAGACACAAGCCGAGCGCGAAGAGGATGAATTCATGCGGCTTCATGGCGGAGCCGGCCCTCAAACGATCTACCGGCTCGCATGCCTGATCGAAGCGGCGTTTCACGCGATCGGAAGCAAGGATGAACCTGGCCGGAAGCGGCGAACAGGGTGGTCCCGCTGCAGTCCGGTCAGAACGCATCCTTGAGATGAACCGGCCAGCGCCAGGGGCTGACGACAACGATGTCGAACCGCCACGACAGCTGCGCGGAGTCCTTTTGTTCGCTGATGAATGTGCTGCCCGCATCGCGGATCCGGCGCTGGGCCGAATGGCTCACCGCATCGACCCCGGATGCGAGATCCCGTCGCGCCTTGACCTCGACGAAGGCTATGAGATCGCCCTTCCGGGCCACGATGTCGATCTCGCCCGCTCGCGTCCGGTAGCGAAGTGCTGCGATCCGGTAGCCGCGGAGCGTCAGGGCAAGTGCTGCCAGCCATTCCGCGCGCCGTCCCTTGCGTTCCAGCCGCCGCTTCCTCTCGGTCCCGCCGGCGGCGTTCACGGCTTGCCTTTTGCAGCGGGGATTTTCGCCGGATCGCCCTTGAGGGCGAGAAGCCGCTGATAGAGGTCCTTGCGGGGCAGCCCGGTCAGCCGCGCAGCCTCGGTCGCGGCCTTTCCCGCAGGAAGCTCGGTCACGAGCCGCGCAAGAAGCCCGTCGACATCCTCGCCGGAGGGAGGCGGCACCGAGCCCGGGCCGATCACCAGCACGATTTCGCCGCGGACGGTTCCTTCGGCGTAGTGGTCGGCAAGCTCCCTGAGCGTGCCGCGACGGACTTCTTCATAGGCCTTTGTCAATTCCCGGCAGACGGCAGCAGGACGGTCGGATCCAAGCACCTCGGCGGCCGATTTCAACGTGGCCGCAATGCGGTTGGGGCTTTCGAAGAACATCAGCGTCGCTTCGATGGTCGCAAACTGGGCGAGCCGTTCGCGCCGTGCCTTGTCCTTGCCGGCGAGGAAGCCCGCGAACAGAAAGGTGTCGCTGGGCAGGCCCGAGGCCACAAGTGCTGCCATGGGGGCGGAGGCGCCCGGAACGGGGACAACCGGCAGCCCCGCCTCGATCGCACTTTGAGCCAGCCGGTATCCGGGATCCGAAACCAGCGGCGTACCCGCATCGGAGATCAGCGCCACGCTCTGGCCCGCCTCAAGGGCCGCCATCAGCTTCGGTCCGACACGCTCCGCATTGTGCTCGTGGTAGGCGTAGGGCCGGGTCGAGATGCCGTAGCGGTCGAGCAGCACCCGGGAAACGCGTGTGTCCTCGCAGGCGATGATGTCGGCGGCGGCAAGTGTTTCCAGCGCTCGGATCGTGATGTCACCCAGATTGCCGATCGGCGTGGACACAAGGTGAAGACCGGGCTGCAGTGGCCGGGCCTCCACGGCGTGTGGGCCGATGCGGAAGCTTCTGCCCGAGCCCGCATCCTCTGCCGACAGCTTGCCAGAGGCATCATTCAGTGCGTTTGCCGTCTTGCGCGCCATGCCTGCTCCGCTGGTTCCAAATAGTTTCGGCAAGCGCACGTTGCTTTTCAAGGCCGTCGATTCAAATGCCGGATATTCGTGCAAACGCCGCTTAACCCTTCATGCGGGTTTATGTGCATTTTGCAAACCTTTCCGCATCCTTTACGCGCCGGTTAACCGGGCTGGTGCCATCTTGGGGAGGCATGGCGCGGAAAGGATCGGCGCCGGAACCTCTGCCAAAGCGGAGCGGTATAGTGCAGAACGACAGGGAGGTCGGGTGAGCATGCAGGCGGGATCGGACATTCAGGAACACTTGCAGGGGCTTCTCTGTGCGACCAGCGCCCTTGTCGCCGTTTTCGATCCGGACGACCGTTTGAGGTTCGCCAACGAATCCTTCCGGGAGGTCTTCTTTGTCACAGCCGGCGAATGCCCGACCTGGGAAGAGATTTTCCGACGCAACCACGCAGCCGGCCGTGGCACCGTGATAACGGCATCCAGTATTGACGCCTGGATCGCCTCGATTTCCTCGCGCCGCGGCAAGACCCGACACCGCAGCTTCGAATCCGACATCATCGGCGGAAAGTGGCTCTGGGTCACCGAGACCGTCCAGACCAATGGCTGGATGCTGCTTGTCGCCTCGGACATCACCAACACCAGGTCGACGGACAGGGAGTTGCGGATTGATCGCGATATTGCGCTCAAGGCAGCGCAGACGGATGAACTGACCGGCATTTCGAACCGGCGTCACATCTTTGAACTTCTGCATCAGGCCTGCCAGGACAAGAATGCCACCCCCGAAACGCATATATGTGCATGCCTCATGGACATCGATCATTTCAAAGCGATCAACGACACCTGGGGCCATCAGGCGGGGGATGCTGTGCTCGAAAAACTTGCCAGGTCCGTGCGTTCGGGCATCCGGCTCAAGGATGGTTTCGGGCGCGTCGGGGGCGAGGAGTTCCTGCTAATCCTCAAGGACTGTTCGATCAAGTCGGCACAGAAGCAACTGCTCCGGCTCATGGACCGTATCGGCAGCAGTTCACTGATGGACTCGCGTCCGGAAGTGACGCTGACCATGTCGGCCGGACTGACCGATATCAGGTCCGGCGACACGACCGAAACGATCTACAGCCGCTGCGACCAGGCGCTTTACGAAGCGAAGGGGCAAGGCCGCGACTGCATATGCATCAACATTCACGACAGGATTTCACGGGTTCGGACCGATCCTGAGCCGGACACTTCGGACCGGGCGAAGAGCTCGGGCGCTCCCGGACGCGCGGCCTGAAGCCACCCTGTTGGCGGCGTTCAGCCTGGCCACAGGGCGCCCTCGGTCGAGCCTGAATTGTCTTGAGGGAGCGGATCAGCCGGTCTGACGGTCTGTCGCGCCGTGCAAGTCTAACGTGCCTGCAGGACGGTCCGGTTGGCCGCAGCCTGTGAAATCTTCTCCACCATGTCCGGAATCAGCAAGGCAGGCGCCGGTCTTGCAAAGTAGTAGCCTTGCACGGCGTCGCATCCCATCTCCTCGGCGACCCCGACCTCTTCGAGCGTCTCGGTGCCTTCGACCACGATCTGGAAACCGAGGCCCCGCGCAAGACCGACGATGCCGTGAAGGACCTTCTGCTTGCGGACGTCCTGATCGATATCGGTGATGAAGCTTCTGTCGACCTTCAACTGGTCGAACGGCAACTGGTTGAGATACCCGAGGGATGAGTAACCCGAGCCGAAATCGTCAAGCGAGATCCGGACGCCCAGGGCACGAATGCCCGCGAGCACGCTTGCAATGCGTTCCTCGCCATTGTCGACGAAGACGCTTTCGGTGATTTCGATGCAGATGTCCGCACCGGACAATCCGTGCCGTTTCAGCGCGTCGCGTACAATATCGAGGAAACTGCACTGCCAGAGCTGGATCGGCGAGACATTGACGGAGATATGCTTGAAATCGAACCCGTTTCGACGCCACTTCGCAGCCTGCGCGCAGGCAAGTTCGAGCACGGTGTTCCCAAGCTCCACGATCTGCCCGCTGGATTCGGCGATGGGGATGAATTCGGCCGGTGAGATCGGACCTCTTGTCGGGTCGGTCCAACGGACCAGGGCCTCGAGGCCCATCAACTGGCGCGTATCAGGATTGATCTGGGGCTGGAAATGGATGTCCAGGTCCTGATTGGCGATCGCCGAACGCAAGAGGTCTTCCAGTTCGAACCGGCGCTGCTCCTCGGCATGCAGTTCGCATGTGAAGACGACCGCCTGATTGCCGCCCTTCTCCCGAGCCTTCTTCCGGGCGAGTTCGGCATTCAGATGCGCCTTTTCGGCGGTGGCCTCGTGGTCGCGCAGCTGGACGATGCCGATCGAGCCGGTGGTGTGCACCACGCCACAGCCGAGCACGACCGGTCGCCGCAGGGCTTCGAGCAGGTTTTCGGCAAGCCAGGCCACTTCGTCGGCCGAGTTCCTGTCATCCACGAGAATGGTGAATTCGTCGCCCGCCCTTCGGGCAAGGCGCGCCCGGTTGCCTGCGACCCGCTTGATCTCGTTTGCCACTGCGGCAAGCAGCTTGTCTCCGTTGATCTGTCCGCAGGCTTCCGTGATCTGCAGGAAATTGTCGAGATCGATATGAAGCAGCACCCAGTTCGCTGACCCCGAATGACTTTCCGCAACGGCGGTTTCGAGGTCGGCCAGGTAGCGGCTGCGATTGCCCAGACCGGTGACTTCGTCCGTGTATGCGAGCCAGGCCAGCCGGCGCTTGAGCGCAACGAGGCGCTCGAGCGCCAGTGCAAGTGTTCCGAACTCGTCCTTGTTGGAGCGGAACGGAACGTCGCCGTCCTTCGGGTAGGTCGCAAGGTCGTCCGCATAGCGCGCCAGTACCCGGACCGGCCGCAATTGCCGCCCCATGAAGACCGCTCCGAAGGAGGTGACGAGCAGCAGAATGATCCCGGTCGCCAGACCGATCTCGCTGCGCAGTTCCGTGCGTGCGGCGATGAGATCGTCCGCCCAGCCCACGTCGACTGCAAGGGCTCCCCTGATTGCGTTCTCCGGCCCGATGATGGGTGTCAGGTAGGCCAGCCGCATCCGCCCCATCACCGGGACTTCGCCCATGTGAACCTCGCCATTTGCAAGGTGTGCATGGGCGGGATGGCCGGGCATGATCGACATCGGCGGCGGCATCGATCCGTCAGGTTTGCGGAAGGTGGTCGCAAAGCGGTCAAAGCCGCCTGTATCCGGATTGAAGCGGAAGAGATTGGCGGCACCCTGATTGATGCCCCCGATTTCCTTGAGCAGCGCATCGTGCTCGTCGCGGAACGACAGAGAGGTTTCGGCGGTGTCTGCCTTCAGGCGGATGGCAAGCGGCCGACCGTCCTCGCCGCGCACGGCTTCGAACTCGCTTGAGAGTTCATGGGTGAACAGTGCCACTGCTGAACGGGCTGCGCGATCAATCCGCACCGAGGAATTGTCTTCGGTCACTTCGTAAAGCTTGAAATAGCCAAGGCCCGCTGCGATCAGGATCGAAAGGGAGACAAGAACCACAAGACTTGCGGTTATGCGTCCTGTAACGCCGCGGAGAAGAAATCCAATCTTCGGCATCTTTCGGCGCTCCAATCGCTCTTCACCGAGCATAGGATGGCGCGCGTTGGTTTCATAAAGCTTGCCGTGAACCTATGAATTGTAACCGGGGAATCTGTGTAGGCGGGCACTCCGGTAATTGGGGCGCGCAGATGCCGGCCTGTCGGTGGTTCAGACCGCCAGATCGGCCACCACCGCGTCGAGAACCAGCATCCCCTGGGGTGTGCAGCGAATCCGCTCGCCGGACATTTTCTCGATCATGCCGTGACTGGTCAGAAAATCGATCCGCTCCGGATCAAGCCTGCGTCCGGACAGGTTTTGCCAGCGGGCAAGATCCACGCCCTCGCGCAGCCGCAGCCCCATCAAGAGCAACTCGTCCGCCTGCTCCGCGGTGCCGAGGACTTCGCTCTCGGTCATGCCGTGGCCCTGGCTGGCGACATCTGCAAGCCAGGTCTCGGGCATGCGTTCCGTCGCCGTGGCAATCTTTCCTGCCGGTGTCGTCAGCCGGCCATGGGCGCCCGGCCCGATGCCCGCATAATCGCCGTAGCGCCAGTAGGTCAGATTGTGCCGGCTTTCCGCGCCCGGCCGCGCATGGTTCGACACCTCGTAGGCGGGCAGGCCATGGTCCTCGCAGACCCTCTGCGTGAGTTCGTAGAGCTCGGCCGAAAGCTCCCCGTCGGGCACGATCAGCTTGCCCGCCTTGTGCAGGCCGTAAAACGGCGTGCCTTCCTCGATTGTGAGCTGGTAGAGTGAAAGGTGGTCGGCGGCCAGCGATATGGCTTCCTCGAGCTCCTTTGCCCAGGCCTGCGGAGTCTGCTCGGGCCTGGCGTAGATCAGGTCGAAGGACATCCGTGGAAAGATCTCGCGGGCAAGACCGATCGCCTTGAGGGCCTCGGCCCGGTCATGCAGCCGGCCCAGGCGCTTGAGATCGGCGTCATTGAGCGCCTGCACTCCCATCGACACCCGGTTGACGCCCGCTTGGCGGTAGCCGCGAAAGCGCTCGGCCTCGACACTCGAGGGATTGGCTTCAAGGGTGATCTCGATGCCGTCCGGCGCAACCCATGCCTCGCGCACCGCATCGAGGATCGCAGCCACCGTGCCGGGCTCCATCAGCGAGGGCGTGCCGCCGCCGAAGAAAATGCTGGTGACCACCTGCGGACCGGACAGCGCCCGCATGGCCGCGATTTCCCTTCGGAATGCCGTCACATAGGCCTGTTGATCGATGCGGGCGTGGCGCACATGGCTGTTGAAGTCGCAATAGGGGCATTTGGCCGCGCAGAACGGCCAGTGCAGGTAAACGGCAAATCCCGGCTTGCCGGTGTCCGGCGCAAGTCCGTCACCGGATGCGTTGCCGCGCGCCTTTGCGAGCGCAGCCAGGGATGCTGTCAGGTCTGTCGGATTGACGGTGGTGCTCACGTCGCCGCTACACCCAGGCGTTTTTCGGCAAACAGCTTGAACGCCCGGGCGCGATGCGACAGGGCGGTTGCCTGGCCGGGCCGCCAGCCGTGCTTCTCCTCGGCGGTCATTTCGCCGAATGTCCGCTCGTGCCCGTCGGGCCGGAACACCGGATCGTAGCCGAAGCCGGAGGTGCCGCGCGGTGGCCAGACCAGAACTCCGTCGGCCTCGCCCCGGTAAAAGCTGGTGTCGCCCTCCGGAGTGGCCAGGCAAAGCACGCTGACGAAACGGCCGGTGCGCTGAGCTTCATCGGTAACCCCGCGCGCCCGAAGCGCGTCCTCCACCTTTTGCATGGCGATTGCGAAATCCCGTCTGCCGTCGGGCAAAGTCGCCCAGTCCGCGGTATAGACACCGGGCGCGCCATCGAGCGCATCGACGACAAGGCCGGAATCATCGGACAGGGCCACCTTGCCGGAGGCCTTCGCGGCCGCCAGCGCCTTCGTGGCGGCATTGGCCTCGAAGGTGTCGCCGGTTTCCTCGGGCTCGGCAAGATTGAGTTCCGCCGCCGAAGTGACCGAGACGCCGAGCGGTCCGAACAGGTCGCGGATTTCCGCGATCTTTCCGGCATTGTGGCTTGCAACGAGGATTTCGGTGAGTTGGCTCATTGGTGTCCCCTGTCCGTCAGGCAACGGTCTCTTTCTGCAGGGCCACCAGATCGGCGATCCCGGCCCGGGCCAGCGCCATCAGCTCCCCGAGCTGCTCTTCGGTGAAGGGTTCGCCTTCCGCTGTTCCCTGGATCTCGACGATGCCGCCCGATCCGGTCATGACGAAGTTCGCGTCCGTCTCCGCCGATGAATCCTCGAGATAATCGAGATCGGTCACGGCCTGGCCGGCAAAGATGCCGCAGGAAATCGCCGCAACATTGTCTTTGAGCACGCGTTCGACTTTCACCATCGAGCGCTCTTCCATCCACTTCAGGCAGTCGTGCAGCGCAACCCAGGCGCCGGTGATCGCCGCGGTCCGGGTTCCGCCATCGGCCTGGATGACATCGCAGTCCACCGTGATCTGGCGTTCGCCCAGCGCCGGAAGATCGACAACGGCGCGAAGCGAGCGGCCGATCAGGCGCTGGATCTCGAGCGTGCGGCCGCCTTGCTTTCCGGAGCTTGCCTCACGGCGCATCCTGTCGCCGGTCGACCGCGGCAGCATTCCGTATTCGGCGGTGACCCAGCCCTTTCCGCCGTTTCGGAGCCATGGCGGGACGCGTTCTTCGAGGCTCGCCGTGCACAGCACATGTGTGTCGCCGAACTTCACCAGGCACGAGCCTTCGGCATGTTTGGAGACGCCCCGCTCGAAGCTGACCTTTCGCATCTGATCTGTCTTTCGGCCGGATGGACGCATTGTGCTACTCCTCGTGTCAATTGAGCCGCCTTCTATCGGTCGGACGGGGAATATGCAAAGCAAAACCGTCGGCAATCCCTCTTGGCCCGGAAGCTGCGGGTCGGCTTTGTCCAAGCCTCTTTCTTGTGTCGGGGCAAATCCCTATATTCGGTCGGAACGGGGCGGGATGCGTGACGGCCCAAGGATTTATGATGAGCATGGATGGAAGACCGCTGCCGGCCGATCTTGCCGGCACTCTTGATGAACGGTCCCGGGAAATTTTCCGGGCGCTGGTGGAAAGCTACATGGAGTCGGGCGACCCGCTGGGCTCGCGCAGCCTGTCGCGGATGCTGCCGATGTCACTCTCGCCGGCGTCGATCAGAAACGTGATGAGCGATCTCGAAGATCTCGGGCTGATCTATTCGCCCCATGTCAGTGCTGGTCGGCTGCCGACCCAGAAAGGGCTCAGGTTCTTCGTCGACGCCTTCATGCAGGTCGGCGACCTGCAACCGGAAATGCGCGAGAGCATCGAGCGCCAGGTCCGCTCCGAGGATCAGAGCCGTCCGGTGGACACCCTTCTCACCGAAGCCAGCCAGATGCTTTCGGGCATGACACGCGGCGCCGGTCTGGTGATTGCGTCGAAGCAGGATTCCGTTGTCCGGCACATCGAGTTCATCAGGCTCGACCAGTCGCGCGCGCTTGTGGTTCTGGTGGGTGGCAATGATCAGGTTGAAAACCGGATCATGGAATTGCCCGAGGGCGTGACGGCCGGTCAGCTGGTCGAGGCGGCGAATTTTCTCAACGCCCACCTTGCCGGGCGCACGCTCTCCGAGGTCCGCTCCGAGCTTGAACGGATCACCGACGAGGTGCGCAACGAGCTTGATGCGCTTTCGCATGATCTGGTCCAGCGCGGCCTCGCGGCCTGGGCCGGCAGCCAGGGCGGCGCAGGGGCCGCGCGGCTGATCGTGCGCGGACGCGCCAACCTGCTCGAAGGCGTGAGCGAGGGCGAGGAACTTGACCGTTTGCGGATGCTGTTTGACGAACTTGAACGCAAGGAAAGCCTCGTCGAACTGATGACGCTCGCCGAGGAGGGCTCCGGCGTACGGATTTTCATCGGATCCGAGAACAAGCTGTTTTCGCTCTCCGGATCCTCTGTCATCGTCGCGCCGTGGCGTGATGACGCCGATCGCGTGGTCGGCGCAGTGGGCATTATCGGGCCGACCCGGCTCAATTACGCGCGCATCGTTCCCATGGTCGATTACACCGCCCAGCTGGTGTCGAAGCTGGTGCGCAAATGACGCCGGGATCGATGCGGACGGGGTGCCGGGCCTTGATTTTTGAGGCCTGAACCGCGATATGCGGTTCAACCTTCTTCGACATTTCCAGCAACAGACAGGACATCCACACCATGAGCGATGAAAGCCAAGGCCGCGAGAACGAAAAGCCGGAAGCCGACGCCGCACCCGAGTCCGCGGACGTCAAGCCGGGCGAACAGGCCGCCGAAGAGCTCGATCCGATTGCCGTGCTGAAGGCCGAAATCGAGGAGCTCCGCGATCAGCGCCTGCGCATGGCTGCTGAAATGGAGAACCTTCGCCGCCGCACTGCGCGCGATGTCAAGGACGCCAAGAGCTATGCCATTTCCGGTTTCGCCCGCGACATGCTTCAGGTTTCCGACAATCTCGATCGTGCACTGGCAGCGGTTCCGGAGCAGGCGGAAGGCGCCACCGACAATGGCCTCAAGACGTTGATCGAAGGCGTCGAACTCACCGGAAAGTCGATGCTCTCCGCGCTTGAGCGTCACGGCGTGCGCAAGCTCGATCCGAAGGGCCAGAAGTTCGATCCGAACTTCCACCAGGCGATGTTCGAGGTGCCCAACAAGGACGTTCCCAACAACACGGTGATCGAGGTGGTCCAGCCGGGCTACGTCATTGCCGACCGCATGCTCAGGCCTGCGATGGTCGGCGTGGCCAAGGGCGGCCCCAAGGAGCCGGCGCCGGAGCCGGGCCCGCCGCATCCGCAAGACATCAAGGACGCCTGATGCATGTCGCGCTCGATAGGCTCCAATTGAGCGCCAACGCACACGCATCATATCGGAGAGGTACGGCGCCCCTTGTTCATCCAATCGGATACGCGGCGCTGTTGTCTGCAAGCTCCCCCGGTCGGGCGGGCGGGAGGCTGAAATGACCCCGCTGGAAACGCTCGACTATGCAGGTGTGGCGGTCTTTGCCGCCACCGGCGCGCTTGCGGCCTCGCGCAAGCAGCTCGACATGATCGGCTTCGGATTTCTTGCGGCCGTCACCGGTATCGGCGGCGGCACGTTTCGCGACCTCATCCTCGGCGACACACCTGTCTTCTGGGTGATCAATCCGGTCTATGCGGTGGTCTGTGTCGCCGTTGCGATCCTGGTCTATTTCACCGCCCATCTGGTGGAATCGCGCTATCGGCTGCTGATCTGGCTCGATGCTGCCGGCCTTGCGGCCTTCTGCGTCATGGGGGCGGCAAAAGGGCTGGCGCTCACCGGTTCGCCGATCGTCGCAATCGTCACCGGCATGATGACCGCGACGCTGGGCGGCATCCTGCGAGACTTGCTCTCAGGCGAGCCGTCGGTGCTGATGCGGCCGGAAATCTATGTCTCCGCCGCATTGCTGGGCGCGGGTGTATTCGTGATCGCAAGCCTGCTCGGCGCGCCTCTGGTTCTTGGCTCTGCACTGGGCGTCGTTTCGGCGTTCGCGCTGCGCGGCGGCGCGATCCGCTATGGCTGGGCATTCTCGCCTTATCGGTCGCGCGCGGGCCGGCCGCCCGAGGACGTGATGTAACCTTCCTGTACGCCGGCCGCGATCAGGCGAGCCCTGCATCCGCGGCTGCGTCCTTCAGCGACAATTGCGGACGTGGCCCGACCTGCTTGATGACGAGGCCGGCGGCGAGGCTGCCGAGCTTTCCGCACACTTCAAGCGGCAGGTCGTTGGCATAGCCGTGCAGGAAGCCTGCAGCGTAAAGATCTCCCGCCCCGGTCGTATCCACCACTTCGTCGATATCGATGGCGTCGATGTCGATCCGCTCCTCACCGCGGATCAGCACCGAACCGTGCTCGGACCGGGTGATCGCCGCGAGCTTGCAGTCCTTGCGGATCTGCGCCACGGCATGTTCGAAATTGTCCGTCTGGTAGAGCGACTTGACCTCTTCCGCATTGGCGAAAACGATATCGATGGTTCCCGAACGCATCAGCTCGAGGAACTCGCCGCGATAGCGGTCCACGCAGAACGGGTCGGACAAGGTCATCGACATTTCGCGACCGTTCTTGTGGGCGATGTCGGCGCAAAGCCGGATCGCATCCTTGGCCCGAGGCGGATCCCACAGATAGCCTTCGAAATAGGTGACCTTCGCCTCGGCAACGACATCGGCTTCGATGTCTTCGGGGCCAAGTTCGACGCAGGCGCCGAGATAGGTGTTCATCGAGCGTTCGCCGTCGGGCGTAACGAAGATCATCGAACGGGCAGTGGGTGGTGCGCCGTCAAGTGGCGTGGTTTCGAAATGCACCCCGAGAGCGCGGATGTCGTGGCTGAAGATCTCGCCGAGCTGGTCTTTGGACACCTTGCCGAAATAGGCCGAGCGGCTGCCGAAGCTGGCAAGTCCTGCAGCGGTGTTGCCGGCGCTGCCGCCCGAAGCCTCGATGGCGGGTCCCATGCGTGAATAGAGAAGCTCGGCGCGTTCGGCATCGATCAGGTTCATCGCGCCCTTGATGATGGTGTTGTCCGTGAGGAAGGACTCGTCACAGCGGGCGATGATGTCGACAATGGCGTTGCCGATGCACAAGACGTCAAACTTGCTCATGGGTATCCCTTTTGCAGCACTGCGATCCGAAGCGCAGCCGGGTCTAGATGGCAGATTTTCAGGAAGAGTGAAACCCCGCGATGCGCGGCGGTTTGCGGCCCCGGCTGGAGCGGTGGGGCGGCGGGCCTTTTGATGCGGTCCGGAGATCGCCATGGACGCTGGTGCTGTGTTGCCTGGGTCTCGCGGCGTCGGTCCCGGCAGACGGGGCGCTAGGTTTCGAAGCCGCGCGGCTTCAGGAAGGCGCCGAGATTGTCGAGGAAGCGTTTCTTGCCGTCACTGACGAGAGCGTCGCCGATTTCCCCCAAGACGGCCGAGATCAGCGTTTTCTGCACGGCGCAAAACCAGGCGGGGGGCTTGGCAATCTTCTTATCGAGCAGAAATGTGGAGCCGAGGCAGGACTGGCAGATTTCATTCGCCCAGCACTGGCCGCAGGTGTCGTGGTAGTCCTTTCCGTTCTCGACAAACTTTCTCGAGATCTGTGCGTATCGGTCAGCATCCCAGTCCTTGCCGATGAACCCGTAGGAGGTTTCTTCCGATTCCAGCAGGTAACAGGGGAAGGCCTCTCCATCGTAGTTGACGGCCATAAAGCTTCGCCCGGCGCCGCAGACATGGGTGTTGCGGCTGCGGTTCGCAAAGCCGTCGATCACGAACTGAATGCCCCTGAGCAGGAAGGGATCATCCGATCGGAAGGACCGTATGGATCTGCGTGCCGCATCGGAGAAGTCACGGCAGACCTGCTCGATTTCTGCATAGGCACCCTCTCCATGCCACGAGCCGAGCGCCAGGGTGATCTGCATTTCCCTGACGCCGAGTTCGAGAATATGATCGACGACATCGTTCACGGCGAAGCCGCTGCTGTGATGGCTGCGCGTGTAGACAGTCTCGATCGCGACCGGAACCTCGGCCGCGATGAACTTTCCGAGCGTCGTGTGCACCTTGTCGTAGGAGCCTTTGCCGCCGGAAAACGGCCGCAGCTGATCGTGTATGGCTTTCGGTCCGTCCAGGCTGACCAGCACGTAGAAGTTCTTTGCAGCGAAATAGGAAATCATCTCGTCGTTGATCCGTGTGCCGTTTGTCACGATCACGAAAGCAGGTGGAGCGAAGCCGAGCCGGGTGCTTCGTTCACTCACATAGTCCACCGCAACGCGAATCTCATCGAATGCCAGTGCGGGCTCACCGCCAAGAAATTTCAGGCTTTTCAGGCCGTTGCCCGACAGTTCGAGCGCCTTGTCGATCGCGGCCCGGCAGGTTTCCGGCAACATGACCTTCTTCGACTTGTTGAGCTCTTCAGCGTAGCAATAGGAGCAGGCGAGGTTGCAGATCTGGCTTATGTTGAGCACGAGATCCTTTACGCCGTCCCTGTCGGTGCTTGGGATTGCGGGCAGGGAAGGCTGGGTGTCGACGATGCCCCCGAAGAAATCCCGTGCGGCCTTCTCATGGGGTTTTTCGCCCGGCAGGTTCCTGTCGAACGCGTCCGAGCGAAAAGCCTCGAGCGCGGAAATCACCGCCTCCGGTGCTTCGAGGATGCTGCAGGACTCGGGAAGATAGATGTAGCTTCCTTCCGCGCCGGAGACGATGGAGAAACGCCCTTTCGCGGCTTGAACCGCTGTGCCGCGCGGAGAGGCGCCGGCTGGAATCGTAAAGGACATGGTTCTGGCTCCCAATGGATGGCGAAGTGCGGCAGCCGCCATCGGGCGGCGGCTGCTGCTTCACTCGGTTCAGCCGCAGCCGATGCCGCCACAATTGGCCCGCGAAGCGGACGCAAGTTCAGAGAGCTTGTTGATGTCCTCGACGCTCATGGCGGCGATCGCATCCTTGTGCGCCATCAACGAGCGGATCGGTCCCGCGCCAATGGCCTCCGCCACTTTCTCCATGTCTCTGCCCGACAAATGGGAAAGGTCTGGTGTTTCACGTGATGCCATATTGAGGCTCCTTCTTGCCTGGATGAACATAAACGCCGGTCGGGGGAATTCCCGACCAAATGCAACTATAATATGCAATCAATGAAAAATAAACCTATGATTGCCGGCGTACTCGAAGATGCGAGGTCGAAGGCGGCCAGGCAGCATCGATACTGCAGATCACGCAGGGATCAGGTTGCGAAGAGAACCGCCGGCGCTGGCAGACATGGCCGCAGGGCCTTCCAGGGCACCGCGTCTCAGGCTCAGCCAAGCCGTCGCTTGAGTTCGTAAAGCGCCTCGAGCGCATCACGCGGGGTCATGTCGTCGGGGTTCAGGTCCTTGAGGTAGGCGTCGCTTGCCGAAGGCCCCTTTTCGACCTTGGCCTTCGGTATCTGCGCGGGAACCGCGAAGAGCGGCAGATCGTCGATCAGCCGCGTCGCCGGGTTCTCCCGCTCGGTGGATTCAAGCAGGTCGAGGACTTCGCGTGCGCGTTCAACGACTGCGTCGGGCAGGCCCGCAAGCCGCGCCACCTGAATTCCGTAGGACCGGTCGGCTGCACCAGGTCCGACCTCGTGCAGGAAGACGACGTCGCCCTGCCATTCCTTGACCTTCATTGTCGCGTTGGACAGGCGCGGCAGTTTTTCCGAGAGCGCTGTCAGCTCGTGGAAATGGGTGGCGAACAGGGCGCGGCAGCGGTTTTCGGCATGCAGGTGCTCGACCGCCGCCCAGGCAATCGAAAGCCCGTCGAAGGTCGCGGTTCCGCGACCGATCTCGTCGAGGATGACCAGCGACCGTTCGCTGGCCTGGTTGAGAATGGCCGCAGTCTCGACCATCTCCACCATGAATGTGGAACGCCCGCGCGCCAGGTCGTCGGAGGCGCCGACGCGCGAGAAAAGCCGGTCGACCACGCCGATATGGGCCGAGCCGGCAGGCACGAAGGAGCCCATCTGGGCCATCACCGCAATCAGCGCATTCTGCCTCAGGAAGGTCGACTTGCCGCCCATGTTCGGACCGGTCAGAAGCCAGATCGCGCCGCCCTTGTCACTGTCTGTCGGGGGGGAGAGATCGCAGTCATTGGCAACGAAGGGCTGTTCGGCCTGACGCCTGAGCGCCTGCTCGACGACCGGGTGGCGGCCGGCGGTGATTTCGAAGGCGAGGCTCTCGTCCACCTTCGGCCGGGCATAGCCCTGCTCTTCGGCAAGGCAGGCGAGCGATGCGGTGACGTCGATCACCGCCAGCGCGTCGGCCGCCGCCTTGATCGCATCGGCGCGCGAGACCGTCAGAAGCACGAGATCGTCGAAGGCGGCGAGCTCGATGGCAAGCGCTTCGCCCGCGGCATTGGCGATGCGGGTTTCGAGGTCCGACAGTTCGGTGGTGGTGAATCGCATGGCGTTTGCCATGGTCTGGCGGTGGATGTATTTCGCCTTCGCCTCGTCGCCCTGTGTCAGAGGACCGGCATTCTGCGCGGTCACCTCGATGAAGTAGCCCAGCACATTGTTGTGCTTGATCTTGAGCGAACGAACGCCGGTCTCCTCCGCATAGGAGAGCTGCAGCCCCGCGATCACCCTTCGCGACTGGTCCCTGAGCGCGCGCAGTTCGTCGAGCTCCGCCGACGCGCCGGATCGCACGAAGCCGCCATCACGCTTGAGCAGCGGAAGTTCGTCATCAAGGGTCGCCGACAGCCTGTCGGCGATTTCGCCGGGCAGGGCGTGCAGGCTTGCGGATGCCTCTGCGAGGTGCGCGGGGATCTCCGCGCCGTCGAGCAGCGCCGCGATCTCTCCCGCGGCTTTCACGCCT
Source organism: Hoeflea sp. (assembly GCA_965233445.1). Classification (GTDB taxonomy): domain Bacteria; phylum Pseudomonadota; class Alphaproteobacteria; order Rhizobiales; family Rhizobiaceae; genus Hoeflea. The sequence goes on from OZ247491.1 coordinate 899,925, forward strand.
GCGAGGATCGCCCCGAGATCGCGGGGGCCGCCGCGGTTCAGCGCCAGCCGGGACAGCGCTCTCGGCATGTCGGGCACGCCACGCAGCGAGTGCCTGAGCGCATCGGTGAGCGCCCCGTTGGCAATCAGGCTCGAAACACCGTCGAGCCGGGCGTTGATCGCAGCCGGATCGGTCAGCGGCGCCATCAGCCACTCGGCAAGCCTGCGTCCGCCGCCCGCCGTCACGGTCCGGTCGATGGCCTTGATCAGGCTGCCCTGCCTCGATCCCGAGAGCGTGCGCACCAGTTCGAGGTTCGCCCGCGTTGCCGGGTCGATGAACAGCCGCGCGCCGTCTCGCTCGCGTTCGGGACGGCCGAGCGGCGGCCGTTCCGAGATCTGGGTTTTTTCCACGTAGGCAATCACAGCCGCCGCTGCCGCCAGTTCGGCGCGGGAGAAATCGCCGAACCCGTCGAGCGAGCCCACCTCGAAGAACCGTGCGATTCGACCTTCTGCGGTGGCGCTGTCAAACAGCACGCCCGGTTGCGGCGTCGCCACCCGCCCGAGCTGGTCGACCAGCGGTCGCACCTCGGGGTCATGGAAAACATTTTCAGCCAGGATCAGCTCGCGCGGTTCGACCCGCGCAATGTCGGCGAGCAATCTGGCCAGCCTGCTTTCGGCGACATGAAACGCCCCCGTGGAGATGTCGATCCAGGCGAGCCCGTATTGTGCCTCGCCGGATCCGCGAACCCGCGCCAGCGCCATCAGGTAATTGGACTGCGCCGGATCGAGCAGCTTCTCCTCGGTCAGCGTGCCGGGGGTCACAAGCCGGGTGACGTCGCGCCGGACGACCGATTTCGAACCGCGTTTCTTGGCTTCCGCAGGATCCTCGGTCTGTTCGCACACGGCGACGCGGAAGCCGAGCCCGATCAGCTTCTGCAGGTAGTCGTCGGCGGCATGGACCGGCACGCCGCACATCGGAATGTCCTGGCCCAGATGCTGTCCGCGCTTGGTCAGGGTGATCCCGAGCGCACGCGATGCATCCACCGCATCCTCGAAAAACAGCTCGTAGAAATCGCCCATGCGGTAGAACAGCAGCGAGTCCGGGTTCGCCGCCTTAATCTCGATGAACTGTTCCATCATCGGCGTCGCCGAGGCCCGGCTTTCGGGTGTCGCCAGCTCGGCGGTCGACAGCGTGGATGAGACGTGCGCGGTTTCGGCGTTCAAAGGCGGCCTGCCAATCTTGGTTTTCGGAACATTCGCGGTATAAGCTTGCCCGCCGGGCTGGCTTTACAGCCTCCGGCGACCACCCTAACGGTGGCGATGCAGGAAACACAACACTTACGAGGCGCCGCTCAAGGGTCGCCCACAAGGGATGAAAAACATGCCGGGGACGGACAAGTCAGATCGCTCGATTTCACAGGTGACGGATCAGGAGGCGTTGGATTTCCATGCCCGCGGCCGTCCAGGCAAGCTGGAGATCAATCCCACCAAGCCGATGGCGACGCAGCGCGACCTGTCGCTGGCCTACTCGCCGGGCGTGGCGGTGCCGGTCAAGGCAATCGCCGAGGATCCGAGCCGCGCCTTCGACTACACGGCCAAGGGCAACCTGGTGGCGGTGATCTCCAACGGCACCGCCATCCTCGGTCTGGGCAATCTGGGTGCGCTGGCCTCGAAGCCGGTGATGGAAGGCAAGTCGGTGCTGTTCAAGCGCTTCGCCGATGTCGATTCGATCGATCTCGAGGTGGACACCGAGAATGTCGATGAGTTCATCAACAGCGTGCGTTTCCTCGGACCGAGCTTCGGCGGCATCAATCTGGAGGACATCAAGGCACCCGATTGCTTCATCATCGAGCAGCGGCTGCGCGAGATCATGGACATTCCGGTCTTCCATGACGACCAGCACGGCACGGCCATCATTGCCGTTGCGGGCCTGATCAATGCGCTGCATCTCACCGGTCGCGACCTGAAAACCACGAAACTGGTCTGCAACGGCGCGGGCGCTGCGGCAATCGCCTGCATCGAACTGGTCAAGGCCATGGGCTTCGAACCGCGCAACATCACGCTGTGCGATACCAAGGGCGTCATCTACAAGGGACGCACCGAGGGCATGAACCAGTGGAAGTCCGCCCATGCGGTGGAAACCGAATCCCGTTCGCTGGCCGACGCCATGGAAGGCGCCGACGTCGTCTTCGGCCTGTCGGTGAAGGGCTCCCTGACCGAGGACATGGTGCGGTCGATGGCGCCCAACCCGATCATCTTCGCCATGGCCAATCCCGACCCGGAGATCACGCCCGAGGAAGTGGCCCGCATCCGCGATGACGCCATCATGGCGACCGGCCGCTCGGATTATCCCAACCAGGTCAACAATGTTCTGGGCTTTCCCTATATCTTCCGCGGCGCGCTCGATGTGCGGGCCACCACGATCAACGAGGACATGAAGATCGCCGCAGCCGAGGCCCTGGCCAATCTGGCGCGCGAGGACGTGCCCGACGACGTCGCCGCCGCCTATCAGGGTGTGCGGCCGCGCTTCGGCCCGCAATACATCATCCCGGTGCCCTTCGATCCGCGGCTGATTTCGGCGATTCCCGCCGCGGTCGCCCGGGCCGCGATGGACTCCGGGGTGGCGCGCAAGCCGATCCTCAACATGGATCTCTACCAGCAGGAACTGTCCGCCCGGCGCGATCCGATCGCCTCGACGCTGCAGCGGCTCTACGAGCGCGTCCGCCGTCATCCCCGCCGTGTCGTCTTCGCCGAGGGCGAGGAGGAGCAGGTGATGCGTGCGGCAGTCTCCTGTGTGAACCAGCGCCTCGGCACAGCCTGCCTGCTCGGCCGCGAAGAACAGATGCGCGAGACGGCACGGCTGGCCGGCATCGACCTCGACCGGCCCGGCATCGAGCTGGTCAATGCTCGCGTCTCGAGGCGCGTGGAAGCCTACACCGATTACCTCTATGCCCGCCTGCAGCGCAGGGGCTACCTGCACCGTGACTGCCAGCGGCTGATCAACACCGATCGCAACCATTTCGCGGCCTGCATGGTGGCGCTCGGCGATGCCGACGCGATGGTGACCGGCACGACGCGAAACTATTCCACCGCGCTCGAAGACATCAGGAGATGCATCGACGTCAGGCCCGGTCACCGGATGATCGGCGTGTCGCTGGCCCTGTGCCGGGGGCGCACCGTGTTTGTCGCCGATACCGCGGTGATCGACATGCCAAATTCCGAAGAGCTTGCCGATATCGCCGAGGAAGCCGCCGGCATGGCCCGACGGCTGGGCTACGAGCCGCGTGTGGCGATGCTCGCCTACTCCACCTTCGGTCACCCGACGGGGGAGCGTTCGGACCGTGTGCGCGAGGCGGTTCGCATTCTCGACAAGCGCCGGGTCGATTTCGAGTATGACGGCGAAATGGCAGCTGACGTTGCGCTGAACTCCAAGGTGATGGAGCAGTATCCGTTCTGCCGGCTTTCGGGCACCGCCAATGTGCTGGTGATGCCCGCCTTCCACTCGGCCTCGATCTCCACCAAGATGCTCGAGGAACTCGGCGGCTCGACCGTCATCGGGCCCTTGCTGGTGGGGCTCAACAAGTCGGTCCAGATCGTCCCGATGGGCGCCAAGGATTCCGACATCGTCAACATGGCGGCCATCGCGGCCTACAACGCGGCAAGCTGATCCCGGGCAGAGCGGCTGGCCTCTCAGGCGACGAAGCGCGAGGCGTCGGCCCCGTAGTGGTTGATGTAGCGCCCGCTGATCTGCTTGACCGGCAGGATCACCAGAATGTCGGTGGTCCTGAAGGCCGGATCGACCACGGCTTCCTGCGAGACAAGAGCGCCGAGCCGCAGGTATCCCTTGACCAGCGGCGGCATGGCGGCGAGCGCAGCACGGGGCGTGATGGCCTCGACAGGCATCATGTCCATCGAGACCCCGCGACCGGCAATCGCCCGCACGGACCATTCATCCTGCGCGGCGACGGACTGATTGAGGAACGACAGCGCCAGCGCATGGGCATGGGCCTTGTCGCCTGAGAACGAGGCGCAGCCGAACATCACGTCAATCCGGTGCTCGATCGCATAGGCCCAGTTGCCCTGCCAGAGCGCTTCGAGAGTGCGGCGCGTGCGGTAGGCGGGCAGCACGCAGGAGCGGCCGAGTTCCAGGAACCGCTGGCCGCGGTGACGTCCGACCAGATCCGCCACGTCGAACTCGCTCTGCGAATAGAACCCGTTGTGGCGTTCGGCCACTTCCTGACGCAGCAGACGGTAGGTTCCCACGATCTGGGATTCGGGCTCGCCTCCAAGGGCCGTGTCGAGAACCAGCAGGTGGTCGCAATAACGGTCGATGGTGTCGAAGTCGCGCTTCTGCTGCATGGCGTCGACGGGAAGGCTTGCGCCCATTTCCTCGACAAACACCTTGTAGCGCAGCGCCTGGGCTGCATTGACTTCGGCTCTTGTCGCCGCAAGCCTTACATCAAGTGTTCCGATCCGGCCAAGCAGACGGGGCTTTTCGAGCGCCGGCGCAAGGGCTGGGGGAACCGACTGGTAGGATGGCTGCTGCACTTGCGTGTCCATGGGTCATCTCCCGCCTGATACTGGCGGCTATCAACCATGATTCTGCGACAGACTGGTGACATTGACCACCCCAAATCTCAGGGGTGGATCGTGGTGTGGCGGGTGTGGTGGTCCCTCTGCGGCTGGCGGCGGTCCTCGATGCCGGCGGTTCAGGCCGCTGCGCGGGTCCTGCCGCGGGCCGTCATCGTTACCAGCGAGACCAGCCATTCCGGATCCACCGGCTTTTCGGCATGACCGTCGGCGCCGGCGGCCAGCAGGTCGTCACGGGTCGAAGCCTGACCGTCCGCAGACAGGACGATGATCGGCAGATGTTCGAACTGGTTGACCTCTTCCTCGCTGCGGATGCGGGAGATGGCGCTGCGTCCGTCGAGTTCGGGCATCGAGAGATCGGTGATCGCGATGTCGTAGTTCAGCGCTCCGCCGGGCCGTTTCATGGCCTCTTCGAGCAATGCACGTCCGTTTTCCACCACCGTGACGCGGTGACCCTGGCGCGCAAGCACGGTCCGGACCATCAGCGCGTTGACCGGATCGTCCTCGGCGAGAAGGATGTCGAGCGTCGGATTTTCGGAGCTGCGTTCCAGCACCGGCGGACGCGGCTTGGTCGCCAGCCTGTTGCGGTCGTCGCGGTCGTCGCGGCGGGTCAGGACATTGATCAGCGATGTCCGCCGCACCGGGCGCACCAGCCAGGCGTCCGCACCGTGGTCGCCATGACCTTCGAGGTCGCGGCTGTCTTCGGGCGCGATCACCAGCGTCCGCGCCACCGAGGCGGTCAGTTCGGAGGGCGCTGCAGCCAGGAGGCTTTCGGCCTGGTCAGCCATGCGGCGATCGACGACGATGTCGGTCAGCACCGATCCCGCGCGATTGAGCCGGGTGAGGGCGGCAATCATGCTTTCGGCATCGCTTGCCGCCTCGGCATCACCGCCCAGATCGCGGATGCTCCAGAGCATGGCCGCCGAGACCGGCCCGCGAGGCCCGATAACCAGCACCGTGCGCTCGCTCAGCGGACCGCGCAGGCGCGCAGGCTGCTGCTCCTGCTTCAACTCTTCCAGCGGGATCGTGAAATGAAACGCACTGCCTTTTCCGGGTGTCGAGACAACACCGATTTCGCCGCCCAGCGCCTCCACGATCCGCGACGAAATCGACAGGCCGAGCCCGGCGCCTCCATGCTTGCGGGTAGGGCCGTTGTCGGCGCGTTCGAACTCCTCGAAGATCTTCGCCTTGTCGGCCTCCTTCAGGCCCGGTCCGGTATCGGTGACGGTGAAGGTGAGCGCCTTGTCCTGCAGCGATACCTCGACCAGCACGCCCCCGGTTTCTGTGAACTTGATGGCGTTGCCGACAAGGTTGAACAGCACCTGCCGAACGCGCCCGATGTCGGATGTGATGGTCCGAGGCGCATCGGCGGCGATATGAACGGCGATTTCGATGTCCTTGTCATGCGCCCGCGGCGCCATCAGTTCGCAGACGCCGTGAACCAGCTCGTTCAGTTCGCCTTCTTCGTGCCGCAGGTTGAGACGGCCGGCCTCAATTGAGGTGACGTCGAGAAGGTCCTCGATGAGCGCCAGCAGCGATTGGCCGGATTCGCGCGCATTCTTGATGTAGCTGGCCTGTTCCGGCGTCGTCCCGGTCTGGCCAAGAAGATGCGTCATGCCCAGGATGCCGTTGAGCGGGGTGCGGATCTCGTGGCTCACGGCGGCAAGGAGCCGGGTCTTGGCGTGGCTGGCGGCTTCGGCCTTCTCCCGGGCTTCCACCAGTTCCGCCGCAGCTTTCCGGGCGGAGGTGACATTGCGGCCGATGCATTGGATCAGCAGCTGTCCGGTGGCCGGATCGCGCACGGTGGTCTCGCGCCAGGTCCAGATGGTCTGAGCATGGCCGGTCCCGAGAACGACTTCCCGGGCTCCGTCGTCCTCGCTCGCCCGGGGCTCGATGCCGGCCTCGGCGAGTCTGGCGCCGACCGGGTTCGAGCAACCCGTCGCCCGGCTGAAGGTCTCGTTGGCGAACACGATCCGTCCGTCCCGGTCACAGGCGGCGATCATGTCTCCGAGCGCGTCGAACACGGATCCGAGCTGGGCAGTGAATTCGCCCAGTTCCCATTTGCGATCGCTTTCAGTCTCGGTCTGAGCCGAGGTGTCGGCCCCTGATGGTTCTGTCAGGGCCGCTTCGCCGCGATCCTCTCGCCGCAGACGGCGGAAGAGCGGCATGGCAGCAAGAACGGCCACACCGGCCACGGAAGCGAGAAGCGCCGCCGGAGCGTCGTAGGCAATCGAAACTCCCGCGGCGCCGAGTGCGGCGGAAATGGCAAACAAGGGTCCCGATGCCGAAAGCCGGCGCTTCGGCGCACCGGTTTCGGATGCGGCTTCGGGAGTATCCTGCCTGCGATGCTCTGCCACCGGCAGGACCGGCGGAACCTGGTTGGAGGACCATTCGGTCTGGTTGAGTGCCAGCGATAGGGTCTTCTGCATCTTGTGCGGTTCTGTGCTCATGACCCCCTTGTAGCACGGGCCCGGTGAGCAAAGTTTTCAGCAAAAGGATCGAATTTTAGCGAACCGCGGAATCACTGTTTCATATTGACCACGACGCGTCCGCGGATCTTGCCGTCGATGATGGCATGGGCCGCGTCGATGATGCCGTCAAATCCGATTTCGGTCGAAAGCGCCTCGAGTTTGCTGAGATCGAGATCCTCGACAAGCCGGGCCCAGGCCTCCTGCCGCAACGCCAGCGGCGCCATCACCGAATCGATGCCGAGCAGCGACACGCCGCGCAGGATGAAAGGGGCCACCGAGGAGGGCAGGTCCATGCCCTGTGCCAGGCCGCAAGCCGCCACGGCGCCGCCATAGGAGGTCATCGAAAGCACGTTGGCGAGCGTATGGCTGCCGACCGCGTCGATGCCGCCGGCCCAGCGCTCCTTGTTGAGGGGTTTCGCCGGTTCGGAGAGTTCCGCGCGATCGATCACCTCCGAGGCTCCGAGCTGCTTGAGAAAATCCGCTTCATCGGTGCGTCCGGTGGAGGCGATCACATGGTAGCCGAGCTTGCCGAGCACGGCGATCGCCACGGTGCCCACGCCGCCATTAGCCCCCGTGACCACGATCGGGCCCCGCTCCGGCGTGATCCCGTGGCGTTCGAGCGCCATCACCGAGAGCATTGCCGTGTATCCGGCGGTGCCGATTGCCATCGCCGAGCGGCCATCCATGCCCTTGGGCATCGGAATCAGCCAATCGCCCTTCAGCCGGGCATAGGCCGCATAGGCGCCTGTGTGAACCTCTCCGACGCCGAAGCCGTTAAGGACGACCTTGTCCCCCGGCTGGAAGCGGCTGTTCTCGGAGATCACGACCGTTCCCGCGCAATCGATCCCCGGGATCATCGGCCAGCGCCGCACGACCGGTCCCTTGCCGGTGATCGCCAGTCCGTCCTTGTAGTTGACCGTTGTCCACTCGACCTCGACAACGACATCGCCTTCCATCAGGTTATCGAGCCCGAGTTCGGCGACATTGACCGACATCACCTTGTCTTCGTTGCGGGTGAGCTGGATGCCCTTGAAACGGTTTTCCATAAGAACTCCTCGTGTTTTGCTGCTGTCAGACTGGCGCGCCGGCACTGGAAGATCAAGAGCGCCGGCTGCGTGCGCTACTCGGAGCTTTTCCGGGACTTGCGGTCGCGCACCGCCGCGATCAGTTCATCCAGCACGATCAAACCGGCCCCCACGCTGATGAAGCTGTCGGCGAGATTGAATACCGCAAAGGACCATGTTCGGGTGTGAAACAGGATATAGTCGACCACATGCCCGTAGACCGCGCGATCGATCAGATTGCCCAGGGCGCCGCTGATGATCAATGCGAAGCCCAAATGCGCCAGCATCCGGTCTGCGGGCGTTCGCCGCCACAGGTAGAGCACGAACACGATCACCAGCAGTGTCAGCACCAGGAGGCCGGTGTCGGGGAGGTCCTTGAGCAGCGAGAAGGCTATGCCTTCGTTCCAGGTGCGGTAGAGCGACAGCATCGGGATGACCGGCACCAGTTCCTGAAACGGCAGCCTGGTTTCGACAAGATACTTGATGGCCTGGTCAAGACCGACGGCACCCGCGACCAATGCGAACATCGGTCCCGGACGGCCAAGGATCGACGCGGTCACGGTGCGGACCCCTCGAGATCAAGCAGGTGCCGCCGGGCTTCGAACAGCATCACGCCTGTGGCGATCGCCAGGTTGAGCGAATCCGCGCGACCGGCTTGGGGAATGCGGGCAAGTTTCCCGCATTGCTGAGCCAGTGCGTCGGTCAGGCCGGCCTGCTCGTTGCCCATCAGAAGCACGACCGGCTCTTGCCTGTAGTCGATGCTGCGGTAATCGACGCTGCCCTTGAGGTGGCTGCCGACCACGAAGACGCGGGCTTGCTTCGTCCAGGCGAGAAACTCCGCTTCCGAAGCGCGCACCAGCGGCACCGAGAACACCGAGCCCATGGTGGCGCGGACGGTTTCTGTCGAAAACGGATCGACCGTGTCGCCGATCAGGATGACGCCTGAGGCGCCCGCCGCATCCGCCGTGCGGATGATGGTGCCGAGATTGCCGGGATCGCGCACCCGGTCGAGTGCAATCCAGGTTTCGTCCGGCTGCGGACGGATCGCCTTGAGCGGCTGCGTCTTCTGCTCGAACACGGCGATCACGGCTTGCGGATTGTCGCGCCGGGTGATTGCAGTCAGCACCTTTTCGCTGACCTCGAGCACCAGGCCGCCATGCGCCACGGTGCGCGCCGCGATGGTTTCGACCTGATCCTTGCCGCGCTGGTTCTTGGCGTAGATCAGCGTGCGCAGGCTCCAGCCCTGGTCGATCGCGTCGATCACCAGTTTCAGCCCCTCGGCGAGAAAGGTTCCGGTCGCGTCGCGCTGCTTCTTCATCGACAGCGCGCGGATGTCCTTGATCACCGGATTGGACAGGCTGGTGATGTCCTTGACCTGCCCGACGCGGCCGGCGCCGCCCGGAGCGGCAGGTCTTGAGGGCGTTTCGGTCATCGTGGCAGCCACCTTGAATAGAGCGATGTCGACAGCGCCCGACCGGCCCCCGCTTCGGTGCTCTCGCGCAAAATGAGTTCACCCGACTCCACCACGCCGCCTGCGCCGCGCATGGTCTCGCGCATCAGTTCGTGGATGGCATAGAACGAGGCCCGGATCGAATAGGCGGTGAGCACCAGCCCGAGCGGTTTTGGGCTCAAGAGCTCCCGGCAGATGTCGAGCATCAGCGGCAGGTGGTCGAACAGCTGCCACACCTCGCCGTTCGGACCGCGGCCGAACTTGGGCGGGTCGGTGAGGATGATGTCATAGCGGTTGCCCCGGCGCTCCTCGCGCGCGATGAATTTCATCGCATCTTCGCAGATCCAGCGCACCGGCCGGTTCTCCAGCCTGGCAAGCGCCTGGTTTTCCCGCGCCCATCCGATCGCCTTCTTCGAGGCATCGACATGGGTGACCTCCGCGCCGGCCTTTGCCGCCACGAGCGAGGCCACGCCGGTGTAGCCGAAAAGATTGAGAACCTTCAAAGGGCGCTTGGCTTGGGCGATCTGCTCGGCCATCCAGCGCCAGTGGGCAATTTGCTCGGGAAACACCCCGACATGCCGGAACGAGGTCAGCCGGCCGTGAAAATCCACGCCGAGCAGCTGCATCGGCCACGTCTCGCCAAGGGGCGTGTGCGGAAAGGCCCAGCGGCCGATGCCGTCCTCGTCGGTGTCGCCGGTGAACAGCGCATCCGCCTTGGTCCATTCGGCCTCGGGCAGCGAGCGCGGCCACAGCGCCTGGGCTTCGGGACGAATGACGCGCAGGTCGCCGTAGAGTTCCAGCTTCTCGCCCGCGCCCTGCGCGTTGCGGCCGCTGTCGATCAGCCGGTAGCCGTCCTCATCGCCGACCTCGAGGATCAGCGGCGCGGTGCCGGGGGGAAGCGGACCGGTGCGGACCGTCAGCTCACGGATCGGAGCCGCTGTCGCGGCATTTGCCGATGGCTTTTCGCGTGAACGTTTGCCGCCGGTGCCGGCGCCGGCAGCCTGACCGGACGGGCGCGCGGAGGCCGCTTCGGCGGCTCCGCCTGGCTTTGCCGATCTCGACCCGGACCGCTTCCGCGCAGGCTTGGCTGCGGGCCGGTTGCCGCGTCGTGCTTGCTGGGAGCGTTTGTCCGCCAAGTCTGAATGATCCGATCTGTCACGGTTCGGGCGGCGATTGTCGCCTCCCGAACACGGGGTTTGCCTGATGCGCAGGACATAGCAACCAGAAATCCACTTGGCAAAGCCGATTTCCGTTTGCTTAGATGCATTGCGACCGGCCATAAGTGGGGCCGCACACCGGGGAGGACTTTGAACAATGGAAATGCATGGCGAAGAGCGTATCGTGGCCCCGCGTCAGGTGGTCTGGGAAGCGCTGAACGATCCCGATGTGCTGCGCGAGTGCATTCCGGGGTGTCAGGATCTCGAAAAGACCTCGGACAACGAGATGGCGGCGACCGTCAAGATCAAGATCGGTCCGGTCTCGGCGAAGTTTGCCGGTGAAGTCACGCTCGAAAATATCAATGCGCCCGAGAGCTACACCATCTCCGGCGAGGGCAAGGGCGGCATCGCGGGGTTCGCCAAGGGCGGCGCCGATGTGAAGCTGGCCGACGAGGGCGCCGAAACCCTTCTGACCTATGATGTGAAGGCCCAGGTCGGCGGCAAGCTGGCGCAGCTCGGCTCGCGGCTGATCGACTCGACGTCGAAGAAGCTCGCCGGGCAGTTCTTCGCGAGGTTCAACGAGATCGTGAGCGAACGGGCGGCCAAGGCCTGAAATCTGCAAGGCCTGAAATAGACGAGGGCTGACATTATCGCGGCCTGAGTTTGCCGGGCCCCACAGTTTCGGCCTGCAGCCTCAATGCTCCGTCTCGCACAGGCTGTGATCGGCCAGGGTCTCGATCACCGCGCAGTCTGCAATGCTGTCCGCGTCGCAATCCGATATGCGCTTGAGTTCCCGCTCGAGGCTTTGAAGTCTGGCGATCCTTGCGCGAACGTCGGCAAGCCGTTGCGCCGCGAGTTTGTGGGCGTCGCGGCAAGGCTGCTCCGGATGCTGGCTGAGCTCCAGCAATCCCCTGATATCGTCGATTGAAAAGCCGAGTTCGCGGGAATGCCGGATGAACGACAACCGCTTCAGACCGTCGCTGGAATACCGGCGCTGATTGCCTTCCGAACGTTCGGGGGCTGCGATCAGGCCCATTTGCTCATAATAGCGAATGGTAGGAATTTTCACGCCGCAGCGCCTGGACAACTCGCCGATGGAAAACACTCAACAGACCTCTTGAAGCTATAGTCGCTAGAGGGATTATATCTGGTGCCGGTTACAAGGCAAGGATCCCGAAATGTCCCATGAACACTCCCACCCCGCACATGCCGACAAAAACGCTGGCTCGGCCTGCGGATGTTCCGGCAATCCCCGTTTTGACGGCGTGGATCCCGCCTACAAGCGGGTTCTCTGGGCGGTGATCACCATCAATGCAGCCATGTTTGTGGTCGAAATGTCGGCGGGCAGATTGGCCGGCTCGCAAGCCCTTCAGGCCGATGCGCTCGACTTTCTCGGCGATGCGCTGACCTATGGATTGAGCCTCGCGGTCATCGGAATGAGCCTCAAGGTTCGCTCGATGGCGGCGCTGCTGAAGGGGGTGAGCCTGCTGCTGATGGGCCTTTGGGTGTTCGGCTCAACCGTCTACCAGGTTTTCGTTCTCGGAATGCCGAGCGCCGAGATCATGGGCGTGATCGGTCTGCTTGCGCTGGCGGCCAATTTGGCGAGCGTGGTGCTGCTGATGCGTTACAAGGACGGAGACGCCAACGTCCGCTCGGTTTGGCTGTGTTCACGCAATGATGCCATCGGCAACGTTGCCGTCATGGCGGCAAGTGTCGCGGTCTGGTTCACCGCAACCGCCTGGCCGGACCTCGTCGTGGCGCTGCTGATGGCGGGGCTGTTCCTGAGATCGGCGCAGCTCATCCTCGCACAGGCCTGGAAGGAATTCCGTTCCGGCGAGGATCTCGGCGCGCTGGCGCACCATGGTCACGACCATGCCTGAGCAGCAGGCAAGGCGTCCCGATTGCCTTGCCTTTTGATGGCAGCTCTTACTCCGCGAGGTCTCGCATGACCTTGATCAGGTCCGACTTGCCCTCGAAACCGATGCCGGGCAGGTCGGGCATGGTGATGTGGCCGTCCTCGACCGCCACCCCGTCGGGGAACCCGCCATAGGGCTGGAACAGATCCGGATAGCTTTCATTGCCGCCGAGCCCGAGGCCCGCCGCGATGTTGAGCGACATCTGGTGGCCGCCATGCGGGATGCAGCGCGATGGCGACCAGCCGAACTGGTGAAGCACATCGAGTGTCCTGAGATATTCGACCAGGCCGTAGGACAGCGCGCAGTCGAACTGCAGGTAGTCCCGGTCGGGGCGCATCCCGCCGTAGCGAAGCAGGTTGCGGGCGTCCTGATGTGAAAAAAGGTTCTCGCCGGTCGCCATCGGGGCATCGTAGAACTCGGACATCGCGGCCTGCAGGGCATAGTCCAGCGGGTCGCCGATCTCCTCGTACCAGAAAATCGGATAATCGCTGAGCATCTTTGCATAGGCTATCGCGGTTTCGAGGTCGAAGCGGCCATTTGCGTCGACGGCGAGCCGGGCCTGCGCACCGATCTCTTCAAGCACGGATTCAATGCGTGCCCGATCCTCCGACAGCGACGCGCCGCCGATCTTCATTTTCACCACGGTATAGCCGCGGTTTAGATAGCCGCGCATCTCGGCGCGCAACTGGGTGTTGTCCTTGCCGGGGTAGTAATAGCCTCCGGCGGCATAAACGAAGACGCGCGGGTCGGCCTCCCGGCCCTTCATGTCCGCAAGGTGCCGGAACAGCGGCTTGCCCTCGATCTTGGCAACGGCGTCCCAGACGGCCATGTCGATGGTGCCCACGGCCACCGACCGCTCGCCATGCCCGCCCGGCTTCTCGTTCGACATCATCGCCGCCCAGATGCGATGCGGATCGAGGTTGCTGCCTTCGTCATTCAAGAGGCTTTCGGGCTTCGCCTCGAGAACGCGGTCGCGGAACCGCTCGCGGATCAGGCCGCCCTGTCCATAGCGGCCGTTGGAGTTGAAGCCGTAGCCCACAACCGTGCGGCCGTCGCGCACAACGTCGGTCACCACCGCGACGAGGCTCGCCGTCATCTTCGAGAAGTCGATATAGGCGTTCCGGATCGGCGAGGCGATCGGTTTGGTGACTTCACGGATATCCACGATGCGCATTTGGAGGCTCCTTCAGGGCGTAGCCGCGCGAGGCGGCCGCGAGGGACATGATGAGAGGGGGACTGTAAGGCTATGCACGGCGGGTGGCCGGGTTCGGAAGCGCGGACGGGAACTTTCTGATGCCTGGCGTGCGGCAAGCGTGCAAGCGGGTCAGGCGGCGTCGCGGTTCTCCGGTGCCGGAAGGGCGGCGGCGATCTCTTTCGCCTTGGCCTTCTGGCGATCGGCTTCCGTATGCCACTTGACCGCCTCGCTCGCCTCCCTGCGCGCCCGCTTGCGGTGCTTGCCCTGCTTGAACCAGGTGGCGAGCGAACCGATGATCATGCCGAGCATCAGCGCTGCAAACAGGAATACGAAGAAGGGCGCGGTTACCGAAAGCACCTGGTCCTGCGGCTGGAACGGATTCAGCGCCAGTGTCACGGCTGTGCGGTTGGCCACGGAGAGCATGACCAGGACAATGGCCAGCGGAACCAGGATCACCAGTGCGACGATGCGTTTTACCATGATTGGGTCCGTGCTCTTTCCGGTCGTGAGAGGATCTTGATCTTGTCAGGCCGACAATTTGCCATCTGCCGAGCCCCGGGGTCAATCCGCCTTGGCTTTCACCGCTCGAGGTGACGGCTGCGGGACGTTGCATCCGTCCTTGCTGTCGGGTCCCGGTCCTTGCTGTCGGGTCCCGGTCCTTGCCGTCGGGCCTCAGTCCTTGCCGTCGGGCCTCAGTCCTTGCCGTCGGGCCTCAGTCCTTGCCGTCGGGATTGAGACGCTCGCGCAATTCCTTGCCGGTCTTGAAGAACGGCACCCATTTCTCCTCGACGAAGACCGGCTCCCCGGTGCGCGGGTTCCTGCCCGAGCGTGGCGGGCGGTTCTTGACGGAGAAGGCGCCGAAGCCGCGCAACTCGACACGATTGCCTTCGGAGAGGGCATCGGTGATCTCGTCCAGGACCGCATTGACGATGTTTTCGACATCACGATGGTAGAGATGCGGGTTGCGCGCGGCAACCGCCTGAACCAGTTCCGACTTGATCATCTGTATTCCCCTAGTTTTCCGCCGCCTCTTTCCCACCAACCTGCCAAACCGACAACAGACCGTCAAGAAACAACTTGCCGCCCGTCAAGCGGTTGATTTCGTCCGAGATCCGCGGAGGAGCGCCGAAAAAACCGGCGGCCAGATCCAGGGCGCGAGCGCCGATCAATTGCCGGGCCGGGTCGTCCTCGGGTTTCCAGTCGATGATTTCGAGTGCACCGCCCACGCCGCGCCCTTCGAGGTAGGCGCGGATGTCCGTCTCGCCGCCGATCGCGTCGACCAGACCGTTCTCGACGCCCTGCCGCCCCGTGAAGATTGATCCGTCCGCGAGTTCGAGCACCGTACTGCGATCCATCCCCCGCCGCTCGGCGACAAGATCGACAAACCAGTCATAGCTGTCGAGCACCATCGCACGGATCATCGCCCGGGCTTCGTCGCTCGCGTCGTGGAACGGCGAAGGCTCCGCCTTGAGCGGGGCAGATTTGATTTCCTCGATGCTCAGCCCGATCTTGTCCAGCAGATCCTGCGCCTGCGCATACTGGAAGATCACACCGATCGATCCGACGATCGAGTTTTCCCCGGCCACGATATGATCGGCCGAGGCGGCGACCATGTATCCTGCAGAGGCCGCCAGCGTGCGCACATCGGCGACAACCGGTTTCGACAGGCCGACCTCGCGCAACGCCTTGTAAAGCCGTTCACCGCCATAGGTCGTGCCTCCGGGTGACGAGATGCTGACAACGAGCGCTTTCGCTGACGGGCTTTCCGCGACTTCGCCGATCATCTCGAGAAGCGCCTCGTCGTCGGTGACGACGCCGCTGATATCGATCCGTGCAATGTGATCCGAGCGCGTGTCGGGACCGCCGAGATTGAGCGCGAGCGCACCCACAACCGCAATCGCCGCAACCACAGCCGCGATACGCCAGAAACCCAGTTTGCGCCTCAGGCGGCGGCGGTCGGCAAGAAGGTTGGGGTCGGTCAAGAACATGTCTCCAAAAATCGGTCGCCGGGGGTGCGGCATCCAGCGAACATGCTTTGCCAACCCACGCTCGGCATGGCAATCTTGCGCAACTGCTTCGCAATGTCACCATATTGGCATGCCATTGCCGTCGCAACAGCGCTGTTGTTCCGGCAAAGCATAGCCAGGAGGCCTGATGGCCGTTGGCGCCGGGTTTTCGGCCCGGGCACGGAGCATCGGGAGGCAAGGGGTTCATGAACACATCGTCGGTTTCAGAGATGCCGCAATCCGGGGCCTATTCCGGTCGCTCGCACACCGAGTACCGGCGCGCGCAGGCACATTCGCGCCGCGTCAAGGCGCTGAAGATCCTGCTGCCGCTGGCCTCCGTTCTCGTCGTGATCGGCTTCGTTGCCGTCTCCTTTGTCGGCACCCTTGTGCCCGACGGTGTGGAGATTGGATCGGTTGCCGTGCGCAACAACAAGCTGGTGATGCAGAACCCGGTGATGAGCGGCCAGACATCTGACGCCCGGCCGTACCGGCTCGAGGCACTGCGGGCGGTCCAGGATCTGGCGACGCCCAACGTCATCGTGCTCGAAGACATCCAGGCCGACCTTCCGGTGTCCGCCGGCGAGACTGCCGTCCTCGAGGCGACCAGCGCCACCTACGATCGCGATGGGGAGACGCTCGTTTTCAGCGAACCGTTCAAGGTCATGAGCGATGGCGGCTTCTCCGCGGAGATGCAGTCGGCCAACATCGACATGGCAACCAGCGAAATGACCACGTCCGACCCGGTCACGATCCGTTCAGGTGAAGCTTCCGTGGTTGCGAATTCCATGAAGATGCAGGATAAGGGCCGCCTCATCATCCTTGAGGATCAGGTCCGGATGACCATCAACCCGTCCGCGATAAGGTCGACGAACAGAGAGACCAACTGACATGGCCAAGTTATCCCTGCTCCAAGTCAGCCTGGCCGTGCTTGTCGGTCTTGCTGCCGTTTCCGGCGCGGCCTCCGCCCATGCGCAAACCAGCGAAAGCCGGATGACCGGTCTTGCGCTTTCCAGCGACGAGCCGATCCAGATCGAGAGCGACCTGCTCAAGATCAACGAGGAAACGAGCCAGGCGACCTTCTCCGGCAATGTCAGGGTGCTGCAGGGCGATACCGTGCTCCAGGCGGGTGAAATGATCGTTCACTACGCCAAGAACGGCGGGTCGGTGGCCTCGGGTGCGGCCGACATTCGCGAGATCGACCTGTTCAAGAAGGTGCTGATCCGCTCCGGCACACAGACCGCGACCGCGGACACGGGCAATTTCAACATGGCCAGCGAAACCCTTGTGCTCTCGGGCGAAAAGGTGGTGCTGACCGACGCGGAAAACGTGTTCATCGGCTGCAAGCTTACGGTCGAGATGCAGAGTGGCCAGGCCAAGCTCGACAGTTGCGGACGCCGCGTGATGATCCAGCTCGACCCGAAGTCGCGAAACAAGCAGTGATCCGAGCGCTTTTTTCATCGCTGGGCAAGCGGGGCGGCGAGGGTGATGCGGATCAGGCGCCGGGTGGCGCCACCCGCTACGACGGCACGCTGATCGCCCGTAACCTGACCAAGGCCTACAAGTCGCGCAGGGTGGTGGACGGCGTTTCACTCGGGGTGCGTCGCGGCGAGGCGGTGGGCCTGCTCGGCCCGAACGGCGCCGGCAAGACGACCTGCTTCTACATGATCACCGGTCTTGTTCCTGTCGATTCCGGCACCATCGAGATTGACGGCCACGATGTTTCCAGCCTGCCGATGTATCGCCGGGCGAGGCTCGGCGTCGGATACCTGCCGCAGGAGGCGTCGATCTTTCGCGGCTTGAGCGTGGAAGCCAACATTCGAGCGGTTCTCGAGGTCGTCGAAAAGGACCGCGCGGCCCGCGAGGAGAAGCTGGACAGCCTGCTGTCCGAGTTCCACATCTCGCACCTGCGCAAGTCTGCATCCATTTCCCTGTCGGGCGGGGAACGCCGCCGGCTGGAAATTGCCCGGGCCCTGGCCTCCGACCCGACATTCATGCTGCTGGACGAACCCTTTGCGGGCGTTGATCCGATTGCCGTGTCGGATATCCAGGACCTCGTCAGGCATCTGACGCGGCGCGGCATCGGCGTCCTCATAACCGACCACAATGTGCGTGAGACCCTGGGGCTGATCGACCGGGCCTACATCATGAACGCCGGTGTTCTGCTGACCCATGGCCGGCCGTCGGAGATCGTCGCCAACCCCGATGTCCGCCGTCTGTACCTCGGCGAGCAGTTCTCGCTTTGAAGGTTTCGCCTTGAATTAGGCACTTGAACTGCCCGGAACCCGCATGCTCGGGGTCGAATGCTCGTTTTTTGGCCTTGCGATGCCTGATTCCAGCCGATTTTTACCTAGTTCCAACGGCGGACTTGACCCGAAAGAAATAAAAGGCAATTTTCGGGCCAGCTGGGAGAGGCGCGCCTGAAGGCGATGCGGCGGTAAAGCCCGCCACAGTTGCCGCGCCTTCCGTTTTTGGAACGGCCCAACCGGGGGTATTGCGTCGCATGGCCTTGTCAGCCAGTCTTCATTTGCGTCAAAGCCAGTCGCTGGTCATGACACCGCAACTGATGCAGTCGATCCGGCTGCTGCAGTTTTCGCATGTCGAACTGACCCGTTTCATCGAGCAGGAAGCCGAACGCAACCCGCTGCTGGAACTGGTCACGCCCGACAGCGAGCACAATGGCGAGGCCGAAAGGGACGGCACGAACGCCGCCCGCAACGAGGGTTTCGGGGACGAGCAGGGTAGCCGCACCGCTGGTGAGACATCTGCGCCGGATGACGGCGATTGGGCGTCATCGTCCCCGGCTTCGGGTGAGCGTCTGAAGGACGAACTCGACGGCCGCTATGAAAACGTGTTCCCCGACGACCATGTCATGGAGCGTGCCGCCGCGCCGGAATTCGTCGACAACTGGAAATCGATGCCGGGCAATGACCGCGGTTCGGGCGGTGAAGGCTATGATCTCGATGACTTCGCAGCCCGTGCACCCACGTTGCGTGATCACGTTGCCGAGCAGATCGCGTTCACCTTTGCCGATCCATCAGAGCGCCTGATTGCCACCGACATCGCCGATCAGCTCGATGCGGCGGGCTACATCGCCGGCGATCTCGCCGAAACCGCGGAGCGCCTCGCGATCCGTCCTGAACAGCTCGAATCTGTTCTTGGCAGGCTTCAGGAGTTCGAGCCGGCAGGGCTGTTCGCGCGGTCCTTGTCGGAATGCCTGGAGCTGCAGCTGGCGCGCCGCAACCGGCTCGATCCGGCGATGGCGGCGCTTGTCAACAATCTCGAGCTTCTTGCCCGCCGCGATTTTGCAGCCCTCACGCGCCTGTGCGGCGTCGACGAGGAGGATCTTCTGGAGATGCTTGCGGAAATCCGGGCCCTGGATCCCAAGCCGGGCACCCGGTTTGAAACCGGCGTGAGCGAACTCATCGTCCCCGATGTGTCGGTCAAACCCGGCGCCGACGGCGGCTGGGTGGTCGAGCTCAACCCCGAAACATTGCCGAGAGTGCTGGTCAACCAGGCCTATTACGCAACGGTCAACAGCAAGCTGGGGAAGAATGCGGCGGGCCAGGAGTTCATCTCCGAATGCATGCAGACCGCCAACTGGCTGGTGCGGTCGCTCGACCAGCGGGCGCGAACGATCACAAAGGTGGCAAGTGAAATCGTTCGCCAGCAGGACGCCTTTCTGCTGCACGGCGTCGACCACCTCCGGCCTCTCAACCTGAAGGCCGTCGCGGATGCCATCGGCATGCACGAATCCACCGTAAGTCGCGTGACGTCGAACAAGTACATGATCACCCCGCGCGGCGTGTTCGAGCTCAAGTACTTCTTCACCGTTTCCATCGCTTCCGCACAGGCGGGAGGAGACGCCCATTCCGCCGAATCGGTGCGTCACCGGATCCGGGTTCTCATCGATCAGGAAGAGCCGGCCGCCGTGCTGTCGGACGACGACCTGGTGAGCTTGCTCAAGCAGTCGGGTGTGGAAATTGCCCGTCGGACGGTGGCCAAGTACCGCGAGGCGATGTCGATCCCCTCTTCGGTTCAGCGGCGTCGTGAAAAGCGCGCAAGAGCCCGCGCGGCGGCAGTGTAACGCGCGCCGTTCCCAGGGCGGACTCAGTTGTCCGATGATACATGTCCATGGTTTCAAGCGGTTATGGTATGATTTGTGCTTCCGGGCGGGTGTGGACAACTTCGGATCGGGGTTCTCCAACCGTTTGAAATCGTGGCTGGATTGCTGCAAAGGCCCGCAAAGCTTGACAGCGGAAGCCCCGGAGCGTAGAAGCCGCCCCGCACCGGAAGGGCGAAAAAGCGCCTTTCGGTCGAGCTGTTTCTGTCAAGGGTGAAATTGACTTTGCAGCATGAAAATGTCCGCCTCAGGGTGCTTGGATGAGCGCTTCGCTTGGCCTAGAATGAATCCCCAAGTTACAATAAGAAGGGATACCCCATGAGCGTTCGAGTGTCGGGAAAACACATGGAAATTGGCGAGTCCTTCAGGACCCGGATTGAGGACCATGTATCTGGTGCGGTTCAGAAGTATTTCGATGGCGGCTTTTCGGGCCAGGTGATCGTGGAGAAATCCGGGTCCCGTTTCGAAGCCGACTGCAAGATACATCTCGACACCGGTGTCGTGCTCCATGCCACGGGGCAGGCCCAGGACCCGCAACCCGCCTTCGACGCCGCTGCGGAACGGATCGAGAAGCGCCTGCGACGCTACAAGCGCAGGCTCAAGGATCACCATGCAAACGGCCAGCAGTCCCATGCGGAACTGGCCTACGCCGTGGTCGATTCCGTCGATGACGGCGCGGATGAGGTGCCGGAAGACTATGCACCGGCGATCATCGCCGAGAGCACGAAGCAATTGGTGACCATGAGCGTGGCAAACGCGGTCATGGCGCTGGACATGACAGACGAGCGGATCCTGATGTTCCGCAATGCGGGCAATGATGCCCTGAACGTGGTCTACCGCCGCAACGACGGCAACATCGGGTGGATCGACGCCGGCGGCGTAAAAGCCTGACGGCGCTGGCCGTCGACAGACAGGTTCCGGTCGCCCGGGGAGGGAACCCCGGCGACCGGCGAACCGTTACAAAGCCAGGAACAACGCCTGATCAAGGCTCGAAACAAGGAATGTGACATGGCGCTTGCTGATCTGATTGGGCAGAACGCTGTTCTGCCCGCGCTCAAGGCAAACTCCAAGAAGCAGCTGTTGCAGGAACTGGCGGCGAAAGCGTCGGAGGTCACCGGCCTTGCCGAGCGCGAAGTGTTTGACGTGATCCTGCAGCGGGAACGGCTGGGCTCGACCGGCGTGGGCAACGGGATCGCCATCCCGCACGGCAAGCTGCCGAACCTTGATCGCATCGTCGGCGTGTTCGCGCGGCTGGCCCATCCGGTCGACTTCGAGGCGCTCGACGATCAGCCGGTGGATCTGGTGTTCCTTCTGCTTGCGCCCGAGGGAGCCGGTGCGGATCACTTGAAGGCGCTCTCGCGCATCGCCCGCGTCATGCGCGACAGCGAGATGGTTGCCAAGCTGCGCGCCACCGACAATGCCGCGTCGCTCTATGCGTTTCTGGCCGAAGAGCCGGATGCAAACGCCGCCTGAAGCGGCGCTTGAAACAGTTCCACAATCAAAATCAGTGCAGGCAGACGGTTTTCAACTCGTCTTCGGCCGCCCTGTAGAATGTGCTCGACCGGTTGTCCGTCAGGAGGATCGGCGTGCCGTCGGCGCCGAACAGCGCCCACAACTCGACACCGGGATCGAGTTCCGGGGCTTCGGGGAACCGGGCGGTGACGTCCTCCGAGCGCATCTTGCGGATATAGGCGATCTTGCCGGCGCCAAGCAGGGCGAGATCCTGGGCGGACAATTGGGGTTTTCCAGATTTGGCAATCATGTCGATTTCCTCCGGTGGTTGGCAGGAAATATCCTGTGGGGTCGAACCGTAGACATCAGTCTCGAACCGAAATGTTAATTTTTCGCACCATGCGCTCGGGTTCCGGCCGAACGAGATCGACCGAAAGAAGGCCGTTCTTGAGCTCCGCGCCGATCACGTGCATTCCGTCAGCCAGCACAAACATCCGCTGAAACTGCCGCGCGGCAATCCCGCGATGCAGGTATTCCCGGCCTTCCGCATCGGCCTGCTTGCCCCGGATCACCAGCTGGTTCTCTTCCGTCGAGACATCGAGATCCTCTTCGGCAAAGCCCGCAACCGCCAGCGTGATCCTCAGCCTTTCGGCTTTCTGGCCGTCTTCCGAGGCGCGGATGCGCTCTATGTTGTAGGGGGGGTAGCCTTCCGAGCCCTTGGCGATGCGCTCAAGGGTCTTTTCCATGGTATCGAAGCCCAGCAAAAGCGGGCTCGAAAAGGGGGTCATACGCGACATGGCTTGTCCTCGTTTTCAAGCGACAGGCGCCGGACCCGTTGCGGCGTCCGGCATGAGATCAATATGGGAACTTGAATCCGTCTGCGCAAGAACCTTCGCCGTGCAGGCCCCGTCATCCGACACGGGCGGCAGCCCCAAAGATTCGGTAGATGGCTGGCATCGGGGGAATCCATTTGAGAGCCACATGCAGTAGTGTCTCGCCGAATCGAAACCTACCGAGCCCTGGAGCCTGAAATGACGCCGCGCAAGATCATCATCGACACCGACCCGGGCCAGGACGACGCCGCGGCCATCATGCTCGCGCTGGCGAGCCCGGAAATCGAGGTGCTGGCAATCACGGCGGTGGCGGGCAACGTGCCGTTGAAGCTGACCTCGCTCAATGCGCGGATCGTCACCGAGATCTGCGGACGGCCGGAGATCCCTGTCTTTGCCGGGGCGGATGCGCCGCTCAAGCGCAAGCTGGTCACTGCCGAACATGTCCATGGCAAGACCGGGCTGGACGGCGTGGAAATTTTCGAACCTGCGCGGCCGCTGGAACAGGCGCATGCCGTGGACTTCATCATCGAGACCCTTCTGAACGCGCCCGAGAAGACCATAACCCTGTGCGCTCTCGGCCCGCTGACCAACATAGCCATGGCATTCGAGCGCGCACCGGAGATCATCGCCCGTGTCGAGCAGATCGTGCTGATGGGAGGGGGCTATTTCGAGGGCGGCAACATCACGCCTTCGGCCGAGTTCAACATCTACGTGGACCCGGAAGCTGCCCGGATCGTCTTTGCGTCAGGAGTGCCGCTGACGATGCTGCCGCTCGATGTCACCCACAAGGTGCTCACGACCCGCTCGCGCGTCGCCCGGCTGCGCGCCAACGGAAATCGCGCGTCGACCGAAATGTCGAGCATGCTCGAATTCTTCGAGCGCTTCGACGAGGAGAAATACGGCACCGACGGCGGTCCGCTTCATGATCCCACAGTGATCGCTTGGCTCATCGACCCGGACATGTTCGCCGGGCGCCGGTGCAATGTCGAAATCGAAACCGGCTCGGAACTGACCCTGGGCGCCACGGTGGTCGACTGGTGGAAGGTGACAGGAAGGCCGGAGAACGCCCTCGTCATCGGGGGTGTCGATGCGGACCGGTTCTTTGACTTGCTGATCGAACGACTCGGCAGGCTCTGACTTGAGGGCGACCGGGCGCCGGTCTCAGAGCCTCGTTTCGACGTCCGCCGACAGCGGGATCGAGGGCTGTGCACCGGGCTTGAGGCAGGCGAGCGCGCCCGCGGCGGCGGCGCGCCGGACCGCTTCGGCGAATGCGAGGCCCGAATCGAGCCCTTCAGCCAGATATCCGCAGAAGGTGTCGCCGGCGCCGACCGTGTCGACCGGCTTGATGCGCAGTGCCGGCACATGGTCGACGTTTCCGTCCCGGGCATAGAGAACGCCGTCCCCACCCAAGGTGACGATCACGCATTGTCCGGTCTTCGCATGCAGGGCCTCAAGCTCCGCCCGGACCTCTTCCAGCGTTTCGACCCGCCGGCCCGAAAGCCGTGCAAACTCGGTTTCATTTGCGATCACGATGTCGGCAAGCGGCGCGAGGCGGTTTACGGCCTCGGTCAGCGGCGCGATGTTGAGGATGCTCGTCACGCCTTTGTCGCGTGCGGCCTCGAGCGCTGCACGGACCGAAGCTTCGGGTATTTCCAGTTGCAGCAAAAGCGTGTCGCCCGGGTTCATGGCGGCGATCGCGTCGCGGGCATCGGCGGCCATGACCTTGCCGTTTGCGCCCGGGATGACTGCAATCACGTTCTCGCCGTCCGGGTCCACCAGGATAAGGGCGATCCCTGTTGCCCCTTCACATCTGCGGACGCGTCGGAGATCCGCTCCCGCATCACCAAGAAGGGCGAGCGCGTCCTCTGCAAATGAGTCCGTTCCGGTCGCGCCCACCATCCTGACCTCGGCTCCGGCACGCCGAGCGGCGAGCGCCTGGTTGGCGCCCTTGCCCCCGGGAGAGGTGGTGAATTCCGATCCGGATACGGTTTCTCCCGGTGCGGGCAGCCGCTCCGTGGCCCCGATCAGATCCATGTTGATTGACCCGATGACGACGATCATCGCTTGTCCTCCTCTGCCGCCTCACAGCCGGCCTGGCGTCTGTCTCAAGCCCGGGCGTTCTGTTTGGCACAGCTTGAAGCCTGCGAAAAGCCGCTCACTCGTCCTCGTCCACCACCCGCAGCTTCAGGGCCCCTGTTCGGTGCTCAAAAGGAAGCGACTCCTGATCGCTCTTGCCCGCGTCGTCCCCGGCCTTTGTCCGGGTGGCGGCCTTGCCGTCCGTGGATTCCCCTGCCTGCTCCGACAGTTGCGCGAACTCCAGCGACTCGATTCGGGAACCGCGCTTGGCCAGCTTTTCCGACGACGTCAGGATCAGGTCGACATCCTTCTGCGCCATCGAAAAATGCGCCTGGAGCTTGCGGGTGCGGTCGTCGAGCCGGGAAAGGTCCTCCATCAGGCGCACCACCTCGCCCTGGATGAGATGCGCCTGCTCCCGCATGCGTGCGTCCTTCAGGATTGCCTGGATCACCTGGATCGACAGCATCAGCAGCGACGGCGACACGATCACCACCCGCGCCCGGTGTGCCCGCTGAACGATCGCTTCGAACGACTCGTGAACCTCGGCGAAGATCGATTCGGAGGGCACGAAGAGAAAGGCCGTGTCCTGGGTTTCTCCGGCAATCAGGTATTTCTCGGAAATGTCCTTGATGTGGACATCCATGTCGCGCCGAAACCGCTGCTGTGCACTTTGCAGTGCCTGATCGCCTTGAGCCGCGGCCTGGGCGTCGCGCAAGGCGTTCCAGGCCTCGAGCGGAAATTTGGCGTCGATCACGAGGTCAGGCGACCCGTTGGGCATCTTCACCGTGCAATCGGGGCGCATGCCGTTGGAAAGGGTCGGTTGAAAGCTGAAGGCGCCGAACGGCAAACCATCCTTGATGATGGTTTCCATGCGCGACTGACCGAAGGCGCCGCGGGTCTGCTTGTTCGACAGGATCGCCTGCAGCCCGACGACGTCGCGGGCCAGCGACTGGATATTGGACTGTGCGGTGTCGATCGCCGCCAGGCGCTCCTGCAGTCGCGCCAGGTTTTCGTGCGTGGCGCGGGTCTGGTCGGTAAGGGTCGATCCGATGCGCTGGGTCATGCCGTCGAGACGCTGTCCGATGGCCTGGTTGAGTTCGGCCTGCCGTGCGCCGAAGAGCTCGGCCATGGTTCCCATCCGGCCCTGCATTTCCGACTGCGCCTTGAGAATGTCCTGCAGCCGCGCCTCGGACTGTGCCGCGCGGGCCGCAGCTTCGGCATCGACGCCCTTGTGGGCCCGATTGGACCTGATCAGGGCCAGACCCAGCCAGAACAGGACAAGCAGTGCTCCGATCGCGAGCACGACGAGCGACTGGCCCAGCATGATTGTCTGGCCGTTGAGGTCGAAAACGGGTGTGAGAAAGGGGTTGGCGGCGGACTCCATATCGCGACCCTATCAGAAAGTGCGTCGAATGCCAGATCAAAACGGGAACATGCAGGATCGGGACGCGCCGCGTTTCAGCGCTTCCCGCAATTGACGCGAGGCCGGACAGTCATTATTTCAGCAGTCATGACAATCAAGCCTCTCATCCTCTTGCCCGATCCAGTGCTGCGCCAGCAAAGCCAGCCGGTGGAGCGCGTTGACGCGGAACTCGACGGGTTCATCGAGGACATGCTCGAAACCATGTATGATGCGCCGGGGATCGGCCTGGCGGCGATCCAGGTCGGCGTGCCGCGCAGGCTGCTGGTGATCGACATTGCGGGCAAGGACGATCCGAAGAACCCGCAGGTCTTCATCAACCCGCAAGTGGTCTCGACCGGCGATGATGTCAGTGTCTACGAAGAGGGCTGCCTTTCCATTCCGGACTATTACGCAGATGTCGAAAGGCCGGCATCCATCACGGTCCGCTATCTCGACCGGAAAGGCGATCAGCAGACCATCGATGCCGACGGACTTCTGGCCACCTGTCTGCAGCACGAGATCGATCATTTGAACGGCGTGCTGTTCATCGATCATATCTCCAAGCTCAAGCGCGACATGGTGGTGCGAAAATTCACCAAGCTCGCCCGTCAGCGCGTGACCGCCTGAGATCGGGATCGCTCAAGCGCGGGCTTGACCTGACGCTCGAAAACCCTTTTGAACACCGGCAATGATCAACACCCGACCGGGGACCGTTACTCTTGCCCTTGCGCATCATCTTCATGGGAACGCCAGCCTACGCCGTGCCGACGCTTCAGGCGTTGAATGAGGCGGGCCACGAGATCGTTGCCGTCTACTCGCAGCCGCCGGGTCCGGCCGGGCGGCGCGGGCTCGAGCTGAAACCGTCTCCGGTTCATGAGGCAGCCGAACGGCTGGGCCTTGCGGTGTTCACGCCCAGGAGCCTGAAGGGCGAGGATGAGCAGGCGGCTTTGAGTGCGCTGGAGGCCGATGTCGCTGTTGTGGTCGCCTACGGCTTGTTGCTGCCCCGGGCGGTGCTCGATGCACCGCGCCTGGGGGCTTGGAACGGACATGCGTCGCTGCTGCCGCGCTGGCGCGGGGCAGCACCAATCCAGCGCGCCATAATGGCCGGCGATAAAGAGACCGGCGTCATGATCATGAAGATGGATGCAGGTCTCGACACCGGGCCGGTGGCGCTGACCGAGACGGTTGCCATTGACGAGAACATGACCACGGGAGAACTCCACGACCGGCTTGCCGGCGTGACGGCGCGCCTGATGGTCGAGGCCATGGCCCGGCTCGAACGCGGGGACCTTCCTGTCCGCCCCCAGCCGGAAGAGGGGGTGAGCTACGCCTCCAAGATCTTAAAGGCCGAGACCCGGGTCGATTTTTCCCGGCCAGCGGAAGCGGTCCACAATCATGCACGCGGGCTAGCGCCGGCGCCGGGCGCCTGGTTCGAACTCGAGGATCCAAACGGACGGGCCGAGCGGGTCAGAGTGCTCGAGACCGAACGCGCGCAGTCCGACGGCGGCGCAGCCGCTCCCGGTACGGTGCTTGACGACAAGCTTCTGGTTGCTTGCGGAGAGGGCGCGGTGCGGCTCAAGCGGCTTCAGAAGGCCGGCGGCAAGCCGCTGGCGGCGGAAGACTTTCTTCGCGGAACGCCGGTGGCGCCCGGCACGGTGATCGGCTGATGCCACGCTACCGCCTCGACATCGAATATGACGGCACCGGCTATGCCGGCTGGCAGCGCCAGGATGACCATCCCTCGATCCAGCAGGCCATCGAGACGGCAATCCACGGCTTTTGCGGCGAGACCGTTTCCCTTCGCGGCGCCGGACGAACCGATGCCGGGGTTCATGCATGCGGGCAGGTGGCGCATGTCGATATCGAAAGGACATGGCCGGACGACACCGTGCGGGATGCCGTCAACGCGCATCTGCAGATGGCGCGCGAACGCATCGTGGTGCTTGCAGCAAGGCAGGTTCCTGAAGATTTCGATGCGCGGTTCTCGGCGACGCGGCGCCACTATGTCTATCGCATCATCTGCCGCCGGGCCCCGCTTGTGCTGGAGAAGAACCGCGCCTTGTGGTCGCCCCGTCCGCTCGATGTGGAAGCCATGCATGCGGCCGCGCAGCGCCTGGTCGGACGGCATGACTTCACGACGTTTCGCTCGGTGCAGTGCCAGGCCAAATCGCCGGTCCGCTCGCTCGACCGCCTCGACGTGGTCGAGGGTGACCAGGACGGCCTGATCGAGATCCATGCCACGGCGCGTAGTTTCCTTCACAATCAGATCCGCTCCTTTGCCGGCACGCTTCGCCTCGTCGGCGAAGGCAAATGGAGCGCCGACGACGTCCAGGCCGCGCTCGAGGCCCGGTCGCGCAAGGCCTGCGGACCGGTCGCGGCATCCGAAGGCCTCTATTTTCTCCGTGTCGACTATGAAGATGCCGCCGAAGCGGCGCCGACGGATGAAAAAGACAGCCTTGATGCTGTTTGATCCGCCCGCCTTAACCGAAAAATAACCTGAACAACGGAAAGCTGATTTTGTCGGCACGTGGGCCGGTGCGGACTTTTCCGGCCGCAAAAGGTCCGCTCAAGGCAAAGGCGGCAGGATGATCCGGACGGGCCGCACGCGTGATGCGAAGCGACCGGACGGATCGACTCAACATCTCAGGGCACCTGGGAGGGATTTTGATGCAAGAGAACACCAACACCACTGCGCAGTCCGGCTATCTGGAAATCATCTCGTTCCATCTTGGTGAGCAGGTGTTCTGCGTCAACATCATGGCGGTTCGCGAGATCCGGGGCTGGGCGCCGTCCACGACGCTGCCGCACACGCCCCCGCACGTCCTGGGCGTGATCAACCTTCGCGGCTCGGTCATTCCGGTCATCGACATGGCGATCCGTCTCGGCCTGAAGCCGATCGAACCGACCGAGCGCTCGGCGATCATCGTCACCAACATCGCGGGCAAGCTCGTGGGTCTTCTGGTCGAGAACGTCTCCGACATGATCACCGTCAACGAAGCCGATCTGCAGCCCGCACCCGATGTGCTGCCTGCCGCCGAACGCGCCCTGACAAAGGCAATCATCCCGGTCGACAAGCAGATGATCTGCTACCTTGATCTCGACGCGCTGTTTGCCGACGCTCTCGACGAGGCTGCCTGAGAGTTCTGACTTTGGATGATGATATCGTGCGCGTCCGGCCCGAACGGCCGGGCGCGCATCCATGCGATCAGCACAGGCGCGCTGCCAGACCGACGGGAGACTTGAGCTGTGCTGCACTCCCCTGATCCGATCCATTTCGGCCGGTTTTCAATCGTGCCCGACGTGCATCGGTTTCAGCCCGCAAGTGTCGCATAGGCCAGTTCGGAAAC
This sequence comes from Hoeflea sp., assembly GCA_965233445.1. GTDB lineage: Bacteria > Pseudomonadota > Alphaproteobacteria > Rhizobiales > Rhizobiaceae > Hoeflea. The sequence continues at coordinate 928,982 of OZ247491.1, forward strand.
GGTCAGGCCGGTCATGACCATCATCACCGTGATGAAGACCGCAATCAGACTTTCGCCGCCGGTCGCAAGCCGCATGATCCGGTAGTAGAGCCCGATCACCATCACGTAGCTTACAAGCGTGACGAGCGCGCTTACCCCGTCCGACAGCGGCAACAGGTAGCGCAATGCGGCGGGGAAGAAGGCGATGTAGGCCGAAAGCAGGCCGTACCAGTTGCTGACCACGACCAGCCGGGTGAACTTGTCGGCCAGTCCGAAAACCTGGGCGACGACGAAGAGCAGGATGGCCGGCAGGATCCAGGCCGCAACGTCGAATGCGGTGGAGGCAAGGAAGAACCCCAGATACTCGCCGGCTCCCAGCGGCCTTGTTTCGGGGGCGGCGCGCCACATCCCTGTCCACAGGAAGCACTGCACCGGCCAGGCCCATGCGAATGCGCCGAACGAACGCCAGAAGCCTTCCGCCGAGACATCGAAAAGCTTCAGCCCCTCGGGCCGTTTCAGCGTCAGGTAGAACAGGCCTGCGAGCGAGCGGCCGGCCTCGAACCGCGAGGGGATGAGGCCCGTACTGGCGCTCATCGCGCTACCGCGCTTTCGAACCAGCGCTCGATGAACAGTTCATAGATTCCGGTGAGCGTTTCAAGGTCGGACAACTTCACCCGCTCGTCGACCATGTGCATGGTCTTGCCCACCAGGCCGAACTCGACCACAGGGCAGTAATCCTTGATGAAGCGGGCGTCGGATGTTCCGCCCGTTGTCGAAAGCGCCGGCGCGCGACCGGTCGCCTCTTCCACGGCGGCCGACAGCGCCTCGATGAGCGCGTCGTCCCGGGTCAGGAAGGAAGGCGAGGCCCTGTCCGCGAAACAGACGGTGAAGCGCAGCGGGCCCCGCTCGCCGCGCGAGGCTGTCTCGGCCGCTGCCTCTTCGAGCCGTCTGCGCAGCTCGTCCGCCAGGCTGTCCGGGGTCCACTGGTCATTGAAGCGCACATTGAACTTCGCCGTGGAGCGCGCCGGAATGACATTGGTTGCCGGGTTGCCGGTATCGATCGAGGTGATTTCCAGATTGGTGGGCGGAAACCGCTCATTGCCGCCATCGAGCGGGGGATCGAGCAACGCGCTTGCCAGTGCCATCATGCCGGGCAGCGGATTGTCCGCCAGATGCGGATAGGCGACATGGCCCTGCGTGCCTTCGACAGTCAGCGTTCCCGAGAGCGATCCGCGGCGGCCGATCTTGATCATGTCGCCCATCTGGTCCGGGTTGGTGGGTTCGCCGACCACGGCTGCATCCCATTTCTCGCCCTTTTCGGCAGCGTACGAGAGAAGCTTCTCCGTGCCGTTGACCGAGGGTCCTTCCTCGTCACCGGTAATGAGCAGCGATACGGATCCCTTGGGCGGGCCCTTTCTCTCGATCAGCCGCGCCAGCGCCGAGACGAAACAGGCAATGCCGCCTTTCATGTCGACAGCACCCCGCCCGTACATCTCGCCATCGGCGATTGCCGCCGAGAACGGATCCTGGGTCCATGCATCGGCGTCGCCAACGGGCACCACATCCGTGTGGCCCGCAAACATCAGGTGCGGTCCGGACGATCCGAGCCGCGAATAGAGGTTCTCCACATCGGGAGTGTCTTGGTCGGAGAAGGTCACCCGGTCGTTTGCGAAGCCAAGCTCGGACAGCATGCCGGAAAGCGCCGTGAGCGCACCCCCCTCTTCAGGTGTGACCGAAGGACAACGGATGAGGGCGGCAAGAGTCTGGGCGGGATCGGTGAGCGTCATGCGGTGTTTCCGGTCTTGTCGATGGTGCGCCGGGATGCGCCGGGATCGATCATGGCGATCTTCTGCCAGATCTTGCGGGACAGGTTGGCAGCCAGATTCTCGATGTCGTTCACCGCCTCGACAACGTCCCTATCATTCACCGATTGGGCGTGCAACGCGGCGAGTTTGCCGCTCAGGGACAGCAGTTCGGAACAGTAGTCGAGGTAGCGCTTGAGGTCCGGCGCGCCCATCAGGCGCTTGGGTGAACTCGGCGTCGGGACGAAGTCCGAGGTGAAAACCACCGGGTCCTTGGTCAGCTGGTGCATGTCGACGACATGGATGATCGACCTGAGTTCATGCAGGCTCTTGAGCACGCGCCGCCGCTTGAAGCGCTCCTCGAGACTGACCAGCGTGAACAGGCCGATGCCCAGCAAGACAAGCATGTTGATGACAGCCTCCACTCCCTGGACGAAATCGAAGGCGGCACTGGTCATGCGGTCGAAGGACAGGAAGGTGCCGACAAATATGAAGACCATCATCCCCGCGAAGATCGAGGCCATGACGAGAATGCGAAGCCACCAGACCGGCTGTTCGAGATCGGATGCGGTCTTTTCTGTGTCCCGCGCGAGGCTGACCATTTCGGCCGCGATGCGGCTCAATCCGGACTCCGGAAACCGCTCGCTCACGCGCGACGCAAGCGTTTCGGCGGTTGCGATGATGCGTGCGGGATCGAGTCTGCGAAACGGCATTCGGCTACAGGTCCATGCGGTCGGCGCTGTCCTTGCGGAACAGGGCGAAGGTGGCAGCCTAGTTCGTTTCCGGCCCGGCTGAAAAGCAAATATTCCGGCTGCTCCATCTCTTTCAGTAGCCGGGCATGTCCGGCGCCGGGCCGTGCCGGTTCGGTCCCTTGTCCGATCGCCACAGCATGATCACCAGCAGGACAAGGAATGAGGCCGCCGGCACCACGAGACCGATCACGAGCATTCCGGGAAGCCCGGCATCATGCAGACGCTTGATCGACATGACGGCGATCGACCAGCCACCGGTCACCGCAACGAGGAGAAACCCCAGGCCGGACATCGCCATCGCGGAGCTGTCCGGATCGGCATTGACCGCGCCTGAAACAGTCACGCCGAGGGCAAGCGTCCAGAACGCAAGCGCCATCGCGTAGGACTTGCGCGACATGCGCCCCGACACGCTGAACAGGAGCCAGCGCATTCCGGAGCCGGGTCGCGCAGTCATGACCGGTCAGGCTCGAAGCAGTTCGTTGATGCCGGTCTTCGAGCGGGTCTGGGCGTCGACGATCTTGACGATGACGGCGCAGTAGAGGTTCGGCGCGGCCGCCCCGTTGCCCATCGTGCCGGAGCTTGGCATCGACCCGGCGACGACGACCGAATAGGGCGGCACTTCGCCGTAGCTGATCTCGCCGGTCATACGGTTGACGATCTTGGTCGACTTGCCGATGTAGACGCCCATTCCAAGCACCGAGCCTTCGCGAACGATGCAGCCCTCGACCACCTCGGAGCGCGCGCCGATGAAGCAGTTGTCCTCGATGATGGTCGGCCCGGCCTGAAGCGGCTCCAGGACGCCGCCGATGCCGACGCCACCCGAAAGGTGCACATTCTTGCCGATCTGGGCGCAGGAACCGACCGTGGCCCAGCCATCGACCATCGAACCTTCGTCGACATAGGCGCCGAGATTGACGAAGGACGGCATCAGGACGACGTTCCTGCCGATGAAGGAGCCGCGCCGCACGATCGAACCGGGAACGGCGCGGAAGCCGCCGCGTTCGAATTCATTGGCGCTCCAGCCGTCGAATTTGGACGGCACCTTGTCCCACCACACGGCGTCGCCGGGTCCGCCCTTGATGATCTCCATCGGATTGAGCCGGAACGAGAGCAGCACGGCCTTCTTGAGCCACTGGTTGACCGTCCAGTTTCCGTCCGTGCCGCGCTCGGCCACGCGCGCTTCGCCGCTGTCGAGCAGATTGAGCGCTTCCTCGACCGCTTCGCGCACCTCGCCACGTGTGGAAACGGAAATTTCGTCCCGGTTGTCAAACGCGGTTTCGATTGTGGAGGCAAGCGCTGCCAAATCATGCTTCATCGTGGCGATTCCTTAAGGTTCGACATCTAGTCTCGGCTGAACAAGGCGCGGGGGAACCAGACCGCCTCCGCGATGGCACTTTTCCTATGCGAGCCGGGCCCCGGGGTCAATTCCGGTGCCGGCGCAGAGGTGGAAACCGGAAACGCGACATGAATGCAGACAGAAACAACGACATCTGGGATCCGCTGGCGGACAGCAGCGAGGACAAGCGGCGCGCCGAGCGACAGCCGCGCACGCCGCAGTCGGCTTCGCCGTCCTATCGGCTGGCCTATGCGGACGAGGACTTCCTGTGTCGTGACGAACTCAGACCCGTTCGCCTGCAGCTCGAGCTCCTGAAGCCGGAGATGATCCTGGCAGAGGCGGGGATCCGTTCCACCGTGGTCATGTTCGGCGGCGCCCGAATTCCGGAACCGGGCAAGGCTCCCTGGGCTGCGAAGAACGAGATCCAGGAGAAAAACCTGACGGCCGCATCGCGCTATTACGACGAGGCGCGCGCCTTTGCACGGCTGTGCTCAACCCATTCGAAGGAGACCGGCGGACGCGAATTCGTCGTGGTGACGGGCGGCGGCCCCGGCGTGATGGAGGCGGGAAACCGCGGCGCGCACGATGTCGGCGCGAAATCGATCGGCCTTAACGTGGTGCTGCCGCACGAGCAGGCGCCCAACGCCTATGTCACCCCCGAGTTCAGCCTGAACTTCCACTACTTCGCCATCCGAAAGATGCATTTCCTGATGCGGGCGAAGGCGATCACGATCTTCCCCGGTGGCTTCGGAACGCTCGACGAACTCTTCGAATCGCTGACCCTGATCCAGACCCAGCGAATGGAGCATGTTCCGCTGATCCTGTTCGGCTCCGAATTCTGGCACTCGATCGTCAATTTTCAGGCCCTGGCCGAGTTCGGCACCATCTCGCCGGAAGATCTGGACCTGATCGAATTCGTCGACACGGCGGACGAGGCCTGGGCGATCATCGCGCGCCACTACGCGCTCGCCTGACTGCACTGCTGACCAGCGAAGACATGGAAACGGGCCGGATGCATGATCCGGCCCGTCTTGCCCTTCTCGTCAGGTCAGGGACACTCTGGGCCCTGATCAGTCTTTGGTCGACGCGTTGCGGTAGAAATCGGTGATGTCGATCTTGTTGTCGCCGTTGCGATCGAAGCGTTCGAACATGCGGCCTTCCATCGCCGCAAACTCCTCGGCGCTGATCTCGCCATTGCCGTCGGTGTCCATCCGCTCGATGCGCGGGCCGCCGTGACGGCCCATGCCGCGCCCTTCACCGTCGTTGCCATGGCGCTTGCCGGCATGCTCTTCCATCTTGCCGCCGCGCTCGCCGCCACGTTCCGCGCGTCGTTCGTCGCGCTGCTGCTGGCGCTCGGCGCGCATCTCCTGACGCATTTGCTGGCGTTCCTCGCGATGCGCTTCGGCCATCGCCTTGATTTCCGCCTCGCTCAGCGAGCCGGACTGGTCGGTATCGGCCTCGTTGAACATTGCCAGGCGCTGGGCTTCGAGTTCATCGCGCTCGATCGCACCGTCCTTGTTGGCGTCGAAACGTTCGATCATGCGCTCGGCGCGGGGGCCGCGATGATGCCCGCCGTCCTGGGCGGCAAGCGCGGGAAGTGCGACGGACGCTGCCATGATGGCGGCGAGGGCGGTAACTACGGTCTTTTTCATCTCGGGTTTCCTTCATTGAGATACATTCTGCACCTGCAATGTGAGTGACCGGCCCGCCAACCACCACTTAAAGACCTGTAACCTGCATTAAATCTTGGAAAGGTTAGACATCTCACCGACCCGGCGGTCCGTTCATGCCGCAGTGTTTCCGCCCGGCAAGGCCTTGAGAAAAGCGGCGAGATCGTCGGTGACGTGGTGAACGTGATCGCCATCCTTGCCCTCGTGTTCCCAGACCTCGTCGAGGACCTTGTCGATGTTTCTCGGCACGATCAGCACCGTGCGCATGCCGAGTTCGTGCGGCGCCAGCAGATTGCGCGGAAGGTCCTCGAACATGGCGGCGCGTTCGGCATGCACGCCGTGACGGGAAAGAAAGCGGTGATAGGTTTCAGCAGCCGGCTTGGGTTTGAGGTCGGCGGCAATGATGTCGAAGATCTCGTCGAAATGATCCAGGATCCCCAGAGCCGCTGCAGTCCGTTCGGCGTGCGGCGTGTCGCCATTGGTGAAGATGAACTTGCGTCCGGGCAGCGCCTTGATCGCAGCACCGAGCTCCGGATCGGGCTTGACCCAGGAATAATCGATGTCGTGGACCTTCTCCAGAAAGTCGTTCGGGTCGACGTTGTGGTGCAGCATCAGCCCCTGCAACGTGGTCCCGTGCTCCCTGTAGTATTTCTTCTGCACCGACCGCGCCTCATCGTGGTCGACGTCCAGAAGCTCGCGCACGAACTGGGTCATCTTCTTGTCGATCTGGGAGAACAGGTCCGTGTGCCGCGGGTACAGCGTGTTGTCGAGGTCGAAAATCCACTCGGTGACATGGGCGAAATCGGCGGCGGGAGCTGTCATGGAATCTACCTGGATGAGGGGGCGCAAAATGTCGCATGGCGAGAAATCCATGCCGTCTTGCCCGCGAATTAACACAATATTGGCTTTGACGCTAAACCGATTGGCAAGTCTTTGGAGATAGGCTTGAGCACAGTGGGATCAAGCCCTCCTGACCCGACCTGGAGAAGCACCATGCCCTTGAGCGGCAACCGCAAATCGAAGACGGCAAGAGTGGTCATGCTGGCCGCCGGTTCAATGCTTTTTACCGCCGTTGCCGTCGCCGGGCTGTCCTTGCGGATTGACGGCGAGGTCTCTCTCCTGCTCACCGCGCTGGCCTCGCTCTGCAGCGCGCTTGTCACCGTTCCGGTCGTTGTTCTGATTCTCGCGCAGATCGAAAAATGTGAACTGGCCCACGACGATCTCGTGGCCGTGCGCCGGGAACTCTCCATCATCCGCAGGGACTTCGAAATGGCGGCTCCGCAATGCGAACCGCTCGACGTTGCGTCCGAGCCTAGTAGCGTGACCGATGCGCTCGCTGCTGCGTCCGCCCGCCTGCCGGTCCGGGTCGCCGCCTGAAAGCCTGCCGCTCCTGGTCCTCTCAAGTTCGTTCACGCACCGCTTGCCCTGCGCCGGATCGCCTGTTCCTGACAGCGAAATCTCCCTCAACCGATTGCCATCTCCGGTCCAAACCGCCTAAAGGGTGATCGCGGTTCCCCGCGTGCCTCTCCCTGAGTCCGGCTCCACAGTCGGCACCCTGGCCTGTCGCTGCCTGGCGCCGGAGCCGGCGCCGGACAGTTCCTTGTCCCGGTTTCCGGCGACACCCCGATTTGCGAGTCCCTATGGAAACCTGGATTCTTATCACCGTTTCCGCTGCATTCCTGCAGAACATCCGGTCGGTGCTTCAAAAGCACCTCAATAGCGCGATGGGGACGACCGGTGCGACCTTTGTCCGGTTTGGCTTCGGATTGCCCTTTGCGATTGCGTTCGTTGCCTTTCTTGCCGTGACAATGGAGTATCCGCTGCCGCAGCTCTCGTTCACGTTTGCCGGCTGGGTGGTGGTCGCCGCTCTTGCACAGATCAGCGCTCAGGCGCTGCTCATCCAGATGTTCAGCCACCGCAACTTTACCGTCGGCACGGCCTACTCGCGAACAGAGCCGGCCCAGGCGGCCCTTTTCGGACTGGTGTTCGTCGGTGACCGGGTCAGCGCCGCAACGCTTGCTGCCATCGCCATCAGCCTTGTCGGCGTCGTGCTGATTTCGATTGCCCGCTCGGCGTCCGGCGCACCTGCGCTGGTGCGTTCGGTGTTTTCGCGCACGGCGGCGCTCGGCCTCGCGTCCGGTGCATTCTTCGGCCTGGCGGCGGTGGGGTACCGTGCCGCCTCCCTGTCTCTCGGCGGTCCCAATTTCATCATGCAGGCCGCGGTGACGCTGCTTGCGGCGATTTGCCTGCAGACCCTTGTGATGCTCATCTGGATGCGCTGGCGCGCGCCAGGGGAGATGACGCGCATTCGCGCGGCCTGGAAGGTGTCGGCACTGGTCGGCTTCGTTGGGGCGACGGCGTCGTTCGGATGGTTCATGGCGATGACGCTGCAATCGGCCGCCGTCGTCAAGGCGTTGGCCCAGATCGAGATGATCTTCACCTTTGCCTCGACCGTGCTGATTTTCCGCGAACATGTGAACAGGATGGAAATTGCCGGCTGCGTCCTCATTGTTGCCGGAATACTCGTGCTGCTACTGGCCTGACCGGCGCAGCGCGACACATGATTGCGAGGTGCGGGTTCTGTTACGGCGATTCCCGTGTATTCTGAACTCCATGAACGGATATCTCATGCTTGGACGGCGACTGCCACTGATCTGGCCCGACGCCCGGAGACTTCGCATTCGCCTCGGAATGGTGCTGGTTGCCGGCTCGCTCGCCGCATGCGCGAGCCCTCCCGAAGGCGTGCTCACTCCGGTTGCCCAGAGCGCGCCGGACGCGACCGCTGTCTCGATCATGGTGGCCACCACGCGTGCGCCGTCCGAAAATCCGGGTCTGCTCTATTCCGGAGAGCGCGGCACCACGATCGACTTCAACGAGTTGGTGGTGTCGATTCCGCCCGAGGACAATCGCAAGGTCGGCGAAGTCCAGTGGCCGAAGAAGCTTCCGCCCGATCCGTCGCGCGAGTTCGCCACGCTGTCGGCGAGCCAGTTTACCTCAGTCAGCGAGGTCGAGGCATGGTACCGGCAAAACCGGTCGCCGACCGGCCGGCTGCTGATCTTCGTGCACGGATTCAACACGCGCTACGAAAGCGCGGTCTACCGCTTTGCCCAGATCGCTCACGACAGCAACACCGATGCCACGCCGGTGATGTTCACCTGGCCTTCGCGCGGCTCCGTGTTCGACTACGGCTACGACAAGGAAAGCACAAACTATTCCCGGTCCGCGCTCGAGGCGCTTCTGGCCGGCGCCGCCGCAGCGCCTGAGATCAAGGACATCACCATTCTGGCGCACTCCATGGGCACATGGCTGACGATGGAATCGCTGCGTCAGATGGCGATCAGGAATGACGGCATTCCCGGCAAGATCGGAAATGTCATCCTTGCCTCCCCGGATCTCGATGTGGATGTCTTCCGCCAGCAACTGGCGGACATGGGGCCGGAACGGCCGCAATTTACGGTGTTCGTTTCCAAGGACGACCGCGCGCTTACGCTATCGCGCAGGATTTCCGGCAATGTCGACCGTCTCGGCCAGATCGACATTTCGGATCCGATCTACCGCGAGGAGTTCGAGCGCGGCGGGATCACGATCCTCGATCTGTCCGCCCTGCAGGTCGGGGACCGCCTGAACCATTCGAAATTTGCCGAAAGTCCCGAGGTGGTCAAACTGCTGGGGCAGCGTCTGATCGACGGTCAGGCCGTCACCGATCAGGATCTGGGGCTCGGCACTGAACTTGGCGCCACCGCCCTGTCGGTCTCCAACACGGTCGGATCGGCCGCAGGTATGGCGATCTCTGCGCCGATCTCGATTGTCGATCCGAAGGCGCGCGACACGTTCGGTGCGCAATCCCGACGGTTCGGCAGGGGGCTGGGAGAGACGATTGACGGCGTTGCGACAGGCCTGACTCTGGGCCTGTCGGACAGACCCGCCACCCGGCGGCGCTGCGAACCGGGCGACGCGAACTGCAGGTAGACGCGCCCCGGGCCCTTCTCGCCGCGCCGTGGTCCGGCGCGGATCTTTTGCTTACGGTATGAGCAGGGTGCCCGCGCCGTGCGAGGTGAACAGCTCCAGCAGCACCGCGTGCGGGGTCTTGCCGTTGACGATCACCACGCCCTTGACGCCCCGGTCGATGGCTTCGATGCAGGTTTCAACCTTGGGAATCATGCCTCCGGAAATCGTGCCGTCGGCGATCAGCGCGCGTGCCTGACTGACGGTCAGCTCGTCGATCAGCTTTCCGTCCTTGTCCAGGACGCCGGGGACATCCGTCAGGAACAGGAGCCGCGAGGCTTCCACTGCACCGGCAATCGCGCCGGCGAAGGTGTCGGCATTGATGTTGTAGGTGTGCCCGTCGCGCCCGGGCGCCACGGGCGCCAGAACCGGAATCATCTCCGACTTTGCCAGCAGGTCCAGCAGCGTGCGGTCCACCTCCACGGGCTCTCCGACAAAACCCAGATCGAGAACCCGCTCGATGTTGGAGTCCGGATCGGTCATCGTCTTGTGGGCCTTTTCGGCATAGACCATGTTGCCGTCCTTGCCGCAAAGCCCGATTGCCCATTCGCCCTCGGCGTTGATCAGGGCCACGATCTCCTTGTTGATCGAGCCCGCCAGCACCATTTCGACGATCTCGACCGTCTTCTCGTCGGTGACGCGAAGGCCGCCCTCGAACTTTGATTCGATCCCCATCCTGGCAAGCATGGCCGCGATCTGCGGGCCGCCGCCATGCACCACGATCGGATTGACGCCGGATTGCTTGAGCAACGCGATATCCTGCGCGAACGCCTTTCCAAGGCTCGCGTCGCCCATGGCATGGCCGCCATATTTGACCACAACGGTCTTGTTCTCGTAGCGCTGCATGAAGGGCAGGGCTTCGGCAAGGAGCCGGGCCTGCGTGGCTGCGGATTCGCTGGTCGTGTCTGACATCGGCATGCCGTCCTTTTGCGGAAGAGCGCGGTGCAACCGGTCGCGGTTTGCCTGGGCGGCTCGCCCGTGATGTGTAATCCCGGGCGCTGTTTAGCCGCAAACACGGGGTTCTTCAATCTGGACGGCAGCCAGACGGACATTTTAGCAATGCCGGGGTCACTGAACCCCTGTCCGGGGCTATCGCCGGAGCGCAAAATCACTATGGTCGTGGGCCTGAGGTTGGAGTGGTTGCGGACGTGATGAGTGAACAAACCCTGCAAGGGCTGATCGGGAAGACCGCGCTGGGAGACCGTGCGGCGTTTGCGTCCCTTTATGATGAAACCAGCGCGAAACTTTTTGGCGTCTGCCTCCGTATTCTCAAGGACAGGGCACAGGCAGAGGACGCGATGCAGGAAGTCTATGTCCGGATCTGGCGACGGGCGGGCAGCTTTCGCGCCGGTCAGGCTTCTGCCATGGCCTGGCTTGTGACCATTGCCCGCAACCAGTCCATCGACATGATCCGGTCGCGGCAACCCGCCTCGATCGAATTCGATGACGCGCCCGATGTTGCCGACGAGGCGCCCGATCCGGAAGCCCAGGCGGCGCTGAGCGCGGAAGGGCGACGGATCGACGCCTGTCTGAAGGAACTGGACGCCGATCGGGCGGCCGCTGTCGTGGGAGCCTATGTGGAGGGCTCGAGCTATCAGGAGCTGGCAGACCAGAACGGTGTGCCGCTCAACACAATGCGAACCTGGCTGCGACGCAGCCTGATTAAACTGAGAGAGTGTCTGAACCGATGAGTGCCGGTGCACACAGCAATGACGACAACGCCCTTGCCGGCGAATATGTGCTTGGTGTCCTGCCCGCCGACATGCGTCGCGAGGTCGAGCAGCGGCTTGCTGTCGATCCGGATTTCGCGGCCCTGGTCGGATCATGGCAATCAGATCTGTCTTCCCTCGATCAAGCCTACACACCCGAGACGCCTCCGCGTGGCGTGAAGGCGCGCATCGAGGCGCAATTGTTTGCAGGCGTTCCGGGAGCAACCCAGCCGGCGGGCGGGCTGTGGGCCTCGCTTGCGTTCTGGCGCGGGCTGACGACCGCCGCCATCGCCACATCCCTGGGGCTCGCAGCCTTCACATTCGTCGTCAACGAGCGACCGGCAGATCCTGCGGGGGCGCCTGCGCTGGTGGCCGAACTCGGCGCGCCGGGCAGTTCGGTCGGCCTGATTGCGGCGCTGGACCCGGCCAGCGGTGCATTGCAGGTCACGCCGGCTGCCTTCTCCCGGAAGACGCAAGGGCGCTTGAACTTTGGCTGGTTCCAGGTGAGGGCGCTCCGGTGTCGCTCGGCCTCGTGCCCGGCGACGGGGGGCAACTGGTGCTCGACGAGAGTATCCGCAACCGTCTTTCAGCCGGCGCCCTGCTCGCGGTGAGCATCGAGCCCGTTGGCGGGTCACCCACTGGTGCCCCCACGGGCCCCGTTGTCCTGTCGGGCGCACTCTCCGAAAATTAAATCAGCCGAAGTGAAACTTGTCCGGCGAAATCGCCGTCTTTCCTCTTGTAACCGCCACACACAAACAAAAAACGGCGGGTGATCGCGGCCCCGGATGCTCCGGGGCCGGAAACACCAGACAAGAGGTTGTCAGAACATGAAAACCACACTTCGCTCCATTGCTGCCACCGCAATTCTTCTTTCAGGCGTGAGCCTTGCCCAGGCGGAAAACCCGATGGTCGGCGGTGCCGCCATGTACGCCGACAAGAACATCGTCGAAAACGCGGTCAACTCGGCCGATCACACCACCCTGGTCGCAGCCGTGAAGGCCGCAGGCCTGGTCGACACGCTGATGGGCGAAGGCCCGTTCACCGTCTTTGCTCCCACGAACGATGCCTTCGCAGCACTGCCGGACGGCACCGTCGACACCCTGCTGAAACCTGAGAACAAGGATCAGCTGACCAAGGTGCTCACCTGTCACGTTGTGGCTGCGGATGCGATGTCCTCGGCCATCATGAAGATGGTGGACGATGATGGCGGCACCCATCCGGTCGAGACCGTGGGCGGCTGCACGCTCAACGTCACCTACATGGGTGACAAGATCATGATCGAGGACGAAACCGGCGGCGTGGCCAACGTCACCATCGCCGATGTCGATCAGTCCAATGGCGTCATCCACGTCATCGACAAGGTGCTCCTGCCCAAGGGCTGAGCCTGATCCGTCCATGTCCCGGCGCGCCACGACTCCCTAGTCCAACGCTGACGGCGCGCCGTTTGGACAGCCTCCCGCCCGCTCCCCTGCAATCAAAATGGGCGGGAGGCATTTCACGGGCACGTGAGAAGACGTGCTTGGAAATCGGCGCCGGAACGCACTAGGTACAGACCATGATGAGGAGAATGACCATGACAACCAGCAACGAGATGGGCCGTCGCGCCCTGTTGGCCGCGGGTGTCGCCGGACTGGCGCTTTCGATCTTCTCGCGCGGAACACCGGCCAGGGCGTCCGAAGGCGACTTTGAAGTGTCCCTGACCGAGGAAGAGTGGCGTGCCCGGCTGACGCCGAAGCAGTTCTCGATCCTGCGTGAGGAGGACACGGAACGACCGGGCACGAGCGCGCTCAACAACGAGAAGCGCGAGGGCATGTACCATTGTGCCGGCTGTGACCTTCCGGTCTATTCGTCGGAAACCAAATTTGACAGCGGCACCGGCTGGCCGAGCTTCTGGGAAGCCGAGGACAACGCGGTGCGCACCAAGGACGACTGGTCACTGTTCGGCGTTCGCACCGAGGTCCATTGCCGTCGCTGCGGCGGCCACTTTGGCCACATCTTCGACGACGGTCCACCGCCCACGGGCAAGCGCCACTGCATCAACGGCTTCGCGCTGACCTTCAAGCCGGCTTCCAGCAAAAACAGCTGAAGGGGCCTGGCTCGGGCGCGAGCCCGGACCGGCCCTTGTCATGGCGAAAGCGTGAGCAAGCTTTGCGTTCGGACGCGCCCTAGACGGTGACGGCCAGCGCAATGGCGACCCGGAGATCGTCCAGTCCGTCGGCTTTCTCCGATGAGGTGGCAAGGACTTCGGGATAGGCCGCCGGCCGCTTTTTCAGCCTGTCGAGCGTCTCCCCCATGAGCCTCGGGACACCGGCCGCCTTGATCTTGTCGGTCTTCGTCAGAACGATCTGGTAGGACATCGCAGCCTTGTCGAGCAGGTCCATCACTTCCTCGTCGTTCTTTTTGACGCCGTGGCGGGAATCGATCAGCAGGTAGACGCGCTTCAGGGTCGAGCGGCCGCGCATGTAGTCGAACACCAGCTTGGTCCACTGGTCGACCTGCTCCTTCGGTGCCTTGGCGTAGCCGTAGCCCGGCATGTCGACGAGCGCCATCGGCGGAAGATCGTCTTCCGCACCCGAGTATCCCCCCGGCACGAAATAGTTGAGCTCCTGGGTCCGTCCCGGCGTGTTGGACGTTCGCGCCAGACCCTTGGCGCCGACGAGCGCGTTGATCAGCGATGACTTTCCGACATTCGATCGGCCTGCGAAAGCAATCTCCGGCGGGCCTTCCGGCGGCAGGAACTTGAGCGACGGCACACCGCGGATGAACACCCACGGGCGGGCGAACAGCGAGGCGGAAAGCTCCCGTGCCGCCTGCATGGCCGGATCGGCGGACAGTTTGGTCATCGCTCCGGCCTCCGTGCCAGCCCTATGTCTGCTTGTCTTTGCGTTTGAACATGGACGCAAGATTGTCCCACAGCTCGATCTTTGCCCCCTGGCGCTTCATGATGAAGCCCTGCTGGATGATCGACAACGTGTTGTTCCAGGCCCAGTAGATCACCAGACCGGCCGGGAATGTGGCCAGCATGAAGGTGAAGACCACCGGCATCCAGGTGAAGATCATCGCCTGGGTCGGGTCCGGAGGCGTCGGGTTCATGCGCATCTGCAGGAACATGGTGATGCCCATGATCAGCGGCCAGATCCCGATCATCAGGAAGGCCGGCACGTCGTAGGGCAGCAGACCGAACAGGTTGAACAGCGACGTCGGGTCCGGCGCGGAAAGATCCTGGATCCAGCCGAAAAACGGCGCGTGGCGCATCTCGATGGTCACGTAGAGCACCTTGTAGAGCGCGAAGAACACCGGGATCTGCAAAAGGACGGGCCAGCAACCCGCCACCGGGTTGATCTTCTCTTTCTTGTAGAGTTCCATCATGCCCTGCTGCAAAGCCATGCGGTCGTCGCCATGCTTGGCCTTGAGTTCCTCGAGCTTCGGCTGAACCTTCTTCATGTTGGCCATGGAGACGTAGGACTTGTTGGCCAGCGGGAAGAAGATCAGTTTCACGACCACCGTGGTGGCGAGAATGGCCACGCCGAAATTGCCGAACAGCCGGAACAGGTAGTCGATCAGCCAAAACATCGGCTTGGTGATGAAGTAGAACCAGCCCCAGTCGATCATCAGGTCGAAATTCAGGATGTTGAACTGGTCCTGATAGCCGTCGATGACGGGAACTTCCTTGGCCCCGGCGAACACCAGCGTTGTCGTGGTGGCGCTGCTTCCCGAGGTGATCGCCTGTGCATCGGTCTTGAAGTCAGCCTGATAGCGCGTCCGTCCGTCGGTGAAATAGGCGAAGCGGGTATCGAACCCGGCGCCCTGCGGCGGCACGAGCGCAGCCGCCCAGTACTTGTCGGTGATGCCCATCCAGCCCGCGGTCGCCTTGGGCTGCGGAATGATCGGTGTTTCCTCGACGTCGGAATAATCGATTTCCTGAAGGCCCTCGTCGCCGATGACGCCGATCAGACCTTCATGAAGAACGTAAATTCCCTGGGTGTCGGGGCGGTAGAATCGCGTCACGCGGCCGTATCCTGCCACCGAAGCGGTTTGCTCGGACGAGTTGGCGATCGTGTCCTCGAACCGGAACAGGTAGTGTTCGTCCACCGAGATCGTCCGGGTGAAAACGAGACCTGCACCATTGTCATAGGTCAGCGTGACCGGCGTTTCCGGCGTGAGCTGCTGGCCGGCTTCCGCGGTCCAGACCGTGTCCGGACCCGGTGCCGGGCCCGATTGTGCGTCAGTGATGAAGCCGACTTCCGCGAAGTAGCCATTGGCCTGCTGGGCAGGGCTGAACAGCTGGATCCGCGGGCTCTGAGGATCGACATCGACGTGGTATTCCTTGAGCAGCAGATCGTCGATCCGCGCGCCGGTCAGATTGATCGATCCGCTGAGCGAGGGCGTGTCGATGACGATGCGGTCGGACTGGGCAAGAGCGTCTTCGAGCGAAAGCCCGGCTTGCGGCGCCACCGCGCCTGGAAGGGCTGTTTCACCGCCCGGCGCTGATCCGTCGACCGTGCCCGGCGTCACCGCATCTGCACCGGTCGTGCCCTGAGTGGCTGCCTGCTGCTCCCGCAGCATTTCGGCGGCTTCGCGTTCGCGTTCGATTTTCGGGGAGACATAGAAAAATTGCCAGGCAATCAGGACAAGCACCGACAAGAGGATTGCGACGAAATAGTTGCGGTTGTTTTCCATCACTCATTCCTGATGGCCGGCACTCAGGTGCCCGGCTTTCTGGTGTTGCCTTGCGCACGCGGCCCTGCGGCTGGGCGCTGGCCCGGACGCGGCGGTTTTGTGCTGTCGTGAACCCGCTCGCGCAGGGCTTGAACAAGCCTGTCGAACGGCGCTGCCAGCGTATCGCGCCGCGCGACAATCACATAGTCATGTCCGGGCTTGAATGGAACCCCTGCCAAATGACGCACGGCTTCCCGGAGCCGGCGGCGCATCCGGTTTCTTTCCACCGCGTTGCCCTGTTTGCGGGTCACGGTGTAGCCGATCCGGGGCGCTTCTGCGGCGATGCCGCGATCAAGTGTCTCAAGCAGGAAATAGGGGCCGCGCAGACGGTTGCCCTTCTGCACCGCGAGGAAATCCGGCCGGTTTTTAAGCCGCCCGGGTTTCATGATGGTGGGGTCGTCTTGTGCCACGCGACAGACTTTCTTCGCGGGCCGTCGTCAGCGATCAGGCCGACAAACGACTGCGCCCGCGGGCGCGGCGAGCCTGGATGACCTTGCGGCCGCCCTTGGTTGCCATGCGTGCACGGAAGCCGTGACGCCGCTTGCGAACAAGCTTGGAGGGTTGGTAAGTACGCTTTGGCATTTATTTTAATACCGCGGTGTGCGGCCCTTCTTGGTACGTAGGCGTTTGGGTGTTGGGTCCGCAAAACAATGCTCCCGGAAACCGGATGGCGTCCGCGGACGGGGCGTGTATAGGCGCGATCTGCGGCAAAAGTCAATGCGCAGCCCAATTCGGCCATCGGACGCATCAAAACACGCGCCCCGGGGTCACGTCCGTTCACAAGCCGGTGACACCACGCCCCGTCTCCTTGCCCCGGAACTCCTGCCGCGCCAGATGATACGAAATCACGTTTCGTGCACATGCCGCGGCTTGCCCGAGTGGCGTTGCGGGATGGCGATGCCGCCCGGTGCCGCCGGACCGTTCCGCGACGAGGCCTGCCTCTGGTCTGGGCCGGGTCATTGAGAAAGGACTCCAACCGTCATGCAATCAGATCGCCGCCTCTTCCTTTTCGGTCTCGCCAGTCTCGGGGCTGCCTCGGCCCTTGCACCCGTTCCGGGCTCGGCCGCACTCACCGGTTTCCGGCCGCGAGGCCAGGGCGGAGTCGATCATTCCGCATTTGATTCCCTGTTGCGCGCCCATGTCAAAGCCGATGGGCAGGGCTACAACCGTGTCGATTACGCAGGCGTCAAGGCGCAGATTGGCGCGCTGAGGGCCTATATCGTCGATCTTCAGTCGGTCGATCCGGTGGCCCTGTCCGTGGACGAAGCCCATGCCTACTGGATCAATCTCTACAACGCCAGAACGCTCGAAGTGGTCGCCGACGCCTATCCGGTGAAGTCGATCAAGTCGATCAATCTCGGCGGTTCGTTTCTGTTCGGCTCCGGCCCGTGGAAGGCGAAGCTGATGCGCGTCAACGGCGTCGAGCTTTCGCTGGATGATGTCGAGCACGAGATCGTACGCCCCCTGTTCAACGATCCCATGTCCCATTACGGGCTCAACTGTGCCTCATACTCCTGTCCGAACCTCGCCACCCGCGCCTATACCGGCGCCAATATCAATGCCCTCCTGCGTCAGACCGGAACCGACTACGTCAACCACCCGCGCGGCGTCAGTGTGAGCAACAACCGGATTACCGCCTCCAAGATCTACTCCTGGTACGCCGGGGATTTCGGCGGACGGGGAAACCTCAAGGCCCACTGGACCGCTCTCGCCGCGCCGCAGAAGGGGGCGCTCATCTCGGATGCGCGGATTTCGGGTTACGAGTATGACTGGAGCATCAATGCGCTTTGATCCCAGCCGGCCCGGGATAGGGCCTTCACGCCGCTGTGAGCGAACGGCGAGGCCGGGTCACGCGGGTTTGGGATATCGCGAGGGATTGTCATTGGCGCCTTAAGGCGCAAGCCTGTAGTCAGGTTTCACCCAGACGTGACCCGGTATCCCGGTCGCTGGCGGGCTGAAACCGGAGCCACATCATGACCACGCACTCCCCCTCCAGCCGGATGGAACCTTCAATGGCAGGCAATCACGAGACGGAACGCGATACGGCGAAGCCGGTCTGGAAGAAGTTCCTGCCAATTGGCGTCGTCGCCGTCGGTCTCGGTGCGGGCTACGCGGCCGGCCTTCAGGACTATCTCTCGCTTTCAGCCCTTGCCAACCAGCGCGACACGCTCAAGGCCTTCGTGGCCGATCACCGCATCGGTTCGGCCTTGGGCTTCGTGGTACTCTATGCGCTTGCGGTGGCATTTTCCTTTCCGGCGGCATCGATCCTGACGATTTTTTCGGGGTTTCTGTTCGGCTGGCTGCTCGGCGGTGCGCTCACTGCCGTCGCCGCGACGCTCGGAGCCACGGCGATCTTTCTCGCCGCGCAATCCGCATTCGGCGATGTGCTGCGCAAGCGCGCCGGGCCTTTCGCGGCCAAGCTTGCCGACGGCTTCGCCAAGGATGCCTTCGGCTATCTTTTCGTGCTCCGGCTGGCGCCGGTGTTCCCGTTCTTCATCATGAACATCGCGCCGGCCTTCTTCGACATCAGGCTCAGGACCTACGTGTCGGCGACCTTCCTGGGGATTCTGCCTGGCACCTTCGCCTATGCCTGGCTCGGGCAGGGACTCGACAGCGTTATCGTCTCGGCGGCCGAAGCCGGCCGGGAGGTCTCGATCGCTGATCTGGTCACGCCGCAAATCACCATCGCCTTTGCGGGGCTTGCAATTGTCGCCGCAATCCCCACCATCATCCGCAAGCTCAGGGCCCGCAAGACCGACGGAGCCTGACGGCTTCCGGGGTGCAGCGCCAGCCCGGTCCGCATGCTCCGGTCCGGGGTCGGAGCCATATTCAGAGGTAGCAAGTTCATGACCACCCGACTCACACCCGACATTTGCGTCATCGGCGCCGGTTCCGGCGGCCTGTCCGTAGCGGCGGCTGCGGCTGCATTCGGCGTCGAGGTGGTGCTCATCGAGAAAGGCCGGATGGGCGGCGACTGCCTGAACTATGGCTGTGTGCCCTCCAAGGCGATGATTGCGGCGGGCAAGCATGCCCACGCCATTTCCGCAGCGCCGCGATACGGCGTCACGGCGGGTGAGCCGAAAGTGAATTTCGGCAAGGTTCACGATCATGTTCATTCGGTCATCGCCTCGATCGCGCCCAACGATTCGGTCGAGCGGTTCCGGGCCATGGGCGTCAACGTCATCGAGGCGGAAGCGCGCTTCACCGGCAAGTCGACGGTGATGGCCGGGGACACCGAGATCCGCGCCCGGCGCTTCGTGGTCGCCACCGGCTCGTCGCCCTTCGTGCCGCCGATTCCTGGCCTTGATACGGTCGACTATCTCACCAACGAGACGCTGTTCGAGCGCACCCGTGCGCCGAAACACCTCCTGATCATCGGCGGCGGTCCCATCGGCATGGAGATGGCGCAGGCCCATCGCCGGCTTGGTGCCGAAGTCACGGTGATCGAGGGCGCGAAGGCGCTCGGCAAGGACGATCCGGAACTGGCAGCCATCGTGCTCGACAACATCCGCGCCGAGGGCGTGACGGTTCTCGAGGGGGCGAAGGTCACCTCGGTCGAAAAGCGCGGCAAGACCGGGGTACGAGTCCACTACGAGAGCGAGACCGGCGCCGGGCAGGTGGATGGCTCCGACGTGCTCGTGGCCGTGGGCCGGCTCGCCAATGTCGAGGGGCTGGGACTGGATGTGGCCGGCATCAAGCATGACCGCCGCGGCATCAAGGTCGGCGCCAACCTGCGCACCTCCAATTCGAAGGTCTATGCCATCGGCGACGTGGCCGGCGGGCTGCAGTTCACCCATGTTGCCGGCTATCATGCCGGTCTCGTGGTTCAGCAGATCCTGTTCCGCGCCCCGGCCAAGGAAAATCGCGACATCATTCCCTGGGCAACCTTCACCGATCCCGAGCTGGCCCATGTCGGCCTGACCGAGGAGCAGGCGGCCGAGCGCCATGGTGGCAAGATCCAGGTGCTGCGCTGGCCCTATGCCGAGAACGACCGGGCCCAGGCCGAGCGCAAGACGCAGGGCCTGATCAAGATGGTGGTCGACCGCAAGGCGAAGATCCTGGGCGTCTCGATTGCCGGCGCCGGCGCAAGCGAGATGATCAACATGTGGGCGCTCGCGGTGTCCAACGGCCTCAAGCTTGGCGATGTGCGCGGCTATGTGCCGCCCTATCCCACCATGGCCGAGATTGGAAAAAGGGCGGCGATCTCCTATTATTCGCCGATCACGCGCAAGCCGATCATTCGATGGATCGTTCGGTTCCTCAGGCGTTTCGGCTGAAGGCGTGTCGAGAGGGCAGACCATGGCCGAAACCGGCTCGGATGATCAGATCGCCGCGGGGCAGCCCGGCAACGGGACGGACCTCCGGTCAGGCGCGTCCAGCCTTTCCTCCAAGCTTTTGTGGCTGACCATCCTTTTCGTGATGATTGCCGAGGTTCTGATCTTCGTGCCTTCCGTCGCCAACACCCGGGTGCGCTGGCTCGAGGACCGGCTCAACACGGCCGCCGCCGCGGCGGTGGTGATCGAGGGCCTGAACGAGATGGAGCTCCCGCAGGTCATCCAGAATGACACGCTGATGGCGACCGGCACCAAGGCGATCGCGCTGAGCAAGGACGGCATGTCGCGGATGATCGCCACGGCCGACAACCTGCCCATGGTCACCCATCAATATGATCTCTCCGCCGTCACCCCGCTCCAGGCGATCGTCGACGCGTTCGACACCATTCTGTTCGGGGGCGACCGCGTGATCCGGGTTTACGGGCCGGTCGGCGGCAGCACCGACATGAGCATCGACCTGGTGCTCGAGGACGGGCCGCTGCGCCATGCCATGCTGATCTACGGGCGCAACGTGTTCTTCCTCTCGGTCCTGATCTCGGTGATCACGGCAGGCCTTGTGTTCTTCGCCATCGACCGCATCATGATCCGGCCGGTCAGGCGGATGACCGACAACATGCAGGCGTTTTCGGAAGATCCGGAAAACCCCAACCGGATCATAAAGCCACGGCCCGTGGGCGATGAGCTGGGCCTTGCCGAAGGCTATCTCGCCGGGATGCAGGGGCGGCTGCAGCAGACGCTGAAGGAACAGCGCCACCTCGCCGATCTCGGCCTCGCGGTCTCGAAGATCAACCACGACATGCGCAACATCCTCACTTCCGCGCAATTGATGTCGGACCGGTTGTCCATGGTCGACGATCCGCTGGTCAAGCGCTTCGCGCCGAAGCTCCTGCGCACCATCGACCGCGCGGTGGGGTACTCGAGCGAGGTTCTCGCCTATGGCAAGGCGCGCGAGGCGATCCCCCGGCGCCGCTTCATCAACCTGATGACGCTCGCCGAGGAGGTGCGCGACATCGTGGCCGAGGAATCCGATCCGGCCATCGGTTTCGTGCTCGACGTGAGCCCCGATCTCGAGGTCGAGGCCGACAGCGAGCAGATGTTCAGGGTGATCTACAATCTGGCCCGCAATGCCGCCCAGGCATTCTCGCAGGACCCGAACGACGACGCGGCGCTGGTGCGGCGCATCACCGTTCAGGCCGAGCGTTCCGGCTCGGTGGTGCAGATACGGGTGATCGACACAGGGCCGGGCCTGCCGGCCAAGGCGCGCGAAAACCTGTTCAAGCCTTTCAGGGGGTCTGCGCGTGCCGGCGGCACCGGCCTCGGTCTCGCCATCGCCCGCGAACTTGTGCTGGCCCATGGCGGATCCATCGTGCTTGATGAAGAGGTGGCGCAGGGCACTGCGTTCCTGATCGAACTGCCGGATCAGCCGTTGCCGATCGACAGCTACCGCGCCCGCGCCTGAAACCGGCCCTGCTGTTTTCCGGCGCGCGCTTTTTTCGCCAAACCCGCTTGCAATCCCCCGCCGTCCGTTTTAGGAGAACGCCTCGCAAGCAATTGCCGCTTGCACGGCGCGCGCCCGTAGCTCAGCTGGATAGAGCACCAGACTACGAATCTGGGGGTCAGAGGTTCGAATCCTTTCGGGCGCGCCATTCTCCCTCTCCATCAGCAAGTTGTATTTGCCAGTGCATTGGCTGCGGCAGGTCGCAGGCGCGCTGACTGTGTTGATACAGTCGAAAGGGCTTTGCATCCGGCACTCGAAGGTGCGATTTCAGGATGAGCCGGTTCAGTCCCAAGCGGTGTCCCGCCCAATGGCGCAAAGCCCGGCAGATCCGGAAACCGGGGCGAGAGGCAGGAGTGGAAGTGTCATGACCATGAAACCGGGAATTGAACCAACCCTGCTCGTGCACAATGATACCGGCGGCGAGGTGCTGACCTGCCGCGAAGGCTTGAGCTTCTGGGGCGGCGTGGATCCCGACACCGGAGTGATCATCGACACCCATCACCCGGACCATGGCGCACGCCTTGCAGGCAGGATCGTGTTGATGCCGACCTCGCGGGGATCCTGCAGCGGCAGCGGCGTCCTGCTTCAATTGGCGCGCAACGGACAGGCGCCCGCAGCGCTGGTGTTTCGCGAGCCCGAGGACATTCTCACGCTCGGCGCGATCATTTCGGCCCGCCTTTTCGACCGGCCGATCGCGGTGCTGCGTCTTCCAGCCGATCTCTACGCGGCGTTGTCCCGGTCCGGGAAAGCGGAAATCAGGGGCGACCTCCTGCATTTCGATCATCACGGGATCGAGCTGTCGCGTCCGGACAGCAATGGGCTCTCGCTCAGCCCGAGAGACCGCGGGATGCTCGCAGGCGAGGATGGACCCGCCCGCCAGCTTGCCATGGAAGTCCTTTGCCTGATGGCTGCAGCCCAGGGCGCAAGGGAGCTGATAGACGTGTCGCGGGCCCACATCGACGGCTGCATTCTGGCGCATGACGCCAATCTCGATTTTGCCGAGAAGATGGACGAGATGGGAGCGAAGACCGTCATCCCCACCACCATCAACGCCATATCCGTGGACCGGGAGAACTGGCGGGGCCAGGGGGTCCCTGCCGGCTTTGGCGGGAAGGCAAGCCGGCTCGCCGATGCCTATGTGAACATGGGTGCGCGCCCGACATTCACCTGTGCGCCCTACCTGCTCGACGATGTGCCTGAGGAAGACGAAGCGATCGGCTGGTCGGAATCCAATGCCGTGATCTATGCCAATTCGGTCCTCGGCGCCCGCACCCAGAAACATCCCGACTATCTCGACCTGTTCGTTGCGATCACCGGGCGCGCGCCGAACACCGGCGTCTACCTGGCTGAAAACCGCAAGCCGGTCTGCGAAATTGATGTGACTGTCCCTGCATCCTTCGACGATGCGCTGTGGCCCATGCTTGGCTGGCTGGCCGGATCGAAGTCCCCGGCGGCGATCCCGGTCCTTGCCGGGCTGGAGCACCTGTCTCCCATGCCGGATGATCTCAAGGCGCTGTGCGCGGCCTTCGGAACGACGTCGGCGGCCCCCATGCTGCATGTCAGGGGGCACACGCCCGAAGGCGGTCTGCCGCTGGCCGACGGCGCCGGTAGGTCCGAAATCGGGCTCGACGATCTGAGGCAGCTGTGGCGGGAGTTCAATGCCGGCGATGAAGGGATCGATCTCGTCGCCATCGGCAGTCCGCATGCGTCGCTCGCAGAGACCAGGCGGTTCGCCCACCTTCTTGACGGCCGACGCTGTCATGATGGCGTGAGAACCATCGTCACCGTTGGCCGCACCACGCTGGCCGGCATGAAGGCCGAGGGCATCCTTGAGGGGCTTCAGGCCGCAGGCGTGCAGGTCCTGCCGGATCTCTGCTGGTGCTCGATAACCGAGCCGGTCTTTCCCGAAGATGCCTCCGTCATAATGACCAATTCCGGCAAGTACGCCCACTACGGCAAGGGCCTGACCGGCTGCACCATGCGCTTCGGGAGCCTGGAAGACTGTGCGGACGCCGCGGTGACCGGGCGGGTCACACCGGGGCTTCCGGCCTGGCTGGCCACGGACGGATGACAGCGGCCCCCGGCGCAGCCTTCCTTGTCACCCGATTGCAATGTCGGCTTGTGTGAATCCGTGACGATCGATGTCACGAAAGCCTGTCAGTGCCGGAGGATCTTGCTGAAGAAATCCCGCGCCCTGTCCGTCTTGGGAGTGTCGAAGAGTTCCTGCGGTGTCCCGCTCTCGACGATTTCCCCGCGATCCATGAACACGACCTTGTTGGCGACTTCCCGGACAAAGGCCATCTCGTGGCTGACAAGGATCATCGTCATCCCCTCACCGGCCAGCCGCCGGATGGTGTCGAGCACTTCGGTAACGAGTTCCGGGTCGAGGGCGGACGTCACCTCGTCGAGAAGCAGGATCTTCGGCTCGAGCGCCAGCGCCCGGGCGATCGCGACACGCTGCTGCTGTCCGCCCGACAACTGGTCGGGGTAAGCGGCGTGCTTGTCGCCCAGCCCCACCAGGTCGAGGAGCTTTTTCGCCTGCGCCTCGACTTCGGCGGCCGGGCGGCGCTTGATCTTGATCGGCGCAAAGGTGACGTTTCCCATCACGGTCATGTTCTGGAACAGGTTGTACTGCTGGAACACGATGGCCATCTTGTCGCGCGCCGCCCGGACCGAGCTTGCACTGCGATAATCGATCGTATCCCCCGCGATCTCGATGTTGCCGCCGGTGATCGGCGTCAGTCCGACCAGCGCGCGCAGGACGGTTGATTTTCCCGACCCTGACGGGCCCACGAGTGCTGAAATTTCGCCTTTCTCAACGGACATGCTGATGCCGCGAAGGACTTCAAGGGTGCCGTACCTTGCGCGAATGTCGTTGACCCCGAGGTGTCGCAAGCCTTTTCTCCAGATGTTGGCCCAAAAGGGTGAGTGGGAAGGATAGAATGAAATAGCAGAGCGCGATCGTGCCGAAAACGAGCACGCCCGAATAGCCCTGGTTGTTCAACTCCTTGCCGCGGAATGTGAGCTCGAACACGCCGATCTGGCTGACAAGCGCGGTGTCCTTGATGAACGACACGGCAAAGGCGATCGAGGGCGGAATGATCACCGGCCACGCCTGCGGCAGAACGATCATGAAGGTTGTCTGGAACCGCGAAAGGTTCATGGCGCGCGCCGCCTCGACCTGGGTCTGAGGCACGGATTCAAGCCCGCCGCGAATGATGTCCGCCGTATAGGCGATCGCGTAGAGGCAGATGGCAATCACGGCAATCGAGAACAGCGACGCGTTCGGCGTCAGGGCCTGGATGAAGAAAAGCACCAGGTAGACGATGACGAGAAACGGAATCCGGCGGAAGAACTCGACATAGGTCACGCAGACCATTCTGAGCGGGAGTGCCCACAGCCCGGGTGTCTGGCGCAGGTAGACGAGAAGGAGCGCAAGTCCGAAGCCGATCAGGCAGCCGACGACGGTGATGGCCAGCGTCATCCAGGCCGCTTCCGCCAGCATCATGATGTTGCTCGACGTGAAGAAGCGTGGAATCTGTTCGATCAGGCGGTCCATCAGAAAATCCTCGCCTTGACCCGGAATGCCCAGCGGCCGAACAGGGCCAGCCCGATGCTGGCGATGAAGGTCAGCACTACATACATGAGCGCGATCACCGTGAAGTATTCGAGCCAGCGGTAGTTGACCGAAGACAGATTGATCGCCTGTCCAGTCAGTTCGTCGACGCCGATGAGCGCGCCGACCGACGTTCCCATGACCAGTATGACGATGAAGAAATTGGCCATCGCCGGATAGATCGACTTGGCGATGTGCGGGACGATGATGTAGCGCACCTGCTGTACCACCGACAATCCTAGTACCTGTCCGGCTTCAAGTTCGGTTCGCCGCACCGACAGGAAGCCGGCTCGCATGATCATGGTCAGGTAGGCCCCGGCATTCAGAATGAGGCCGATCAGCAGGCAGGTCTCGCTGGACCAGCGGATCCCGAATTCGGGCAGGCCGTAATAGAGGAAGTAGATCTGGATCAGGGCGGGCGTGTTCGTGATCGCCACAACGTAGATATGGACCGGGAGGCGCAGGATGAACGGGCCATAGGCGATCAGCGCGGCGCAAAGCAGCCCGATCAGCGCTCCGCCCGCGAACGCCACAGTGCCAAGCTGAAAAGTGAGGATGGCCCCATCGAGCAGTTCGCCGAAGTTTTTCCAGACGACGCCGTATTGGAATGTGTAGTTCATTTGCCGTTTTCGCCCTTGGGGCACCCGTGGCTCGAGGGCCACGGGTGCGGTCGTCAGAAGCGCGTCAGAAGTACGGGCTTGGCGTCACTTCGCGCAGCATGGGAGCGCCGTAGAACTTCTCCCAGGTCGCGTTGACGGTGCCTTCCGAATGCAGGTTGTAAAGGGCGATGTTGAGCACTTCGGTGAGGTTGTCATTGCCCTGGCTGACGCCGATTGCGCAGTAGGCGACAAAGATCGGCTCTTCGACGACGCGCCATTTCACGTCGGGATAATTCTCGGTGAAGGCCATGTAGAAATCGATGTTCTCGACGATTGCATCGGCCCGACCCTGGGCCACCATCCGCACCGTATCGGCAAGGCTGTCGACAAGCTCGATGTTCGCCGACGGCATGTTTTCTTCGGTCCACTCGACGGTCCAGTTGCCGCGCATGTTTGCAAGCGTCATGCCTTCACGGTCGAAGTCCTTGTAGTTCTCGCCCTCGACGCCTTCGGTCGTGAGCACCGCGAGAACTTCGGTGTGCAGCGGAACGGTGTAGTCGATCAGCTTGGCGCGCTCGGTGTTGCGCGTCAGGGCGCCGAGCGACATGTCGATGCGGTCCGAGACAAGGAACGGAACCCGCTGGGGTGTTTCCGTCGGCACCCATTCGACTTCCACGCCGATGGCATCGGCCAGGGCCTGTCCTATTTCGATGTCGAAACCTTCCCACTCGCCGTCGCTGTTGCGCACGCTCATGTTGGGGAAGTTCGGGTTGATGCCGATCCGGATCTTGCCGTCGGCGAGGATGTCATCAAGGCTTCGGGCCTGGACCGTGGAAACCGTTGCAGCGGCAATTGCCAGGCCGGCAATGCTGGTAAGCAGAGTTCTTCTGAGCATGTGAATCGTCTCCCCTGTGAATGCCCGTTTCGGGCCAAGTGTTGTCTTCCTGATCACGTGTTTCGCAGCAGGCGAATTCGCACTTGTGCGCTAAACGAACATTTGTGCGATAACTTAGCCTCTTGTAGAATCCGGTTCATGTCAATCCCGTTTCTCGGCATTTGTGGAACGCCCGATCCGTCTGCTTCCGTGACACGATCGGCGGCGGTTTCAATGTCTGCACGCAGAAGTTGGTTTGGCCGTGAACACTGCAAGCTGAAGGTCGGGATGACATCAGCCGGTTAAGGCTTCCTCGCTTGCTCACGCGGGGCAGCTGGCCTGAACATGCCTCGAGACTGCATCGTGTGAGGCGATCCAGACTTTGCCGCGAGAGCGGGCGTGGCGCAGAACTTCCTCCAGGATCCAGATCCGCGACCTGTATCCGATCACGAAGGGATGCATCACCAGCTGGCAGAGCCCGCCTTCGTCGAAAGCGGCATCGAACTCGCGGATGAAGATGTCCCGGACCTGTTCGGGTGAACTGTAGGGCCGTGCAGGCGGCGTCCTGTTGAAGGAGAGATAGACAGCGTCATCCCGGACCCAGTCGACGGGGATCTCCAGCAGCCCTGACGGTGTCCCGTCCAGCACCAGCTCGTAGCAGGCCTCGTCGGCCATCATCGAGCTGTCATAGGCAAACCCCAATTCGGCGACCAGCCGCATGGTGTTTTCGCTGAGATCCCAGTAGGCGGCACGATGTCCGGTTGGCCGCTGTCCGGTGATCTGCTCGAGCGTGTCGCGCGAGCGCACCAGCATGGCCCTCTCCGTCGCTGCATTGAGGCTCGAGGTGTTCTCGTGGATCCAGCCATGGACGCCGATTTCGTGTCCCTCGACAACGATGCGGCGCGGCTCATCCGGATCGATCAGGGCTGCGACGGCGGGGATGAAGAAGCTTGCGGTGGCATTGTGGTGGGCAAGCAAATTGAGGATACGCGGCACTCCGACCCGGCGCCCGAATTCGGCCCAGCCAAGTCTGCCGACAGCCTGTCCACCCGAGCCAAGCTCAGCGGTTTCATGATCGCAATCAAATGACAGAGCCAGGGCGCACTGCGCATTGTTCGGCCAGTGTGCAGGAGCCATGCGGCGTCCCGCCCGCACACGCGAAACGGCGGTCCGCCAGACATCTTCCGGCCATTCAACAGGAGGAAGCGGGGGATTACTCATTCGCGAAACTCGCTTTGAACCTGCGTTCGTGCATAGCGATGCAGGCTTCCGCGCGATCAAGAGCGACCTTCCTCGCCTTCCGGCGGTCCGGACCTCTCACCGGTTTTGCCTGCTGGCATGGATATGCGGGTAAAGGTTGCGGATCGCGTCGTCATCGAAGTCCTGCTTGAAGGCGTGGCGATCAGGCAGGGTCTTCGCGCGGGCGGCCGCGGGCCGCGCATTGATGTCGTCCATCAGCCTGGCAATCGAGGGGTAGTGCGTCATGGCATCGTCGCCCATCATGAAGGGGATCCTGCTGGCCCAGCCCCATACCGACATGTCGACGATCGAGTAATCCTCGCCCATCATGTAGGGGGCACGCGTCAGCCGGTCCTCGATGATCTGCCAGTGCCGTCGGGCTTCATGCGCATACCGATCGCGCGCATAGGGGTTTTCGCCGGGTGCGAAATGGCGGAAGTGGACCGCCTGTCCGGAATAGGGTCCGACCCCGGAAGCCACGAACATCAGCCAGGAAAGCAGTTGACCGCGGTTTTTCTCGCGCTCGCCCGTCAGGAACTGGCCGGTCTTTTCGGCCAGGTAGAGCAGGATTGCGCTGCTGTCGAAGATGGCCGTGTCGCCATCGAGGATCGCCGGCACCTTGGAGTTCGGATTGATCGCCCGAAAGCTGTCGGTGTGCTGATCGCCGCGCTTCGTGTCGACGGGAACGGCTTCATAGGGTAGCCCGGTTTCCTCAAGGAAGAGGGCGACTTTCAACGGATTTGGCGCACCGTTGTAGAAGAACTTGATCACGCGGCTCTCCAGTGCAGGTCGGTTGCGGCGCGTTCGAGCGCCTGTCCTTGAATGGTGCCCCTTGCTGGCGCTGCGTCAAGCAGAAAAGTGCGTATTGTGAACAAAAGTACGATATTCGGTGTTGTGGTGATCCGGATTTCGGCATTGAATGGTGTCTGTCGAAAAGGTCTCCTTCAGTAGGAAACATCTGTGCGAAAATTGAGCCGCTGATGATGTGGCAGTGTGACGGTGAAACATGCGGATCGGCGTGATTGTCAATCCGATTGCGGGCATGGGTGGCGCCGTGGGTCTCAAGGGGACGGACGGTCCCGATGCCGTTGCCGAAGCCATGCGGCGGGGTGCCGTGGCTCAGTCAGGTCCGCGTGCGCGACGGGCTTTGGCGATCCTCGCGAAAAGATGTCCCGGAGCCGGGATAAGGATCGCTGCGGGAAGCCTTGGCAAGGACTGGGCGGACGGGCTCGAACTCGATCTCGAAATGGTGACAACGCCGCAACTGACCGGCACTGCGCGGGATACCCGCCAGGCGATTGAGGCGCTCGGGGAAGTCGATGTTCTTGCCTTCGCCGGCGGCGACGGGACAGCGCGCGATGCTGCCGGAGCGCTTTCGCAAGGCGCGGGCATGCTCGGGATCCCCTGCGGGGTGAAAATGCACTCCGGTGTCTTCGCGGTCTCGCCGGAGAGCGCCGGTCACATTCTGGCTGATCTTGTCGAAGGCAACGGCAGGGTCGGCTGGAAGGATGAGGCGGAAGTCATGGACATTGACGAGGTGGCCCTTCGCGCCGGACGTCTCGCGCCGCGTCTCTATGGCCTGGCGCGCGTTCCCGTGGTGGCAAACCGGATGCAGGCTGCCAAGGGCGGGCCGCGGCGTGATTCGGCATCGGCCCTTGCTGCTGCCGCTCACGAGTGCGCGCGGGGATGTGAGCCCGGCGCTCTCTATATCGTGGGCCCCGGCAGCAGCGCGGGGGCTTTCGCGCATGCTCTGGGCCAGGCGCCCACGCTGCTCGGCGTGGACGCCTTCAGGGATGGGCAGTGTCTCCACAAGGACGCCACCGCCGCCCAGATCGAAGCTCTGCTGGATGACCGGCCGGTGCGCATTGTGCTCGGCGTCACCGGTCAGCAGGGCTTTCTGCTCGGCCGCGGCAACCAGCAGATCAGTGCCGACGTCATTCGCCGCGCAGGGCGGGATGGCCTCCGGATCCTGGCGACGGAGGACAAGCTGTCCTCCCTTTCCGCCCCGGTGCTGTTTGTCGATACCGGCGATCCGGGCCTTGATCAGCAACTGGCCGGATTTGTCCGGGTGCAGACCGACAAGGGCAGATTCATGATGATGCGTGTTGTTGCGAGTTGAAACCGTTCGTGCGTTGTGCGAACCTTTGTGCGCAAATAGCAGATGAGGTGAAAAGTCCATGACCACTCAACAGCGTGCCCATCCATGGATGGCTCTATCGGCGCCGGGGGCGCTGCAGCAGATGCTCGACGAAATCGGGGTGAAGGATGTGTCCGCCGTTTTCGAGCAGATCCCTGCTGACCATTATCGCAAGACGCCGCTGGACCTGCCGCCCGCCCTCAACTCGGAAATGGAGCTGAAGCGGGACCTTGTCTCGAAGCTGCGCAAGAACGAGGATTGCGAGACCAATCTGAGCTTTCTGGGTGCCGGCGTCTGGCAGCATCATGTTCCCGCCATCGTCGACGAGATCGTTGGCCGCACCGAGTTTGCCACCAACGTCTGGGGCTCATACCAGTCCGACCACGGCCGCAATCAGGCCTGGTTCGAGTTCTCGAGCCAGCTTGGCGCGTTGCTCAATCTCGATGTCGTGCAATTGCCGGTCTATTCCTGGGGCTGCGCCACAGGCCATGCCATCCGGATGGCGGCCCGACTGACAGGCCGCAGCAAGGTTCTGGTTCCGGCCCTGTCCGATCCCGAGCGCCTGTCCGTGATCAGGACCTATTGCCAGCCCAGCGAGATGGAAAGCCATATCGAGGTGGTCACCGTCGCGGCCGATCCGACCAGCGGACGGTTGCTAATCAGCGATCTGAAATCGAAACTGGGCCCGGACGTCGCCGCCGTCTACTTCGAGAACCCCGCCTATCTGGGAACGATCGAGACCGGGGCTGCCGAGATATCCCGTCTCGCACGGGAAGCCGGCGCGGAAACGATTGTCGGCGTGGACCCCATCAGCCTCGGAGTGATGATGGCGCCGGGCGACTATGGCGCCGACATTGTCACAGGTCCCGTTCAGCCTCTCGGTGTGCACATGCACTGCGGCGGCGGCGCCGGCGGTTTCATCGCCTCCCGGGACGAGGAACGCTACGTCCGTGAATACAACGGCTTCCTTGTTTCCATCGCCCCCACCGCCGAACCTGGCCAGGTGGGTTTCGGCCTCGCCGCCGCACATCAGAACTCCTACGGATCGCGCGAGCACGGCAAGGACTGGACCGGCAACTCCACCTATCTCTGGGCCATTGCCGGGGCGGTCTACATGAGCCTGCTCGGGCCGGAGGGATTCCGCGAAGTCGGGACGCTGATCCTGTCACGGGCCCGTTATGCCGCGCAGTTGCTGAACGAGATCCCGGGGGTGAAGGCGGTCTGGCCGGAGACCGGCTTCAAGGAGTTTATCGTCAATTTCGATGAGACCGGAAAGACCGTTGAAGCGGTCAACGACGCCCTCAGGGCGCGCGGCATCTTCGGTGGAAAGGATATTTCCGGCGAGGGACACGGGCTGGGCCAGGCAGCACTTTATTGCGTGACGGAAATCCACAGCGCCGCCGACATCCGCCGTCTTGCCGATGCAGTCAAGGAGATTTGCCAATGAAACTGCCCAACTATCAGGCCGCCCGGTGGGATGAGCCAGTGGTCATGGAACTGGGACGTCCCGGCGCCCGCGGACAATTGTTTCCGGCACCCGAGGCGGAACTGCGATTGCCCGAGATCCCCGCTGCCATGCAGCGCAGGGACCGGCCCGAGCTCCCCGAAATCACTGAGTTCGAGGCGCAGCGCCACTATCTGCACCTGTCGCAGATGACACTCGGCATGATGGGCGTCAGCCTCTTCGGCACGTGTACCATGAAGTACAATTCGAAGACGGCCGAAGCCGCAACCTTGCGGCCGGAACTGGCCGAGGTTCACCCCTATCAGCACCCGGACACCCTGCAGGGCGTTCTCGAAATCATCCATGATTTCGACGGGATCCTGCAAAACCTCTCGGGAATGGACCAGTTCGTGTTCCAGGCCGGCGGCGGCGCGGACGCGGCCTATACCATGGCAGCTCTTGCGCGTGCCTACTGGGCCGATCGGGGCGAGCTCGGGCAACGCACGGAGATGGTCACCTCGATCCAGGCGCATCCGTGCAACCCCGCCACGGCCGCAGCGGCGGGCTTCACGGTGGTCAATCTGCCGCTGGAGGAAAACGGCTATCCCTCGATCGAGGCACTGAAAGCCGCGATCGGTCCGAAGACCGCGCTTCTCATGATCAACAATCCCGACGACATGGGCATCTACAACCCGGAGATAAAGGAATGGGTTCGCCTGGCCAGGGAGGCCGGCGCCCTGTGCTTCTACGATCACGCCAACTTCAATGGCGTGATGAGCAAGCTGTCGGCCCGTGAACTTGGTTTCGACGCCTGCATGTTCATGCTGCACAAGACCTTTGGCGCCCCCAAGGGCGGCGGTGGCCCGGCGGTTGGCGCCTTTGGTTGCACGGATGAACTTGCCCCCTATCTGCCGGCGCCGGTGGTGGTGAAGCAGGGTGACACCTATCGCCTCGACAACGATCGTCCCAAGTCGCTCGGAAAGATCCGCGAGTTCTGGGGCAACGTTCCCCAGGTCGTGAAGGCCTATGCCTGGGCCCGTGCGATGGGCGCCGAGGGCATTGCGATGGCGTCCGACATCTCTGTCGTGGCCAACAACTACATGGACAAGAAGCTCGGCGAGATCGACGGTATCGAGATCTCCAATCCCGGCATCAGCAAGCGGCGAATGGAGATGACGCGCTGGTCGCTCGGTCCGCTGGCTCAGGAAACAGGCGTTGGCACTGCCGATTTTGCCAACCGCATGGCCGATTACGGAATCGATCCGTGGTGGATGAGCCATGAGCCCTGGATTGTGGCGGAACCGTTCACGCCGGAAGCCGGGGAATTGTGGTCCAAGCAGGACATCGACCAGTGGATCGGGGTTTTGGCCCGCATTGTCCAGGAAGCCAGGGAGACCCCCGACCTGGTCAAGTCGGCGCCCCACAATCAGGCGATCGCCCAGGTCGACGGCAGTGTCTTCGAGGATCCTGACGCCTGGGCGATGACCTGGCGGGCTTGGCAGCGCAAGCGGGCCGGCAATGCCAGGGCCAGCAGCGGCTCAGCCTGACGGGTGTTTGTGAAGCGGCACGTTTCGGCGCCTAGAAAAGCGCCGAAACACCGTCGAGCGACATCCGCGGCTCGCGGCCGAGAATCATGTCGGCCGTCAGCCTTGCGGTGATCGGGCCTGCCGAGAATCCCACCCAGGGAAACAGCGAAAGAAAGAACCCCTTATGCCCTGGCACCTCGCCGATGATTGGCCTCCAGTCTTCCGTTCCGTTGACCGTCGCAGTCCAGCTCCGAACCGCCCGGGCCTGTCCGAGTGCCGGAACCAGATTGGCCGCATTGGTCATGTTGCCGGCAAGATGGGTCGGGTTCGTTACCAGCCTGCCGTCGGCAAGGCGTCGCGCATGCCATCCGCCGCCGATCAGACAGCTGCCGTTCTGTGCCTGCTTGAGCGACAGTTTGCCCGCAGCCGAATAGACCAGATGCGGGATCAGCGGCGCCACCGGTTCGGTGACCGTGACCTGCAGGGGCACGCCCTGCAGGTTGATCTCGATCCCGAGCATCGCCGCGATGTCGGCGGCCGCTGCGCCTGCGGCATTGACGACCCTGCGTGCCTCGATAGGTCCGGCGCCGGTCATCACGCGGTATCCGCCGCCCGTGGGTTCAAGTCCGAGGATGCGGGTGTGTGTCAGCAGCGACGCGCCCCGGCGTTCGGCGGCTGCCGCAAAGGCGGGAGTGGCTTTCAGCGGATTGGCCTTCCCCTCGATTGGGCAGAATCCGGCGCCGATCGCGTTCTCTGCAAGATAGGGCGCCAGTCCGGCCAAGCTCGCGCGGTCGAGAATCTCGATGGGAACGCCGAAGCTGCGCTCGATCCCGGCCTTTGCCTCGATCAGCCGCATCTGCTCCGGGGTTGTTGCGACGAGCAATCCGCCCGCCAGGCTGACATCGAGATCCACGCCCAGTTCCTCGCTCAACCCGAGCCACATTTGCTGGGATTCGATCAGCAGCCGGAGCGTCGGGCCGTAGGCGCGCGCCCAGTCCGGCCCAAGGCCGACGAATTCCGGGTGCTGGATCTGCACGTGAATGGACCCGGCGTTGGCGCCCGAGGCCTGGGTGTTCAGGTCGGCCGCCTCCACCAGCATCACATCGACACCTTCGGCGGCCAGGTAATAGGCGGTGGCAGCTCCGGCGATGCCGCCCCCGATCACAAGAACATCAGTTTTCATATCCAACCTTCAACCCAGCCCGGGCATTCCGGGGACTTACAAGGACTATCCAATGACGACGACTTTTTCCGGCAGCTATACCGTCACGATCACGCCGTTCACGCCGGGTGGAGAAGCAATCGATTATCAGGCATGGGAGCGCTTTCTCGACTGGCAGGTCGCCTGCGGCGTGCCCGGCATCATCATTCTCGGCACCACCGGTGAATTCCTGACGATCACCGACGACGAACGCAGCGCGTTTGTCGAGGCAACAGTCAAATACGTCAACGGCCGGATGAAGGTGCTGGTCGGCTCCATGAACGCCTACACCCCGAACGCCGTGCGCTATTCGAAGGAAGCCGAGACGCTCGGCGCCGATGGCCTGATGATCATCCCGCCCTACTATTACACGCCGACCGAAGACGAGATCTTCAACTACTACAAGGCGATCTGCGAAGCGCAGAACCTGCCGATCATGCTCTACAACAACCCGTTCACCTCCAATGTCGACATGCCCGCGTCGCTCGTTGCCCGGCTCACCAAGGCGTTCAGCCAGATCCGCTACATCAAGGAAGCCAGCCAGGACACGGCGCGCGTCCATGACATCATCGTCGCCACCGACGGCGTGATGAATGTCTGGGCGGGACAGCGTGTGCTCGAAAGCTACAAGATGGGTGCCAGGGGCTACGTCAATCCGTATGGCAACTACATTCCCCGGGCATCGGTCAAGTTTGTCGAATGGGCGGAGCAGGGGCGCTGGGACGACGTCTGGGCCGTGCAAAGCGTGATCAAGAAATTCGACGCCATCATCACCGAGGGGCATCCGCTTTACGGACACCAGTGCTACTCCAAGGCCCTGGCCGCGGCAGCGGGTTATCCGGTCGGCGACGTGCGCGCGCCGATCACGACATTTGCCTCGCTCGGAAAGGAAGGAACCGACCGGGTGGAGAAGATGGTTCCGCTCATGGCCGAACTTGAGAAGATCGTGGACCGGATCGAGGCCGGTTCGTAGCAGGTCGCCCGGCACCGGGCGCGTTGTGCCGAAGGAAGATGGTGCGCAATGCCCGCGCGACCGAAGCGCGGGCATGGTCATCGGATATAGGCCGCACCGTTGATGTCGATGGTGCTGCCCGTGAGATGACGGGCACGGCCATGGGCAAGATAGACCGCCAGATCCGCGATTTCTTCCGGCGGAACCCATTCGCCCATCGGCAGGTTGGCGGTGACTGCGGCTTCGCCGCCGGTGCGGGCTGCCGATTCCTCCGACATGCGTGTGCGTACGACACCGGGCGCAATCACGTAGGCGAGAATTCCGTCGGCGGCATGATTTCGGGCGACCGTCTTTGTGGCGGCCGCAATCGCAGCCTTCGATGCAGCATAGGCAATCGCGCCCGGGTTCGAGGACCCGCGCGTGCTCACCCAGCTCCCTATGCCAATGATTGCGCCTCCGGTGCCTGCGTCGAGCCAGGATTGGACCGCAAAGCGCATCAGCCGCGCCGGCGCATGGACGTTGACCGCCATCGCCTCCTGCCAGACCCTGTCCCATTCCTCGATGGGGTCTGCAATACCGCCGGACTGGCGCATGATGCCTGCATTGTTGATGAGCACGTCGATCTTGCCGCCGATTTCGGCCGCGTCTTTCCAGAACCGGTCGACCTGTCTCATGTCGCCGAAGTCGGCCTGCACGAGGTGAGCCTGCCCGGACCTGGCCGCTGCGAGTGCAGCTTCCGCCCCCGCACGGTCCCCGCCATAATGCGCAATCACGGTCGCCCCGGCCTCCACCATCGCCTTCGCGGTTGCGGCGCCGATGCCCTTGGAGGCGCCTGTGACAATGACGGTCTTTCCCTGAAGGTTGTGCGACATTGCTAGCTCCTGGTGATGAACGGCTTGCCGCGCATCGCCGGATTGCAGCGGGCATAGGGGGCTGGAAGCTGTATCTCGGCGCCCAGTTCCTTGGCGGCATGCCAGACCCAGCGCGGGTCCCAGAGCATTCCGCGGGCCAGGGCCACGGCGTCTGCCTGTCCGCTCAGCAAGATGGTCTCTGCCTGCACCGGCTCGGTGATCTGTCCGACCGCCATCGTGGCGATCTCGGCCTGCCGCTTGATCTCTTCGCAGAAGCGGAGCTGATAACCCGGTCCGGCAACGATCTTCTGCCGTTGATCGAGCCCACCCGAACTCACATGGATCATGTCGCATCCGACCGTCTTGAGCGCCTTCGCGAACGCGATCGATTGCATGAGGTCCCAGCCGCCTTCGATCCAGTCGGTTGCGGACAGTCTCAGGATGACCGGCCGGTCCGCCGGAAAGGCTTGCCGGACCGCTTCGAACACTTCGAGCGGAAACCGCATGCGGTTCTCGAGAGACCCGCCATAGGCATCTTCGCGGCGGTTGCTGATGGGCGAGAGAAACTGGTGCAGGAGATAGCCATGCGCCGCATGTACCTCGATGAGATCGAAGCCGGCCCGTGCTGCTCTCCGGGCGGCGTCGACAAAGGCATCCTTGATCCTTGCAAGGCTCTCCTGATCCATCACGGCAGGCGGCTCCCAGCCCTCCAGATAGGGGTCTCCGGAAGGCGCGCTGGTTTCCCAGCCTCCATCCGCAAGCACGATCTGGCCCCCGTCCTCCCAGGGCTTGCGCGTGCTGCCCTTGCGCCCGGCATGGCTCAACTGGATGCCGATCTTGCTCTCGCCGACAGAGCGGCAGAACGCGATGATCCGGGCGAAGGCCGCTTCCGATGCATCCGAGTACAGCCCGGTGCAGCTTGGCGTTATGCGTCCGTCAGCTTCAACGCCGGTGGCTTCGACCAGGATCAGACCCGGACCCGACTGCGCAAACTGTCCGAGATGAACAAGATGCCAGTCCCCCGGCACCCCGTCGTTCGCCATGTACTGGCACATCGGGGCGACCACTATTCTGTTGGCAAGTCCGAGCTTGCCGATGGTGAGCGGAGAAAAGAGCAGACTGGACATGAGGCTCCCGGAATTCGAGTTGAATGATGCGTTTCGTGCGGTATAGTAACTTTTGTGCGCAAATGAACATGTTGGGCGAGACCTGACAAGCGAAAAGGAAAATTTTATGCCCGGTACCGAAGTTGCAGCCAGCACCTTTCCCTTCCTCTATTCTCATAGCGGCCTTGACGCGCTGAAGCATCTGCGCGGTCTGGGCTACGACAAGTTCGAGATGATGATCTTTCCTCCCCACTGCTGGCCGCGCGAACTCGATGCCGCGGCACGGCGATCCTACAGCGACTGGCTCGAAGGCGAGGGCTGCAGTCTCACCTCGTTCTGCTACCCGCTGCTCGACAACAATCCCAATGGCGTCGACAAACTGATGCGCGAGTATACGCTTGACCGGTACCGGGAAGCCATCGATCTCGCGGCCGAATGGAAGTGCCCTTATCTCGTGGCCATCCCGGGCCCGGTCAACAGCCTGATCAATCCGCCGACGAAGTGGATGATGGACTGGTTCGTCGAGGGAATGAAGAAGCTGGTTGACCATGCCCGGGGCACGGGGGTCACCCTGCTTCTCGAGAACGTTCCCTTTACCTTCCTGCCGACGGCGAAAGACATGAAGGACACAGCCGAGCTGATCGATCCTTCGGTCGGCATCAATTTCGACATCTGCAACTCGGCGTTCATCAAGGAAGACCCGGTCGCTGCCATTCACATGCTGGGCGACATGCTGAAGAACGTTCACATCTCGGATTCGGGCGCGGATGAATTCAAGCACGAGCGGCTGGGCACCGGGATTGTCGATCCGGGCCCGTCATTCAAGGCACTTCAGGACATCGGCTATCAGGGCGCAACCGTGATGGAAATCATCACCGATGCATTGGATCCGAACGCCGATCCGGACGCGGATATCCGTGCCAGCCACGCGATCCTTGCCAGCCATGGCTGGAACCCGCTGGGCTGATCAGCCGAGGCCGGACTCCACGGGCACCATGGTGCCCGTGATGCCGCCCGCAGCGTCCGAGGCCAGCCACAAGGCCACCTCGGCCACATCATCCTCGGTCGCCAGACGGCCGGTGGCCGTTTCCGAGGCCAGTATTGCCAAAGCCTCTTCGGGCGAGGGGCCGCCGTTCTGGTGGCGGCTTTCAATTCTCGCCATCAGGGCATCCGTGGCGATCGGGCCCGGGGCTATCGCGTTCACCCGTGTTCCGTCCGCGCCCATGTCGAGTGCGGCGGCGCGCATCACCCCCAGAACGGCATGCTTGGAAGCCGTGTAGAGAACCTGCTTTGCATGCGCCTTGTAGCCGTTGATGGAGGCCATCACGATTGCACTGCCGTGATCAGAGCGTGCAAGCGCGGAAGCAAACGCACCAAGCGTGGCCGCAACGCCCCACACGTTGATGGTCATCACCGTCTGCCATTCGGCAGCGTCAAGCTGACGCATGCCGCGCCATGGCGGCACCACGCCGGCATTGGCGACGACGACATCGACGTCGCCGATCTCGCCCGCAATGGCTTTGAGTGCCTGATCGCAGTCCGGCCTGGAGAAGTCGATCCCGAATCTGCGCCAGTCCGACGGCAGATCGGCCTGGTCGAGGGCCTCCGGCAAATCGAGGATGACAATGGCTGAGCCGGCATCGCCGAGCTTGCGGGCGATGGCGCGACCCAGGCCGCGGCTGCCTCCGGTCACGACCGCGGTGCGACCTTTGAGGCTGTGGGTGTTTGGCATGTTGCGTGTCCCGTATCGTCGTCATATAGGTGTTTCGTACATTTGTGCGTTATGTGAACTCCAAATGCAAGAAATGAAGAGCCATGAAGCCTGCAGGTCATCTTGTCGTTCTGGGAGCCGGGTCGATCGGCGTTTCCTTCGCAGCCGTGTTCAGGGACGCCGGTTTCGAAGTCACCATCTGCGACCCTGATGCAGACCGGCGAAGCGCTGCACAAGAGGCGATCGAAGCCCAGCGCGCTGCAATGGCTCTGGCCGGTCTGGAACGCGGCGGAAGCGGCAAGCTGAACGTGGTTGCCAGCCTTGGCAGCGCGCTGCAGGTGGCGGATCTGGTCATAGAGGCCGGTCCGGAACGGCTGGAGGCCAAGCAGGCGATTTTTGCGGATCTGCTTGAGCGGGCATCGCCCGACGCGATCCTCGCAACGGCATCGTCGGCAATCCCGATGTCGCGCATTCTCCCTCGCGCCGCCGACCAGGCACGCTGCCTGGTGGCGCATCCGGTCAACCCGCCCGCGATTCTCCGCCTGATCGAATTGTGTCCGGCGCCGGCGACCTCTCCAGAGACCATGGAGAAGGCGTCGTTTCTTTTCGATCGCGCCGGATTTCGCGCGGTTCGGCTGGGGCACGAGATAGAGGGCTTCGTCCTCAACCGGCTCCAGGGGGCCGTGCTGCGCGAGGCCTACCGCCTGGTCGATGAAGGGGTCGTGGGCGCCGACGATCTTGATGCGGTCATGCGGCTGGGTCTGGGTCCCAGATGGGCGCTGTCGGGTCCTTTCGAAACGGCGGAACTCAACACGCCGGGCGGAATCCGGGCCCACGCGGCGCGGATGGGGCCTGCCTATCGGGCGATGGGACAAGCGCGAGGCGAAACCGACTGTGAATGGAGCGAGGCGCTGGTCTCGCGGGTTGAAGCGGAACGTCGTACCGTTGTTTCCGAGCAGGCCCTTCCGAAACGGGCGGCATGGCGTGTAAAGGCTGTTGCGCGGCTCGTGGCCGTTCGTGACCAATTGCTGGGAGATGCCGATGTCTGATCAACCCGCGGGCTTCACCTTCGATGGTCGCCCGGTTGCTCTGCGCCCCGGCCAGTCCTTGGCTGCGGCGTTGACGGAAGCCGGACAGCGTCCGTTCCGCATGACCGCCAAGGCTGAAAAGCGCGGCATGTTTTGCGGCATGGGCGTATGTCAGGACTGCCTGGTGACGGTCGATGGCGTGCCCAACCAGCGTGCCTGCATGACGCCCGCGCAGGAGGGGATGCAGGTCACCACGCAGGTCGCCTTTGCCGCGCTGACCGAGCAGCCGGAACGGAGAGCGCCGGAAGGCCGCCAGATTGCGCCGGACGTTCTGGTGATCGGCGCCGGAGCGGGCGGCCTCAGTGCCGCTATCGCTGCCGCGCGATCCGGCGCTAGTGTCGTCGTCCTCGACGAACGCAAGGTTTCAGGTGGCCAGTACTACAAGCAGGCAGCCGGGGCCGCACCCGTGCTCGATCAGCAACAGCAGGAAGGTGCGGCACTGATTGCCTCAGCGCTTTCCGCCGGTGTGGAAATCCTCTCGGAGGTCGAGGTCTGGGGCGTCTTCGAGGGTCTGCTTGTCATGGCCCAGCATCAGGGCGCGGCACTCGTTGCCAGACCCCGGACGCTCATCGTCGCCACTGGCGCCTATGAACGTCCGCGCATGGTGCCTGGCTGGACGCTGCCTGGCGTCATGACCACGGGTGCCGCCCAGACGCTGTGGCGCAGCTACCGTACATTGCCCGGAAAGCGCGTGGTCGTCGCCGGATCCGGACCGCTCAATCTGCAGGTGGCGATGGAGTTGTCCCGCGGCGGAGCCGATGTCGTCACAGTGTCCGAGGCTGGCAGGTCTCCCTACCGACAGCCTCTGGCCGCGGCGATGATGGCGGCAGCCGGACCGAAGTTGGCCGCACGCGGTCTGGCGATGTCGCTCGGACTGCGGCAGCGCGGCGTCAAGGTTTCCTATGAGACCAGCCTGTCCCAGATCGTGGAGGCTGAGAACGGTCTGAAGGCGAGTTTCACGGACGGCCACGGCAGTCAGGTGGACCACGTGGTCGATGCCGTCTGCATGAATGACGGCTTCGAGCCTCAAAACGAAATCCTGAGGCTGCTCGGAGCGGAGATGACCTATGACGCCGGTTTCGGCCATCTGCGCTGTCAGCGGGATTCATCCATGCAGACCACCGTGCCGCAGCTTTATGCCATAGGCGATTGTGCCGGCCTGGGCGGCGCACCCGCCGCAGGCGTCGAAGGCACCATTGCAGGTCTTGCGGCGGCCTCCTACTGCCGCAATGCGCCCATGCCCGACTTTCGGAAACTGCAGGCGCGGCTCGCCGCACATCGCCGGTTCCAGCAGCGGCTCTGGGCGCTCCATGACATCGCGCCGAGGGATCTCTCCGCGCAGGACGACGACCTTGTCGTGTGCCGTTGCGAAGA
Organism: Hoeflea sp.; assembly: GCA_965233445.1. Lineage (GTDB taxonomy): Bacteria > Pseudomonadota > Alphaproteobacteria > Rhizobiales > Rhizobiaceae > Hoeflea. The sequence continues at coordinate 970,504 of OZ247491.1, forward strand.
GGTTTCGCTCGGCGAGCTTCGCAAGGCGCTGGGCACCGCCCCGGGGCATGCAGGAACCGTCAAGCGGGCGACCCGCGCCGGCATGGGCAGGTGTCAGGGCCGCTATTGCGGACCGGTGACGGCGCGCCTGGTGGCGGATCGCGACAATCGACCAGTGGAAGACCGCAGCTTCTACGCGCCACGGGTGCCGATCAAGCCGGTCAGCATTGCTGCCATTCTCGCAGCGCAGGAGATGCTGGATGGCAACGACTGATATACTTGTCGTCGGCGGCGGCATCGTCGGTCTGACGGCGGCGATCGCTGCGGCTGAAGGCGGTGCACGTGTCACGATTGTCGACGCGGCAATCAATGCCGGGTCGACGGCCAACGCCGGCAGTCTTCATGTCCAGATGCAGAGCCGTTTCATCAGGCTGTTTCCGGATCAGGCCCCGAATGTGGAGGCCTCGCTCCCGCTCTATCTCAGTGCCGTGAAGGAATGGGAACGGCTGGACAGGGAAATCGGCCCGTTCGAACTGGTCCGAAAGGGCGGGCTGATGCTGGCCGAGAGCGCCGAGCAGATGGCGTTCCTCGAGGAAAAGGCTGAGCGCGAAATCCTCAAGGGGCTCCACGTCGACTTGCTGGACCGGAGCGCACTGGACCGGCTCGCGCCATGGCTCGGAGACCAGATCATCGGCGCCGAGCTCTGCCACGATGAAGGCAAGCTGAACCCGCTGGTGGCGAATGTCCGTCTGCGCGCGCGTGCCCGGGAACTCGGTGTCGAATTGCTGATCGATAAGGTGACCGATCTGAGCCAGGAGGGACGTGTTGCCGTGCACTGCGCCAGCGACCGCGTTCACGAGTGCGATCGTGTCATCCTCGGCGCCGCGTGGGGCGTCGGCGCGCTGGCGCTGGGGCTTGGGCTCGACCTTCCCGTCAAGGCCGAGCCGCTGCATATGAACATCACCGAAGCGGGTGCCGGGCAGATCAACCATCTCATCCAGCATGCCGAGCGGTCCATCACGCTTAAACAATTCGGGTCGGGCCAGATTGTCATTGGCGGGGGATGGCAGGCGCAGAGCCGTGGCGACGAGGCCGTGCCGGGAGTTCTGGCGCAATCGCTGTTGGGAAATGTGGCCCTGGCCGCAAGGCTGGTGCCTGCCATCAGCCAGCTCAGGGTGCTCAGAACCTGGGCGGGCATGAACACCACTCTGGACGGCAAGTCACTGCTGGGCAGCGTGCCGGGCGCCGAAAGGGTTATCCTCGCTGTGCCCGGTGACGCAGGCTACACGCTGGGTCCCCTGTGCGGGCGGGCCGCCGCGTGCCTGGCGCTCGGCATCGAGCCGCCGATGGAAATCGCCCCGTTTGCGCCGGACCGCTTCAGTGTTTGAGCGCCTGTGAGATCGTTGCGGCGGTCTGCTGCAGCTTCGGCAGGATCGTTTCGACCATGTTCTCCGCACTCATGCGTAGGGTCGGGGCGCCGACATTGATGGCGCCGACAAGGCCGCCGAAGGAATTGTGCAGCGGAACCGCGATCGACAGCAGGCCTTTCTCTAGCTCCTGGTCAACGATCGACCAGCCATTGTCTCGGACCGTTTCCAGTATTTTCCGAAACTCGTTGCGGTCGGTCACGGTTCGATCGGTCATGGGAACCAGCGGAATGTTCTGCAGGATGCCGGGCCACATCTCCGGCGGCTGCGCGGCAAGCAGCACGCGTCCCGTCGCCGTGCAGTGCGCTGCAAAGCGAGCGCCCACGGTTATCCCGACGGAGATCACCCGGTGGTACTGGGTGCCGCTGACATAGACGACCTCGAACTTGTCGAGCACCGCCGCCGAGACTGATTCGCGGATTTCCTCGGAAAGGTGATCGAGAAAAGGCCGAGCAATGTCCCACGCGCCTTTTGACGACAGCACCGAATACCCCAGTTCAAGCACCTGCGGGGTCAGGTCGAAGAGTTTTCCGTCGGCGACCGCATACCCTTCATGCACAAGGGTCAGGAGGATCCGCCGTGCACCGGCCCTGGTGTTTCCTGTTTCGGCCGCAACTTCCGACAGGGTCATCTTCCGGCGCGTGCGGTTGAAGGCGCGCAGCACTTCGAGCCCGCGGGCGAGCGAACTCACATAGTCCCGAGGATTCAGGCCGCCGTTTTCCGAATCCTCCTGGAAATCGGATGAAGCGGTCATCAAGCCGGTGCGTTGCCCGGACTTGGGGCCCATGCCGGTGACTTCCTGCTTGGCTTCCGATTTGAGATTCCGCGCCATGATTCGGCTCCTCCCGAACAAATGTAATTTTCCAAGACGCCTTAGCACACGCGAATATGGGTAGGCAGAGGAAAAACCTCAAAATCAACACTTGCCACACAATCCAGAAATGGTGTTATATCGCACAAGAGTACGGTATGTGAACAAAATTACCAACCAAGGGAGACGATAATGAGCAATCCGGGGAATGGAAAATTCAATGTGACACGCCGTGGCGCGCTTAAGGGCCTGGCAGCTTCAACCGTTCTGGCAACACTTCCGGTACGGGCCTGGGCTCAGGACGTGACCTTGCGCTGGTGGTCGCCGCAGGGCTCGCCCGATCAGGTCGCAGCCTACAAGTTGCAGATCGAGCAGTTCGAGGCCATGCACCCAGGTATCAAGGTTGTTTTCGAGACGACCTCGGACGAAGGGTACGCGCCGCAGCTCGCCGCTGCGTTCTCCAGCGGCGAAGTGCCCGACGTGGTGACGCACCTGCCGTCCTTTGCGGTCGCAAGCTACTATGCGAACGGTCTGGTCGAACCGTTTGACGATGTGATCGAGGCGATCGGTCCCGAGGACTATTACGAAGGCGCCAATGACGTCTTCAAGGCTGCAGACGGAAAATACATCGGCACCGGCATCGGCAACACTGCTGCCAATATGCTCTGGCTGCGCAAGGACCTCATGGAAGCTGCCGGCGTCGACAAGGCGCCCCGGACCTGGGACGAGCTTCGCGCCGCCTGTCAGGCCATGCAGGGCGGCGGCGTCTACGGCGCTCCGCTGCCCTACGGCCGCAACTCCATGACCTCGCTGATCTTCATCGGCGTCATTCATCAGGCTGGCGGCCAGGTCTTCACGCCGGATCTCGAAGTCGACATCGACAGCGACGCCACTCGCGCCGCGCTGGACTTCTATGCCTCGATGCGTGAACTGTGCCCTCCCGGCGCCACCAACTACAGCTGGGGCGAGAGCCTGACTGCATTCGTCAGCGGCGCGACAGCCACCGGCATCTATGCGGGACGCGTTCTGGCCAACGTCAACGCACAGAACCCGGGCATTGCCGACACCGTCACCTGCGTGACCTATCCGACGATCTCGGCCGATGTGGCGCCGTGGACGTTCAACGACTTCCCGAGCGTGTTCATTCCGGCGCAGTCGAAGAACAAGGATGCGGCCAAGATGTTCGCGGCCTTCCTGTTCAATCCGGAAGGGTACATCAAGCAGCTGCACGCGGCTCCGGGCCACGTGTTGCCGGTGCTCAAGTCGATCAGCACCAACCCGATGTATCTGGATAACGAGATCATCAAGAAGTACGAATCCGAAGTCGACCTGATGGCCTCCGCCGCGGCGGGCGGCTATAACCTCGGCTACGAATCGGCCGCGCACAAGTCCAACGACAAGGGCGGCGAGGTTGTCGGCAGCGGCGTGATTGCCGATCTGGTTCAGCGCGTCGTGCTCAACGGCGAGAACGCGGATACTGTCCTCGGTGAGACGTCAAAGACCATCGAAGCCATCATGAAGGGCTGAGATCGCAACTCGCGTGGCGGTGATGTCACCGCCACGCGCTCACGAGAAACCTTATGACCAAAATTACGCAGACAAAGCTGGAGCGGCACTACGCCACTCTGGGTATGATGCTGATTGCGCCCACCGTCCTGGTGTTCTGCGCGGTTATCGTCTACCCGCTGGTTTCGGCAATCTACCTCAGCTTGTTCGACATCTACACGCCGACGCTGCAAGGCGAATGGGTCGGTCTGGACAATTATCGCGAACTCCTCGGCAAGGGCGAGTTTTGGGCATCGCTTCGCACCAACCTGATCTGGACCGTGGGCACGCTGAGCCTTCAGATCCTGTTCGGTATCGGCATGGCCCTGGTGCTGCACCAGAACATCTGGTTTCGCAGTCTTGCGCGCAGCCTGATCCTGTTTCCCTATTTCATCTCGACCGTTGTCGCGGTTCTGGTCTGGCGCTGGTTGTTCAACGATCTTTACGGCATCCTCAACCATCTGATGATGGCCGCCGGCCTGATCGACATGCCTGTCGATTATCTCGGATCGATGCCGAATGCCATGATTTCGGTCATTCTCGTGGGGGCCTGGAAGTACTTTCCTTTTGTCGTCATCGCCGTTCTGGCACGGCTGCAGACGATCCCCGATGCCCTCTACGAGGCTGCGCGCATCGACGGCGCCGGCCCTGTGGCCCGCTTCTTTGACATCACGCTGCCCCAGCTGCGCGACGTGCTCGTGGTCATCATCATGCTGCGCGCCATCTGGGACTTCAAGGAATTCGACCTGATCTTCCTTCTGACCGGTGGCGGTCCGGTCACCTCGACCCAGACATTGCCCCTGCTGGTCTACAAGGAGGCCTTCTCGCTCAATCACATGGGAATGGCTGCGGCCTACGCGGTCGCCATGATGGCGGTGATGCTCGTGTTCATGATCGTCTACATTCGCAAGACCGGGGAGAAAGACGCATGATACGCCGCGTTCTCTTCAACCTGATGGCGTGGGCCATTGTGCTCGCGGTCGCCTTTCCGCTGTTCTGGATGGTGGTGACGTCGCTCAAGCCGCAGTCGGAGCTTTTCCGTCGGCCGCCGACGATCCTGCCGGAAGTCACGACGTTCGAGCATTACTGGCGGCTGCTGAGTGAAACCAACTTCCTCACCTACTTCCAGAACTCGGTGGTCCTTTCGGTTGTCACCACGGTGGTGGTGGTCTCGATCGCAACGCTTGGCGCCTATTCGATCGTGCGGTTCAAGTACTGGGGACGCGAGAGCCTGGCCTTTCTTGTCCTGTTTACCTACCTGCTGCCGTCGGTCGTCCTGATCATCCCGCTGTATCTGATGCTGGTCGGCCTCGGCTTGTCCAACACGATTTTCAGCCTGGTGATCGCCTACACGACCTTCGCGCTTCCCTATGCGCTGTGGCTGCTGCGCTCGTTCATGGCGGGAATACCGGAGGACCTGGAATCGGCTGCGCTGGTCGACGGCGCATCACGCATGGGCGCGTTCCGCGACGTGATCCTGCCCCAGCTTCTTCCCGGCATCATCTCGACGGCGCTGTTCACCTTCATCCTGTCCTGGAACGAGTACCTCTACGCTCTGGTGCTGGTCAATTCCGACAACACGCGCCCCCTCACCACCGGCGTGATGAACATGCTGATCTCGTCATTCAATGTCGAATGGTCGCTGCTGATGGCGGCCTCTGTGATGATGAGTGTTCCGCTGATCATCGTGTTCGCCTTCCTGCAAAGCTATCTCACCCGCGGCTTCGGCGCCGGCGGGGTCAAGGGTTGATTATGGCCGACGTAGTATTCAAGAATGTCCACAAGCGTTTCGGCGATTTCGTTGCCGTTGAAGGTCTGGACCTGTCGATCGAGGAGGGCGAATTCGTCTCCCTGCTCGGTCCCTCCGGATGCGGCAAGACAACGACTCTGCGCATGCTGGCCGGGCTGGAATTCCCCAGTTCCGGAGAGATCAGCATCGGTGATCGCGTGGTCAACGACCTGCCGCCGGGCAAGCGCGACATCGCGATGGTTTTCCAGAGCTATGCGCTCTATCCGCACATGTCGGTCGAGAAGAACATCGCCTATCCGCTCAAGAAGCGGGGCGTGCCGCGCAGCGAGCAGGGCGCCATGATCGCCCGTGTCGCCGAAATGCTGCAGCTGACCCCGCTGCTCTCGCGCAAGCCCCGGCAGCTTTCCGGGGGCCAGCAGCAGCGCGTCGCGCTCGGCCGCGCGCTGGTGCGCGATCCGAAGGTCTTCCTGCTCGACGAGCCGCTGTCCAACCTCGACGCCAAGCTTCGCGGGATCATGCGGGCTGAACTCGTGGAACTCCACCAGCGTCTCGGCCGCACCATGGTTTACGTGACCCACGACCAGCTTGAGGCGATGACGATGTCTGATCGGATCGCGGTCATGTACGACAAGAAGCTTCAGCAATTTGCCCCGCCGCAGGAGGTCTATCGCGAACCCGCCAACCGGTTTGTCGCCGGCTTTATCGGGATGCCGTCGATGAACCTGATAGACGGTGACCTTTCCCAAGAGGGTGACCGGTGGATGTTCCGGTCGGGAAACCTTTCGGTCCCCGTCGGGCCTCTGATCGCCGATGCCGGAAGCGGCGCCGCCTGTCTTGGCGTGCGTCCCGAGAACCTGCTTCTCGGCGAGGGACCCACGCCCGGCATCGTGCAACTGGTCGAGAGAACGGGACACGAGAACATCGTCGTTGTCGAGGTCGAAGGCGGTCTTCGCATGACCGGGCGCGTGCCTGCGAGTTCGGACTGGAAAACCGGCGAAACCATCCGGATGACCATTCAGTCAGAAGCGGCGCATGTGTTTGCGGCCGGCCCGACGGGCAAGAGATTGAACATCGCTTTGGGCGCGGCACAGCCATGACCCCTTATTCGCACAAGGCTGCATTTTTCTCAGGAGATCCAAGTTGAACCGCTCATCTGTCAATTGGTCGGGGCCGATGCCCGCCATTACAACACCGTTTCGCACGGATCTCGGCATCGACGAGGCGGCTTTTGTTGCCAACATCGACCGCCTGTTCGACGCCGGTGCCACCGGAATGGTGGCTTCGGGCTGCACCGGAGAGTTCTGGGCGATGAGCATGGAAGAGCGCTCGCAGGTTGCCCGGCTGACCGTTGAGGCCTGCAAGGGCAAGGGGCCTGCCATCATCGGGACAGGCGCAATCCGTCCTGAAGACGTCATCGATCAGATCCATGCGGCCAAGGAAACCGGCGCCGATGGCGTTCTGGTCATGCCGCCCTTCTTCGCGCACCTGACCGAGAAGGAAACGATCGCTCATTTTGAAGCGGTCAACAACGAGGCGGTGCTGCCGATCCTCCTGTACAATATTCCCGGGAATGCCGGGAATGCCATAACGCCCCAGATCGCCGACAAGCTTGCCGATCTGGATATGGTCGTCGGCATCAAGGAAAGTTCCGGCAGCTGGAGAAACTTCCACGCCACCCTCAATGCCGTGAAGGATCGTCTGCTGGTCTTCTGCGGCCCGTCCTCGGTCTATGGCGTGCCGGCAACGCTCGCGGGCGCCGATGGCCTGATCGACTGTTTCCCCAATGTCTGGGCCAAGGGGTGTCTTGATCTCTGGCATGCGACGGTCGCCGGCCGTCTCGACGAAGCTTGGGAGCTGCAGCAGACCGGCATGGAACTGACCGACCTGTTCACCAGTGACGGCCGCACGCTCTACCCGGCCACGAAGGCCGCAATGAACCTGCTGGATCTGCCAGGCGGCGGTCTGCCGCGTCCGCCGCTGCTGCCCTTGACAGGCGATGCTCTGGTCGGATTGAGCAAGGGCCTGAAAGCGCTGCTTTCGCCTGTTACGGAACCAGCCTGATCAAGGGAGAAAGACATGGATCTTGGATTGAAGGGCCGCAAGGCCATCGTATCCGCCGCAAGCAGGGGGCTGGGCCTCGCCGCCGCACGTTCGCTGGCGCGCGAAGGCGTCTCGCTGACCATGAATGCAAGGTCTGCCGATGCGCTTGAAAAGGCCGCCGCTGACATCCGTTCGGACTTCGGCGTTGAGGTGACGACGGTCGCTGCCGATTTCAACTCCGCCGAAGGGCGCAAGGAGATCCTCGACGCGGCGGGCGATGTCGATATTCTCGTCAACAACCCGGGCGTCCGGCAGGTGCCGACACCCTATGCCCAGATCTCGGCCGAGGACTGGCGCTACTGGATGGAGACGCATTTCCTGTCGTCACTGGAAATGATCACTGCGGTGGCGCCGGGAATGCAGGCGCGCAAGTTCGGCCGCATCGTCAACATGTCGGTCAGCTTCATCAAGTTCCCGCAGGTGGGATTTGCCCACAGCCATGCTGCGCGACTGGCGCTGTCGGGTGCGGTTGCCGCCATGGTCCGGGAACTGATGCCCGACAACGTGACGATCAACACGGTCTGTCCCGGCCTGTTCGACACCGACGCGCTGCACACCAATCTTCACGGCCACGCCAAGCGCGGCAACACCACCTATGAGGCGATCGTCGAAAACCGCCTGTCGACCTGTCCCGCCGGACGGTTTGCAGATCCCAGCGAATGCGGAGACCTGATCGCGTTCCTGTGCTCCGCGCAGTCCGGCTTCATGTCGGGCCAGAACATCGTCAACGACGGCGGCGTCTATCAGGGTCTTTTCTAGATGGAAACGCGTGTCGCCATGATTTCGGGCGCCGGACGAGGTCTCGGCGCCGCCATTGCGGAGCGGCTTCTGGCCGACGGCTGGTCGGTGTCGCTCGGCATGCGCGATCCTGCAAAGGCCCCGGCCGAATTGCAAGCCGGCGCGCGTGGCAACGTGCTTTGCTGCCGGTTCGATTCCGCCGATCCGGCAACCGCCCAATCATGGGTCGACGAGACGGTCGCGCATTTCGGTCACATCGATGCGCTGGTCAACAATGCCGGCATCCTGCGCATGGTCGATTTCGAGCAGGGCACGGAAGAAGACCTCGACGACCTCTGGTCGGTCAACGTCAAGGCGCCGTTCCGGTTGATCCGCGCAGCGCTTCCGCATTTGAAGAAGACCGGGCAGGGCCGTGTCGTCAACATTGCCTCAACAGACGCCAAGCGTTTCAGGGGCGGAACTTCCGTCGGCTATGCGATGACCAAGCATGCGCTGCTGGCCATGACCCAAGCCGTACGCTTTGCCGGATGGGATGACGGCGTGAGGGCGACGGCCATGTGTCCGGGCGCGATCGACACCGACCTGATCGGCAATGCCCCCGCCGCCACCCCGAAGGCCGACAGGTTGCAGCCGGAAACCGTGGCCGGGATGGTGGCCTTTGTCTTGTCCCTGCCCAATCAGGCGTCCGTCCCCGAACTGATCAGCAACACGCGATTGGAGAGCTTCATATGAATATGGCAGGGCCGATCAATGACGAACTTGCTGCCTGGGATCGGGACTGTCTGCTCCATCCCACAACGCACACCGCCAACCATGCCCGTGGGGATGTGCCCGGCCGGATCGTGACCGGCGGCAAGGGCGTTTTCATCGAAGACCGCGATGGCAACCGCTTCCTGGATGCGTTCGCAGCCCTTTATTGCGTCAACGTCGGCTACGGCCGTACCGACATCGCGGACGCGATGAACGAACAGGCGCAGAAGCTCGCCTATTTTCATGCCTTCGCCGGACATGGCAATGAGCCGGCGATCACGCTGGCCCGAATGATCATGGACCGGGCGCCGGATCACATGGCCAGGGTCTATTTCGGCCTGTCCGGCTCGGATGCGAACGAAACCAATGTGAAGCTTGCCTGGCACTACAACATCCTGCGCGGCAAGCCCGAGAAGCGAAAGATCATCAGCCGCTGGCGCGCCTACCACGGATCGGGGATTGTTTCCGGTTCGATGACGGGTCTGAAAGCGTATCATGCCCGCTTCCATCTGCCGCTGGATGGCTTTCTGCATGCCGCAACACCGCATTATCTGCGTCGTCCCGATGCAGCGATGAGCGAGGCCGCCTTTACCGATCACCTGATTGCCGATCTCGAGGCGATGATCCTCGCCGAGGGGCCGGAAACGATCGCGGCCTTCATCGGTGAGCCCGTGATGGGAACCGGTGGAATCCTTCCGCCGCCGGAGGGCTACTGGACACGGGTGCAGGACCTGCTCGACCGGTACGACATCCTGTTGATCAGCGACGAGGTCGTGACCGGCTTCGGCCGCACCGGCAGCATGTTCGGAGCAACCCATTATGGTTTGAAGCCCGATTTCATGACCATCGCCAAGGGTCTGACCAGCGCATACGCGCCCCTGTCCGGCTCAATCATTTCGCAAAGGGTGTTCGATGTCCTGATGCAGGGTTCGGATGATTTTGGTGCTCTGGCCCATGGTTGGACCTATTCGGCCCATCCGGTCAGTTGCGCTGCCGGCATTGCCACGCTCAAGCTGGTCGACGACCTCGGGCTCCTCGACAACGCGTCCACCACCGGCCCCTACCTGCTCGAGCGACTGCGCGATGCGGTCGGAAGCCATCCCAATGTCGCCGAAGTTCGCGGTGTCGGCCTGATGGCCGCCGTCGAATTCATGAAGGATCCGGCCGCGCGCACATTCTTTGAACCTCCCATGGCCATCAGTTCAAAGATCTCCGCGGCAATGCAACGGCATGGCGTCATTGCCCGCGCCATGCCCGAAGGCGACATGATCGGCTTCGCTCCGCCACTGTGCATTACCCCCCGGGAGGTCGATCAGGTTGCAGAGGCTTTGAAGAAAGCGGTTCAGGAAGTCCTGGGCTAGAGGCAGCGGCCAGGATCGCCTGCCTTTGACAGCCCTTACGAACACGAAGTGGAATCTCCAATGTCGCACGAACATCTCGTCCGTCAGGCCAATCTTATTTCCGGAAGCTGGGTGCCTGCGGATTCCGGCCGGACAATCGACGTAACCAATCCGGCCGACGGCACTGTGATCGCCACGGTTCCGAATTGTGGTGCGGAAGAAACGCGCCGGGCGATTGAAGCGGCGCATGCAGCCTTTCCGCAGTATGCCGCCCTGCCGCTCAACGAGCGCGTTGCGCTGCTGCGCCGCCTGCACCAGCTGATCCTCGACAATCTGGAAGGATTGGCGTCCCTGCTGACCGCCGAACAGGGCAAGCCTCTCGCCGAATCCCGCGCCGAGGTCGCGTCCTCGGCAGCCTATGTGCTGTGGTTCGCCGAAGAGGCGCGCCGCACCGATGGAGCCGTCATTCCGGCGCCGGTGAAGGGGCGGAAGCTGATGACAACGCGTCACCCGGTCGGCGTCGTTGCGGCGATCACGCCCTGGAACTTCCCGTCGTCAATGCTGGCCCGGAAGATAGGCCCGGCGCTGGCAGCGGGATGTACGGTTGTCGTCAAGCCCGCTACGGCAACGCCCCTGTCGGGGCTCGCCTGGGGTGTCCTGGCGGAACAGGCCGGCTTTCCGTCCGGCGTGGTCAACATCCTGACCGGCTCGGCCCGCGCGATCGGCGGAGAAATCACCGCCAACAAGCTGGTGCGCAAGATCACCTTCACGGGCTCCACGGAGATCGGAAAGCAGATCCTGCGCGAAGCTGCCGGCACCGTGAAACGGGTGTCGATGGAACTTGGCGGCAATGCGCCGTTCATCGTCTTCGACGACGCCGATCTCGACCGTGCGGTGGAAGGTGCGTTGACGGCCAAGTTCCGCAACGCCGGCCAGACCTGCATCTGCACGAACCGCCTCTACGTTCAGTCCGGCATCTACGACCGGTTCACCGCTCGCTTTGCCGAAAGGGTCGCAGCTTTGAACGTCGCGCCCGGCAACGAGGAAGGCGCCGAGCAGGGCCCGATGATCGATGAAGCCGCACTGGAGAAGATGGAGGAGTTCGTCGGCGACGCGCTGTCAAAGGGCGCGAAAGTCGTGACCGGCGGCGACCGTCATGCACGCGGAGGCCTGTTCTATGCTCCCACGGTGCTTTCGGGCGCAAGCGGCGACATGCGCTTCACCCGGGAGGAGATTTTCGGCCCGGTCGCTCCGGTCTACCGGTTCGACACCGAGGATGAGGCAATCGAAGCCGCAAACGACACCGACTACGGATTGGCAGCCTATGCCTACACCAGCGATCTGGCCCGGATGTTCCGCCTGCAGGATCGGCTTGAATACGGTCTGATCGGTATCAACGAGGTGCTGATCGTCAGCCCCGAGGCGCCGTTTGGCGGCCTCAAGGAATCGGGCCTCGGCAAGGAAGGAAGCTGGCAGGGAATCGAGGACTACCTCGAAACGAAATACACCTGCATCGGGGGACTCTAGGTCCGGAGGCGGAGCTTGAGCGCGGTCGGTCGATATAGCGGCCGACGCCCCTGAACGGTGGGCATCGAACCGGACTGCCGTGTCTAGAGGATCGTCAGCTCCGGCACAGCGACAGCGAAGCGGGTTCCCTGTTCGGCCAGGTGTGCATTCTGGGTGCGCACTTCTTCCGCAATGTTCCACGGCAGGATCAGCAGATAGTCCGGGCGCCAGGTTTCCAGCACCGCGGGATCGAGGATCGGGATGCGGCTGCCCGGCATGAACTTGCCGATCTTTGCGGCCGCCGCATCGCAGACGAAGGGCAGAAGGTCGGGCCGGACGCCGGCATAGTTGAGCAGCGTGTTGCCCTTTGCCGCGGCCCCGTAGCCGGCGACGCTCATGCCATCCTGCTTGGCCTTCAGCAGGAACCGCAGCAACCCGTCCTTGATCCCGTCCGCACGGACCTGGAAACCCTCGTAGTAGCCATTGGTGTCCATGCCGCGGCGGTGTTCCTCGGCGAGCACCGTCTCCACGGCGGACTTGCGGTCATGTCCCGCCGCTCGGTGGCATCCGTACACCCTGAGGCTCCCGCCATGGGTCGGCAGTTCCTCGACATCGAAAACCCGAAGCCCGGCTTTCTCGAAGATGCGCTCCACGGTCAGCAGCGACAGGTAGGAAAAATGCTCGTGGTAGATCGTGTCGAACTGGCAGAATTCGACGAGCCGCATCACATGCGGAAACTCGAGGGTGATGACGCCTTCGGGCTTGAGTGCAGCCGCCAGTCCCGCAGTGAAATCATTGATGTCGGGCACATGGGCAAAGACATTGTTGCCGGCGATCAGATCCGCCTGCTGGCGTTCCTCGGCGAGCTTCTGTGCCAGATCCTCTCCAAAAAAGGCTTCGAGCGTTTCGACGCCCGCGTCGCGCGCGGCGTTGGCCGTGCTTGCCGTCGGCTCGATGCCCAGGCACGGAATTCCGCGCTCGACAAAATTGCGCAGCAGATAGCCGTCATTGGACGCCACTTCGATGACGAAGCTTTCGGCGCCGAGGCCGAAGCGTTCGGTCATCCGGTCGCAATAGGTCTTCGCATGCGCCAGCCAGCCCCGCGACGTGGACGAGAAATAGGCGTAATCCGCATCGAACACCGTATCTTCCGTGACAAAGTCCTCGGTCTGGACAAGCCGGCACTCGGAGCACACCAGCACCCGAAGCGGATAATGCGTTTCGGGACGGTGCAGGTCGGGCTCCGCAAGATAGGCGTTAGACGGCGGTGCGCTGCCCAGATCGACGAATGGCTGGCTCAGCGGGGCCTGGCAGTGACGGCATTTCATGGCGTGATCGGCTCCAGTTCGTTCAGGCCGGGATGGCTCCGGTCGCGCTCGGAGAGGGTCGAGACGGGAAGCGGCCAGGATATCCCGACCGTCGGGTCATCATGGCGCAATCCGCCCTCAAGCGACCGGTCGTAGGGTACGGAATGGCAGTAGAGCACCTCGGTGTCCGGCTTCAGTGTCTGAAAGCCATGGGCCACGCCTTCGGGCACATAGACCATGGACCGGGAGTCGGGTGTGAGTTCGACGGCCGTCCATTGCCCGAAGCTGGGCGAACCGTGTCTGAGATCGACTAGCACGTCGAACAGCGCACCGTTGAGGCAGCGCACCAGCTTCGCCTCGGCGGCCGGCGGGCGCTGGAAGTGCATGCCGCGCACCGTGCCCTTGCTGGCGCTGAAGGAGACGTTCATCTGCGCCCAGTGCGCCTTGAGCCCGTGGGCGGCGAAATCCTCGGCGCAGAACGTGCGCGCGAAGAAGCCGCGGTCGTCGCCGATCCGTTCCAGATCGATCCTGTAGGCGCCGTCGATGGGAAGCGCGGAATAGATCATGCCGTCTCGTAATCCCGGATCTGCTTGAGGCTGACCTCGCGTGGCGACTGTCCTTCATGCACGGCGCGGTACCAGCCGATGGTCCGTTCGATGGCGGCCTCGAAATTCCAGCGCGGCTGCCAGCCCAGCTTCTGCCGCGCAAGGTCGCTGGCAACGGCAAGAAGCCCGGCCTCGTGTGGCCGGTTGCCTCCTGCCGAGACATCGATCCAGTTGTCTGCCGAAGCGCCGGGCCAGGTCCCCAGCGCCTCGGTCACGAGGTCCTCGACCGTGCGGAAATCGCCGGCCGCCGGTCCGAAGTTGTAGGCGCGCGCATGCGACGTGTCGGCGTGCAGTTCCTCGGCGAGCCGAAGGTAACCCGCGAGCGGTTCGAGCACATGCTGCCAGGGCCGCACCGACTGCGGACTGCGCACTTCGATGCGGTCTCCGGCGGCAAGCGCCCGGACGATGTCGGGCACGATGCGGTTGGCGGCATAGTCGCCGCCGCCGATCACGTTTCCCGCCCTGGCGGTGGCGAGCCTGAGCAGGCCCTCGGACGCGAAGCTCGCCCGCCAGCTCTGCACCAGCAGTTCCGCTGCGGCTTTTGAAGAGGAATACATGTCGTGGCCGCCAAGCCGGTCGGTCTCGCGATAAGGATGTTCCCACTCGCGGTTCTCATAGACCTTGTCGGTGGTCACGACGATGACCGTCGCCGGCTTGCCCGCGTCTCTGAGTGCATCGAGGAGATGCAGCGTACCCGCCACGTTGGTTTCCCAGGTTTCAGCGGGCGCCTCGTAGGATCGCAGCACCAGTGACTGGGCGGCCAGGTGAAACACGAATTCGGGTTCGATCTCGGCGACGCGGCGCGCAACCGCTCCCGCTTCGCGGATGTCGCAAATCCCGTGATCGAGTTCGCTCGCGAGATCTGTCATGTCGAAAAGGTTGGGATCGCTGTCCGGCGCCAGTGCCAGGCCGTGAACATCGGCGCCCATGGCGCCGAGCCACAGCGACAGCCAACTGCCCTTGAACCCGGTGTGTCCGGTGACCAGAACCCGCCGTCCCGTCCAGAACGTCTTCATTTCCACAATTTCCATGGCGGCTGTTTCGATGCCCAGAGCCGCTCCAGATTCTCCTTGTCGCGCAGCGTGTCCATGGAGTGCCAGAACCCGTCATGTTTCCAAACCGCGAGCTGTCCGTCCGCCGCGAGACCTTCCATCGGGGCGCCTTCGAGATTGTCGGCGTCACCCGATATCCGGTCGATCATCGAAGGCTCGCAGACAAAGAAGCCGCCGCTGACCCAGCGCCCGTCACCGCGGGGCTTTTCCAGGAAATGGGTGACACGCTTTTCCTCGATTTCGAGCGACCCGAACCGGCCGACAGGCTGCACCGCGGTAATCGTTGCCTCGACATTCTGCGACCGGTGGAAGTCCACCACCTCCGTGATGTTGAGATCGGTGACGCCGTCGCCATAGGTCAGGCAGAAGGTTCCCTCGAGATGGTCGCGCACGCGGCGCAGGCGGCCGCCGGTCTGCGTGTCCGCACCGGTGTCGACCAGCGTCACCTTCCATGGTTCCGCATAGCGCTGGTGCACCTCCATCGAGTTCTGTGACATGTCGATGGTGACATCGGACATATGCAGGAAGTAGTTGGCGAAATACTCTTTGATCTGGTAGCCGCGATAGCCGCAGCAGATCACGAATTCGGTGATGTTGTGCGCACCGTAGATCTTCATGATGTGCCACAGGATCGGCTTGCCGCCGATCTCGATCATCGGTTTGGGGCGGAGGTGGGACTCTTCGCTGATCCGGGTTCCCAGACCGCCCGCCAGTATGACTGCTTTCAGTGACACGAGATATATTCCTCTGTTCCGAACCGCGACCGGGCAGCCCCTGCAAGGCCGGACGCTCGAATCGAGCCGGTTTAACCCGTTGCTTTCGAAAATGCACCACCCTTGGGCCAATCGCAACGCCGGGGATCGGCCATCAAGGGCAGGGGATCGGGTTGTCAACGGGCGATCGATGCAGCGCGGCCGGAAGCGATCGGCTGAAGCCACTTGCCGGGGTGAAACGCTCTCGTCTAGAACAGTCCAGGATTGACGGGTTCGGTCGCGATTGCGCGGTTCGGACAGGGCCACCAGCCGGACGCGGGCAGGGCCGGAAATGTTGAGGGGCGGCATGAACAGGTTTGGCGGGATAGAGGCCTTCATCATCCATCTGGCCCGCGCCCAGGCGCGCCGCCCGCAGGTGGAGCGTATTCTTGAGGCTTGCCCGGTGCCGTCCCGGGTGATCGATGCGGTTGATGGCCGGGAATTGACGAGCCGGGCGGTCAATGAGGTGTTTTCGCACAAGTCTCTTCATGCGCCACGCTATCCCTTTTCCATCACTGCCGGGGAAATCGGGTGTTTCCTGAGCCACCGCAAGGCTTGGCGGATGATTGTCGAAAGCGGCCTGAGGGCCGGTCTGGTGCTTGAGGATGATGTCGAGATCGATCCGGATGGCTTCGCCCGTGCCCTCGCCTTGGCGTCGGACCACATTGAGCGGGAGGGCTATATCCAGTTTCAGGTCAGGCCGGTCGCCGCCGGAGCCATCGTCGTGACGAGACAGGACGGCGTATCCCTCTTGCGTCCGCGGGTGGCGATGCTGCGCACATCAGCGCAACTGGTGAGTGCCGCACAGGCCCGGCGGCTCCTGGAGATCACCGAGAGCTTCGACCGGCCGGTCGACGGTCTGCTGCAGTTGAGCTGGGTGACCGGGGTCGCCCCGAGCTGCGCCGTGCCATCCGGCATCAGCGACAGGACCCAGCAAGCCGGCGGCAGCACGATTTCGACCGGTGCCCGGCCGAACCTCGCGAAGACCATCGTCCGCGAGATCAATCGGCTGGTCTACCGCCGCCGCATTCGGGCCCTGTCCGCCCGGCATCTCGCATCGGCCGGAGTGCAACGATGACTGTCCTGGTCACCGGCGGCGCCGGCTATATCGGCAGCCACATGGTGCTTGAGCTTCTCGACCACGGCGAGGATGTGGTTGTCATCGACAATCTGTCGACAGGCAATGAATGGGCCGTGCCAAACGGGGCCCGTTTCTACAAAGCAGACATTGCCGACGCGGAAACCCTCGACGCCATCTTTGCCACTCACGGGATCGATGCGATCATTCACTTTGCCGGGCTGATCATCGTGCCAGACTCGGTAGAGCAGCCGCTCGACTACTATTATGAGAACACCTGCAAATCACGATACCTGATCCAGCGCGCACTCGAGGCGAAGGTCGAAAACTTCATCTTCTCCTCCTCCGCCGCCGTCTATGGCGCGCCGGGGCTCGAACCGGTGACGGAATCGGCGCCCTTCGCGCCTGAATCCCCCTATGGCAGCTCCAAACTGATGACCGAATGGATGCTGCGCGACGCAGCGGCGGCCTATCCCGGCTTTCGCTACGCCGCCTTGCGCTATTTCAACGTGGCGGGTGCCGATCCCCAGATGCGGGCCGGTCAGTCCTCGCGACAGTCGACCCATCTCATAAAGATCGCGGCCGAAGCCGCGACGGGAAAGCGCGACGGGCTGCAGATCTTCGGCAATGATTTCGAGACCCCGGACGGCACTTGCGTCCGCGACTACATCCACGTCACCGATCTCGCCAGGGCGCACTATTGCGCACTCTCCTATCTCAGGAATGGCGGGCCGTCCGTCGCGGCCAATTGCGGCTATGGCAGCGGCTATTCCGTCCGACAGGTCGTTGACGCGGTCAAGGCGGTGTCGGGCGTGGATTTCAAGGTGACGGAAGCGCCGCGCCGGGCCGGTGACGCCGCCATGATCGTGGCGGATTCGACATTTGCGCGCGAGGCGCTGGGATGGACGCCCGAACTTGAGGATCTTCAAACCATCATTCGCCATGCGCTGCGGTGGGAAGGTACGCTCGGAAACCGGACAGGCGGTCAGCCGGAAGAATGAGCGGCTGTGTGTCCAGGTCCCCGGTCGCGGTCAACCAACTTGCCTTCGGCGGTGATATTCTGCATGAACGCCCGAGAGAAGTGTGAAGCGTAGGGGCGGGACATCCTTCTCCGCGGGGCGGCACCAGCGACCAGGATAAAGACCAGGACATGACAATCCCCTGTTACTATATCAATCTGGACCGCTCGCGGGAACGTGACGCGGGCTTTCGCGCAGAGTGCGCGCGCGTGGGCATCGAGCCAACTCGCGTTGCCGCTGTCGACGGGCGCGATCTGCCCAGGGATCTCGTCGCCGCAATGGGACCGCGCACGTCGGGTGAATACGGCGTGGGCTACGGGGAGATCGGCTGTTTCCTGAGCCATGTCCGCCTGTGGGAAATGGTTGTCGCGCAGGCGCAGGACTGGGCATTCGTCTGTGAGGACGACATCCATTTCGCCGGCAATGCGGCCGAGTTCCTGCAGTCGTCGGACTGGTTGCCTGCCGATGCGGACTTGGTCAAGGCGGAAACGGTGTTTCAGCGCGTGCTGATGGACAAGCAGCCTGCCGCATCGGCCTTTGGCCACGGGCTTTTTCGGCTGCGCTCGGCCCATGGCGGCACGGCAGGCTATTTTGTCTCGCGCCGCGGCGCTGAGAAACTGCTCAAGCTCACATCGGCTGCATGCGACCCTGTGGATCAGTTGATGTTCAATCCCAAGCTGGGCATCGCCGGAGAATTGTCGATCTGGCAGTTGGAGCCGGCGATCTGCGTCCAGGACTACCTGGTGACCGCGAGCGACAGGCATTCGGGCGTCGAGAGCATGGTCAACGCCGCGCCGCGCCTGTTTCATCCCGAAGGTGGGCGCTCAGCCAAACCCAAAGGGTTTAAACGCCGGGTGATGGGACCGCTGCGCAAGCTCAACGGACTGGTTGAGCGCCTGGTGATCAACACCATGACCAGCCGGAAATATCGCAAGGTGCCGGTCGAGATCGATGGCGTCCGCTTCGTGGCCGCAGGAAAGGCAGGCACCCCGTGAAGATCGCCATTCTTTATATCTGCACCGGCAGCTACCGGGTCTTTTTCGATGGCTTCCACGCATCCAGCGAAGAGCACTTCCTGCCAGGCCACGACAAGACCTACTTCGTTTTCACCGATGCGCCGCTTGACCGCGAGTACCCTGGCGTCGTCACCGTCCATCAGGACAATCTCGGGTGGCCGGGCAACACGCTCGACCGGTTCACCGTGTTCACGAAGGTCCGTGACCAGCTTGCGGACTTCGACCATGTTTTTTTCTTCAACGCCAATTGCCAGTTCGTTGATCCCATAGGCGAGGAGATGCTGGCGGGGCCCGGCGAAATACTGGTCGTGCGCCATCCCGGCCATCATGAACGGGCGGCGGCCGAATTTCCCTACGAGCGCAGCCCCCGTTCAAGGGCCTATATCCCGGCAGGCGAGGGCCGGCACTACGTAGCCGGCGGGGTCAATGGCGGACCGCGCGACACGTACCTGGCCTTCATCGAGACAATGCGGCAGGCTGTCGAGGCCGACAAGAAGGCCGGCGTCATGGCCCTTTGGCATGACGAGTCCCACCTCAACCGCTATATTCTCGACCATCCCCACAAGATGCTTGATCCGGGCTACTGCTTCCCCGAGGGCTGGTCGCTCCCGTTCTCCCGGAAGATCCTGATCCGCGACAAGGCAAAGTTTGGCGGCGCGCTTGCCATGCGCAAGACACGGCGGTGGCGCGCGCCCGAGGATGCCATCGTGATAGAACTGCTCGGGCGTCTGGGCAACCAGATGTTCCAATATGCCACTGCGCGGGCGGCGGCGCTGCGCTCCGGCGGCAAAGTGGTTTTGGACACGCGCACGCTCGAAAAAATGGGCCATCCCTATGAACTGGGCCATTTCAACATAGACGCCCGGGTTGGCGGCCCCAAGGAGCTTTGCCCGCCCCGCGAGCGAAAATACAAGCGCCTGGCCTGGCGCACCCTGGCCAAGCTTGACAGGCGTTTTATTCGCGAGACCCGCAACCTGTTTGATCCACGCGTCTTGCGGGCCAAGTCGGGATCAGAATTCAGGGGGTATTGGCAGTCCGAGCGCTATTTTTCGGACGCCGACGCGCAGATTCGCGAGGACCTGACGGTGGTGACCCCGCCAAGTCCGCAGAACCTCGAGATGAGGGCGCGGATTGAAGCGTGCCTTTCCGTTTCGGTGCATGTCCGCCGCGGCGATTACCTCACCAGCGAGGCGACCCGTGGGATCTACGCGGTCTGCGGGAAGGATTATTACGCAAAGGCGGCGCAGTCGATCCTGGATGCGGTGGAGGGGACGCCCACATTCTTTGTCTTTTCAGATGATCCGGAATGGGCGGAGGCGAACCTGGAATTGCCGGGCGATAAGGTTGTCGTCGCCATCAACGGGCCGGAGGTCCCCTATGAGGACTTGCGGCTGATGGCGGCTTGCAAGCACAACATCATCGCGAATTCGACATTCTCCTGGTGGGGCGCATGGCTCAATCCGTCTCCGGACAAGATCGTGATCGGCCCGAAGGCCTGGTATCTCGATCCGGGACTCTCAAACGAGTTCATCACGCCGGACAGTTGGCGGACAATTGAAAACACCTAGCGGCGATCTTCAATCGATGCGCCGTGCGCCGGGGCGCTAAGTCTTTCATGCGTTACTGGCGGCCAAGTCTCCGGAGCCTGCGATTTGCAATTCGATACCTGAGGATTGTGAACGGGTACAGCACGCGTAGGAGCGTGTTCTCGTATCCATGACTGTACCTGAGAAAGCCGTCGATCATGGTCCTGCGGCGCATGCTTTGCCTCTGTCTCTTGGCTGGCGACGGCATCACGTGCCCCACAGGGGCTTGGCGCTTCAGGATGCGGATTCCGGAGACGCTCCTGATTTCGTACCGGTCAAGGAGATGGAACATCATCATGACGTCTCCCTCCGTGTCGTTTGTCCCGAAAGCGTTTAACGCGTCCTCGTCCAGAGCAGCGGTTGGGAAAATCCCATAGACCGGATTTGCCTTGCCGCAAAATCCGGGCTCCGTGGCATATCGAAGACGGCGCAACAATCTCGGGCCACGAAAACTCAGATCCCGATTGTTTGCGATATGGAGAGTTTTTGCGCCGCCTTCATCGATTGTCTGTACCTGACCGAAAGATATGCAGTTGTGATCCATGGAGAGCGGCAAGAGCGAACTGATCCAGTCTTTCTCAAACACGTCATCATGCGCCGCCCACATGAAAAACTCTGCTCTTGCCTCGCCCAGCACGAATACAAAATTGGCAAGCGCGCCCTTGTTCTCGGCCTGCCTGAAATACCGGATGCGGGGATCCCGTCGCTCAAATTCGCGGCAGATGGTCTCGGTGGAATCCGTCGAGCAATTGTCCGAGATGATGATCTCGAAATCCGTAAACGTCTGGTTGACCAATGCATTCAGGCAATCTTCGAGGTGCCGCTCTCCATTATAGACAGGAACCCCGATGGAAATTCTTGGAGCTGGGCTCATTCAATCCTCTTTAAGTACTGTTCGGGCCTACGGGGCCGACACCGGGAGCTCGAGACGGTGGTTGAGCCCTGTGTTCGCCCAACGTCGTAGTCAGCGATCTGTGCGAGGTAAAGGGTCAGGGGCAAGCGTCGTCAGGGGGCAGGCGTCGTCAGCGGCGCGCGACACAGGAAGGTCGCGGTCTCGACTGTCGCCGGATATTTCCCGGGTATCCCTATTCGACCAATCGGTGATGTCAAGTTGCACCCACTGCGAGCGGACAGCGGGCGTGCAGGGTGCTTTGGCGCGGCTTTCCAGCGACCGGATGGACAACGTGGGGATGGCGGGTTATAGCGCTGCCCACGGCAAGTATCGGACACATATCTATGGAAAAAGCAGACTATTCCAAACTTCATCTCGGGTGCGGCGTGAAGCACATCCCGGGCTATTTCCATATTGATGCACTCGATTATCCGCATGTCGATCATATCGGCCCGGTCGACAATCTGGATTTCATCCCCGATGCGACGGTCGATCACATCTATGCCTGCCACCTGCTCGAGCATTTCGGCCGCAAGGAATATGCCGCCGTGCTCAAGGAGTGGCGCCGGGTTCTCAAGAAGGGCGGTACGCTGCGGCTCGCGGTGCCCGACTACGAAGCCTGTGCGCGGCTCTATCTGGATGGAAAGCTGCCGGACGGGCTTCCCACCATCCTGGGCCTGATGATGGGTGGCCAGCGCGACCAGTATGACTTTCACAAGATGGTCTTTGATGAGAAGAGCCTCACCGCCTATCTCTTGGAAGCCGGCTTCTCGGAGGTTTACCGCTGGGATTGGCGGAGCACCGAGCATGCGGACATGGACGACTACAGCCAGGCACACCTGCCGCACATGGATAAGCAGAACGGGACGCTGGTCTCGCTCAATCTTGAGGCACGGGCCTAGGCGCAGTCTTGCGGGATCGGGCGATCTGAATTTTACACACCAGCGCCGGCAGGCCGCTTCCACCGGCGCGTATGCTGCTTGCGATAAGCCGCCGGCGAACGGGGATTATGAATATGCTCAACAAAAGCGCCGCTGAAATCCTGGCTCATGCCCGCAACGTTCACTCCCAGGAGGGCGAGGACGGCATCATTGAGCATTTGCTGGGCCTGTTGCCCGAACGCGATCATTGGTGCGTTGAGTTCGGCGCCTGGGACGGTGTCTACCTGAGCAACACCTTCCATCTGATCGAAAGCAAGGGCTACCACGCCGTCCTGATCGAAGGCAGTTCGGAACGCTATGATGTTCTTCGAAAGAACATGGAAAAATACGAGTCCGTCGAATGCATGAACCGGTTCGTGGGATTCGAGGCCGGCGACGGTCTGGATGCCCTGCTTTCACAAACCGGCTGCCCCCGCGAATTCGACTTTCTTTCCGTCGACATCGATGGCAACGACTATCACACGATCAAGGCGATGACGGACTACCGGCCGAAACTGATCTGTGTCGAGTTCAATCCGACCATCCCGTCGATCGTAAGCTATGTGCAACCGGCCGATCCCGATGTCAGCCACGGCAACAGCCTGCGCGCGCTTTACGAACTCGGGCTCGAGAAAGGCTACAAGCTCGCCTGCGCCAATCGCCTCAATGCGTTTCTGGTGAGGGCGGACCTGTGGGAGGGCGACTCGCCGTCCCGGGCGGAGGAGCTGACCCAGTTCCGGTCGGAGGAGCCACCGATGTCGATCGTGTTTTCGACCTATGACGGCACGGTCATGCTCACCGCGCCCCACGACATGCTCTGGCACGACGAAAAGCTGACAGCCGCTGACATTCAGATGCTGCCTGCAGCCATCCGCCGCTATCCGGGCAACTACACCTGGTTGCAGTGGAAAATATTCAAGTGGCGCCGGCGGATCAGGCGACTTCTCGGCAAGAGGACCTAGGGCTCGACCTTGCCGCGTTCAATTGGATTGAGCGATCATCAACGTCCGTAATACCGACGCACTACAGCGTTTGAGTTTGAGCCCAAGGCAAAAGCCGGTCGGGAAGACATCCTCAATCGGACCGTTGGCGTGCCAGACCGCCTATTCGGCCTGCGATTGAAGGTCCCGGAACTCGGCAAGCGTTCTCTCTATGCCAGCTTCCAGCCCGATTGACGGCTGCCAGCCCATCGCCCTCAGTCTGGCCGAATCCATCAGCTTTCGCGGCGTGCCGTCGGGCTTTGAGGGATCGAGCTCGATGGTCCCGCTGTAACCGGAGGCTTCCGCGATCATTACCGCCAAATCGCGGATCGTGATTTCGTGGCCGCTGCCCACATTGACGTGCTCGTGGCCGGAATAATGCTTCATGAGAAACACCAGCGCGTCGGCGCAATCATCCGCATGCAGGAACTCGCGAAGCGGGGTGCCCGAGCCCCAAAGGGTGATCGAAGGCGCTTTTTCGGCCTTGGCCTCATGGACCTTGCGGATCAGTGCGGGCAGCACGTGGCTGGTCTGGGGGTCGTAATTGTCGCCGGTGCCGTAGAGGTTGGTCGGCATCGCGGAGATGAAGTCGGCGCCATGCTGCTTGCGATAGGCCTGACAAAGCTTGATGCCGGCAATCTTGGCAATCGCATACCATTCATTGGTGGGTTCGAGCGGTCCGGTGAGCAGGGCGTCTTCGTTGATCGGCTGGTCGGCGAACTTGGGATAGATGCAGGACGATCCGAGGAACAGCAGTTTTTCGGTGCCGTTGGCGTGTGCCGCGTGGATGATGTTGGCCTCGATCATCAGGTTCCGGTAGAGGAAATCCGCAGGCATCGTGTCGTTCGCCATGATGCCGCCGACCTTTGCCGCGGCCAGGAACACTGCATCGGGGCGGTTTTTGGCAAACCAGTCTTCCACCGACGCCTGACGTTCAAGGTCCAGTTCGCCGCGCGTCGCGGTCACAACCGTGCAGCCTTCCTTCGCCAGCCGCCGCACGATCGCCGATCCGACCATGCCGCGATGGCCGGCGACATAGACCGTCTTGCCGGCGAGTGCGTAGGGCGCATCACCCATGGCGCTCGGCCTCTTTGAGATCGGCTTCTGCCATCTCGGCGACGAGATCGGCAAACGATGTCTGCGGGCTCCAGCCGAGCTTCTGCTTTGCCTTTGAGGCATCGCCGAGCAGCGTTTCGACCTCTGTCGGGCGGAAATAGCGCGGGTCGACCGAGACGATCACCTTGCCGGAGGGATCACGCCCCACCTCATCGACGCCTTCGCCTTCGAAATGGATCGCCATGCCAAGTGCGTCGGCAGCCGCAAGCACGAAATCGCGCACCGAATACTGTACGCCGGTGGCGATGACGAAATCGTCGGGTTCCTCCTGCTGCAGCATCAGCCACTGCATCTCCACATAGTCGCGGGCGTGACCCCAGTCGCGCAGTGCGTCGAGATTGCCCAGTCTGAGACTGTCCTGCAGACCGAGCTTGATCCGTGCCAGGGCGCGCGTGATCTTGCGGGTGACAAAGGTCTCCCCGCGCAGCGGGCTTTCATGATTGAACAGGATGCCGTTGCAGGCATAAAGCCCGTAGGCCTCGCGGTAGTTCACCGTGATCCAGTAGGCATAGAGCTTGGCCACGCCATAGGGCGATCGCGGATAGAAAGGCGTGCGCTCGGTCTGGGGAGTTTCCTGCACCAGGCCGTAGAGTTCGGATGTCGAGGCCTGGTAGAACCGGCTCTTGTCCTTCAGGCCGAGAATGCGGATCGCCTCGAGCAGTCTGAGCGTGCCCAAAGCATCGGAATTGGCGGTGTATTCCGGCTCCTCGAAAGAGACCGCGACATGGCTCTGCGCTGCAAGATTGTAGACTTCGTCCGGCTTGGTCTGCTGCAGGATATGGGTGAGAGACGACGAATCGGTCATGTCGCCGTGATGCAGCACGAAGCGTCCGGATTGTCCCGGCTCACCCCCCACGAGATGGTCGATCCGCGCCGTGTTGAACAGCGACGTGCGGCGCTTGATCCCGTGCACCTCGTAGCCCTTCGAGAGCAGGAATTCGGAGAGATAGGCACCGTCCTGTCCGGTCACGCCGGTTATCAGGGCTTTCTTCGGTGAATTATCCTCGGTCATGACTAGGTCTTTCTGCTTCTGGCTTCCTGCCGCACGATGATGTGAGCGGCTGCCTTTTCCTGATTGGCGTAGCGCTTGGCCTTGTCCCTGTTTAGCCGGACAAATTCAAGCCTTGCCAGGTAATCCTCTTCACTCATCGTCTCGATAGCCGCGGTGATGCCGGCAAGATCCTCAACGATGATCATGCCGCGATGGTCGAAGATCTCGGCAATGTCGTGAGCGCCCCAATAGATCGGTACGGTTTCGCACAGGAAGGCATCCATCAGCTTCTCGGTGAAATAGCCTGGCTCCCGCACATTCTCGATGACGACCGAGTAGCGGAAGGGCGCCAAGCCCTCGGCCTTGTGTTCGATCGGCGCATAGCCTCTTCCGAGAACCTCGACGTCGGCATCATTTGCCCGCATCAGGGCCGCCACCTGATGGCGCAACCTGTGACCCGGATAATGGTTCTTGGCCGAGGCAATCAGCGAAGCCATGCGTGTCTTTTCGATCCTGAGGTTCTCCCAGTTTCCGACCCACGTGGTCCCGTAGTAAAACAGCGTGGCATTCGGAAGGGCGGCCAGGAGACCGCCATTGGAAGTCAGCACCCGGAAGAAGCGCCACCAGACCAGCCTCAGCCAGGCCATGTTGCGGCCATGCACGGCCTGCGGCTCGACCACCATCACGGACATCTTCGCGCGTACACGCGGACGCGGCATGTAGATGAGACGCGAACTGAGATAGGCCAGCAGGTGGTCTTGCGGTTCCATGTCAGACACAACGCCCTGCTTGAGGCGTTCCGGCCGCCCGCCCGGCCAGCTCAGACTGTCGAGCGGCAGCGATGACAGGAGAGGGGTTAACCGTGTGCCATAGGGAATGATGGCGACGGCCGGGGCGTCGTCACGACCGCCGGTCTCATGCATCGTCGCGCCTGTAGAGCGAATTGTTGCGCGTTCGTCCGACAAGCCGGTAGCGATGCCGCGCGAAAGCTTCTGCGCAGCCGGGATAGTCCGCGTTCGGTTCGGGATGTTCGATCACGATCCTGTGCGGCATCATCTCGGGCAGGGCCGTGTCGAGATAGGTCGGAAGCGCCTTGTCCTCGTGCCCCTCGATGTCAATCTTCAGCACGTCTACGCGGGGAACGCCGGCCTCGTCGAGCAGTGCTGCCAGGGTGCGGATCGCAATCGGTCCGTCGGCGCTTTCGTCGACGGCGACGATTGCGTCATCGTTCTTGCGCACCGTCAACTGGCCCGACCCGTCCCGGTCGCTGACTGCAGAGGCGATCGCGGTCACGTTGTCGAGTCCGCTCAGGGCGGCATTGCGCATCAGGCGCTCCGTCATCAGCGGGTTCGCGTCGATCGCTATGCAGCGCCCGTTGGGGCCTGCGGCGCGCGCCAGCGGCAGACTGTAGAGGCCGATGTTTGAGCCTATGTCCACGATCACGCCGCCGTCGGAGATCCCGGCCGCAAGGAAATCGATATCCTCGGCGTTGTAGTCCGGGTTGAGAAGGATCCCGTACTCGATGAGATTGCGTCCACCCTCGAGCCGGTATGTCACGCCGCGAAAGTCGACGTCGAACGGCTTGTTGCCGCCAAGCAGGAACACCAGCCGGCTGACCGTCGCGCGAAACACTCCGCGTCGCAGCATGCTGCCTCTTGCAAGCGCGATCAGGCCCCGCTGCAGCGGATTCGGACTCCGGACCGCAAGATCGCTGTTGACGCCGGCGCCGCCTTTCCAGCGTTCGGAGTCAAGTGGCTTCCACTGTGAACCGGTCATGATGTCACCATTCGGGCACTTGGCGGCAACACTTGCCGTAAAGTTCCGGCGCATGCCTGGCAGGCGCGGCCCTCCGATGGGACTGCCCGGCCTGTCCTGTCTGCGCTCGTTCCGGCCAATGCTACCGCCTCTTTGAAACCGCCGGCTTGCCCGGCGCGTTGGTGCGCGGAAGGCGGCAGACCTCTATTGCGCAACCGGCAAGCGGCTGTAAACCCTGCTGGCCGGCGCAACCCAAGAATCTCCCTGACGATGAGACTTGTTTTTTCAGCCGCGGGCGAGCAGGGCGTTTATTTCCGCGAGTGAGGGCATTGACGGCGCGGTGCCTGCCCGGGTGACGGAGATGGCCGCTGTGGCGCAGCCGAAGCGCACGGCTGTAACCGGGTCGTCGCCCCGGGCCAGGGCCGCTGCAAAGCCGCCATTGAACGCGTCGCCCGCCCCGGTGGTCTCGATAACCGGCCCGGCGTCGAAAGCGGGCACGTGAACGCTCTGTCCGCCCGCATGATAGAGCGCACCCTTTTCACCAAGGGTGATCACTGCTGCCTTGGCACCCATGCGTGTGAGCTTCTCGGCCGCCTTCGTCGCGTCTTCGAGCGTGGCCACCGAAAGTCCGGTCAATGCTTCCGCCTCGGTTTCGTTCGGCGTGACATAATCGCAAAGTGCGATCATGCCTTCGGGAAGTTCGGCAGCCGGCGCCGGGTTGAGAATGGTCTGTGCGCCGCCTGCGCGGGCGATCTCGAGCGCGCGCAAGGCGGCATCCATCGGTTGCTCGAGCTGCGTAACGAAAACAGAAGCGTTCTTGATGAGGTCTTCTCGCGCTTCGATGTCGGCGGGCGATATGTCGCCTGCAACGCCCGGGCTCACAATGATGGCGTTGTCGCCGGTTCCTGATTCCACGAAGATGTAGGCAGCCCCGGTGTAGCCGTCTCCATGCTGGGTGATGGCCGGGGTGACGCCGGCTTCCTCCCACGTCCGAAGCGCCATTTCGGCGAAGGTATCCTTGCCAAGGCGGGTAATGAAGTGGGTTTCGGCGCCGGCCCTCGCGGCGGCGACGGACTGGTTCGAGCCCTTTCCGCCGGGTCCGAGCTTGAAGCTTTCGCCCAGTATTGTCTCGCCCATGCGCGGCGCGCGCGCGGCGCGATAGGCCGTGTCGGCCACAAAGACCCCGAGAATGACGACTTTTGACATGGCAGTTCGGCCCCTCTTAGTCCTGCGGCGGGATCACGCCCTTGCGGAACATGAAGCAACCGTAAAAACGCCGTTCGCCCGTCTGGATCACCGCATAGGCCTGCTTCGCCATATCGTAGAAGGCAAACCGTTCGATGCCGACCATCTTGCGCGGCTCGCCTTCCGCGGAATCAATGGCATTCTGCACTTCCTGCTGCACCGGCGGCACTTCGTCCGGATTGCCGACGATTTCCATCCGGCCCGCAAAGTCGTCGACGAAGGTGTCGAGCGGCAGCACCGAAAGCACGGCCTCGGCGGCCTCGCCGGCGGTCAGATTGTCCATCCTGAGCAGATCGCCGAGTACCGTCTGGCGTGCGATCGAATCCGAGGGAAAGTTCGTGTCCGCAATGATCAGCGTGTCGCCGTGTCCCATGGCGCGAAGCGCGTACAGCACCTCGGCGTTCAATCTCGGATCGATTCCCTTCAGCATTCTGTCCTCCCTCGACACTGTCTGGTGGTCTTTGTTCCCGTTCGAGATCCAGGGATCCCGTCGGCATGTTTCAAGCCGTCATTCGAGCCGCAATCCGGTCCCCGTATCGAACATGTGGGCCATCTCGGCCTGCGGGCGCAGCCTGATCGTGTCGCCCGGCTTGATGTTCTGGCGCTCCCGCAAGACGACGATGATTTCGCGGCCGGCCGCGCGCAGCACGAGATGGGTTTCCGAACCCGTGGGCTCCACCACCGCCACCTTTGCCTCGAAGCCGGTATCGTCGAGCAGAAGATGTTCCGGCCGGATGCCGAATGTCACCTTGCGCCCTTCGTCGAGCCCGGCCATGTCCGGCACCTCGAATTCCACGCCTTCGGCATGCATCAAGGCCTTGCCGTCCCTGCGTTTGATCTCGCCTTCGATCAGGTTCATCGACGGCGAACCGATGAACCCGGCAACGAATACGTTGGCCGGCCGGTCATAAAGCTCGAGCGGTGCGCCCTGCTGGGAAATGTGCCCGTCGCGCATCACCACGATCTGGTCCGCCATCGTCATCGCCTCGATCTGGTCGTGCGTGACGTAGACAGTTGTTGTCGACAGCCGCTGGTGCAGCTCGCGGATTTCGGTGCGCATCTGCACGCGGAGCTTGGCGTCGAGGTTGGACAGCGGTTCGTCGAAAAGGAACACCTTGGGCTCGCGCACGATCGCACGGCCCATGGCAACGCGCTGGCGCTGGCCGCCGGAAAGTTCGCGAGGATAGCGCTTGAGATAGGGCTTGAGGCCGAGGATGTCGGCAGCATCGGCCACGCGCTTGTCGATTTCGGACTTGTCCATGCGCTGCATCTTCAGCGCAAAGCCCATGTTCGCCGCCACCGTCTTGTGCGGATAGAGCGCATAGTTCTGGAACACCATGGCGATGTTGCGCTCGGCCGGCGGCAGGTTGTTGACGACCTTCCCGCCAATGCTGATCGTGCCGCCCGTTACGCTCTCAAGTCCGGCGAGCATTCGCAGAAGCGTGGATTTTCCGCAGCCCGACGGGCCGACAAGCACCACGAAGCGTCCATCCGGGATGTCGATATCGACGCCGTGGATGACTTCCACTGACCCATAGGCCTTGTAGAGTTTCTCGATCCTGACGTCCGCCATGCTTCCCCCGTGCTGTGCATTGCCGTTGTGGGCCAAGTGGTACCGCAGCTTCGCCGCGCTGTCTATCATCTAGTCATACTAGCATGTTAGATGCTTGACAGCTTGCCGGAAGGCTGAAATGTTTTCATTCTGCCTGGGATATCCGGGCCGGGCATCGGGGAAAATAAAGACAGCGAACCAGCACTCTGGTTGGTGCGTCTCCCTGGTCCGGACTGCCAGAGGGGCGGGACAAACACGGGAGGTTTTTGATGAAAGTCGATCTTTATGAACACGCAGTCCGGGCGTCGATGACGCGCCGCCGACTGCTTCAGGGCGCTGCTGCTGTCGGCAGCATGGCCGCAATGGGCGGGCTTGGCACCAAGACCGCTGCAGCGCAGGACAGCATCCGCGCCGAAATTCTCAAGATTCCCGGCGTTGGCGCCGGCTCTCCGACCGATGCCGACTGGCAGAAGGTCGGTGAAATGTGCCTGGCGGCAACCAAGGCCAATGTCGCCGAGGGTGAGTTCGAAGGTGTCGAGCTGACCTTCATGGGTCTGAACAACCAGAACCTGCACAACTTCCTTTTCCGCGGCTTCCTGAAGCCCTGGGAAGCCTACACCGGTGCCAAGATCAACTGGATCGATCTTGCCCAGGCCGACTACAACGCGCGCCTGCAGCAGTCGATCGCCACCGGCACCGTCGACTTCGACATCATCGAAATGGGCGCACCCTTCGAGGGCGACACGGCCGGTCGCGGCCTGCTCGACGAAATGCCCGAATGGGTGGCCGAGCAGATCGAGGCGGACGACCTCGTCGACTACCTCAAGGCGCCGGTCGGCACCTGGGATGGCAAGCAGTACCGCGTCACCATCGACGGCGACTGCCACACCTTTGCCTACCGGACCGACTATTTCGGCCCCGACGGCATCGGCGGCGCCGAGGTTCCCAAGACCTGGCAGCAGATCAACGAGGTTTCCAAGTCGCTTGCCGGCCAGACCGATCCGCTGACCGGCCTGCCTGCACACGGTTATCTCGATCCGCTCAAGGGCTGGGGTGGCTTCGGCTTCTACTTTGTCGCCAACCGCGCCGCCGCCTATGTCAAGCATCCGGACGAGGTTGCCTGGCTGTTCGAACCCGATACCATGAAGCCGCTGGTCAACAACCCGGGCTGGGTTCAGGCGTTCCAGGACGTGATGGACCTGATCGCCACCGAAGGCGCCTATCCGGCAGACCAGATCAACGCGGACCCCGGCACCACGGCGTTCAGCCAGTTCCTCGCCGGAACCGGTTCGATGCTGATGTGGTGGGGCGACGTCGGCTCTTCCGCACGCACCTCCGACACCTCGGTGGTCGGCGACGTAGTGGGCTTCGGCATCAACCCGGCATCCGAGCGCCGCTACAACTGGCGCAGCGAAGCCTGGGAAGAGGAAATGAACGAAGCCCCGAACATGGCCTATATCGGCTGGGGCATCTACGTCACCAGCCGCGTGTCCGGCGACGAGAAGAAGCGCAAGGCCGCCTGGTCGGCTGCGGCGCATCTCGGCGGCAAGGACCTGTCGCTGTGGACCTCGGCCTACCCGTCGGGCTTCCAGCCCTACCGCAACAGCCACTTCCAGTACGAGGAGTGGGAAGCAGCGGGCTACGACCGGGCCTATATCGAGGACTACCTCGGGTCCAACCTCGACAGCTACAACCATCCCAACGCAGCCATCGAGCCTCGCATTCCGGGCATCTTCCAGTACTACTCGGTCGCCGAGGACGAACTGGCCAAGGGCTTTGCCGGGCAATATGGCTCGGCTCAGGAAACCGCGGACGCGATCGCTGCAGCCTGGGAGAAGATCACCGACCAGATCGGTCGCGAAAGCCAGATCGCCCTCTACAAGGCGTCCTTGGGCATGTAGCCCGACCATCGAACTTGGCGCCGGCGGTGAACACCGCCGGCGTTTTCATGCAATTCGGGATGTGCGCAGTTGGCCGAGCAGGGCGATTTCCTTCACGTTGTCACAAGTGACAATATTTCCAATCGCAGGATTGCGCTGGGCCGCACCGTAATCTGGGGCTCCGCCTGGTTTCTCGCGATCGTCGCGCTGGTCCAGACCGCCCAGGAGATCGGCTATGCGGACCTGGGCTTTACCAGCTGGCGTCCCACGCTCTATGCCTATGTGCTTTGGGCGATCTGCCTTTGCTGGGGCCAGGTGCTCATCCGCGGCGAACGCGGAAAGCGGGTGCTTTTCGTGCTGCCTGCCGCGCTCTTCGTCGTCTCCATGGTGGTCTTCCCGCTGCTCTTCGGCTTCGTGATCGCCTTTTCCGACTGGAACCTGTCTTCCCCGACCGGTCGAACCTTCAACGGCATCGACAATCTCCGGCAGATGTGGACCGACGATTTCTACTGGAATGCGTTGGCCAACATGGTGCGCTACACGCTCGCCATCATCGTCGAATACGCGATTGCCTTCGGGCTGGCGCTTTTGCTCAATTCCCAGATCCGGGCCCGGAAGTTTTTCCGCGTGGCTTTCCTGATGCCGCTGATGCTGTCGCCGGTTGCGGTCAGCTGGATGATCGGAAAGTCGATGATGGAGGCCCGGTTCGGCCCGCTTGCTCGGCTGGCCCGCGAACTCGGCTGGGACTCGCCGTCCTTCTTCGGCACCCCGGAAATGGCCCGGCTCACCATCATGGTGATGGATGCCTGGACCTACATCCCGTTCATGATGATCATGATCCTGGCCGGTCTGCAGGCGATCCCGAAGGATATTCAGGAGGCTGCGAAAGTGGATGGGGCCAAGGCCTGGCGCGGCTTCTGGGAAGTGACTTTCCCGCTGATGCTGCCGGTCTCGATCACGGTCATCCTGATCCGCATCATCTTCAAGCTCAAGCTTGCCGACATCATCATCAATGTCACGGCCGGCGGCCCGGGCGGCGCCACCGACAGCGTGACCAGCTTCATTTTCCGCGAATACCGTGACCGGTCCAATGTCGGGTACGGCACTCTTCTGGCGATGGTCTATCTGGTGGTGATCGTGATTGCGATTACCATCATCATGAAACTCACCGACCGCTGGGCGCGGCCGCGCTATTGACCGGGGAGGGGACAAGGTGAGCAACCAGATCTTTCACGACAGTCCTGACGACTTGTCCTACAAGGCCAGACGTTTCACGGGCCGGGTCGCTGTTTACGGCATCCTGATCCTGTGGGCGATCATCTGCCTGTTTCCGATCTACTGGACGATCACGACCTCGTTCAAGATGGCGCCCGACGTGATGCGCGGCAACCTGATCCCGTTCTGGGACTACACGCCGAAATGGCTTGGCTGGCGCTCGCTCGGCCTTTCCCCGGACACCATCTGGGCTGAATCGACCGTGCGCGAGGAATTCATGAAGCGGTTCCTCAATTCGACGATTACCGCGCTGGCGTCTTCGGGCCTGGCTGTGTTCATGGGTTCGCTCGCAGCCTACGGCCTGTCCCGGTTTTCCTACCGCTTCGGCTTCATGCGCAATTCCGATATCTCGTTCTTCTTCCTCAGCCAGCTGATCCTGCCGCCGGTGGTGCTCGCGCTGCCGTTCCTGGTTCTCTACAAGTCGCTGGCTCTTCTCGACACCCGCATCGGGCTCATCCTGCTCTACACGCTCACGGTGTTGCCGATCGTCATCTGGATCATGCGCGACCAGTTCGCCGGCATTCCGAAGGAACTGGAGGAGGCAGCTCTGGTCGACGGCTTGTCGATCTGGGGCGCGTTCGCGACCATCGTGCTGCCGATCGCGCTTCCGGGCATGGTTGCTGCGTTCATCCTGTCGCTGGTGCTGACCTGGAACGAATATTTCTTCGCGGCACTTTTGACATCCACCCATGCCAACACCCTGCCGGTGATGGTGGCGAGCCAGACCGGCAGCCAGGGCATCAGCTGGTGGTCGATGGCCGCGCTCTCCTTCGCGGCGATCCTTCCGCTGATCGCCATCGGCATCGTGCTCGAGCGCTACATCATCAAGGGCATGGCTGCGGGCGCGGTGAAGTGACAACCGGGGCGCTAGATGCTCAAGGGAATTGACCAGAGACTGAGTGCCGATCTCGTCCATGCATTGATGCTGATGGGCCATGGCGACGATCTCGTGGTTTGCGACGTCAACCATCCCGCCGCAACGATTGCCGCCGAAACGACTTTCGGCCGGTTGATCGACATGCCCGGCTGCGACATCCCCTCGGCAACCGAGGCCATCCTTTCGCTGATGCCGCTCGATACCTTCGTCGGCGAACCCGTGACCCGCATGCTCATGGTGGACGATCCGGACGGCCAGGCTCCGGTATTTTCGAAAATGCAGGCAGTTGTCGACAGGATGGAAGGCCGCAAGGTCGGCATGACGGCACTCGAACGTTTCGCCTTCTACGAAGCCGCCAAGCGATCGTTCTGCATCGTGCGCACGTCGGACAGCGGCCCCTATGGCTGTTTCATCCTCAGGAAGGGCGTCATCGATCTGCCGCCCCTGAAGTGAAATTAAGGCCGTCTGCCGCCGCGTCCCCAATTGAACGCGACCTGTCATGGCGACCGGCGAACGCGGCCTATTCCATGTTCGTGTGCCGGGCCCGCATGCTCTCGCTGGTTTCGCCGAGCCTTTGCTTGAGTTCCAGCACCATGATTTCGAACAGCACGAACAGGGCGCCCTCGTAAACCGATCCCATCGGCAGGACCGAGGAACCGCCGATATTGCGCGCCATGGTCTGTGCCGGCACCGTCAGCACATGGTCGGCCATGCGTGCCGCTTCACACTCAGGTTCTGCGGTGAGAAACAGGATCCGCGCGCCGGCATCACGGGCAACGCCCATCAGCGCGCTGACGGTCGAAAGCTCGCCGGGACCGGCAGAGCACAGGAACACATCGCCCGGCCCCAGCGGCGGTGTGTTCATCGCGCCCTGCATCGAGGCCTTGAGGCCCAGATGATGAAGCCGCATGACAAGGCCCTGGACCTGAAGACCCTCGCGGCCGCATCCGTAGCCGACGATCACGCCGGCCTCGGCGATCAGTTCGACCGCGCGTTCCGTATCGCCGGCGCTGATTTCTTCGAGCACCGAACCGAGCTCGGACAGCGCCTGACCGAAAGCGCTCATTCGGGTGCCTCCAGGTCAGCCATGATGTCGCGCGTCTGCTGGTAGAGCCTGAGAAAGAGCGGATACTGCCTGTCATAGGCGGCATGGGTCTCGGCCTTGATGACCTCGCCCGCCGGGTTCCACCTGGCCATGTCGCCGGGCTCCGCCTGACCCACGGCAAGTGCCGCCAGAAACGCATCGCCATACGATGCGCCGGTCGTGACCGTACAGACGATCTGGTCGAGCCCGGTCAGGTCCGACGTCGCCTTGAGCCACGGCTTGTTCTTGGTTCCGCCGCCAACGGCAAGAACCCGCGATGGCCGCTGTCCGGCCTCGGCATAGGTGTCGGCGATATGGCGCGTGGCGGACGCGATTCCCTCTAGCACGGCGCGGTACATGTCGCCGCGGTCATGGGTGAGATCGAGGCCGAAGAAGGTCCCCTTGGCGCGGGAATCGTGGATCGGGGTCCGCTCGCCCGAGAAATAGGGCAGGCAGATCAGTCCCTTGGCGCCGGGCGGAGAGGCTTCCGCTTCCTTTGCGAGAACGCCGAAGGCGCCGTCGCGCTCGAGTTCACGCGCAAACCGGTCGCGGAACCAGTGTGTCAGCGTCCCCGACGTCGCAAGCCCGGCCATCGAGGCGTGTTCGCCCGGAAACAGCCACGGGGCATGCCAGAGCCTCGGGTCGGTCAGCGGCTTGTCGGCCAGCAGGATGATGAAGATCGTAGACCCGTACATCATCATCATGTCGCCCGGTTCGCGCACCCCCACGCTGACGGCCTCGGCGGCCGCATCGATGGTGCCGCAGGTGACCGGCGTTCCCGGTGCAAGCCCGGTTTCTTTTGCGGCCTCTTCGGTGACATGGCCGGCGATTTCGGTCGACCACATCAGATCCGGCAACATGTCCGGCGGGCAGATCTCGCCAAGGTCGAAGCACCAGTCTTGCCGGTTGATGTCGTAAAGCGGCGAGAAATTGGCCGCGGTGTAATGATCGATCGCGTAGGCGCCGGTGAGCCTGAACGTGAGATAGCTTGCGGAGTTGAGGATCTTCGCGGTCTTTTCCCACAGGTCCGGATGATTGCGCCGGAACCAGAGGATCTTTGGGCCGACCGATTGGGAGGTGAGCGCGTTGCCGCAGCGCGCAAGGATTTTCTCCTCGCCGATCTCGACGTTCAGGTCGTCGATCTCGCGGGCGGCGCGTGTGTCGACCCCGTACAGCACCCCGTTGATGAGCGGCTTGCCGGCCGCATCGACCGGCAGCATGCAGGGGCCGATCGCGGAGGTCGCCACGGCGCGGATGTCCGCCGGATCGACGCCGCTGTCGGCAAGGAGCTTTTGCGTGATGAAGACGAAATCGCCCCACCAGTCCTCCTCGGCCCGGTGCTCCGCCCAGCCCGGGCGCGGCACGATCATCTCGTGCGGTCTCGCGGCCTGCGCCACGATCCGCCCGCCATCCTCGACCAGAACCCCCTTGGATTCGAAGGTTCCTATGTCCACGCCCAGCGTGTAGCCCATCTCAGCTCTCCCGGGTCAGTTTGAAATCCGGGCCGATGCCGGCAATTGCGGCGACAGCCAGTTCAACCATGGCCTCGACGTCTCCCAGGTCGCAGCACTCCACCGTGGAGTGGGAGTGCCGCATCGGGAACCCGATATCGATGGAGGCCACGCCTTCCCCGACCAGTTGCACGTAGGAAAGATCGGTGAGAACGCCCACCTGTGCCGAGCGCTGCAAAGGCATGGCCAGATCCTCGGCCGTCCTCTCGAACAGCTCGACCATCGACGGATGCGGGATCACGCCGTTGAGCGTACCGCGGCCGTGAAAGGAATAGAGGCTGATGCCCGCGCCGCCGCCAAGCTTCATTTCACCGCGATCGGCGAGATCGGGGGTGTCCGAGGCCATCATCAGGTCGATCTGGATGGCGATATCCGGCTTGAGTGACTGCGCCGCCACCACGGCGCCGCGCAGGTTGAATTCCTCCTGCACGCTGAAGACGACATGGACCGTCGGTCCGCCGTCACGAGCGGCAAGAGCCCGCGCGATCTCGATCAGCGCCGCGCAGCCCGCGCGGTCATCGACTGAGGTTCCGGCCACACGGTCGCCCGCCAGTTCGATGACGCGGGACTGGTAGACAACCGGGGTCCCGATCTTCACGCCGGCTGCCTCGACCGCCTGTTTCGATCCGTGTCCGGTGTCGATCAGGATGTCGGGCGTGGTCACGACCTTGTATTTTTCGTCCGGTGTGGTGGCATGGTGCGCCTTGTTCATGATGATGCCGGGCACGTCCCGGCCTTCGCCCACGCAAAGGGTGACGGCCTGTGCCGCCATCGCCCGCTCGGACACGCCGCCCATGCGCTCGACACGAATCAGCCCATCGGCCTCGATGCGCCGCACGAAGAAGCCGAGCTGGTCCATGTGGGTGAAGATCATCACCGGGGGCGTGCCGGGATCGCCGTCGAAACTGGCGATCACGTTGCCCATCCGGTCGACCCGGCTTTCGACACCCGTATCGGAAAGGCGCGAGCGGATGAGCTTCGCCACTCTCTCCTCGTGCCCGGACAGTCCCGGTGTCATCATCAGATCAGTGAGATCCGCACGCAAGCGCTGCCGCATCATGCGCCACCCCGCGCAGCACGCGCCCGGTCCATCAGGTCCTCGGCGCGATTCGGGTCGATGGCCTTCCAGGTGTCTCCGTCGATCTTCAGCGCCGAGCCGATGATGCAGCCGTCGGCAACCGAAAGAACGTCGGCGATGGTTTCGTGCTTGACGCCGGTGTTGGCCAGAACCGGCGTGTTCGGCAGCACCTTCTTGACGGCTTCGAGATCTGACAGCGCCGCGGCCTCGCCGGTGATCTGGCCGGAGACGAGAACGGCATCGGGGATCGATGAGAACACCGCACTGCGCGCCCGGTCGGGAAGCGGTCGCCGGTCGAGACTGTCGGCGAATTCTGCCGAGACATTGTAGAGCATCGCCAGATCGCTGCGGCCCAGACGGTCCCGGTAGCGCATCGCCTTGCCCGCGTCCGGTGTCCATGGACCCATGTCGCTGGCATAGGTGCCGGTAAAGATCTCGCGGACGAATCGGGCGCCGGTGGCTGCTGCGAGTGCAACCGAACTCATCGGGTCCCACAGCACGTTGACGCCGAAGGGCACCGTGATTTCGTTTCGCAACTGACCGATCACATAGGCCATTGTCGCGGTCGATGCCGTATCGACATCGAATTCGTATGGCCGGTCGTTTTCGTTGCCGAACATGATGGCGTCGAAGCCCGCAGATTGCAGCGCCTTGAGGTCGGCGCGGGCAGCGGAAACCAGACCGTCGAGGCCCGCTTCACGGTCGTGGAGCGGCGAACCGGGCAGGGCTCCGAGATGAACCATCCCGATGACCGGCTTGCCGGATCCGAAAACATGTCTGAAATTCGTCAAATCAATTCCTCCAAATGGCTGCTTTGTGACAATCAAGGCTATGCAGCGGTTCCCGATGTATACTAGCATGTTAGCAGTCAGGGAGGCGCTTATGCAATTGAAGACACGACATTGGGACAGGCTCGGAAACGGCGGGCTTACATTTACCGAACTGGGTTTTGGTGCGGCGCCGCTCGGAAACCTCTACCGGGCGATCAGCGAGGACGAGGCGCATGCGGTTCTCACGCGCGCCTGGGATCTGGGCGTCCGCTATTTCGACACCGCGCCGCTGTACGGGCTTGGTCTGTCGGAGACCCGCCTCAACCGTTTCCTGCGCGACAAGCCGCGCGAGGACTACGTATTGTCCTCCAAGGTCGGCCGTCTTCTTGAAGTGTGCCCGCCGGACCAGCGCACGGGTATCGGCAAGTTCTTCGATACCCCGACGCGGCGCGAGGTCTACGACTTCACCTATGACGGCGTCATGCGTTCGCTCGAGTTTTCGCTGGAACGTCTTGGTGTCGACCGCATCGACATCCTGTTTGCCCACGATCTCGACATTTTCAACCATGGCAGCCAGGAGGCGCTGGATGCCAAGCTCAAGGAATTGATGGACGGCGGCTACAAGGCGCTGCTGGAGCTGCGCGACCAGGGCGTGATCAAGGCCTTCGGAGCGGGCGTGAATGAATGGCAACCCTGCCAGTGGATGACCGAACGCGGCGATTTCGACCTGTTCCTGCTTGCCGGCCGATATACGCTGCTTGAACAGGAGGCGCTCGAGAGCTTCCTGCCGCTCGCCACGGACCGTGGCATCGGCATCATCATCGGCGGGCCCTACAATTCGGGCGTTCTCGCAACGGGCCCCAGGCCCGGCGCCTTCTACAATTATGACCTCGCGCCTCAGCACATCCTCGATCGCGTGGCCCGGATCGAGGCGGTGTGCAAACGCCACCAGGTGCGCATGGTCGATGCCGCCTTCCAGTTTCCGCTCCGCCATCCCGCGATCGTTTCGGTTATCCCCGGCGGGCAGGGCGTCGCCGAGGTCGAGGCCAACCTCAAGGCTGCAACCGCCGAAATTCCGGCGGCACTTTGGGCGGACCTCAAATCCGAGGGACTGATGCGCAACGACGCGCCGGTCGAGGCGTGACAGGAGATGTCCATGAAAATCGATGCGCACCAGCACTTCTGGAACCCGGCACGGGGCGACTATGACTGGATGCCGATGGACAACGAGATCCTGGCCCGTCCCTATGGCCCGTCCGATCTTGCTCCCCATCTTCAAACCCACGGCATTGATGCGACGGTGGTGGTGCAGGCGGCTGCCACTGTCAACGAGACCGAATACATGCTCGGCATCGCCGACGTGACGCCCCATGTCGCGGGCGTCGTCGGCTGGGTGGACTTCGAAGACCCCGCCGAACGCGCGACACTCGAGCGGCTCAAGGGTCACCCGAAGTTCAAGGGCGTACGTCCGATGATCCAGGACATTCCGGACGTCGACTGGATGCTCAGGGACGATGTGCAATGGGCGTTCAAGGCGCTGTCGGACCTCGACCTGACCTTTGATGCGCTCGGATTTCCCCCGCATCTCGACAATTTCCTGACGATCCTCAAGCGCTACCCCGATATGCGGGTGGTGGTCGACCACTGCATGAAGCCGCAGATCCGCGACCATTCACCCGAGACATTCAAGCAATGGGCGGACGGGATGGCTCGCATCGCCGCGGAGACGGGAGCGTATTGCAAGTTCTCTGCGCTGGTGACCGAGGCCAGTCCCGGCTGGACCGTCGAGGATCTGAAACCCTATGCCGATCATGTGCTGAAGGTCTTCACGCCGGAACGGGTGATGTGGGGATCCGACTGGCCCGTCTGCCAGCTCACGGCGAGTTATGACCAGTGGCGCAAGGCTGC
Source organism: Hoeflea sp. (assembly GCA_965233445.1). Taxonomy (GTDB): domain Bacteria; phylum Pseudomonadota; class Alphaproteobacteria; order Rhizobiales; family Rhizobiaceae; genus Hoeflea. The sequence goes on from OZ247491.1 coordinate 1,010,699, forward strand.
TGAAACGCTGACGTCCGGTTTCAGCGAAGCCGAGAAGGCGAACATCTATGGCGGCACGGCTGCCCGGTTCTACCGGATATCGGCCTGAGCCAGGAAAGTCTCCACATTGCCGCGGGTGATGGCCGCGCGGTCCGCCGCCGCGGTCGACACATGCAGCGCTGCGGCTGCCTGGCCGAATCGCGCGGCCTCCGGCAGCTTGCTTCCAGACGCGTGCGCTGCGGCGAGCGCGCCCAGAAACGCGTCGCCCGCACCATGTGTCGAGACAACATCGACCTTGTGGCCGGGATGGTGAATTGCCTCCCCCGCGTCGTAAAGAACCAGGCCGTCACCGCCGAGCGTGACGATGACCGAACGTGGTCCCAGGGCTGAAAGCGCGGCTGCTCCCTCGATCGGATCGAGCGCCGCCTCTGATATCGAAAGCAGGTCTGCCGCCTCGACGCGGTTGACCACCAGCAGGTCGATGGCCTCCAGCAGATCCGGCCCCATCGGCCGGGCCGGGGCCGCATTGAGCACGACCGCCGCGCCTTGGTTTCTCGCCTTGAGCGCAACAGCAAGATTGACCGCTTCGGGGATTTCGTTTTGCAGCACCGCGACACGGGCGCTTTCCGGGACATCGACGCGGCTCGGGTCGATATCGAGATTGGCGGCCGATACGATGACCGCGCCATAGCCGCCATTCGGCTCGACGATCGCCACGCTCATGCCCGAAGCGCCTGGCGCCCGTTGCACGCGGGTCGTGTCCACTCCTGCCTCCATGAGCCCCTTGATCAGGACCTCACCGGAGGCATCGTCGCCGATGCGACCCGCGAAGGCGGTTTCGACGCCCATGCGTGCCGAGGCCGCGGCCTGGTTTCCGCCCTTGCCGCCGGTCACATAACTGACGGCATGGCCGGCGACCGTCTCGTCCAGTCGCGGCAGGTGCGGCGCATCGACAACGACATCATAGTGAAGCGACCCGCAGACAAAGACGCTCACTTGCCTGATCCGTAGATCGCATCGGCGACGATGGCGAGCGAGGCTGTGGCGTCCTGCCGCGCGATCGCCGCCTCCAGCTCCTGATGACCGTGAAGAGAGGTTGCCACTGCGCGCAGGCGTTCTGCCATCATGATGTTGGCCCGTGCTTCCGCGCAGGGGTCGAGCCCGCCGTGATCCGGGAACGTGTCGAAATAGAGCACGCCGTCATAGCCCATGCGGTCGAGTTCGACGAACAGTTCGACGGTCTGCACCGGATGCACCGAACCCACCATCAGCCCGTCATCGCGCTTGCCGTAACCGTCGTTGAGATGCACGCCGAGGAGCTTCGAATGCCGCCCGATCAGGCGCGCGGAATGCGCCGGGATTTCGTCGGCATAAAGCACATGCGCGAAATCGAGCGTCACTCCGAGATTGGAACGATCCGCCTCGCGCACCGCCAGCAGCGTGGTGCCGATATCGGGCATCAGCGCATAGGCGCGGGGTTCGTTGGGCTTGTACTCGATGGCAATGTCGATATCGCGATTGTGGTCGGCGACCGCCTGGATCGCATTGATGGTGTCGTCCCACATGCGCGCATAATCGCCCTGGAAGGAATAGTCGACGCCATCCTGCCCCATCCACAGGGTCATCAGGTTGCCGCCCATCGCGGCAAGCGCATCCAGCCCGCGCTTGGTGATGTCTATGGCGGCCTGACGGACCCTCTCATCCGGGTTGGTGAAGGCGCCGAGCCTGAAGCCGGGATCGGTGTAGTAGCGCATGGCAAGGCCGTTGAGGGCCATTCCGCTGCCGGCAAGGATCTCCGAAAGGGCCTCGGGCGAATGGTCTGCGAAATGGTCGGGATAATTCAGGTCAGCTGCGTCGAGTCCCTCGACCGTTCCCGCGCGGGCGATCATGTCCGCGGCAGTGGGTTTGCCCTCGAGCCCGGTCTTGAATGCGTTCAGTCGGGCCGCATAGCGTGGACGGTTGGGAAGATCTGGCATGATGGTTCTTTCTCAAGGCAGGTCACGGTGCGGAAGGGATGGCGCCGCTATTCGGGATCGAAGAATTCGGGATGTTCATGCACCAACGGCTCGAGGATGGTGATCAACTGGCTCAGGTGATACCGCGTCGCGGCGCGGGCGGCTTCGGGATCATGTGCTTCAAGGGCATCGACGATTGCCCTGTGTTCGTCAAGCGTTGCCTCGATGCGCCCGGGCGCAGGAAGGTTGAGGCGGCGGGCCCGGTTGACATGGACCCACGCCGTTTCCGCAAGCGTCGCGAGGCGTTTGAAATTGGTGAAGGACATGATCAGCTCATGCATCCTGGCATCCATCTGGTAGAAGCCGGAAATGTCTCCGTCCTCCATCAGCGCTTCCTGGATCCTCAGATTGCGTCGAAGCAGAACAAGCTGATCTTCTGTAATCGTCCTTGCGACGATTTCCACCGCCGCCAGTTCCAGCGCCTCGCGCAGGAAGGCGCCTTCCCGGATTTCATCCATCGAAAAGCGGGAGACGAACGTGCCGGCCTGGGGGACCACGTTGACGAGCCCCTCGGTGGACAGCCTCGCCACGGCCTCCGCCACCGGAGACCGGGACACGCCGAGCTCGGCGCAGATTTCCGACTTCTGCATGATTTCGCCCGGGCGGAACGTCAGTGACAGAATCGCCTGCTTGAGCGACATGTAGACTTTTTGAGCTAGCGACCCGGGAAATTCATCAAGGGCGGGAAGGGCGGGCCGTGAATTCATGGACTCTCGCAGTGGATTATCCTTAGCTTGTAGCATACTAACATGTTAGATGGATGTAATAGTGTGTCAAGCCAAAGCCTGGCTTGAAGCATCGCGCCCTTATAGACACGGACTGGACCATGACCAACCGACAGCAACCGGCAATCTGCCTCAATCCCGAAGATAATGTGATCATTGCGCTCGCGGACCTCGCTCCGGGGGTTAGCCTTCAGGAGCTGGACGAGCCTCTGCCGCAGCCGGTGCCGCGCGGGCACAAGATCGCCATCCGAAAGATTGGCGAGGGTGATCGGGTTGTCCGCTACGGCCAGACCATTGGCGTCGCCACCAGCGACATCAAGCCCGGCGATCATGTTCATACCCACAATCTCGGCATGGGCGGCCATGGCGCGGACTATGCATTCTCCAGCCAGGTTCGGCCTTTGCCTGCGCCCACCGAGAAACGCCATTTCATGGGGTATCACCGGGCTGACGGGTCGGTCGGAACCCGCAATTATCTCGGGATTCTCACCTCGGTGAACTGCTCGGGTTCGGTGGCGCGCTTTATTGCCGAAGCCGTGGAACGTCAGGGCTGGCTGTCCGAATTCGAGAATGTCGATGGCGTGGTGCCGATCGTGCACGGAACCGGCTGCGGCATGGCCAGCGACGACGAGGGCTACGAGACCCTGTTCCGCACGCTTCAGGGCTACGCACGCAATCCGAATTTCGCCGGTATCCTGCTGCTCGGCCTCGGCTGCGAGGTGATGCAGATCCCCGATCTGGTCGGCCGCGGGCGCATGCGCGCGGACAACAATATCCGCTACATGACGATCCAGCAGACAGGCGGGACCCGCAAGACGATCGAGCGCGGCGTCGAGCAGTTGCGCGAGATGGCTGCCGTCGCCAACAAGATCACCCGGGAACCTGCGGGTCTGGAGCATCTCACCATCGGGCTGCAATGCGGCGGCTCGGACGGCTATTCGGGGATTACCGCAAACCCCGCGCTTGGCGCGGCTTCGGATCTTCTGGTGTCCCATGGCGGCACCACCATCCTGTCTGAAACATCCGAGATCTACGGCGCGGAGCACCTGCTGACCCGTCGTGCCGTCACCCCGGAAGTCGGCGCCAAGATCGTCGAACGGATCCGCTGGTGGGAAGACTACACCGCGCGCAATGGCGGGCAGATGGACAACAATCCCTCGCCCGGCAACAAGAAGGGCGGCCTGACCACGATTCTCGAAAAATCTCTGGGCGCGGTCGCTAAGGGCGGAACGGCGCCGCTCACCCAGGTCTACAAGTTTGCCGAGCCGGTGACCGAGCGTGGGTTCGTGTTCATGGACAGCCCCGGCTACGATCCCTGCTCGGTCACCGGGCAGATCGCTTCGGGCGCGAACCTGGTGGTCTTCACGACCGGGCGCGGCTCGGTATCCGGTTACAAGCCGACGCCCTGCATCAAGCTTGCCACCAATTCCGAGATGTACGGTCGCATGTCCGAGGACATGGATGTCAATTGCGGCGATATCATCAGCGACAATGTCAGCCTCGAGGACAAGGGGCGCGAGATTTTCGAGCTGTTCCTGAGCGTGGCCTCCGGCGAGCAGACCAAGAGCGAGCAATTGGGCTTTGGCGGGGCGGAATTCGTGCCTTGGCAGATGGGCGCGGTGATGTAGGGCCAGATCCTGGCCCTTTGATTTCTGCTGCTTTTCCGGCGCTTTGGACAGGGGCCGCGGCGTTTGCTTCGCCGCGGTTGAAAGCCGGACGTCTTTGTCTCCCGAAACGGTTGATTGACTCGTGCATGGGATTCGGCGTTAAATAGAACATAACAAGAACATTTGGTGTGACATGGATCTTGCACGGCTGCGCGCCGCGACGGACATTCTGGAGGCATGGCGTGAGGCGCAGGACCGGCCCGGAAACCCGGGACGGTCCGCAGGCGGTGTCATGGCTGAATCCGTCGGGTCACGGCTGGCACTGGGCGTCGATGGTGTGGACCTTTGTCTCGATGGAGGGCTGGCCTGTGGCGGCCTGCACGAGGTGCGGTGTGAGCTCGCCCGGGACATCGGTGCCGGCACCGGTTTTGCCCTCGGGCTTGCCGCCCTGGCGGCAGGCCATGGGCGGGAGCGGGGAAGCCGCATCGTCTGGATCAACGATCCGGCAGCCCGGGTCGATGGCGGCGGGCTGTTTCCCGCGGGTCTTGCCCAGTACGGGCTCGATCCCGGAGCCATGACGCTTGTCGAGCCGCGTGACCTGCAGGAGGCGATGTGGGCGGCGGACGAGGCGGCAGGCTGCAACGGCCTCGCGGCCATGGTGTTCCACATTCGCGGAAACCCGGCGCGCTTCGATATCACCGCCACCAGGCGGCTTTTGCTCAGGGCGCGGGAAAACGGTGTGCTGGCGCTGGTGCTGCGCCAGAGCGGGCAGGAGGAGGCAACGGCGGCACTGACGCGCTGGCGGGCGCAAACCGATGTTTCAGGGGTGGATGAACTTGATCAACGCGGCGTGGGGGCAATGCGGCTGTCGCTCACGCTGGAACGCAACCGCGCCGGTCGCACCGGCCAATGGCTTCTAGCCTGGAACCCCAAGTCCCGAGTGTTCAAACATGCCGCATCCCGTTCCCTCTCCGCAGACACGCAACCAGCGCATTCTCTCCATCGCCTTCACCAGTCTGCCAACCGACAGGATCCATCGCGCACGATGGGGCAGGTCCTGGATCGCAGACAGGATTTCGGACACGCATCCTGATTCCCCGCCCGTCGTGGTGACGGGGATGATCAGGAATGCCGTGCGGGTCCTCGCGTTGGACAAGCACGCAAGGGCGTGCGGCATCCGCAAGGCACAGTCGCTCAGCGATGCCCGCGCCCTCATCCCCGGCCTTGAGTGCCATGAAGCAGACCCGGCGGCTGATCACGCACTTCTGCTCGGGATTGCAGCATGGTGCGAGCGCTACACCCCGCTCGTTGCGCTGGGGGCCGGTGCACAGCCTGCTGACGGCGCGACCGTGGCCGCCGACCACGGCCTGTTCATGGACATCACCGGCTGCGCCCATCTGATGGGCGGCGAGGAGGGGCTTGTCGCCGATCTTGAATCCCGCCTGCGTGCCCAGGGGTTCCATGTCAGGCTGTGCCTTGCCGATACGCCGGGCGCGGCCTGGGCAATGGCGCGCCATGGTGACGCGCGGATTGTTCCGCCGGGGGGGCATGGCGAGGCCATCTCGCCGTTGAGCCTGGGTGGCTTGCGCCTGCCGCCGGATCTCGTTGCTTCGCTCGGCCGGGTCGGGTTCAAGACCATCGGTTGCATCGCCAATCTGCCGCGTGCCCCGCTCGCCGCCCGCTTTGGCGCGGGCCTGCTGCAGCGGCTCGATCAGGCATTGGGCCGTCAGGCCGAGGCGATCTCCCCGATCATGCCGGTGGCCGAACTTTCGACGGAGCGCCGCTTTGCAGATCCGGTGACCCATCACGATGAGGTCAGCCATGTCATCGGCGCGCTTGCCCGGGCGATTGTCGAGCCGCTCGAGCGGCGCGCTCTCGGCATCCGGCGCTGCCGGATCAGGCTGTTCAGGGCCGATGGCCATGTGGCCGCGCTCGAGGTGCAGACCGCACGGCCGCTGCGCGACCCGGCCATGGTCGAGCGGCTTTTCGCCGAGCGCATTGCAGGGCTGCACGAGGAACTCGATGCCGGTTTCGGCTTCGACCTGATCCGCCTCGACGTGCTTCACGCCGATCCCTTCGAGGCGGGGCAATCCGACATGGTCGCCGGTGCGCAATCGGGCGCGGGCCATGACGCGCTGGTCGACCGGCTTGGCGCCCGGCTTGGCCCTGAAAGGGTGCAGCGCTTTGTATCAGCCGATACCCACATCCCCGAACGCAGCTTCGGGCGCGAAGCGGTGGCCCGCCTTGACGGAGGATCCGGTTCCCGCACCGGTCTCCGGACGCGCGGCAACCGGGTGAATGGGGCACTCGCACCGCACCCTGACGCCGATATCGAGCCGTTCGTCACCCGCCCGCTTCTGCTGTTTGACCGGCCCGAACTGCTCAGCACCATTGCCGAGGTGCCTGACGGGCCGCCGTTCAGGTTTCGCTGGCGCGGCGTTTCCTACCAGGTGGCCCGGGCCGAGGGGCCGGAGCGGATCGCCTGCGAATGGTGGCGTGACGGACGCGGTGCCCGGACGCGTGACTATTTTCGCGTCGAGGACAGCCAGGGGTACCGCTTCTGGATGTTCCGGCACGGGCTTTACGGCCGCGAGACCAGTGAACCGGCCTGGTACATGCACGGGTTGTTCGCATGAGCGGCAAGGGATTGGCGAGACCTGCGGAGGGCGTCTGTGTCGAACTGGCCGCCACCAGCAATTTCTCCTTCCTGCGCGGGGCCTCCCATCCCGAGGAACTGGTCGTGCAGGCATCGCGGCTGGGGCTTTCGGGGCTGGCGATCACCGATCGCAACTCGCTCGCAGGCGTGGTGCGTGGTCACATGGCCGCAAAGGAGGCCGGGCTTGCCTTCGCGCCGGGATGCCGGCTGGTGTTTGTCGACGGCACCCCCGACATCCTGGTCTGGCCCCGGCACAGGGCGGGCTACGCCAATCTCTGCGAACTGCTGACACTGGGCAAGCGGCGCGCGCCGAAGGGCGAGTGCCATCTCACCCTGGAGGATTGCCTCCACCATGGCGGGGGCCTGCTGATGGCGCTGGTCCCGCCTGTTGGCAGGCATGACCATGCGGCCTATCTGGAGGGGCACCTCGCTCCGGTGCTCGAACGCTTGCATGCGGCCTTTTCCGACCATGTGCATCTGGCGCTCATCCGCCATCACGGTGCCGGCGACCAGCGCCACATGGCCGCAACGGCGCGGCTGGCCGAAAGGCTCGGCATCGCCCTGGTGGCAACCGGGGATGTTCTTTATCACGCCCCCGGGCGTCGTCCGCTTCAGGATGTGCTCACCTGCATCCGCGAGGGCGAGACGCTTGCCACCATCGGCACCCGGCTCATGCCCAATGCAGAGCGGCACCTGCGCGCCCGCGCCGACATGCTGCACCAGTTCCGCGGCTACGAGCCCGCGGTGGCCGGGGCCGCACGGCTTTTCGGCCGCATCGGCTTTTCGCTCGATGAGTTGCGCTACCAGTATCCCGATGCGCCGCTGTTTGAGGATCTGGCGCCCGAGCAGCTGCCCGCGCAGGAGGCGTTGGAACGGCTCACAGCCATCGGCCTGAAAAGGCGCTACCCCGATGGTGCGCCCGAGAAGGTGCTCAAGGCCATCGCGCATGAAACAGACCTGATCAGGAAGCTCGACTACGCCCCCTATTTCCTCACCGTCTACGACATCGTCCGCTTTGCCCGCTCCGAAGGAATCCTGTGCCAGGGCCGCGGCTCTGCCGCCAATTCGGCGGTCTGTTACTGCCTCGGCATCACCGAGGTGGACCCCGGCAAGGTCGATCTCCTGTTCGAACGCTTCATCTCCGAGGAACGCAACGAGCCGCCCGATATCGATGTCGATTTCGAGCATGAGCGGCGCGAGGAGGTGATCCAGTACATCTACGGGAAATACGGCCGCGAACGGGCAGGACTTGCCGCAACCGTGATCACCTACCGGGCGCGTTCGGCGATCCGCGAGGTCGGCAAGGTCTTCGGGCTGTCCGACGATGCGATCTCCGCCATCTCCGGCACCAAGTGGGGCGGCTGGTCGCGCGAGGTCGACCCCGAGGATGCGCGGCGTGCCGGGCTCGATCCGTCCGACAGGCACCTGGCGCAGATGCTCGATCTCGCTTCGCAGATCGTCGGTTTCCCGCGCCATCTTTCCCAGCATGTGGGAGGCTTCGTGATCACCCGGGACAGGCTGTCCTCGCTCATTCCCATCGAAAACGCGGCGATGGAGGACCGCACGCTTGTCGAGTGGGACAAGGATGACCTTGAAAGCCTCGGCATGCTCAAGATCGACGTGCTGGCGCTCGGCATGCTGACCTGCATCCGCAAGGCGTTCGGCTTTCTCGAAGCCCACTACGATCGCCGCGAAACCCTGGCCTCGCTGCCCGATGGCGATACGCCGACCTATGACATGATCTGTCGCGCGGACACCATCGGGGTGTTCCAGATCGAAAGCCGGGCGCAGATGTCGATGCTGCCGCGTCTCAGGCCGCGCTGCTATTACGATCTGGTCATCGAGGTTGCGATCGTCCGCCCCGGCCCGATCCAGGGCGACATGGTCCATCCCTACCTGCGCCGAAGACAGGGCAGGGAGGAGGTCACGTTCCCCAGGGAAGAACTGCGCGCCGTCCTCGGCAAGACGCTCGGAGTGCCGCTGTTTCAGGAGCAGGCGATGAACATCGCCATCGTCGCCGGCGGCTTCTCGCCCGGTGAGGCCGACAAGCTGCGCCGCGCCATGGCCACCTTCCGGCGCGTCGGCACCATCGGCTCGTTCCAGACCAAGATGGTCGAGGGCATGGTCAGGAACGGTTATGAGCGCGACTTCGCAGAACACTGCTTCCGGCAGATCGAGGGGTTCGGCGAATACGGCTTTCCTGAAAGTCACGCGGCCAGTTTCGCGCTCCTGGTCTATGTCTCCTGCTGGCTCAAGTGCCACTATCCCGATGTCTTCTGTGCCGCGATTCTCAATTCCCAGCCGATGGGTTTTTATGCCCCGGCCCAGCTGGTCCGGGATGCACGCGAACACGGTGTCGATGTCAGGCCGGTGGACATCAATTTCTCGCACTGGGATTCCGTGCTGGAACCGGATGCGGACTCGCAGCCGGTTTCCCGCCGCCACCGCGAGATGGCGCACATCATGAAGAACACCCATGCCGTCCGTCTCGGGTTGCGGCAGGTCAAGGGCTTCGGCGAGGCGGAGGCGGGGCTGCTCGTCGGCAATCGTGGCCGCGGATATGACAGCGTCCGCGATCTCTGGATGCGCTCGGGCCTCTCGCGCCGCGCCATCGAACAGCTCGCCGAGGCCGACTGTTTCCGCTCTCTCGGGCTTGACCGGCGCGATGCCCTCTGGGCGGTCAAGGCGCTCGATCCGCTTTCAAGCGCCGAGCGGCTTCCGCTGTTTGCCGCAGCCGGCACGGCCAACCTTCAAAAGGAGCCCGATGTCGACCTGCCGCCGATGCCGCTCGGCGAGCAGGTGATCAATGATTACCAGTCGCTGTCGTTTTCATTGAAGGCGCATCCGATGGCGTTCCTGCGAGGGCATCTGTCGTCCTCGGGTTTCCGGCAGAATGCGGATCTGGAGGGCATCCGGACCGGTCGCCGCGTCCGGGTGGCGGGATTGGTGCTGGTGCGCCAGCGTCCGGGCTCGGCCAAGGGCGTGGTCTTTGAGACCATCGAGGATGAAACCGGCGTGGCCAATATCATCGTCTGGCCCAAGGTGTTCGAGAAATACCGCTCGATCGTGCTCGGCAGCCGCTGTGTCGGCGTGTCGGGCAGGCTGCAAAACGAGGATGGGGTTATCCACGTGGTTGCAGACACGCTCGAGGATCTCACCCCGGCGATGGCGCGGATCTCCGACATGGCCGCCGAAATGGGCGGGCTTGCAAACGCCGATGAGGTTCGCCGCCCGATCGAGGACACGCGTGTGCGCGACCGCAAGCCCGCTGCCCGCATCGTCAGGCTGATCCGCGAAGCGCCTGAGCTGCGCCGCGACTACGAGCAGATGGCAAATGATCGTGCGGCCGGCCGTGCCCTGCCGCGCGGCCGCAACTTTCACTGACACGGATGTGCAAGGGAAGGTTCATTCAGAGCGGGGTGGACCCAGCGTGCCCCGTTCGATGATCGACGTCGAAATCTCGACCTGGCGATCCACCGGTTCCTTGTTGATCAGCTTCAGCAGCATTTCGGCTGCCGCTTCTCCCATGCGACGGTGCGGCACCCGCACCGTCGTCAGTCCCGGATTGACCATTTCGGAAATGTCGATGTCGTCGAAGCCGGTGATCGAGATGTCCTCCGGAACGCCCAGCCCCATTTCGCGCGCCCGCTGCATCGCCCCGATGGCAAGAACGTCGTTGCCGCAGATCACCGCCGTCGGGCGAGGGCTTGCCTCCATCAGCCTGGCAAAGGCCTCGGCCCCGTCATGAAATGCGTAAGGCGCCTCTATCACATCGATCAGGCCGCCATCGATGTCTGCGGACCGAACGGCATTTCGCACGCCCTCAATGCGCGCGGCTGCGCGATCGTTCATCTCGGATATGCCGCCAATCATCGCGATTCTCCGATGGCCAAGCGCGATCACCTTCGCCGTGAGTTCCGATGCTGCTGCGGCATTGTCGAAACCCACGAAGAACCCTTCCGATTCCGTTCCAAGGTTCCAGGCTCCCACATAGGGGACGCCCCTGCGCCGCAGATACTCGACGCTGCTTTCCGGCCGGGCTGATCCGATCAGCAGCAGTCCGTCGGCGCCGCGGCCGATCAGGGCCTCCATCTGTGCGCGTTCGCGCGCCGGATCATAGCCGGAACTGGCAACCAGCAGCGTCCTGCCCGCTTTCGACAGGGCCTCCTGGAAGGATTGCAGACCGCGCGCGAAAATCGCGTTCTCCATAGTCGGTATGATCGCGCCGACGGTGTTGGTGCGGCGCGACGCCAGCGCCCGGCCTCCGAAATCGGGCGTGTAGCCGAGCGCCGCGATTGCCGCCATCACCCGTTCGCGGGTTGGCGCAATCACGCGGTCGGGCGCATTCAGGCAGCGCGACACCGTCGCCGTCGACACACCTGCCGCCCGCGCCACGTCGTCCAGTGTCGGTCGTGTATACTCGTTCATCATTGCTCCCCGAACCACTATACGAAGAAATTCAAGAAAGCCCACTGTAAGCGCTTGCCTAACGCAATGTAAGCGCTTACACTGACCATGTTGGAGCCTTGGGAGGGGTCATGACGCGCAATGAAAAGATCGCATTCTGGGCATCCGGACTGTGTGCAGCCCTGTTTTCGGCCGATGTGGCTGTCGGGGCCTTCCTGCGTGCCGAATTCCTGTCCGATGTCGCGCAGGCTTCGCTGCTTGCGCTCTCCTGCAGTTTCTTTGTCGCCGGCCTGCTTCTGGTGGAAGCAGACGAGACGCCCGGCGGGACTTCAAACATGAATGGGGAGGAGGAAACCCGATGACTGACAGAAAAATTCAGGCTGAACTGGCTTCGGCCGAAAGACGGAACTTTCTGAAGCTGACCGGAGCCGGTGCATTCACCGTGGCGATGATGGCCGGCGCAGCGGGAACGCTCTGGTCCGACGAGGCTGTCGCGCAGACCGCAAAGGAAGAGAACGAGCGCGAGGCTGCTGCCGAGCACACGATGACAATCGCCACCGCCTATATTCTCGGCGCGTCGCGCAGCTACCCGATCATGCAGCTCGATTTCAAGGAAAACATCCAGAACGCCACCAACGGCAAGATCTACGTCAAGCTCGCCCCGGGTGGACAGCTCGGCGCCGGCGGCGCCCTGGTGCAGAAGGTTCAGGGCGGGACCATTCAGGCAGCCCAGCACTCGCTGTCGAACTTCGCGCCCTTCGCCCCGGCTGCAGACCTGGTGAACCTGCCCTATTTCTGCGGCGCCAACCAGAAATTCGTCAACCTCGTGACATCCGACGCCTGGAAGTCTGAAGTTCATCCGCTGGTCGAGGCCAAGGGCTTCAAGCCGCTCTACTACGTGGTGATCGATCCGCGCGTTGTTGCCGTCCGCAAGGGTGGAGATGCGGTGATGACGCCCGGCGACATGTCAGGCGTGAAATTTCGCGTTCCCGGCTCCAAGATGCTGCAGCAGTACTACCGCATGGTCGGCGCCAACCCGACCCCCGTGGCCTGGGGCGAAACCCCCTCGGCCATCAAGCAGGGCGTTGCCGATGCGCTCGATCCGGCTGTCGGTGCACTCTATGTCTTCGGTTTCAAGGACATTCTGAGCCACGTCACCTTCACCCAGGCGGTGCCCGACGGTCAGGTGTTCTCCTGCAATCTCGAGTGGTTCAATTCCATGTCCTCCGACATTCAGGAAGGCATCGAGTTCGCGGCCGAGATCACCTCGCACCAGAACCTCGCCAAGGTGCCGGCTGCCCGCAACTACGCAATGGCGGAACTGCGCAAGTCCGGCGTCGAGTTCCATGCGCTCTCCGACGACCAGCTTGCCGAATGGGAAGATGCCGGCGGTCATCAGAAGAGCGACTGGGACAGCTTCAAGCTGGAGCTTGCAGGCTCCATGGACGTGTTCGAAAAGCTCAACGAAGCTGCGAGCACCCAGGGCCGTTACTACGTTCACGACGCATAAGCGCTCGTCGGCCATCCACCGCCGGACCGGCATCCGGCGGTGGTGCCACCCGGAACCAAGCTTCTCACGTGAACGGACGAAGCCGCTTCGATCCGCAAGGGGGATGTCGTGTCGAATTTTCTAAGTGCGCTGGACAGGAATGCCGAACGCTGGGCGCTGCTCATGTTCTACATCTTGCTCGTCGTCACCATGGCGGTCGAGGTGCTTCGCCGCGAGGTCCTGGCCTATTCGTCGATCTGGGGCGAGGAAGTCGTCCGCTACGCCTTCATCTATCTGGCGTGGATCGGCGCCGCGGCGGCTGTTCGCGAACGCGCCCACATCCGCATCGACGTGATCATGCATTACCTCGGACCTCGCGCAAAGGCGGCAGTCTACATCCTCGGTGACTTCGTCATGCTGCTTGTGGCCCTGGTCGCGCTCTACTGGTCGTTCGAAAGCGTCGCGGTGTCCTACAAGTTCGGCTCTGTCAGCCACGGACTGCGAATTTCCATGGTCTGGTTCCTGCTTGCTGTGCCCATCGGCTTCTCGCTGATGATTCTCAGGCTGATCCAGTCCTTCATCCACGATGTCACTGCCTTGCGCACCGGAAAGCCGGTGTTCGAAGGCAACCAGCTATTCGATTGAGGACCGGCCATGTTGTGGAACCAGCAGCTGAATGCCGTCGAACTGGGCTGGGATTTCTATGCCCCCGTGATCCTCTTCGTCGTGCTGTGCGCACTCGCCATCCCGGTCTGGGCCGCCATCGGCTCGGCGGCGATCGTCATGTTGATCATGTCCGGCGCATTGCCGCTCTCACTGGTCGGCGAATCGCTCTTTGACGGCATCGACGCCTTTGCGCTCACCGCCATCCCGCTTTTCATCCTGACCGGCGACGTGCTGGTCCGCACCGGGCTCAGCCGAAAGTTCCTCGATGTCGCCGAAGCCCTGACCTGCTGGACGAAAGGCGGTTTCGGCTCGGCAACGGTGCTCGTCTGCGGCATGTTTTCGGCCATCTCCGGTTCCGACGCCGCCGGTGCCGCCGCCGTCGGCCGCATGACCATTGGCCGGCTTGTCGAAAGCGGCTATCCGCGACCCTATGCCTGCGCCCTTGTTGCCGCGGGCGCCTGCACCGGGATCCTGATCCCGCCGTCGATCGCCTACATCATCATCGGTCTTGTCCTCGGGATCTCAGCGTCGACCCTGTTTCTTGCCGCGGTCATTCCGGGCCTGTGCATTCTCTTTTCGATCCTGATCACCAACATCGTGGTCAACCGCATCTACAAATACGAGGGCGGCGAGCCGATGACCTTCGGCGAGTGGGGCCGCAACCTGCTCACCACGCTCAAGTCCGGCTGGTATGCCTTCCTTGTTCCCGGCATCATCTTCTACGGCATCTTCTCGGGCCGGCTGACCCCGACCGAGGCCGGCGCCACCGCCGTCATCGTCACCATCATCATGGGGTTCATTCTCAAGACACTGAAACTGTCCGACTTTCCGACCATGCTGCTCAGCTCGGCAAAGGTGGTTGGCGTCATCCTGCCGATTATCGCCTTTTCCTTGCCGCTGGCACAGGCGCTCGCGATCATGGGGGTTCCGCAAGGTTTCGTGGCCGCGGTCACCTCGATCAGCGAGGAGCCGGCCGTGCTCATCCTGATGATGATCTTCATCCTGGTCGCGGCCGGCTGTGTGATGGAGACAACCCCGAACATCGTCATCCTGGCGCCGATCCTCAAGCCGCTGGCCGACAATATCGGCATGAACGAGATCCAGTTCTGCATCATGATGATCACGGCACTCGGCGTCGGCTTCATCACTCCGCCGCTGGGCCTCAACCTCTTCGTCGTATCTGGAATCACCGGGGAATCGATCCTGAGGATTGCCTGGCGGGCGATTCCCTTTGTTTTCTTCATGCTGATCGTTGTGCTGGTGATCGCCTTTGTGCCGGCGCTTTCAACAACCCTTCTGCCTGAAATCTATCACTAGGAGTTCTGCGGACATGTCCCGCCTTTACCTCAAGAAAGCCGAAAAGACCGCAACGTCCGATTCCGGATCCGTCCGTGACACGGTGCAGTCGATCCTCAATGACATCGAGCGCGGCGGCGAACCCGAGGCGCGGCGCTATGCCGAGAAGTTCGACCGCTATACCGGCAACATTGTCGTCACCAGGGAGGAGATTGAGCGCGCCGCAGCGAGCCTTCCGCAGAAGCTCAAGGATGACATCCGCTTTGCCCATGACAATGTGCGCAAGTTCGCCGAAGCCCAGAAGACCACGCTGAGCGACATCGAGGTCGAGATCGTCCCCGGCCTGGTGGCGGGCCAGAAGACGATCCCGATCGAATCCGCCGGCTGCTACGTTCCGGGCGGCCGTTACAGCCATGTTGCCTCGGCGATCATGACCGTCACGACAGCCAAGGTGGCCGGATGCAAACACATCACCGTGTGTTCGCCGCCGCGGCCCGGTGTCGGTGTCCATCCGGCCATCCTCTACACCGCCCATCTCTGCGGCGCGGACACGATCCTCGCCATGGGCGGCGTGCAGGGCGTGGCCGCGATGGCCTTCGGACTTTTCGATGTCCCGGCCGCCGGCATCCTGGTCGGTCCGGGCAACCAGTTCGTTGCCGAAGCCAAGCGCATCCTTTTCGGCCGCGTGGGCATCGACATGTTCGCCGGTCCCACCGACAGCCTGATCCTCGCCGACAAGGACGCCGATGCCGAGATCGTTGCCGCCGACCTGGTTGGCCAGGCCGAGCACGGCTACAATTCGCCTGTCTGGCTGGTGACCGACGACCGCAAGCTTGCCGAGACCGTCATGGATTTGGTGCCCGGGCTGATCGCGGATCTTCCCGAAGTCAACCGCGACAACGCCGAGGCGGCATGGCGCGATTTTGCAGAGGTCATTCTGTGTGACGATCGCGAGGAAATGGCGGCCACTTCGGACGAATATGCACCCGAGCACCTGACGGTGCAGGCCGCCGATCTCGACTGGTGGCAGAAGCGGCTGAGTTGTTACGGATCGTTGTTCCTGGGTGAGGAAACGACGGTTGCCTTCGGCGACAAGGCTTCCGGCACCAACCACGTTCTCCCGACCTCGGGCGCCGCGCGGTACACCGGCGGTCTGTCGGTGCACAAGTACATGAAGATCGTCACCTGGCAGCGCGCCACCCGTGACGGCGCCCGGCCGATTGCGGAAGCCACCGCCCGGATCTCGCGCCTGGAAGGCATGGAAGGTCATGCCCGGACCGCGGACATCCGGCTCCGCAAGTATTTCCCGCACGACAATTTCGATCTGTCCGGCGCGGATCAGGATATCTGACATGACCGTTTCACCTGTGTTTGACCTTGGGGGGCGCGTGGCGCTCGTGACCGGTGCGAGTTCCGGCCTGGGTCGCGCGTCCGCCGGTTTTCTGGCGAAGGCGGGCGCCCGGGTCGTGGGCTTGGCCCGGCGCGCCGATGCGCTTGACGCCTGGCGTGCGGAAACCGGCGGCGAAACCGCCGCCCTGGCAGCCGATCTCGGGGCGATCGAGGACTTCTCGGCGCTCGCCGAGCAAGCTTCCGCTCCCTTCGGACCGCCTGAAATCCTCGTCAATGCCGCCGGGCTGAACCCCCGCCAGCATGCCGATCAGGTGACGCCGGAAGATTGGGCCCGGACGATCCACCTCAATCTGACGGTGCCGTTCTTTATCGCCCAGGCCCTGGTGTCCGCGATGCGGGAGAAGGGCCGGGGCCGGATCATCAATTTCGCCTCGCTTCAGTCGCGCCGTGCGTTCACCAACGGCATCGCCTAT
This sequence comes from Hoeflea sp., assembly GCA_965233445.1. Lineage (GTDB taxonomy): Bacteria > Pseudomonadota > Alphaproteobacteria > Rhizobiales > Rhizobiaceae > Hoeflea. The sequence continues at coordinate 1,027,362 of OZ247491.1, forward strand.
GGCGCGTCGAAGGGCGGCGTCGAACAGATGACCCGCGCAATGGCCGAGGCGTGGTCGCAATATGGCATCCTCGCCAATGCGCTCGCGCCTGGCTTCTTCCCGACCGAACTGACCGGGCCTGTCTTTGCGGACAAGGACGTATCGGCGGCACATGCACGGGCCACCTGCATCGGCCGCAACGGCGAGATGGGCGACATCGAAGGGCCGCTCGTGTTCCTGGCGTCCGATGCCTCGGCCTATGTCACCGGCCAAGTGCTTTTCGTCGACGGCGGGTACACCGCGAAATGAAGGCGCTGGTCTACACTTCACCGCGGACGCTCGAGTTGCGCGATGAACCGGAACCAAAGGTCCCGGAGGGCGAATCGCTCGTCAGGGTCGAGGCCGTCGGCATCTGCGGTTCGGACATGCATGCCTATCTCGGCCATGACGATCGCCGGCCGGCGCCGCTGATCCTGGGCCATGAGGCGGCCGGGGTTGTGGTGCGCGGGCCGCTCGAAGGCAAGCGCGTCACCGTCAATCCGCTGGCAACCTGCGGCAAGTGCCGCGCCTGCCTGACCGGCCGCAACAATCTTTGTCCGAACCGGCAAATCCTTTCGATGATGCCGCGACAGGGCGCCTTTGCCGAATTCATCGCGATTCCCGCTGAGAACCTCGTCGAGGTGCCCGACAACGTGTCCTTCGCAAAAGCCTGCCTGGCCGAACCCCTGGCCTGCGGTTGGCATGGCGTCCGTCTTGGGTCGGCTGCGCTCGATATGGCAATCGCGGATGCTAAGTGCTTGGTCATCGGTGGCGGCGCGATCGGGCTTGGCGCAGCGCTGGCGCTCAAGGCCAACGGCGCAGGCGAGGTCACCATAAGTGAAGCCAACCCGCGCCGAACCGAAGCGCTTGCGGCGGCCGGAGACTTCCGTATCGCGACGCCTGACCAAATCGCGGCGCAGCCTGGCGGAAGCTACGATCTGGTCATCGACGGTGTAGGGTTCGCAGCCACCCGTGCGGCTGCCAGCCGGGAAGCACGGCCCGGTGGCGCAATCGTTCACATCGGGCTCGGGGATGCCGAGGGCGGGCTCGATATTCGCCGCATGACGTTGCAGGAGATCACCTTCATCGGCGCCTACACCTATACCCCGCAGGATTTCCGCGACACCGCCGCAGCGATTTTCGACGGCCGCCTGGGGCGACTCGACTGGCCCGAGGTCCGGGCGCTCGAGGGCGGCGCGGAAGCATTTGCCGGGATTCTCAAAGGCCGGGTCACCGCGCCGAAGATCGTTCTCGAACCCTGATTACAGACAGAAACCAACCTCGAAGGAGATAGGATATGGGCGCGCCCCATCTTTTGGTACATGATCACAAGGACAATGTCGGCGTTGTCGTCGTTGAGGGCCTGAAGGCCGGGACGAAGATGCTTTGCGTTGTCACGCATGACAATTCGAGCTTCGAGCTTGAGACGAAGGCCGACGTTCCGATCGGCCACAAGATCGCGCTGTCTGACATCAAGTCCGGCGACACGGCGATCAAGTATGGCGAGGACATCGGCAAGTTCATCGCCGACGTCGCCAAGGGCGGCCACGTCCACACCCACAATCTCAAGACCAAGCGCTGGTAGGAGGCCCTGATCATGGCATCGAAATATTCCAACATGACGTTTCACGGCTACCGCCGCGAGAACGGCCGGGTCGGCGTGCGCAACCACGTGCTCGTCCTGCCGGTGGACGACATCTCGAACGCGGCCTGCGAGGCGGTGGCCAACAACATCAAGGGCACGCTGGCGATCCCGCATGCCTATGGAAGGCTGCAGTTCGGCGAGGACCTCGATCTGCATTTCCGCACCATCATCGGCACCGGGGCGAACCCGAACGTGGCGGCCGTGGTGGTGATCGGCATCGAGCCGGGCTGGACCAGGAAGATCGTCGACGGGATTGCCGCGACCGGCAAGCCGGTGACCGGCCTGTCGATCGAGCAGAACGGCGACCTGAAGACCATCATGGAAGCCTCGAAGGTGGCCAAGGAGTATGTCCACTTCGCCTCCGAGCTGCAGCGCGAGGAGTGCTCGATCTCGGAATTGTGGGTGTCGACCAAGTGCGGCGAGAGCGACACGACGACGGGTCTGAGCTCCTGCCCGACGGTGGGCAACATGTATGACAAGCTCTTGCCCGAGGGCATCTACGGCTTCTTCGGCGAGACCTCGGAGATCACCGGCGCCGAGCACATCTGCAAGACCCGGGCGATCAACGAGGAGGTCGGCGAGCGCTGGTACAAGATGTGGAAGGCCTACCAGGACGAGGTGATCTTCGCCCACCAGACCGACGACCTCAGTGACAGCCAGCCGACCAAGGGCAACATCGAGGGCGGTCTGACGACGATCGAGGAGAAGGCGCTGGGCAATCTCGAGAAGATCGGCCGGACCTCGCAGTTCATCGACATTCTCGATCCGGCCGAGCAGCCCAACTCGGGCAAGGGGCTCTACTTCATGGACAGCTCTTCGGCGGCTGCGGAATGCGTCACCCTGATGGCGGCCGGCGGAGCGGTGATCCACACCTTCCCGACCGGGCAGGGCAACGTGATCGGCAACCCGATCGTGCCGGTGATCAAGATCTCGGGCAACCCGCGCACGCTTCGCACCATGAGCGAGCACATCGACGTGGACGTGACCGGCGTGCTGACCCGCGAGATGACCATCGACCAGGCCGGCGACGCCCTGATCGAGATGATCGTGCGCACCGCAAACGGCCGCAACACCGCGGCCGAGGCCCTCGGCCACCGCGAGTTCTCCATGACAAAACTCTACAGATCCGCGTAAGGCGCCCCCGCTACAACAAAACCGCCCGGGAGCACCCATCCCGGGCGGTTTCATTTCGAGCAACCGGACCAATTTCCCAAATGGCATCCCTGTCGCAATTCCGCATCAGAGCAAAATCCCTGTTCCCAGGCCTGCTTCTGGCTGTCACCATCGCCGCCGCCGCCAAGTTCCTCTCCGAACATTACGGTGCGCCGGTGATGCTGTTCGCCCTGCTGATTGGCATGGCGTTCAACTTCATGGCCGATCAGGAAGCGACTGCAGAGGGCGTGGTCTTCGCGTCCAAGACGGTGCTGCGGCTGGGGATCGTCCTTCTCGGTGCCCGCATCACGCTAGGCGACATCGCCGGGATTGGCGCCTCCGGACTGCTGACCGTGGCGGGCCTGATGGCCGCCACCATCGGCTTCGGCTTCGTCTGCGCGAAGGTATTCTCCCGCGGCTGGCGCTTCGCTGTTCTCACCGGCGGTGCGGTGGCGATCTGCGGCGCCTCCGCGGCGCTGGCGCTGGCGGCTGTCATTCCGGCCAACGACAAGACCGATCGCAACGTGCTGTTCACCGTGGTGGCTGTCACCACACTCTCGACGATTGCGATGATCATCTATCCTGTGCTGTTCGGATTCGCGGGTTTCAGCGATGCCCAGAGCGGTTTCATGATCGGGGCCACCGTCCATGATGTGGCTCAGGTGGTCGGCGCCGGCTACTCGATTTCGACCGAGGCCGGGGACACCGCCACGATCGTCAAGCTGCTCAGGGTCACCCTGCTGCCGGTGGTGCTGATCATCGTGGCGCTGTCGGTGGCGCGCAAGGAGAGCGGCTTCTCGCATGTCCGGCTGCCGCTGTTCGTCGTCGGCTTCGGCATTCTGACCCTGGCCAACAGCATTGGCCTTCTTCCCGGCCCCGCAGCCACCCTCCTGGTCGATGCCTCATCGTGGTTTCTGGTGACCGCCATTGCCGCGCTCGGTGTGCGCACCAACATGAAGGCGATGCTGGACCTGGGCTGGCGCCACGTCGCGGTCATTGTTGCCGAAACGGTGTTCCTTCTGGCTCTCGCCTGGGCTGCGGTCTCGATCGGTCTGGCAGGGGTATGAGCCTGAGACTCGCGGTAACCGATTGAATCCGCAATAGCCGTTTGGCTTCAGGCGGGATCGAGCAGTCTGTCGAGAACGCTTTCGAATCTCGCGACCGTGGCATCGATGTCGTCCAGCTTGTCGAGCCCGAACAACCCGATCCGGAATGTCCGGAAATCGTCGGGCTCGTCGCACATCAGCGGAACCCCCGCTGCGATCTGCATCCCCTCGGCCATGAACTTCCGGCCATTCTGGAAATCGGGATCCTTGGTGTAGCTCACCACGACGCCGGGCGCCTCGAAGCCCGGGGCGGCAACCGATTTGAAGCCATTGCGTGAAAGCAGGGCGCGGATCCGCGAGCCGAGTTCCCACTGCCGCTTCCTGGCCAGTTCAAATCCGAATGTGCGGGTTTCGATCATCCGGTCCCTGAACACCTTGAGCGCATCGGTCGGCATCGTCGAGTGGTAGGCATGTCCGCCATCGACATAGGCCTGCATGATGTCGTGCCACTTCCCGAGATCCACGGCGAAGCTGCTGCTTCGGGTCTCCTTGAGGCGGGCCAGCGCACGCTCGCCGAGCATCACCAGTCCTGCTGACGGCGAGGCGCTCCAGCCCTTTTGCGGCGCGGAAATGAGAACGTCCACGCCGGTCTCCTGCATGTCGACCCAGACGCAGCCCGAGGCGATGCAATCGAGCACGAAGAGCGCTCCGACTTCATGCGCCGCTTCGGCAATGCCCTTGAGATAGTCGTCTGGCAGAATAACGCCCGCGGAGGTCTCGACATGCGGTGCGAAGACGACTTGCGGGCGCTCTTCCCGGATCTTTGCGGCGATCGTTTCGATCGGCTGCGGGGCAAAGCCGGAGGTGCTCTCGTTGCCGACCTGGTTTGCCTTGAGAACGATTGTCTCGGAAGGAATGTCGCCCTTCTCGAAGATCTGGGTCCAGCGGTAGGAGAACCAGCCGTTGCGGATGACCAACACGCGGGCATCCTCGGCAAACTGCCGTGCGACGGCTTCCATCGCAAACGTGCCGCCGCCGGGCACAATGACCGCGGCATCGGAATGGTAGACCTCGCACAACAGCGCATTGAGATCGTTCATGACCCCCTGAAACACCTTGGACATGTGGTTGAGGGAACGGTCGGTGAAGACAACCGAGAATTCCATGAGGCCGTCGGGATCGACTGGTGTTGCAGCGTTGTTCATGCCCATGAATCCTTGTCACTTCCGGTTGTCTTGTCTGCTGTCGGGTATAGGCCGGATCGCCGCAGGATTGAAGATGGCAAGCGCCGATTAATGCGTCCGGCGGCGATCTCCGGTGCCGGCAGGGCGATGCACGTCTCTGCCGGGTCTTACGGGTCCGCCTGCGTTGGCGCTGGCTCCGCGAACAGGTGGGCAATTGCATTTGCGTAATAGGCAACCAGTGCCCGATCCTTGTCTGCAATTGTCAATTCGCCGTCCGGAGCTGGCTTGACGATGCGGCGGAGCGTCAGCATTCGCAAGCCCACGTCGATTTCGTAATCTCGGTCCTGCCTCGGGATGTGGATATGCATGCCCCGGTCCACCAGCCGGTCGATCAGGATGCCGACACGGACTTTCAGTTCGAGCCGGTCGACCCGTTCCGGCCCCGCCTCGATCAGTGCGACCGAGACCAGCGAAACCGGCAGCACCGGGATCAGGGTTTCGATGGAGCGCATCAGGCGGAGTGCGAGCTTCTCGGTCAGGGCTTCCCGCTCGCTGTCAGCGAGCGTCCGCCACTTGTCGATCCCCTGGTCGGCAAGAAACCGGTCCACTGAAACCGGATTTCCGAACGAAACGCTGGCATAGCCGAACCGGTGCCACCTTCCGGCCAGGCGAAGCCTCAAGTTGCGCCAGAGAAATCCCAGCGTCCGTGTCGACTTCTGCCAGGTCGAGGTCGGACTTGCGTGATGATCGGCTTCGAACACGAGGGACCGGTCCTCAAGCACGCGGTCGTAATTGAGGCCGACGGGAATGAACACGGTGTCGTGGGTTGCGTGGTCGTGAGCCGAGACGATGTAGGAGATGAGCCCGATCCGGGGCGGCCTCAGCTTTCCGTCGCGCGACAGTCCGCCTTCCGGAAACACGGCCTGGGTCACACCCGCTTCCGTGGCCATGCGAACGTAAGTCGCCAGAATTCGCCGGTAGAGCGTGTTCCGCGCATTCCGGCGGATAAAATAGGCGCCCATGAAACGGATCAGGGTCTGGAGCACAGGAAGCCGGGCCCATTCGCCGACTGCGTAGGACAGTGCGGTCGAGGACGAGGCCAGATAGGTCACCAGAACATAGTCCATGTTGGAGCGATGGTTCATGACGAACACCACCGAGGAGTCCGGCGCGACCTTCGACAGCGCCTCGGTGTCGGTGTAGCCGAGCCGTACCCGGTAGAGTGCGGTGGCGATCAGGCGCGCCAGCCGCGTGCCGATGCGGAAATAGGCATAGGCATTGAACATCGGAACGATTTCCCGCGCGTAGCGGGTGGCACGGCCCATTGCCACCTGGATCGGTTCGCCGGTTTCGCGGGAGTGCTCGGCAACGGCCCCGACCACCGCCGGATCGTTGACGATCCGGTCGATCAGCACCTCCCGCCGCGTGGTCCCGAAAGGCCTGATCTTGAGTTTGAGCCGCGTGTTGAGTTCATCGATGGCCTGGTTCACGCGCCTGCGGAAGAACCAGCGCACCGCCGGCGACAGCAGCCTGTCTGCAATCGCGATTGCTGCCAGCACCGACGCAATCACAATCACCCAGACAGGCAGTTCAATCGTCTCGGTCATGCTTCTCCGCCCCTTGGCCCGACACTAAGGTCTCTGCGGGCTTTGTCCAGTTGCGGATGCGGCGAGAGGCCGGCGAAGGTCTGCCCGTTGCCGGGGTGATGAGATCTAGGGTTCGATCAGGATGCTGCCGAGGATTTCGACGTCATCGCCGTCGAGCCGGATCACCAGAACCTCGCCGGACCGGGTGAACTGCCCGGTCAGCGCCGAGATGTTGACCTGATGCGTGACCATCATCATTGGTTCCGAAGCCTCGGCGATCAGCGCCCGGGGCCGGTCGGTCTGGCTCACGCTTGTCGAGCGGTCCTGAAAGAAGGAGTTCAGCGATGGCGCATCGCTGACCGGCCCCAGATCGAGCAGATCCGCTGTCTCGCGGCACCGGCACCATTGGCTGGTCAGAACCTGCTCGAAGGTGATTCCCCGTTCCCTGAAGGCTGCGCCGATCGCGCGCGCCTGGGCACGGCCCTGCTCATCGAGATTGCGCTGGGTCGAGCAGTTGCCGAGCTCAAACGCAGCAGGATCTCCGGTGCCTGGCGCCAGCGCATGCCGCATGATGGCCATCGCGCCGGGCTCTTTCAGCGCGTCCCAGTCATTGGCGAGCGCAGCTCCCGGCAGGAGAAGAAACAAGACCAGCAACCACCGCATGAACCATCACTCCTTTGTTTGATCGTGAAGACGTCCGTCTGAAGAGACCGGTCTTGACGGGAGACGGGTTCTCCAGAGGCTTTCCATCGGGAGATAGGGCAGTGTCCGGCAATCGACAGCCCTGGTGCTTCAAGTGGACCATGCCGCCGCAAGCCGCTACACAGAAAAGGGCATCCTTACCCCGGGCTGTGACCCGGCCGCCTCTCCGGATACCTCCTGCTGCCTTGCCGAAAGGAACCTCCACATGAACACCGTTGCGTTTTTCGACGGGCACAATGATTTCCTTCTCAGATTGCTGCATGCACCCGAGCGGCGTGAGACGCTCTGGCTGGGGGAGACACGGGAAGGCCATCTCGACCTGCCCCGCATGCGCAAAGCAGGCTTCGCAGGCGGGTTCTTCGCGATCTACATTCCCTCGCCGCATGAAGGCGACATCGGCGACATTCAGGCGATGATGGACAATCCGCCCTATGACCTGCCCCTGCCGTCCCTGATGGATGCCACGCAAACCCAGGCGATTGCCTTGGCCATGGCCGGGCATCTCATGTGGATGGAGCGAACGTCGAACGGCGCCATGAAGATCTGCCGCTCAGCCGCCGATCTTCGCCACTGCCTCGAAAGCGGAACCATCGCCGCGATCATGCACATGGAAGGCGCCGAGGCCATCGGGCCCGATCTCGATGCCCTCTACGTTTTCCATGATATGGGGCTTCGGTCACTGGGCCCGGTCTGGAGCCGGCCGACGGTGTTCGGCCACGGCGTTCCGTTTCGTTTCCCGTCTTTCCCCGACACCGGGCCGGGGCTGACCGAGGCCGGCAAGGATCTGGTCAGGGCGTGCAATGAACTGAAGATCATGATCGACCTGTCGCACCTCAACGAAAAGGGCTTCGACGATGTGGCGAGCCTGTCGGACGCGCCGCTGGTCGCCACGCACTCCAACGCCCATGCCGTGACGCCCTCAAGCCGCAATCTCACCGACCGGCAGCTTGCGACAATCCGCGACAGCGGCGGCATGGTCGGCCTCAATTTTGCAACCGTGTTCCTGCGCGAGGATGGCCGCAAGGCGACCGATTGCGGCTGGGACCCGGTGATGCGCCATCTCGATCACCTCATCGAGAAACTGGGCGAAGACCATGTCGGCTTCGGTTCGGATTTCGACGGCGCCGAACTCCCCGAGGTCATCGGCGACGTCACCGGCGTCCCGGCGCTGATCGGTGAGATGCGCAAGCATGGTTTCGGCGACGAACTGATTGAAAAGGTTGCACGAAAGAATTGGGTCTCGCTCCTCGAGCGGACCTGGAGCGCATAATTTGCAGATCCACCTGGAATCCCGATGAAAATCGGAAGGAAATGCAGCCGTCGGGCAGTAGTCCGGTGCTATTCCTCTGAAACGATGAGGACATATCTCTGTTGATTGCGGTATGAATCCTATAAAAGTACATTCGATCCGAAAGCTTCTACGGATCTCTTTCATTCTACAGGACAGTTTTAATTGCTGCCGGTTTGACATTTCCCGTCGATACAGCGTTAGGTGGTGCCCCGAGACACGATCACACGAGGGGCAAATCCGATGGCTGAATCCGTGCACACCCAGCAACTTGATGCTCACGGCCCGGGAAAGGCGGTTAAAGCTGCCGCCAAATACACCGCCCTCGCGTCGAAGGGAGCCAACAAGCTCAAGGCCTATTCCGATGCCGCAAAGAAGCTCCGGGACGCCAACAAGGAATTGAGCGACCTGGAGACGATTGCCGCCGATCTGAAATATATCAGCAAGATCGCCACCGCGCTGGAGGTGGCCTCCGCGGGCTTCGCTGCCCTGAGCGCGCTTCTGCCGGTGCCGACGATCGACGACCAGATCCTTGATCAGGTCCGCGAGAATTTCGGCGCGATCGAGGGCCTTTCCAAGGACCTGAATACCGATTTCAAGCATCTGTCCAACGGCCAGAAGATCACGGCAAAGGTGCAGTCTCTGAACGACGGGACCCGCAGCCTCAGGACAGGGCGAGATGCTGTGCGCGTGCTCGAGACGCAACCCGACAACGCGGCGGCGCTTGCCGATCTTGATTCCCTTGATATCAAACAGCTTGATGACGCCTTCACCGCCATGCTCGACGCCGCGAAGAGCGATCTTCTCAGTCTCCTCTATCAGGACACCTATGGCGAACTGGCTCAAATGCAGCCGGTTCTGTCGACCCTGACCGAGGGCGTCGAGCTTTTCATCATGCTGCGAAGCAAGGCGCAGGCCAAAAAGGACGGCGCAACCGATGACGCCGGTCGGGCTGCCGCAGCCAAGGCCGTGGGTGACGCCTATCACGACCGCATAGCGACCATCGACAAGACGGTCGCCGACTGGCTCGACAAGATCACCGACATGCAGCAAAGCCACAAGCAGATCTGCAATTACATCACGACCGAAAAGGAAGTGAAAGACGGATTGAACTTTGACAATCTTCAAGCCTCCTCCGACAACCTGCAGGCCAAAGTCACCGCAAAGTACCCCTACCTCGCCGTGTCAGCTTTGGTTACGGTTCACCGAAAGGGCCTGGGCTGGCACGTCTTTCATTACCCGAAATACCAGACGCTGATGAAATTCAGCCAGAAGGACAAGACCAACACCACCAAGAAGAAGCTGGACGTACTCGTGACGTGGCGGCCACGCTTCAATGGAATTCATGGACCACAAACGCAAGCCAACCTGCGCGCGCTGGAAGACACACCGGACGCTGAACGCAGCGACACCCAACGCGGGTTGGCAATCGCGAGCACGATGGTCAACATATATGACAAGCACACGCGCATGGTTCCGAACTCCGAGGGCAAGCTCGTCGGGATGATCCAGCAATCCGATGCACGCCACGCCCGCGACATGTTCCTCAATTGGCTGAACGCAAGATTTCTCACTCAGGGCGCGAGTAAGTCGCAGATATCCGGCTACGCTTATGCCTGTATCTATCTGCCGCTCTCCGATTCCATCGGGTTCACGGCGGGCACCCATTGCGCTTATTCCCACGGGCCGGGCGCCTATGCGATGACGCCGCGCTACGACGGGCGATACTGGCAGTTCGCTTTCTGGATCTGAGACGGGAGCATATCGCCGCCGGATCCAACGCTTACGCGTTTCGCCTCAATCCCGAAATCCGTGCCAACACCGCGTTCGCCGCATCGAGCACATTCGAGCCCGGCCCGAAGATTTCCGCCACGCCCTTTTCGCGCAGGAAGGCATAGTCCTGCTCGGGGATCACGCCTCCAACGACCACCTGGATGTCGTCCCGGCCCTTGTCCTTGAGCCTTGTGATCAGGTCCGGCACCAGTGACTTGTGACCTGCCGCGAGCGAGGAGACCCCCACCACGTCGACACCCAGCGCGATCGCCTTTTCGGTCACTTCCGCAGGCGTCTCGAACATGTCGGTCAGATCCACCTTGAAGCCCATGTCGGCGAAGGCCGTGGCGATGACCTTGGCGCCGCGATCGTGGCCATCCTGGCCCATCTTGGCCACGAGAACATGCGGCGCGCGGCCTTTCTCTTCGGTATACTCGGCAATGCGGGCGCGGATCGCCTTGTATTCCGGATCGTTCCGATAGACGTCGTCATAGACGCCGCCAATCACCTTGGTGATCGCATGGTGACGGCCGCCGAAGCCGCGCTCCATTGCATCGGAAATCTCGCCCAGCGAGGCGCGCGCGCGCGCAGCCTCCACCGCCGCGGAAAGCAGATTGCCCTCGCCGGATTTCGCGACCTGTTCCAGCGCCGATATCGCGGCTTCATGTGCTTTCGGATCGCGGCTGTCGCGCATTTTCTTCAGCCGTGCGATCTGTCCCGCGCGCACCTTGTCGGTGTCGATGTTGAGAATGTCGACCTGCGGCTCGTCGGCAAGCCTGTAGCGGTTGACGCCGACGATCACGTCCTCGCCGCGGTCGACCCGCGCCTGGCGCCGTGCCGCCGCTTCTTCGATCCGCATCTTCGGCAGCCCCTGCTCGACGGCCTTGGTCATGCCGCCGAGCGCTTCCACCTCGTCGATCAGCTCCCACGCCTTTTCCATCAGGTCGGCGGTCAGCTTCTCGACATAGTAGGAGCCGCCGAGCGGGTCGACCACATTGGTGATGCCGGTCTCGTGCTGCAGGATGAGCTGCGTGTTGCGGGCAATTCGTGCGGAAAAGTCCGTCGGCAGGGCGATCGCCTCGTCAAAGGAGTTGGTGTGCAGCGACTGTGTGCCTCCGAGCGCCGCCGCCATCGCCTCGAAGGCCGTGCGCACGATGTTGTTGTAGGGGTCCTGCTCGGTGAGCGAGACGCCGGATGTCTGGCAATGGGTCCTGAGCATCTTGGAGCGATCGGACCTGGCGCCGAAGTCGGTCATGATCTTCGACCACATCTGCCGCGCGGCCCTGAGTTTCGCCGCCTCCATGAAGAAGTTCATGCCGATGCAGAAGAAGAACGACAGGCGGCCGGCGAACTTGTCGACATCGAGCCCCTTGGCCTGCGCGGCGCGGACATATTCCATGCCGTCGGCCAGCGTGTAGGCCAGTTCCTGCGCCAGCGTCGCGCCCGCCTCCTGCATGTGGTAGCCGGAAATCGAGATCGAGTTGAAGCGCGGCATCTCGGCCGCCGTGAACTCAATGATGTCGGCCACGATCCGCATCGAGGGCTCCGGCGGATAGATGTAGGTGTTGCGAACCATGAACTCCTTGAGGATGTCGTTCTGCACCGTGCCGGTGAGTGCGGCGCGCTCGACGCCCTGCTCCTCGCCGGCAACGATGAACATGGCGAGCACCGGAATGATGGCGCCGTTCATCGTCATCGACACGCTCATCTCGCCGAGCGGAATGCCGTCGAACAGGATCTTCATGTCCTCGACGGAATCGATCGCGACGCCGGCTTTGCCGACATCGCCGGTCACCCGCGGGTGATCGGAATCATAGCCGCGATGGGTGGCGAGATCGAAGGCGACCGACAGTCCCTTCTGGCCCGCGGCAAGGTTGCGGCGATAGAACGCGTTGGATTCTTCCGCGGTTGAGAACCCGGCATATTGCCTGATGGTCCAGGGCTGTCCGGCATACATGGTCGAGCGCACGCCACGCGTGAACGGGGCAAAACCCGGAAGCTCTGCGACCGCGCTTTCCGGCAGGTCCTCCGCCGTATACAGCGGCTTGAGTGTAATGCCTTCGGGCGTCTCGGTGTTCAGGCTCTCGATGGGCTTGCCCTTGAGGTCCTTGGTGGCGAGATCCAGCCAGTCGCGCGTTGTCCTGCTCATTTCGCAAACTCCATGATGACCTCGTCGACGGCGAGGCTGTCGCCGGCCTTCACCGGAATGCGCGAGACCACGCCCTTCCGCTCGGCCTTGAGCACATTCTCCATCTTCATCGCCTCGACAATCGCGAGCGTCTGGCCCTCCTGAACCTCGTCGCCTTCATTGACGGCAATGGAGACGATCAGGCCCGGCATCGGGCAGAGCAGCAGGTTCGAGGTGTCGGCCTTCTTCTTCTCGGGCATCAGCCGCGCCAGTTCGGCCACTCGCGGGCTGAGCACCTGAACCCGCACGTCCACGCCGAGCTGCCTGAGCCGCCAGCCGGCCTGGGCCGGCTCGACCTTGATGGCCTGCGTATCGCCGTCGACGGTGATGAGCGCGATCTTGTCGCCGGGCATCCAGCCGGTCTCGACCTGCATTGCCTGGCGGCCCTCGAGCTTGATCCGGTAGCCCTCGCCGGCATCCTCGATCCGGCCATGGATCTCATGGCCCGAGACCCGCACGACCTTCTCCTCGTGAGCACGCTTCTCCGCCTGGCTGAAGCGGGCGCCCGAGATCAGGGCATTGCGCTCGCCCAGGATGTGGCTGACGACGAGGGCTGCAATGGCAAACCGCTCGACGACCTGTGCGCTGGGCGGCACCGGACCGAACCCCTCGGGATACTCCTCGGCGATGAACCCGGTCGAAAGCCGTCCCTCGCGCCAGCGCGGATGCTGCATCAGCGCTGACAGGAAAGGCAGGTTGTGGCCGATTCCCTCGACCTCGAAACGGTCGAGCGCATCGGCCATCGCGTCGACCGCCTCGAGCCGGGTGGGCGCATGGGTGCAGAGCTTGGCGATCATCGGATCGTAGAACATCGAGATCTCCGAGCCTTCGCTCACGCCGGTGTCGTTGCGGATCTTTATGTCGCCCTCGGTGCCTTCCTGCGGCGGGCGATAGCGCGTCAGCCGGCCGATCGAGGGCAGGAAGCCGCGATACGGGTCTTCGGCGTAAAGCCGGCTTTCCACAGCCCAGCCATTGAGTTTGACGTCATCCTGGCTGAAGGACAGCGCCTCTCCGGCGGCGACCCGGATCATCTGCTCGACCAGGTCCACACCGGTGATCAATTCGGTTACGGGATGCTCGACCTGAAGCCGTGTGTTCATCTCGAGGAAATAGAAGTTCCGGTGCTTGTCGACGATGAATTCTACCGTGCCGGCGGATTGGTAGTCCACGGCTTGTGCGAGCGCCACCGACTGCTCCCCCATCGCCTTGCGCGTTGCGGCATCCAGGAAAGGCGAGGGCGCCTCTTCGACGACCTTCTGGTTGCGGCGCTGGATCGAGCATTCGCGCTCGCCGAGATAGATCGCGTTGCCGTGGCTGTCGGCGATCAGCTGGATCTCGATGTGCCGGGGTTCCTCGACGAACTTCTCGATGAAGATGCGATCATCCCCGAACGAGCTTGCCGCTTCCGATTTCGAGCGCGCGAAGCCCTCGCGAGCCTCGGCGTCGTTCCAGGCGATCCGCATGCCCTTGCCGCCGCCGCCGGCCGATGCCTTGATCATCACCGGATAGCCGATCTCCGCAGCGATCTTCGCCGCATGCGCCTCGTCGTCGATGAGGCCCATGTGACCCGGCACGGTCGAGACGCCCGCCTCGGCGGCGATCTTCTTCGAGGTGATCTTGTCGCCCATCGCCTCGATGGCCTTTACCTTCGGGCCGATGAAAATGATGCCTTCCTTTTCGAGCGCCTCGCAGAAAGAGGCCCGTTCCGACAGGAAGCCGTAGCCCGGATGCACGGCCTCGGCGCCTGTCTGCTTGCAGGCCTCGATGATCCGGTCGGCCATCAGGTAGGACTGGTTTGCCGGGGGAGGGCCGATATGGACCGCCTCGTCCGCCATCTCCACATGCATCGCGTTCCGGTCCGCATCGGAGTAGACGGCAACGGTGGCAATGCCCATCCGCCTGGCGGTCTTGATGACCCGGCAGGCAATTTCACCGCGATTGGCGATCAGGATCTTCTTGAACATGCATTTCCCCCGCTGATGGGCCGGCGGCCCCTTGCTAACCCTCGTCATCCTCGGGCTTGCCCCGAGGATCCAATACTTCAGTGCCTGCAGCACCCGCCATTTGCCGCCTCGTCTGGTTGTGGATCCTCGGGGCAAGCCCGAGGATGACGACATGGTTGAGGCTCGACCTACACCTCGAGCACGTCCTCGAAGGCGGCAGGCATGGTTGACCGCGCCACCGTTTCATCGATCTTCAGCATCGCCGAATAGGATTTGGGATCGAAGGGATGTTCCGCGGGCACGATCTCCCGGCCGAAAAGCCAGGAGATCCGCCCCGCATCGAGGTTGCCGCGCTCGAAGGGCTGGTCGCCGTAGAGATGCCACAGCGCATGCAGGAACGCGGTGTCGGCCAGTTTCTCGGTCGATGTCCGGTCCGCCATGCGCTGGCGCTTGATGATCGCCGTCACCCCGCGCGGGTTGGCCCTGCGGATGGTGAACTGGAACCCCGTGCCGGGCAGGCCGGACGGGATTCCGCGGTGCTTGGTCATCTCGGGCAGTTTTGCCATGGGTGTCAGCTGTCCTTCTCGGCCTCGAGCTTGTCCTGGGTGCGAAGATCGAAATCGCTCGCCGCGTGGCGCTCGTGCAGCTGCTCGGACGGCTCGCCGAAGGCCCGGTTGACCATGCGGCCGCGCTTGACTGCGGGACGCTCGGCAATGTGGTCTGTCCAGCGCTTGAGGTTGGTGTAGATGCCCGTATCGAGATAGGTGGCGGCGTCGTTGTAGACGTTGCCCTGCATCAGCGTGCCGTACCAGGGCCAGATCGCCATGTCGGCAATGGTGTACTCGGAACCGGCGACGAATTCATTGTCGGCAAGCCGCTTGTCGAGCACGTCGAGCTGCCGCTTGACCTCCATCGCGAAACGGTCGATCGCATACTCGATCTTCATCGGCGCATAGGCATAGAAGTGCCCGAAGCCGCCGCCGAGGAACGGTCCGGAACCCATCTGCCAGAACAGCCAGTTGAGCGCCTCGGTGCGCGCCCGGGCATCCTTCGGCAGGAACGCGCCGAACTTCTCGGCGAGGTAGAGCAGGATCGAGCCGCTTTCGAAGACGCGGGTCGGCTCGCCCGTCGAATGGTCGGCGAGTGCCGGGATCTTGGAGTTCGGATTGATGTCGACAAAGCCAGAGCCGAACTGGTCGCCTTCGCCGATATTGATCAGCCAGGCATCATATTCCGCGCCCGAATGGCCTGCGGCCAGCAGCTCCTCGAGCATCACCGTGACCTTCACCCCGTTGGGGGTCGCCAGCGAGTAAAGCTGCAGCGGATGGTCGCCGACCGGCAGGTCCTTGTCGTGGGTCGGCCCCGAAATCGGCCGGTTGATATTGGCGAATCGCCCGCCATTGCCCTGCTTCCATTCCCAGATCTTGGCCGGCTGATAGCCTGCGGGGAAGTTGTTTTCGGGCGGAAATTTCGTTTCGTCAGTCATAAATCCATTCCTTGTGATGAGAGGGTGTCCCGGACCCCATATAGGCGGGTGACCAGCCGATTGCAGCCGCGCGGCGGCTTGACGGCCTGTTCAAAATCCCGTGTTCGCCCTTCCCATCAACCGTTGTAGTCCTCGTCGCTCACCTTCTCGAGCCAGGTGACGGCAACGCCGTCCAGCGCTTCCTGAATCGCGATATGCGTCATCGCGACGTCCGGCGACGCCCCGTGCCAGTGTTTCTCTCCCGGCTCGAACCAGACCACGTCGCCCGGTCGGATTTCCTCGATCGCGCCGCCGTCGCGCTGTGCCCGTCCGAGTCCCGACGTCACGATGATCGTCTGCCCCAGCGGGTGCGTGTGCCAGGCCGTGCGCGCACCGGGCTCGAACGTCACCGCCGCGCCCTGCACCCGTCCCGGCGCCTCGGCTGCAAACAGCCTGTCGAGACGGACGGTGCCGGTGAAATAATCCTCCGGACCCTTGGCAGATGGCGTCGATCCCGCGCGGGTGATTTTCATGGGCTGGTCCTCAAATGCCTGCGCCCCTCACAACGGAATGTTGTCGTGCTTGCGCAGCGGCTGGGTGACCTTCTTGGTCTTCAGCATCTCGAAGGCGCGGAGCACGCGGCGGCGGGTGGAATGCGGCAGGATCACTTCGTCGATGAAGCCGCGCTGGGCGGCGACGAAGGGGTTGGCGAAGCGGTCTTCGTAATCCTTGGTACGCCGCGCGATCTTTTCAGGGTCCCCGAGTTCGGAGCGGTAGAGGATCTCGGTCGCGCCCTTGGCGCCCATCACCGCGATCTGCGCCGTCGGCCAGGCATAGTTGATGTCGGCGCGGATGTGTTTGGACGCCATCACGTCATAGGCGCCGCCATAGGCCTTGCGGGTGATCACGGTAACCTTCGGGACTGTGGCCTGGGCATAGGCAAACAGCAGCTTCGCACCGTGCTTGATGATGCCGCCATATTCCTGTCCGACGCCGGGCAGGAAGCCGGGCACATCGACGAGCGTCAGGATCGGGATGTTGAAGGCGTCGCAGAAGCGCACGAAGCGCGCGGCCTTCTTGGAAGAATCGATATCGAGGCAACCGGCCAGAACCATCGGCTGGTTGGCGACCACGCCCACGGTGGAGCCATTGAGCCGAATGAACCCGCACAGGATGTTCTTGGCGTGGTCGGCCTGGATCTCGAAGAAATCGCCCTCGTCGCCAACCCGGGCGATGACTTCGCGCATGTCGTAGGGCTTGTTCGGATTGTCGGGAACAAGCGTGTCAAGCGCGTTGTCGATCCGGTCCGGCGCGTCGGCGGTGGGGATCACCGGAGGTGTTTCGCGGCTTGAAAGCGGCAGGAAATCGAACATGCGCCGGATCTCGATCAGCGCCTCGACATCATTGTCGTAGGCGCCGTCGGCGACGGAGGATTTCTTCGTGTGGGTCGAGGCGCCGCCAAGCTCTTCGGCTGTCACAATCTCGTTGGTGACCGTCTTCACCACGTCGGGGCCGGTCACGAACATGTAGGACGTGTCGCGCACCATGAAGATGAAATCGGTCATCGCCGGGGAATAAACCGCGCCGCCCGCGCAGGGACCCATGATGACGGAGATCTGCGGGATGACGCCCGAGACCTGAACGTTGCGCCAGAACACTTCCGCATAGCCCCCGAGCGAGGCGACGCCTTCCTGGATGCGCGCGCCACCCGAATCGTTGAGCCCGATCAGCGGCGCGCCGTTCTGGACAGCGAGATCCATGATCTTGCAGATCTTCTCGGCGTGGGTTTCCGACAGTGATCCGCCGAAGACGGTGAAATCCTGGGAGAACACATAGACCGGCCGCCCGTTGATGGTGCCCCAGCCGGTGATCACGCCATCGCCGGGATACTGCTGCTGCTCCATGCCGAAATCGGTGCAGCGGTGGGTCTTGTACATGTCGTATTCTTCGAACGAGCCTTCGTCGAGCAGCACGTCGAGCCGTTCGCGCGCCGTCAGCTTGCCCTTGGCGTGCTGGGCATCGATGCGGTGCTGTCCGCCCCCGAGGCGGGCCTCGTTGCGCTTGTCTTCAAGCTCTTCGATAATTTCGCGCATGCAGTGGCTCCCGTTTGTCCATTTGCCGACGAGTGTACCGCAAATGCCGGCGCGGCCAAGGTTGGCTTGGCCTGGCCCCGTGTTCGGTCCTTCTCCATGCTCGTAGCCCGGGTGAAGCCATCCGAACAGGGTTGAAAAGGCAAGCATGTTGCACTAGCAATATTTGCAATTGTAATTTTGCAAATTTGTGGAATCTCCGATGCGTTCACGTAAGCTCTTCATCGGTGGTCGGGTGCGCGCCATTCGCAGCGAGCACGGGCTCACCCAGGCAGGCTTTGCGGCCAAGCTCGGAATCTCGACGAGCTATCTCAACCAGATCGAAAACAATCAGCGCAATGTCAGCGCATCCGTGTTGCTGGCGCTGGCCGAAACCTTTTCCGTCGATATCGCGAGCCTCTCCGATCAGGATACGGACCGGCTGCTGGCCGATGTTTCCGAGGCGCTCGCCGATCCCGTCTCCGGCGGCGCGCAGCCCTCGCTCAGCGACATCAAGCTCGTGGTTCAGAATGCGCCGTCCTTCGCGCGCGCATTCGTAGCCCTGCACCAGGCCATGCGCCGGTCCGGCGATCAGCTTGCCGAACTTGACGAAACGCTCGAGCGCTCCGGCGCGATGAGCGAGCCCACGCCTTATGAGGAGGTGCGGGATTTCTTCCACTACGTCGACAATTACATTCACGATCTCGACATGGCCGGCGAGGCGCTGAGCCGGGATCTCGCCAGAAGCCGCGGTGTGAGCGTGAAGGCGCTGGCCGACCACATCGAGCGTCGCCACCGGGTGCGGGTGGTGATCGGAGCAGGCGGCGAGGGGGATACGGGATCCGGTCAGGCCAGCCAGTCCGGGCTCCGCCGCTTCGATCCGGTCTCCCGGGTGCTCTGGCTCAACCCGCGTTCGCCTTCATCGACCCAGGCCTTCCAGATTGCCTGCCAGATCGCGCTGATCGAACATGACGGTCTCATTCGCTCGATCATCGAGAATGCCCGTTTTCGCTCAGCCGATGCCGGCGCGATATGCCGCATCGGGCTTGCCAATTACTTCGCCGGCGCGGCCATTCTGCCCTATGGCGAATTCAGTGTGTCTGCTCGCGAACTGCGGCATGACCTCGTGCTGCTGGCCGACCGGTTTTCAACCAGCCTGGAGCAGGTGGCCCACCGCCTCTCGACGCTGCAGCGACCCGGACGCAAAGGGGTGCCGTTCTTCTTTGCCCGGGTCGACAAGGCCGGCAACATCACCAAGCGTCATTCGGCCACCAAGCTCCAGTTTGCGCGTTTCGGCTCGGCCTGTCCGCTTTGGAACGCGCACTCGGCCTTCGAGACGCCGAACCGGATCGTCCGGCAACTGGCCGAGACCCCCGACGGAGTGCGGTATCTCTGTCTGGCCACGGCGGTTTCCAAGCCATCGGGCGGATGGCGTGATCCTGTTCAAGCCTATGCGCTGGCGCTCGGCTGCGAGGTCGCCCATGCGGGTGAACTGGTCTATGCGGATGATCTCGATCTTGGCCGATCCGAAGCCTTCGAGCCGATCGGAGTGTCGTGCCGGATCTGCGAGCGGCGCGACTGTCACCAGCGCGCGGTGCCGCCGCTCAAGCGTCGTTTGCTGGTCGACCCGAACACGCGCAGCACAATTCCCTACGGCCTGGAATGAGCGCAAGGTAGAAACACGGGTTTCGGCGGAGGCTTGCCGTGCCGGCTGCAGTCGGGCTAGGAAGCTGACAGCCCCTGGCGGGCTTCAATCGTGAAAGGCTGTTACCGTGACCGGCACAATTTACGTCCTCAACGGACCCAACCTCAACCTGCTCGGCAAGCGCCAGCCCGAAATCTATGGTCGCGAAACGCTGGCCGATGTGGAAGCCGCAGCGATCGAAACCGCCAAGGCCGAAGGTCTTTCCGTACGGTTCCTGCAGTCCAACGCCGAACACCAGCTGATCGACTGGATCCACGAGGCGCGTGACGAGGCTGCAGCCATCGTCATCAATCCCGGCGCCTACACGCACACGTCCGTCGCAATCCTCGACGCGCTCAACACCTTCGAGGGACCGGTGATGGAGGTGCATATTTCCAACGTGCACAAGCGCGAGGAATTCCGCCGCCACTCCTATGTGTCGCTCAGGGCCGACGGCGTCATCGCCGGCTGCGGCACGCAAGGCTATCTGCTGGCGATCGAACGCGTGGCAAAGGTTCTGGGCACGGGTTGAGCGCCTGCCGCGTTTGGGACCGGATGGCGCTCCGGTCCGGGTGGATCAAAAATCCAGCGGCGCATTGTCGGTCACTTCCTTCATCACGAAGAAGCTGCGGATCTGGCGGACGCCCGGGAATGCGATCAGCTGCTCGCCATGCAGCTTGTTGAAATCCGCCATGTCCTGAACCCTGATCTTCAGGAAATAGTCGAAATCGCCTGCGACGAGATGGCAGTCGAGCACGAAGCTGAGTTTCCGGATCGCGGCCTCGAAGGCCGCGAAGCTTTCCGGCGTCGAGCGGTCGAGCACCACGCCCACCATCACAAGCGCGCCGCGTGCGACCGCCGGCGGATGGACCATCGCCCGGAAGCCGGTGATGAAGCCTTCCTCGATCAACCGCTGTGTCCGCCGGTGGCATGTCGCCGGGCTGATGCTGACCTTCTGGGCAAGGTCAGCATTCGTCAGCCGGCCATCCTTTTGAAGAAGCTTCAAAATCCTGCGATCGATCCTGTCCATCTGAAAGGCCATGAAAGAGTCTTCCGAAAATAATTGCTCTTGTGAGAGATACTTAATTCTAGGCAGGAGAATTTATCATGCAACTCAAATCGAAGGCTTGGATTCGAGAGCACCTTTCATTCCGAAATGGCTAGTATGGCCCCACCATATAAGCATCCCTCAATCACGGACCGGCGCCATGAACCTTTCCAAATTCGAACGTTTCCCTCTCACTTTCGGCCCCACCCCGATCGAGCATCTTCCGCGGCTGACCGCTGCCATCGGAGCCGATGTGGAGATCTATGCGAAGCGGGACGATTGCAACTCCGGCCTTGCCCTCGGGGGCAACAAGCTCCGCAAGCTCGAATACATTGTGCCCGACGCGATTGCCGCCGGCGCCGATACGCTGGTGTCGATTGGCGGCGTGCAGTCCAACCATACCCGCATGGTCGCCGCGACAGCAGCCAAGATCGGGATGAAATGCGTGGTGATCCAGGAGAGCTGGGTTCCCCATGATGACGCCGTTTACGACCGGGTCGGCAACATTCTCCTGACCCGGCTGATGGGCGCCGACAGCCGTCTGGTGGATGAGGGCTTCGATATCGGGATCCGCAAGAGCTGGGAAGAGGCCCTGCAGTCGGTGCGCGACAGCGGCGGCGTGCCCTATCCGATTCCCGCAGGCGCGTCGGTCCACAAGTATGGTGGTCTGGGATATGTCGGCTTTGCCGAAGAGGTTCGCGCCCAGGAAGCCGAGATGGGCATCAAATTCGACTATATCGTCGTGTGTGTTGTTACCGGGTCGACCCAGGCCGGAATGATCGTGGGGTTTGCCGCTGACGACCGCGCGCACAGGGTGATCGGCATCGATGGGTCCGGCACTCCCGAACCGCTCCGGGAGCAGGTTCGCGGGATCGTCGACAACACCGCCGAGCTCGTTGAGCTGGGCCGCAAGGTCCGCGACGACGAGATCGTCATCAATCCCGATTATGCCTATCCTGCCTACGGTGTGCCGAGTCACGAGACCAATGAAGCCATCCGGCTGGCCGCGCAGACCGAGGCCATGATCACCGATCCGGTTTACGAGGGGAAGTCGATGCAGGGCATGATCGATCTCGCCCGAAAGGGCTTCTTCCCGAAGGGGTCGAAGATTCTCTATGCCCATCTCGGCGGAGCGCCTGCGCTCAACGGATACAGCTACACTTACCGCAACGGCTGAAACCGTCGTCTGCGGGATGGCGTGCTCGCTGCTCTTGGGGTCCTTTGGGGCGCGAGCACGCTTCTTTTGATCATTTGATACGGGTCAAGACCTGACGCCTTAAGGTGTGAGACACTTCGCTCCGGATGTGAGACCGGGGCGAGTGACAATGGAAGATCCGACAAAGGAAGCCGGGCCTTGCCTCAAGGAGGCTGGCCACCACGCTTGGGAAGCAGGCATGTCCACCGGTGCCGGTGACGCGCTTGCAAGCGGTGAAGCGCAGCCTGCGCGGCTGACTTGGGCAGGGATCCGCCAGGGCAATGAAGCCGTTGCGCAATTGTTCGAGCGTCCCAACGCACGGCGTTGGGGCGAGACGACCGTGAGTTGTTCGAGGTCGCCTTGCGGCAGCCGGGGGTGGGGCCATCGAGCGCTGAATTCGAGAAGCCGGGCGACAAGCGGCATGAGACGCTGCTCCCCGGAGCGACCTGACGACAAATTGAAGGACGCCCGCAAAGGCGTCCTTTTTTGTTGCCTGCCTTGATCAATCGAAAAAGAAACATTTCAACTCTTGAATATCTAAGATCGTTTATATATATGCTGTTCAACACTCAATGACGCCGTCCGCAAGGGCGGAGGGAAGCAAGAGGGAAATGACAGTGGAAACAGGATTCACGCCCTGGATGTCGCTGGCCGGCGGGGTCCTCATCGGTCTTTCGGCCACGATGCTGATGGCACTCAACGGCCGCATTGCAGGAATGACCGGCATTCTGAGCGGCATCATTCCGCCGGTGTCGGCAGACTGGACCTGGCGGATCGCCTTTCTTGCGGGCGCTGTGCTCGCGCCCGTGGTCTTCCTGATCGCAGGCGGCGCAATCGAATATGCCGTCCCGGTGTCGCTGCCCCTGCTCGTGCTGGGCGGCCTGCTTGTCGGCACGGGCGTCTATTTCGGTGCCGGATGCACTTCCGGCCATGGAGTTTGCGGCATGGCCCGGCTTTCGCCGCGTTCGATTGCCGCCACGCTGACTTTCATGATCGCCACCGGCATCACCGTTTTTCTCGTCCGTCACGTCCTGGGAGGCTGAACCATGAAAAAGTTCCTTTCGGCCGGCCTGGCCGGCGCAATATTCGGATTGGGCATTGCCATCTCCGGCATGGCGAACCCGTCAAAGGTTCTCAACTTCTTCGATATCGCCGGAAGCTGGGATCCGAGCCTGATCCTTGTGATGGGAGGCGCCCTGCTGACGGCAGCCCTCGGCTACCGGATTGTCTTCGGAGCACGGCAGGCTCCCCTGTTCGACGGCAAGTTCCACCTGCCGGTGAACAAGACGGTCGACAGCCGTCTCATCGCGGGGTCCGCGGTCTTTGGCGTGGGCTGGGGCATCGCCGGCTTCTGCCCGGGCGGAGCCATCCCCGCGCTGGGATTTGGTGGGATCCCGGTGATTGCATTCGTCGGTGCAATGGTCATCGGAATTGTCCTGGCCCGGACGCTCGACGGTCTGCGTCACAGGCCCGCCAAGGCTTTCTGAGCTGAAACAAACGGCCCGGGGCAGAACATTCCGTCCTGCCTCGGCCGACGCCTCCACCCTGAATCGCTGAAAGCGGTCCGATTGAAACAGAGACAGCCAAGAGGAGATACTCAGATGTCAGACTATCCCGTAGACATGTCGGTGAAACCGGACGTCAAGGCGTTCTTCGATCCCGACACCAACACCATCAGTTATGTCGTCAAGGACCCGGGTTCGAACGCCTGCGCCGTCGTCGATTCGGTCATGGATATCGACTACGCGGCCGGCCGCATCACCTACGGCCATGCCGACGAGATCATCGCCTGGATACAGACCAACGGATTGAAGCTGGAATGGATCATCGAGACCCATGTCCATGCGGACCATTTGTCGGCCGCGCCTTACATTCAGCAGAAGCTGGGTGGCAAGATCGGCATCGGCGACAAGATCATGGTCGTCCAGGATACGTTCGGAAAGGTGTTCAACGAGGGCACCGAGTTCCAGCGGGACGGATCCCAGTTCGACGCCCTTTTCAAGGATGGTGACACCTATCAGATAGGTGGCATGACGGCCTTTGCCATGTACACGCCTGGCCACACCCCTGCGTGCATGGTGCATGTGATGGGCAACGCGGCCTTCGTGGGCGATACGCTTTTCATGCCGGATGGCGGATCGGCCCGGGCAGACTTTCCGGGCGGTGATGCCGGCGTTCTCTATGACTCGATCCAGAAGGTTCTGGCCCTGCCGGACGAGACGCGGCTTTTCATGTGCCACGATTACGGCCCGAACGGCCGCGACATCCAGTGGGAAACCACGGTGGGTGACGAAAAGGCGCACAATATCCATGTCGGCGGCGGCAAGACCCGCGAGGAATTCGTCAGGTTCCGCACCGAGCGTGATGCCCAGCTTGCCATGCCGCGGCTGATCATCCCCTCGCTGCAGGTCAACATGCGCGCCGGCGAAGTGCCGAAAGACAAGGACGGACGGCCGATGCTCAAGGTCCCCGTCAACGGCCTCTGATCGGCAGCCGCATCCTTCGGGATGCGGCGCCAGGATTTCAATTGAAAACATCGGGACAACGACGATGGAAATCAGGAAAATAAGCAACACACTTTCGGTCAGCCCCCAGATCGCCCCGGCCGACCTTGCAGAGTTGAGAATGGCCGGATTCCGTTCGGTGATCTGCAACAGGCCCGATGGCGAAGGTGCCGATCAGCCGACATTTGCCGAAATCGAACAGGCTGCGGAAGCTGTGGGTCTTGAGGCCCGCTACATCCCCATCGTATCCGGCAAGGTCTCGGATGCGGACGCAGTCACCTTCGACACTGCACTGCAGGAACTGCCCGGTCCGGTCCTAGCCTATTGCCGCACCGGGACACGGTCGACCACGCTCTGGGCGCTTGCCCAGGGTGCGCACGGCACGGCGCTCCCCGAGATCCTCAAGGCAACCAAATCCGCCGGCTACGACATGGCTGGCGTGGTGCGCCGCATCGCCAATGGCGGCAAGACGCCAACCGACACGGCGGACGCGAGCCACGACATCGTCATTGTCGGGGGCGGCGCGGCCGGCATTTCGGTGGCTGCCAGCCTGCTGGCACGCGCTCGCGATCTCGATATTGCGATCATCGATCCGCAGGATGTCCATTACTACCAGCCCGGCTGGACCATGGTTGGCGGCGGCGTGTTCTCACCCGGCGTGACCGCGCGCACCATGGCTTCGCTGATCCCCCGGGGCGTAGCCTGGATCAAGGCTGCGGTTGCTGCTTTCGAGCCGGACAAGAATGCGCTCGTTCTCGATGGATGCCGCGTTGTCCGCTACAACCGGCTGATCGTCGCACCCGGCCTCAAGCTTGACTGGGATGCGGTCGAGGGATTGCCCGAAACACTTGGGCGGAACGGAGTGACCTCCAACTACCGCTACGATCTCGCCCCCTACACCTGGGAACTGGTAAAAAGGCTCAAGCAAGGCAAGGCGATCTTCACCCAGCCGCCCATGCCGATCAAGTGCGCCGGCGCGCCGCAAAAGGCCCTCTATCTGTCCGCCGACCACTGGTATCGCTCCGGTACGCTCAAGGACATCGACATCGAGTTCTGCAATGCAGGCGGCGTGCTCTTCGGCGTGAAGGATTATGTCCCGGCGCTCGAGAGCTATATCGAGAAATACAATGCAAAGCTCAGCTTCGGGCACAATCTAGTGCGCATCGACGGCCCTTCACAAACGGCCTGGTTCGAGAGAACCACGACCGACGGCACCAGGGAAACCGTCAAAAAGAGCTTTGACATGATCCATGTCGTGCCGCCACAGACAGCGCCGGACTTCATCCGGGTCAGTCCGTTGGCCGACGGCGCCGGCTGGGTTGATGTCGATCAGACAACGCTCCGTCACAAGACCTTCGAGAACATCTGGTCGCTTGGTGACGTCATGAACGCGCCCAATGCCAAGACCGCCGCGGCAGCGCGCAAGCAGGCGCCGATTGTCGCCAACAATCTGCTGGCGGACATGGGCCGCGTTGGTGGCGTCGCCCATTACGATGGCTATGGTTCGTGTCCGCTCACGGTTGAGCGCGGAAAGATCGTTCTCGCCGAATTCGGGTATGGCGGCAAGCTGTTGCCGAGCTTCCCCGGCTTCCTGATCGACGGAACCAGGCCGAGCCGGCTTTCCTGGCTGCTCAAGGAGCGACTGCTCCCGCCCGTCTACTGGAAGGGCATGCTGCGCGGCAGGGAATGGATGGCAAAGCCCGAAATCATGAGCTGAACGCACCAACGCGTCACAACATTGCAATCCCGCGAGTGGAACCGATGGCGCAGGCCAAACTGTGCCGCCTGTGGCACCACATCAGGAACCAAGGAAATGGACATGCTGAACAACAATGGCGGCGATGACCGCATCAGGCGTTTCCTTCCCGTCCTCGATTGGGGGAGGCGCTACAACCGTGACGCCTTCGGCAATGATCTGGTCGCGGCGATCATCGTCACCATCATGCTGATCCCGCAGTCGCTGGCCTATGCGCTGCTCGCAGGGCTTCCTGCAGAAACCGGCATCTATGCGTCGATCGCGCCGATCGTGCTTTATGCGATTTTCGGCACCAGCCGGGCGCTCGCCGTCGGACCGGTTGCGGTCGTTTCGCTAATGACGGCGGCCGCGATCGGCAACCTTGCCGAACCCGGCTCTCCGGAACTGCTTCTGGCAGCGGTCACGCTCGCCTTTCTTTCAGGCCTGTTCCTGATCCTGCTCGGGGTCTTCCGCCTCGGTTTTCTTGCCAACTTCCTCTCACACCCCGTCATTGCCGGCTTCATCACCGCTTCCGGCATCCTGATCGCGCTCAGCCAGTTGCGGCACGTTCTCGGGATCTCCGGGGGCGGGGCCACGCTGCCGGAGCAGGTGATGCCTCTTTACGAGAACCTGGGTGAGATCAATCCGGTGACGCTCCTCATCGGGGCGGGGGCGACGGCCTTTTTGTTCTGGGTCCGCAAGGGTTTGATGCCGCTTCTGCTTGCAACGGGGATGAACCGCAAAGTCGCGGGCGTCTTTGCCAAGGCGGGACCGGTCGCGGCCGTCGTGGTCACCACGCTTGCGGCATGGGCCTTCGATCTCAGCAAGACCCAGGGAGTCCGCGTTGTCGGCGACGTTCCTCAGGGCCTTCCTCCCTTGACGCTGCCGTCCTTCTCGCCTGATCTCTGGGGATCGCTTGTCGGCTCGGCGGTTCTGATCTCGATCATCGGTTTTGTGGAATCCGTCTCGGTCGCTCAGACGCTTGCCGCGCGCAAACGCCAGCGGATCGTTCCCGACCAGGAACTCATAGGGCTTGGCGCCGCCAATGTCGGCGCAGCCTTCACCGGCGGCTATCCGGTAACAGGCGGCTTCGCCCGTTCGGTGGTCAATTTCGATGCCGGGGCGGAAACGCCCGCCGCCGGCGCCTACACCGCTGTGGGCCTGATGATCGCAGCCTTGCTCCTCACGCCGCTGATCTATCACCTGCCTCAGGCCACGCTTGCGGCCACCATCATCGTTGCGGTTCTGTCATTGGTCGACCTGTCGATCCTGAAGAAGACATGGGCCTATTCGCGGGCCGATTTTGCCGCAGTTAGCGCAACCATCCTGCTCACGCTCGGTTTCGGAGTGGAAGTCGGAGTGACTGCCGGAGTGCTCCTGTCAATCCTTATTCATCTCTACAAGTCTTCACGGCCGCACATGGCGGTCGTCGGGCGAGTTCCCGGCACCGAGCATTTCCGCAACATCAGGCGTCATGCCGTTGAAACCGATCCCTCGGTTCTCACCTTGCGTGTCGATGAAAGCCTCTACTTCGCCAATGCGCGCTTTCTCGAGGACAAGGTCTACGACATGGTCGCCGCGCGGCCCGGTCTTGAGCATTTCGTGCTGATGTGCCCGGCGGTCAACGAGATCGACATGAGTGCGCTGGAATCGCTCGAGGCCATCAACGAGAGACTTGCTGCGCTCGATGTCCGGTTTCACCTGAGCGAGATAAAGGGACCGGTCATGGATCGGCTCGCAAGAAGCGACTTTCTCGACCATCTTACGGGCAAGGTGTTTCTGAGCCAGCATCAGGCGATGTGTGAACTGACGCGGAAAGCCTCACCGGAAACCGCGAAGGCCGCGTCTGTGCCACAGGAATGACTTGCGCCTGTTCGGTCACGGCACCCGTTCAGCTCAGCTCAGCGGCCGGATCCGGATCGCCAGAAGTTCGATCCCCTTGCCGCTCCCTGTGATGTCGCTGTTGATCACAAGGTAGCCGGCGTCGTTTGGCGCCAGGGCCCGGTCATAGTCAAGGCTGAGCAGGATGTCGGAGGTGTCGTAGGTCACGTCGAAACGGCGGCGGCCGCATCCGCCGAGCAATGGAAAGTCACATTTGATATAGATCTGCGTCGGCTCCGACGAAGTCGAGCGGACGGAAATGGCGAGAGCCGACTTGCGGCCCGCAAGCGCCTGCATGACGTCGGCTCCGAGCGGCACCAGCACCTCGCCGGCCTCGTCGCCGGCGCGCGAGACGATTTCCAGAACGGTTTCGCCCTCGTCCTCGATCACGTTGGCGCTTGCGCTCGCTCGCGCAACCGCGTCTCCGTCCCGTCCTGGCGTGTAGACGCTTGACCATTCGCCCGAAAAGCCGGACCCGGGTGTCAATTGCTGCGGTCCGCCCGCAAAATCGTCACGGGTCAGTGACGGCGGCGGGTTGGGCACGCCGGTATCGCGCTGTTCCGCGGTGGTCAGCGCGCCGCTCTCGATCAGCCACCAGACGCCGATGCCGATGAAGGAAAGCATCACGGCGGCGGAGAAGAATGCTGCGAAGACCGGTCTGCGGCGCTTTTCCCTTTTGCTCTTGAGAAGTTTCCGGGACTTCTTCCGTTCGGCCGGATCCGGTTCGGGGGCCTTCCGCGGTTGCGAAAAGCCGGGCTCCGGCTCCGGGAAGCCGGTCGAGACAGCAGCGCCGGTGGTTGGTGTCGGCGCAGCGCCGCCGCGAACATCGGGCGCAAAATCGAGGCTTCCGGGACGATCCGGTCCGGTGCCGGATCTTGGCGGTTGGACAGCCTGGCCTTCTGGCGAACCGACTGGCGGCGGCACGACGGGGTCGCCCGACCGGTCAGCCCGGCTTTCATTCTGCTCGGGACGGGGCGCCCAGTCGTCTTCCGCATTGCCTGCTTCCACCGAATCCGGGTGGACCACGGCGGCGAAGTCCGCTGAGGGTGTGGCGGGTTTGATACCCGATACGGGTTCTGTCGGCTCGTCGGTGATCTGGGGCTGCCACTCGGCTTCGATATTGGCGATCAGATCCTCAAGCCGCAATCGATGGGCCGCGACCTTGTCCGGCTCGTTCACGCCTTGGCGCTCGAGACTGCGGTCGAGTGCAAGCCGGGCGGAATCATAGATACGTACGCGCGCCTGAGCGCCGGGGATGCCCGCCCGCTCCAGTGCGCCGCGAATTGCCGCTTCCATACCCTTCACTCTTCCGACTCCGTTTCGCCCGGCCCGGGCGCGTTCAAATGCATTGCCGAAACCACCGAATAAGCGATGTGCGTAGCGGCTAAGCCGTCAAAACTCAAGCACGAGGCCGTCGCTGCGCGTTTCGGCGCTTGCGCTTTCATGCCTTTTCAGCATTGTCCGGCTCTGTTAAGGAAATTGACGTTTGCGTAAACGTCATTTTCGATCTGCGAGGCCACATGACACTTCCTGCCATCCTGAGGGACAATTTTCGCCTGCCTGTGGTGGCAGCTCCGTTGTTCATCATTTCGCATCCGCCGCTCGTCATGGCGCAATGCAAGGCCGGTGTCATGGGATCCTTCCCCGCGCTCAATGCACGGCCGGAATCACAGGTCGATGAATGGCTGGCCGAAATCACCGAGGGTCTGGCCGACCACAACGCCAGGAACCCGGACCGTCCAGCCGCACCTTTCGCGGTCAACCAGATCGTCCACCGCTCCAACACACGGCTCGAACACGACCTGACCATGTGCGTCAAATACAAGGTGCCGGTCGTCATCTCTTCGCTCGGTGCCGTTCCCGAGGTCAATGACGCGATCCATTCCTATGGAGGGATCGTTTTGCACGACATCATCAACAACCGCCATGCGAACTCGGCGATCCGCAAGGGCGCCGACGGCTTGATCGCGGTCGCGGCCGGCGCCGGCGGCCATGCCGGCCCGCTCTCGCCCTTTGCGCTGATCCAGGAGATTCGTGAATGGTTTGACGGGCCGCTGCTGCTCTCGGGATCGATCGCCACCGGCGGCGCAATTCTCGCGGCCCAGGCGATGGGCGCCGACATGGCCTATATTGGCTCGCCCTTCATTGCGACGGACGAGGCGCGAGCCGCCGATGACTACAAGCAGATGATCGTCGATTCGGGCGCGAGCGACATCGTCTATTCCAATTACTTCACCGGTATCCACGGCAACTATCTCAAGCCTTCCATTACGGCTTCGGGAATGGATCCGGACAATCTGCCCGTCGCCGACCCGAGCAAGATGAATTTTGACGGCGCCGCATCCGGCGCCAAGGCCTGGAAGGACATCTGGGGCTGCGGCCAGGGGATCGGCGCGGTCAAGTCCCGCGGTCCGGTGGCCGCTCTGGTCGACCGGCTGGAAGCCGAATACCAGGCGGCGCGCGAGCGGCTGAAGCTTTAGACCCTTAACGCCGAGCCTTCTTTGGGCTGGACAAGATGCACCTCGATGGTCTCAATTTGGTTGAGGTTACATAGAGGGAGCAGTCGCATGGATTTTCAGACCGCCGTCCGCATCTGCCTGAAGGAGAAGTACGCCACGATTGCCGGACGCGCCCGACGATCGGAATACTGGTGGTTCTTCCTGTTTGTCTTTCTCTGCAACCTGGTGCTGGGCATCGTTGACGCGATCCTGTTCGGCGAGGCCCAGGTCTTGCAGGCGCTTTTCAGCCTCGCAATACTGGTGCCGGCGGTTTGCGTCGGCGGTCGGCGTATGCATGACACCGGAAGATCTGCCTGGTGGCTGCTCCTGGTCTTGATCCCGCTCGTGGGCTCTCTGATCCTGCTGTTCATGTTCGCCCAGAAAGGCACCGACGGACCCAACGAGTATGGCCCGGACCCGCTCGCGGGAGATCAGGGCACTGCTGCACGGTCCGGCTGATCAGGGTGGTTCTCGCGCTCCGACAAGCTTTCTCGGTCCGGTCGCAGATATCCGGGCGGTCCCCTTGCGCCAAGGGATTTGCCTCAAGCCTCGAAATCAGTGTCGCGGACGACAAGCCGACTTGAATTTGCGCAGCAATCACGGTATCTGCGCTCCATCCAATCGGGACCGGTACCGTCCGACAACCCGGCCGCATGACGGCAAGCCGCTTTAGCTCAGTTGGTAGAGCACATCATTCGTAATGATGGGGTCACGTGTTCGAGTCACGTAAGCGGCACCACTTCCCGCGCAGGCACGATTATTTCGCCTGAACCCTATTCGTCGCTTTTGATTGTCCGAACCTCTTTGATCAGGCGTCTGAACTCCCCGTCGTCACTGGCACCTTTCCAAAAATTGACAAAGCGACAGACGATTTGAAGATTGCCCGGCTCGTAGTGGCCAGAGCTGTCGATGCGGTCGACAGAGCAGAAAAACTGCTTGTCTCCCCCGCGCTCGTCATAGTCCAGACGTAGATCTGTTAGCGCACACCTATGCTCTTGGCGCTCCAAGAGTTCGAGAATGTGCCGCTCCAGGCTGGCTTGGTCGTTGAACAAAAACCTTTTGTCCTTAAGTGTCCTAACAACCTCCTGACCGTTCGCTGTCTTCACAGTTTTGAGCACGGTAAGTGCCATTCGTTCGGAAGCTTCCCGATAGGCAGCAATTCGCTTTTCGTCATAGCTGGTGACGGGATTATGCTGCGCTTTGGCGTTGTCGTTTTTTCGTCGCCACAATGGCCTCGAGTGCCATTCGGACAGGTCGTCCCCATCGATGAGCGCGGTGGCATACGCTGCGTAGTCATCGCTGAGCTCCTGAAGAGTGGCTTCCGTAGACAGGAAATCTTTCGCTTTCGGATGGAGTGAGCGCCAGAATAGTTCCTGGCCGGTACGGCTGCGGTCGGACCACTCCGCGCAAGGCTTATGGCAAACAATGACGTCGCGTTTAAACCCGACAGGTTCTGTCTTGCGTTCGAAAGCTGGCTGTTCCGAAGTAGACTTGGTCCACCAGACTTTTTCGCCGTCCCTGTGTATCCATATATCTCCTGAGGTCTCAGTAACGATGGTCATAAGGTTGTACCAGCGCGCCGCGACCGCACGCGTGGGCGTCAACCCCGCTGCGGTCTTCCCCTGCATTCGTGAGGTTATGTAGGCTTCACGGTCCCCAGCTTCCCAAAGCTGTTGAGCGTTGACCTCATTCATCGTCGCTACTGTTCCGCGACGCCTGCACTCTGGCCACTCGTAATTCTCACGACCGAAATTGGCGATGAAAACTCGCAATGTTTGATATCCCCCATGCCAACCAAAGCATTTCAACATTGCGAACCTACTGGAATACGACACGGTGTCTATGCATCCCTGCGCTGCTTTGCGGGAGTGAAAGTTATCCGGTTCGGTTCGGTGGCCGCTTCATACGCTTCTGCACGGACTTCCGCACTCGGTACCAATAGGTCTGCTGCGCGCCGTCGCCGTCGTACCACGCGCGCTCGTGGCGGGCGAAGGCCTCTCCCTCGGAATAGGGGTAGTTGGTGAAAATGTCAGCG